>NZ_BLPG01000001.1:3893333-4542222 GCF_011764445.1 Phytohabitans rumicis
GGCGAGTGTCGAGTTCGTGTCACCGTAGACGAGCACCCAGTCGGGGTGCTCGGCCTCCAGCACCGGGTCCAGCGCGGCGAGCGTCCGGCCGGTCTGCACGCCGTGGCTGCCCGACCCGATGCCCAGGTGGACGTCCGGGTCCGGGATCCCCAGCCCGTCGAAGAACACATCGGACAGGTCGGCGTCGTAGTGCTGCCCGGTGTGGATGATCATGTGCCGGACGTCGCTGGCGGCGAATGCCGCCGCGATCGGGGCAAGCTTGACCAACTGAGGGCGGGCCCCGACGATGCTGACGACCTTCACTAGGGAGTCCTCCATTGCTGATGAGCGCGCAGCCAGCATACCCACGCGCTACGGCGATACCGGCCAGTCCAAGGTCACGTAGGCGCCGAACCAGGCGGACGCCAGAGTCAAAAAGATCAATACCACAATCCGGGTACGCGTACGCGCGCCGGCGAGTCCGATCGCTATCGGGAGCAGCATCGTGAACACCGGGATGAAGTAGCGCCCCTTCCCGTAGTACGCCCCGGCGGCGCCGAGCACGAAGAGCACCGCGACGACGGAATAGACGAGGACGGGCAGCGGGTAGCGGTCCCAGATCGACAGGGCGATCAGGGCGATCGCGAGCACGATGAGAAATGTCGATGTGTAGAACTGGAATGGCGACTCTTCGGTGAGCACGCGGCCGAAGGACGTCGCGGTGTGCACCCCACCGTCGAAGCGGATGTTCCACGCCTCGCGCTGGAGATAGAAGTAGCCGTCCAGGCGGCCGAGCCGGTGCGCGACATAGCCGAGGTAGCCGAGATAGCCCAGCGGCGCGAGCGCGATCGCCACCCACGGCCGCCAACCGTCCTGGCGCCGGAAAATGGCCACCAGCGCGGCCAGCCCCACGGCGGCGATGATGGCGTTCGCGGTGGGGCGGGCCAGCCCCGCGAAGGCACACAACAGGCCCGCGGTCAGCCAGCGCCGGCGCAGCAGGGCGTACAGCGACCAGGCCACGAGCGCGATGAAGGTCGTCTCGCTGTAGGCCATGTTCTCCACGACGGCGTGCGGAAACAGGCCCCACAGCACGGCCAGCATGACGCCGACCGAGTGCGACCGGACCTCCTTGCCGACCGCGTAGATGCCCCACGCCGCGGCGATCCCGGCGATCCACGACACGACCAGGCCGGCGACCGGCGCCGAGAGCGGCGTCACGGCGGTCAGCGCGGCGAGCAGCCCCGGGTAGAGCGGGAAGAAGGCCAGGTTGGTCGGCCGGAACGCGCCGTTCGGCTTGAGCGGGATCGCGGCGTCGTAGCCATGCTCGGCGATCTGCTGATACCAGACCGAGTCGAAGCGGGAGTTCAGCAGACCCCAGAAATCGACACCGGCTCCGTGCGCGAATGCCCACAACACAAGAAGTCCGACAATCCGCACCAACGCGTACGCGAGCAGGGCCGGGGTGGCGGCGGGCAGTCGTTCTCGCCAATGGGTTTTGGCGGCAACGACCGGCTGCTCCGTCTGACTGTCTTGGGCTGCGGCCGGGGCGGACACGGGCGTTCATCCTACGGATACGCCATGTGTGGCGCTGCACTAGGGTTGCACGGCGGTTACGATCGTGGATTCGTGAGGCAACGGCCTGGTTACGGAGGTACGCGCAGCATGCGTGACGGACGCCCGCCCCTGTCCGTGGTGATCCCGATGTACAACGAGGAATCGGTCCTGCCGATCCTGGCGGAGCGGCTCCGGGACGTGCTCGACGGCCTCAACGAGCCGTACGAGGTGGTCGCCGTCGACGACGGCAGCGCGGACGGGACCGCCGACACGCTGGCCAAGATGCGTACAAGTTGGGACCAATTGCGCATAATCCGGCTGCAGCGCAACAGCGGCCACCAGGCCGCCCTGCTCGCCGGCCTGATGCGCGCCTCCGGCGACTACGTCGTCAGCATCGACGCCGACCTGCAGGATCCGCCGGAGCTGATCCCGGAGATGCTGCAAAAGGCCCGCGCGGACGCGCTCGACGTGGTCTACGGCGTACGGGTCGACCGCACCACCGACACGGCGTTCAAGCGGGTGACCGCCGGCATGTACTACCGGCTGATGCGCCGGCTGGCCGGGCGGCAGGTGCCCGCGCAGGCGGGCGACTTCCGGCTGCTCAGCAGGGCCACCGTCGAGGCGTTGCGCGAGCTGCCCGAGCGGGCGCCGGTGCTGCGCATCGTCGTACCCTGGCTCGGTTTTCCCAGCGGCGAGGTGACCTACCTGCGCGCGGAACGCGCGGCGGGCGAGACGAAGTACCCGCTGTCCAGGATGGTCCGGCTCGCGGCCGACAGCATCACCAGCTTCTCCGCCGCGCCGCTGCGGATCGCGACCTGGCTGGGCCTGCTGGGCGTGGTGACCAGCGCGGTCCTCGTCGTCGTCGCATTCGGCGCGTACCTCGTCAGCTCGACAACGCCCGGATGGGCCTCGCTCTACGTCGCCGTGCTCTTCCTCGGCGCAATTCAACTGCTCTGCCTCGGCCTACTCGGCGAATACGTGGCGCGCATATACACGGCGCTACAGGGCCGGCCGGCATACTTCATCGCGGAGGACAGCGGGCCACCGGAGTGAACGGACGGAAACGTGGGCGTCACACATGACCCGCTCTGCCGTACACTCACAAGGCTCTAAAAGAGCCACCCCCGGCAGACTGCGAGCTGAGTCATGGAGATCGGAGACGTTGGCACAGGGCAGCTCAGCCCGGTACGCCAGCGCAGCCCGCGGCGTACCGCCACACCGGACGTCACCGTGATTTTGGCGGTCTACAACACGATGCCGTATCTGACCCGGTGCCTGGATTCGCTGGCCAAACAGACCATTGGCCGCGACCGGATCGAAGTCATCGCGGTCGACGACGGCTCCACCGACGGCAGCGCCGAAGAGCTCGACCGCTTCGCCCGGCGATACCCGAAGACGTTCACGGTCGTCCACCAGGCCAACTCCGGCGGCCCGGCGGCGCCCAGCAACCGCGCGCTGGAGCGCGCCACCGGCCGCTACGTCTTCTTCGTCGGCGCCGACGACTACCTGGGCCGGGAGGCCCTGGAGCGGCTCGTGCGGGCGGCCGACCGGCACGGCTCGGACATCGTGCTCGGCAAGCTGGTCGGCGTCAACGGCCGGTACGTCAACCCGGCCGTCTACGCCCGGAGCGCGACCGACATCGGGCTCTTCGACTCGCCGCTGCCGTGGGCGCTGTCCAACACCAAGCTCTTCCGGCGGGAGCTGATCGAGCAGCACGGGCTGCGCTTCGACGAGGAGCTACCGGTCGCCAGCGACCAGCCGTTCACGTTCGAGGCGTGCCTGCAGGCGGCCCGGATCTCGGTGCTGGCCGACTACACCTTCTACTACGCCGTACGTCGCACCGACGCCAGCAACATCACGTTCGGCAACTCGCACGAGCGGCACCTGGCCGCGGCCGAAGTCATCATGCACTTCGTCGCCGGCCGGATCGCCCCGGGCAAGGACCGGGACGCCGTGCTGGTCCGGCACTTCACGTGGGAGGTGGGCAAGCTCGTCATGGACGACTTCCTCACCCTCGACCGGGATGTGCAGGAGCGGCTGCACGCCGGCATCCGCGCGCTCGCCGACCAGTACCTGACCGACGACATCCGGCACCGGCTGGACATCAAGAAGCGGGTGCGGCTGTCCCTGGCCCAGCGCGGCGAGCTGGACGACCTGCTGGCGGCCATCCGCTGCGACGTCGAAGACGGCGACGTGCCGGTGGTCGTGACGGCCGACCGCTGCTACGCGCGCTACCCCGGGTTCCAGGACGCTCGGCTCGACCTGCCCAACAGCTGGTTCGACGTCAGCGAGTCGGTGGCGAAGCAGCAGGCGGCGTTCGACGCCGTCTCCGTCGTCTGGGCCCCGGACGGCGACGGCGCGCCCGCGCTGGCCGTCCAGGCCCGCGGCACCGACTCGGCGCCGGTCCCGCTCGCCGCCCCACAGGTCCGCCTCGCCGCCGGCGACTCAGCGGGCGTCGCGGTGGTGCCCGGCCGGTCCGACGACGGCATCCGGATCGAGGCCCGGCTCCCCCTCGGCCACCTGGTGGCGGAGAGCCCGACCGCCAAGACGATCGTGCCGATCATGGTGGAGGTGGAGGCGTTCGGCGGGGCCTACCGCGCCCCGTTGCAGGCGCCCAAGGCCCCGCGGCCGGGCGGCTGGTCCGCCGGTTCGGGACCCACCTGTACCTTTTCAGTCCTGTGAAAGACCACAAGGGCCGGCTCGTGATCGCGATACAGCCGATCACCGCGCGCAAGGTGGCCGGCTTCGTGTATCGCAAGTTCGCCAGAAGAGGGAAGCAAGCATGAAGGTCTGTGTCGTCGCGCTCGGAAAGATCGGGCTGCCGCTGGCCGTCCAGTTCGCCGGCAAGGGCCACCACGTGGTGGGTGCCGACGTGTCGGAACGGGTCGTCCAGCTGGTCAACGACGGCACGGTCCCGTTTCCCGGCGAGGCGGACCTGGACGTCAAGCTCAAGGAGGCCGTCGCCGCGGGCCTGCTGACCGCGACCACCGACACCACGGCCGCGGTCGCCGAGTCCGACACGGTGGTCGTCGTGGTGCCGCTGTTCGTCGACGGCGAGGGCGTGCCGGACTTCGGCTGGATGGACGACGCGACCCGGGCCATCGCCGCCGGCCTGCGCCCCGGCACGCTGGTCAGCTACGAGACCACGCTGCCGGTCGGCACCACCCGCACCCGCTGGGCGCCGATGCTGGAGCAGGGCTCCGGGCTGACCGCCGGCACCGACTTCTTCCTCGTGTTCAGCCCCGAGCGGGTGCTGACCGGCCGCGTCTTCGCCGACCTGCGCCGCTACCCGAAGCTGGTCGGCGGCGTCGACGAGGCGTCCGCCCGGCGCGGCGTCGCGTTCTACGAGGCCGTGCTGGACTTCGACGAGCGGCCCGACCTGCCCCGGCGCAACGGCGTGTGGGACCTCGGCTCGGCGGAGGCGTCCGAGCTGGCCAAGCTCGCCGAGACCACGTACCGGGACACCAACATCGGGCTGGCCAACCAGTTCGCCCGGTTCGCCGACACCGTCGGCGTCGACATCACCAAGGTCATCGAGGCGTGCAACACCCAGCCGTACAGCCATATCCACCAGCCGGGCATCGCGGTCGGCGGGCACTGCATCCCGGTGTACCCGCGCATGTACCTGTGGAACGACCCGGCCGCCACCGTCGTACGGGCCGCCCGGGAGGCGAACGCGGCGATGCCCACGTACGCGGTCGACCTGCTCGCCGCCGCGATCGGTGAGCTGGACGGGGTGGACGTGCTGGTGCTCGGCGCCGCGTACCGGGGCGGGGTGAAGGAGACCGCGTTCTCCGGCGTCTTCCCGACCGTGGCCGAGCTGCGCCGGCGCGGCGCCAACCCGTACGTCTCGGACCCGATGTACACCGCCGACGAGCTGGCCGCGCTCGACCTGCCCCCGCACCGGGGCGAGCCGGTCCGCGCCGTGGTGGTCCAGGCCGACCACGCCGAGTACCGCTCGCTGGGCGCCGCCGACCTGCCGGGCGTTCAGGTGGTGGTCGACGGCCGGCGGGTCACCGATCCGGCGCGCTGGCCGGGGGTTCGCCGGGTCGTGATCGGCGGCTGAGCATTGCGTCGATCCCGGCGATCACCGCGATCACCAGGCCGACCCGTAAGAACACGGCCTCCTGGATGCCGAACCGGACGTACTCGCCGGCCGAGTAGAGCAGCCCGCTGACCAGGCCGCCGAGGCTGACCACGAGCACCGCCACGCCGACCAGCGCCAGCAGGCGCTGGCGGCGCAGGGCCACCGCCGCGACCGCCGCCACGAGGGCCAGCACGATGCCGGCGACGAGGCGCTTGATCAGCCGGACCTTGGCCGGGAACGCGAACCGGTCGACCTTGGTAGGGACAAACCGGTCCATCTTGCCGTACTGCGCGCCGCCGAGCGACGCCGGCGCGACCTGGTCCACATAGCTCGCGAACAGGCCCGGTGCCGCCAGCGCGAACCGGATCCCGGACGAGGACGCGTTGCGCTCACCCCACGCCTTCAGCTCCGGGCACGCCTTGTACTCCGCCGCGAACTGGCGGATCGCCCAGCTCTTGCCGGTCGCCGCCTGTTCCGCCCCGGGGCACTGCGGCATGCCGAGGTCGTCGCGGTAGACCTCCTTGATGCGCGGGTCCGGCAACACCTGGATGCGCAGCCGGTAGTTGAGGGTCTCCTCCTCCAGGGACAGGCCGGTCGCGCTCCAGCCCTGGAACGTCGTACTCACCACCGGAGTGATCGCGAAGGCCCAGCCGACGCCGCCCGCGACGACCGCGGCGGCGGCCAGCACCGGCACCCAGCCCCGCCGGTCCCGGCGGCGGCTCCAGGCGAACCCCGCGAGCACGACGGCGAGGACCGCGGTCCACAGCATGATCTCCGGCCGGGTGAACGTCCACCAGAACGCCGTGAACGTCAGCGCGCCGAGGGCCAGCCGGGAACGCGACACGGTCCACCGGATGAGGAGCGCGAGCGTGAGCACCCCGAAGTTGATCGACGGAGACTCGCTCAGGATGGCGAAGTCCCAGTTGGCCACCGGGGTCAGCAGGCCGATCACGAGCACCGTCCCGGCGGCCAGCACCCGCGCCACCGGCGTACGCAGCGCGGTCCACAGCGCCCAGGCGAGCAGCGCCCAGGCCACCGTGCCGAGCGTCCACTGTGCGAACGCGCGGGCGCCGTCGGTCGGGAAAAACCAGTACAGCAGCGGCGTGCCCCACAGCCGGGGCGAGTGCCCGGTGAAGGAGACGAGCGGCCCGTGGTCGAACGCCGGATCGCCCCGGTACGCGTACGTCTGGGTGTCGTTGTACGTCGCCACCCGGCCGTTGAACCAGATCATCACGCGCGCGGTGAGGTAGCCGGCCAGGAGCGCGGCGAGCACGAGCGGCGGGCGCGGCAGGGTACGGCGGTGCGGCGCCGCCACGACGCTCCGCACCGGCTTCGGCGCAGCGTCAACCGTCGTTTCGGGCACGCCGGGTCTCCCCTCCCAGGTAACTGCCCGATGCTACCGGCGCTTCAGGAGAAGGCCGCCAGGCCGGTCAGCTTCTGGCCGATCACCAGCTGGTGGATCTCCGAGGTGCCCTCGTAGGTGAGGACGCTCTCCAGGTTGTTGGCGTGCCGCAGGATCGGGTATTCGGCGCTGATCCCGTTGGCGCCCAGGATCGTGCGGCACTCCCGGGCGATCGCCAGCGCCTCCCGCACGTTGTTGAGCTTGCCCACGCTCACCTGCTCGGGCCGCAGGCTGCCGGCGTCCGCCAGCCGGCCCAGGTGCAGCGCCAGGAGATAGCCCTTCTGCAGCTCCACCGCCATGTCGGCGAGCTTGGCCTGAGTGAGCTGGAAGCCCGCGATCGGCCGCCCGAACTGCTCCCGCGACACCGCGTAGTCCAGCGCCGCGTGCAGGCACTCCCGGGCCGCGCCGAGCGCACCCCACGCGATGCCGTGCCGCGCCTCGGTCAGGCACGACAGCGGCCCCTTCAGCCCCTCGGCCGCCGGCAGCGCGGCGTCCGCCGGCAGCCGCACGTCGTCGAGGACGACCTCGCCGGTCGACGACGCGCGCAGCGACATCTTGTGCCGGATCTCGCGCGCCGTCACACCAGGAGACTCCATGGGTACGACGAAACCGCGGACCTTCTCATCCGTGCGTGCCCAGATGACGGCCACGTCGGCGATCGGCGCGTTGGTGATCCACATCTTGGTGCCGCTGAGCACCCAGTCGGTCCCGGCCTTGCGGGCGCGGGTCTTCATCGACGCCGGGTCGGAGCCGTGATCCGGCTCGGTCAGCCCGAAGCAGCCCACCGCCTCTCCGGTGGCCATCGGCGGCAGCCAGCGCGACTTCTGCTCGGGGCTGCCGAATTTCCAGATCGCGTACATGGCCAGGGAGCCCTGCACGGACACCAGCGAGCGCACGCCCGAGTCGCCGGCCTCCAGCTCCAGGCACGCCAGCCCGTACGCCACCGCGGAGGCGCCGGCACAGCCGTACCCGGTCAGGTGCATGCCGAGGAGGCCGAGCTTGCCGAACTCCAGCGCGAGGTCGCGCGCCGGCACCCGCCCCTCCTCGTACCAGGTCGCGACGTGCGGCCGTACCAGATCGTCGACCACCTTGCGCACGACGGCGCGGATCTGCCGCTCCTCGTCGGTGTGCAGCGAGTCGACGTCGATCAGGTCGAGCGGGAGGGCGCGCATCAGGTCAGCACCAGCACGCGTGCGTGGATCTGGTTGCGCTGCTGCAGGGCCGCGCGGAGCGCCCGGTGCAGCCCGTCTTCGAGGTAGAGGCCGCCGTTCCACTGCACGACGTGCGGGAACAGGTCGCCGTAGAAGGTGGAGTCCTCGGCCAGGAGCTTGTCGAGGGCCAGCTCACGCTTGGTGGTGATGAGCTGGTCGATGCGGATCGGCCGTGGCGGGATCTCAGCCCACTGTTTCAGCGTGAGACCGTGCTCGGGGTACGGACGACCGTCCCGAACCGCTTTGAAGATCACGACGGCACGCTCCCCTCCCATGTCGCCGCACCGCTACACCGTTGCCGGCCGCATGCCAGCCTAGCGACCGGCGCCGACACCACGGTTTGTTCCCCGATGTCACTCTCTCTACAGATTTATATCCGCTACACGCTTGTCGTCCATCTTCCCCGGTGCACGACCGATTCGAGCGGCCGGTGCCCCCGTTCGAGCGACGGTGAACGGCGGTCCGGGGCCGGGTAGCCGACGGTCACCGCCCCGATCGGCGCGAACTCGGCCGGCACCCCGAACGCGTCCCGGAACGGCTGGACGCGCTGCGGCGGGATGCCGAAGAAGCAGGCGCCGAGCCCCTCGTCGACCGCCGTCAGCAGCATGAGCAGGGCGGCGAAGCCGGCGTCGATGTCCCAGTACGGCGCCGGCCAGCGAGCCGGGTCACGGTCGGTCCAGCCCTTGTCCGGCTCGGCGTACCGGTCCAGGTACGCCGAGCGGTTCGAGTGCGGCACGACGATCAGCGGGGCCCGGCGCATGCCCGCCAGCCACCCGGTCATGCCCTGCCCCTCGGGCGTGGTGGCCCTCCAGAAGAGCTCGCGGTCGGCGCCGGCGTCCAGCACCAGGAACCCCCACCCCTGGGAGAACCCGGCCGACGGCGCGCGCACGGCGTGCCCGAGCAGCCGCTCCACGACCTCGACCGGCACCGGCCGGTCCGGGTCGTAGTTCCGCACCATCCGCCGCCGCCGTACGACGTCCCTGAACTCCATGACTAGCCCTGACCGGGTTTGATGCCCCAGGTGGCGCTCCAGGTCTGGTCCGGCTCCAGCACGATCAGGTCGCGGCCCGAGCGGAACGCGTCCGGCGGGCAGGTCATCGGCTCCACGGCCAGCGAACGGCGCCAGCGGTCTCCCGACATCGTGTCGCTGCTGAAGACCTGCCACCAGCCGAACTTGTCGTCCGCCCAGACCGACACCCGGTGCGCGCCATCCGATGTGGACAGATCAACGGACGACCCGCCGTCCGCGCCGCGCTCCAGGTCGCCGAACGCGGTGTCCAGCACCGTGGCGCCGATGCGGCGGGGCTCGGTGAAGTCGTACTCGCCGCCGGCCACCTTGGCGGCCCCGATCGGCAGCAGCCGGCTGTCGACGAGGAGGCGGTTGCGGGCCGGCACGCGCAGCACCACGTCGTCCGCCTTGATCCCGGGCAGCCGCAGGTACGGGTGGACCGAGAAGCCGAACGGGCACGACCGCCCGCCCACGTTGGTGGCCTCGTGGGTGACCCGCAGACCCTCCGGGCCGACGCGCCACTGCGAGCGCAGCCGCAGCGGCCAGGGGTAGCCCGGCTGGGCCGGCATCGCGCACTCCAGCGTCACCGCGTCCGGCGCCTGCTCGGCCAGGCGCCACGGCACCCAGTTGACCAGGCCGTGGAGCGCGTTGTGCCGGATCGGCTCGGTGAGCGAGAGCTGTTGCTGCTCGCCGGCGAAGGTGTAGCGCCCGTCGCGGATCCGGTTGGGCCAGGGCGCCAGGATCTGGCCGGCGCAGCCCACGCTCAACTCGTCTTCGCCGTACCCGTCGACGTAGTCGACCCCGCCCGCGCGGTAGGCCCGCAGCCCACCGCCGACCTCGACCACGACTGCCTCGTGGCCCGCGGCCGCGATCGTCCACTGTGTCCCGGAGAGCGCTTTACTCATGGTGGGACGATACTTGGTACCTGAGCAAGGCCGGGAAGGCGAGTACCAGCACGAGCGCGAGCGCGGCCGCCGCGAACCCGCCGCCGGCCCAGGCGATCGGGATGCCCCAGGCCCCGGCCATCGCGCCGACGCGCAGGTCGCCGAGGCGCGGGCCGCCGGCCACGACGGTGATGAATACGCCCTGCAAGCGGCCCTGGAGCCGGTCCGGCGCGTACGTCTGAAGGATCGACTGCCGGTACACGCCGCTGACCAGGTCGGCGGCGCCACCGGCGGCGAGTAGCGCCACCACCAGCCACAGGTGGTGCACGAGCCCGGCGATGCCGACCGCAACGCCCCAGCCGACCACCGCCGCGACCAGGGCCACGCCCTGCCGGCGTACCCGGCCGATCCAGCCGGAGGTGAGCCCGCCCAGCAGCGAGCCGAGGGCGATCGCGCTGTACAGCCAGCCGACCGCCGAACCGCCGCCGAACCGCTCCTGCGCCACCTCGGGGAACAGCGCCCGCGGCATGGCCAGCACCATCGCGATCAGGTCGATGGCGAACGACAGCAGGAGCACCGGCGTGGTGGTCAGGTACCGGATGCCGTCGACCACGCTGCGCAGCCCCATCGAGCGGTGCTCACCGGTGGGCGGGACCGGCGGCAGCCGTACCGTCGCCCAGAACGACACCGTGAAGAGCAGCGCGTCCACGCCGTACGCGATGGGGAGGCCGGTCTCCGTACCAAAGGTCGCGAAGATCAGGCCCGCGGCCAGTGGGCCGACGACGGCGCTGCCGCTGGTCGTGGTGAAACCCAGCGTGTTGGCCGCCGGCACGAGGTCCGGACCGACCAGCCGCGGGATGATCGCCTGGCGGGTGGGTGAGCTGATCGCGAACGCCGCGCTCTGCACCGCGACCAGGCCGAGCAGCAGGTGCGGGCTGCCGGCGCCGAGCAGCGCCTGCACCAGCAGGCCCAGGGTCGACGCCCACATGAGGGTCGAGCTGGCGATCAGCAGCAGCCGGCGGTCGACGGCGTCCGCGACCGCGCCGCCCCACAGGCCGAAGATCAACAGCGGTACGAGGCCGGCGACGCCCAGCAGACCCACCCAGAACGAGTCATCGGTGATGTCGAACATCTCGACGGGTACGGCGACAGCAGTGAGCTGAAAACCGAAGAACGAGATCGCGTTGCCGAGCCACATGCGGCGATAGGCGGTGACGCGCAGCGGCCGAAGGTCAATTGCCCACCTACGGGCCTTGACATCGGTCAAGGAGCAAGCCGCTCGATGATCCACACTCCCTTGTCGGTGCGCCGGTAACGCAATCGATCATGCAACCGACCGGTGCGCCCCTGCCAGAATTCCACCGTGTCGGGCGTCACACGCAGTCCGCCCCAGTGCGCCGGCACCGGCACGTTCTGGGGGTAGCGCGCCTGCGCCTCCTCGAACGCCTGGTCGAGCGCGGCGCGATCCTCCACCACCCGGGACTGCGGGCTGGCCCAGGCGCCGAGCTGCGACTCGCGCGGCCGGCTGGCGAAGTACGCCTCGGTCTCCAGCCGGGACACGGGGGCGACCGGCCCGCAGACCACCACCTGCCGGCGCATGGGAAACCAGGGAAAGACCAGGCTGGCGTACGGGTTGGCGCGCGCCTCGACGCCCTTGCGCGACTCGTAGTTGGTGTAGAAGACCAGCCCGCGCGCGTCGTACGCCTTGAGCAGCACGGTGCGGGCGCTCGGCCGGGAGCCCATGTCGGCGGTGGCGACGACCATCGCGTTCGGCTCGGGCAGCCCGGAGTCCACCGCGTCGCCAAACCAGCGGTCGAACTGGGTGACCCAGTCCGCCGCGAGGTCGATCCGGGACAGGCCCTTCTCTTGGCCGTAGTCCCGCCGCATCCCCGCTGGTCCGGGTGTGTCTGCCGTCACGCGACCATCTTCGCCTGCCCGGTAGCACGCCGTTAACCCGACGGAAAAGGGATGATGTCGCATGTACCACAAGAAGGATGGGTCGCATAGTTAGTTACCCACCAGGCAAGATGGCACGCAACCCTGCCGCGGCACACAACGTGGCCTGGCGCTGTCAGTGCGGACAACAGATCCAGGAGAGCGAAATGTCCGACTTCAAGCCGGGACTGGAAGGCGTGATCGCCTTTGAGACCGAGATCGCCGAACCCGACAAAGAGGGCGGCGCCCTGCGCTATCGCGGTGTCGACATCGAAGACCTGATCGGACAGGTCTCCTTCGGCAACGTTTGGGCCCTACTCGTGGACGGCCGCTTCGGGCCCGGGCTCCCGCCCGCCGAGCCCTTCCCCGTGCCGGTGCACTCCGGCGACATCCGCGTCGACGTGCAGTCCGCGGTGGCGATGCTGGCGCCGTACTGGGGGCTGGAGCAGCTCCTGGACATCTCCGACGTGCAGGCGCGCGAAGACCTGGCCCGGGTGTCGGTCACCGCGCTGTCCTTCGTCGCGCAGTCGGCCCGCGGGCTGGGCCTGCCGGCCGTGCCGCAGAAGGAGATCGACAAGGCGACGACCATCGTCGAGCGCTTCATGAAGCGGTGGCGGGGCGAGCCGGACCCGCGGCACGTCAAGGCCGTCGACGCGTACTTCATCTCCGCCGCCGAGCACGGCATGAACGCCTCCACCTTCACCGCCCGCGTCGTCGCCTCCACCGGGGCTGACGCGGCGGCCTGCATCTCGTCCGGAATAGGAGCACTGTCCGGCCCTCTGCACGGCGGTGCGCCCTCCCGGGTGCTGCACATGATCGAGGCGGTCGAGCGCAGCGGCGACGCCGAGGGGTACGTCAAGGGCGTACTCGACCGCGGCGAGCGGCTGATGGGCTTCGGCCACCGGGTCTACCGGGCCGAGGACCCGCGCGCCCGCGTGCTCCGCCGTACGGCCAAGGAGCTGGGCGCGCCCCGCTTCGAGGTGGCCGAGGCGCTGGAGAAGGCCGCCTTGGAGGAGCTGCACACCCGCAAGCCCGACCGGGTGCTGGCCACGAACGTGGAGTTCTGGTCGGCGGTCGTGCTCGACTTCGCCGAGGTGCCGTCGCACATGTTCACGTCGATGTTCACCTGCGCCCGGATGGGCGGCTGGAGCGCCCACATCCTGGAGCAGAAGGGCCTCGGCCGGCTGGTCCGCCCATCGGCGAACTACGTCGGTCCCGCCCCCGCAAGCCCACCGACGTGGAGGGCTGGGACACCGTCCCCCACGGCCTCTGATAGATGCAAGGAAGGGCACCTTGTTATCGCTTTTTGCATAGCAAGGTGCCCTTGCTAACACTCGGGGCGGGTCCTATCCCAGCGCGGCGGGGGCAGGTGCGAGGATGTGCGGCGTGGCTGACGCACCGAACATCCGGATTCCAGACGATCTGAAGCCCGCTGACGGCCGGTTCGGCTGCGGACCTTCCAAGGTCCGCCCGGAGGCCGTGTCCGCGCTGACCGGCGTGGCGACCACGCTCCTTGGCACCTCGCACCGGCAGAAGACGGTCCGGGACCAGGTCGCGCGCTTCCGCCGCGGGATCGCGGAGTTCTTCTCCCTCCCCGAGGGCTACGAGGTCATCCTGGGCAACGGCGGCAGCACCGCCTTCTGGGAGGTGGCCACGTTCGGGCTGATCCGCGACCGGGCGCAGTTCGCGAGCTTCGGCGAGTTCGGTGCGAAGTTCGCCTCCTCGGTCAAGGCGGCGCCGTTCCTCGGCGACCCGACCGTGCGCAAGGCAGACCCGGGCTCGGCCCCCGCGTTCGTCGCCGAGGCAGGTGTCGACGCGTACGCCACCCCGCAGAACGAGACCTCCACCGGCGTGGCCGTGCCGATCAAGCGGGTGGCCGGCGCCGACGAGGGCGCGCTGCTCCTGGTCGACGCCACCTCCGGCGCGGGCGGCCTGGACGTCGACGTCCAGGAGAGCGACGTCTACTACTTCGCGCCGCAGAAATGCTTCGGCTCCGACGGCGGCATCTGGATCGCCCTGATGTCCCCCGCCGCGCTCGCCCGCGCGACCGAGATCAAGGAGTCCGGCCGGTACATCCCGGCGTTCCTCGACCTGGTCACCGCGATCGACAACTCGCGGCTGGAGCAGACCTACAACACCCCGGCGCTCGCGACCATCTTCCTGGCCGCGGAGCAGACCGACTGGATGCTGGCCCAGGGCGGGCTGGCGTGGGCGAGCAAGCGCACGGCCGAGAGCGCCGGCATCGTGTACGGCTGGGCCGAGCGCTCCTCCTACGCGATGCCGTTCGTTACCGACCCGGCGCTGCGCTCCAACGTCGTCGCCACTGTGGACTTCGCCGAGGGCGTCGACGCGACCGCCATCGCCAAGGCGCTGCGGGCCAACGGGATCGTCGACACCGAGCCGTACCGGAAGCTGGGCCGCAACCAGCTCCGCGTCGCGCTCTTCCCGGCCATCGACCCGGCCGATGTGGACGCCCTGACGGCGTGCATCGACTACGTGGTCGAACGGCTCTAAAAGACCGACACGTTGGCGTGGCTTCCCCCACGTGCAGCTTGATCGGCGTACCGTGTGGCGAGGACGCCCCTAGCGTTGCTGGCTGGGGCGCAGGCCAGCTTAGCGGGACGGAGGCAACGCGATGCGGCCAGTACGCTTCGTCGCCCTCTCCGAGGACGGCCAGGCTTTGGTGCTCGCCGACGAGGTGGGCCGCTTGCTCGCGCTCCCGCTCGACGAGCGGGTGTCCGGCGCGCTGCACTCCGAGCCTGGCGTGGGCACCGTCGGGCTCGCCGTCGCCGGCTCCGGCGGCGACCAGCCGTCACTGTCCCCACGCGACATCCAGGCACGCATCCGCTCCGGCGAGTCCGCCGACGACGTGGCACGCATCGCGGGTGTGCCGGTCGACCGGGTGCTGCGCTACGCCGGCCCGGTCCTGCAGGAGCGGGCGATGCTGGCCCAGCACGCCCGCCGTACCAGGCTGAAGACCTCCGAAAAGGGCGCACCGCTCGCCGAGGTGGTCGACGGCCGACTGGCGCAGCACGGCATCGACTCGGAAAAGATCTCCTGGGACGCGTACCGGCGCGACGACGGCACCTGGCGGATCGTCGCCACCTGGCCGTCGGGCAAGGCGACCGCGCAGGCGATCTGGGAGCTGGACAAGACCCGGCAGATGGTGTCCCCGCACGACGACATGGCGCAGTACCTGTGCGCCGAGCGGCCCACGCAGATCCTCGGGCAGGACCCGCCCGCCGAGCGGACCGGCCACGGGCTGCCCGGCCCGTCGCGCGGCGAGCCGAGCCGCGGCGGGCACGGCCTCCCCGCCGCCGCGGACAAGTCCCGCCCGGGCCGCGACCCCATCCGCGCCGGCCGCGACGCGCTGCTCGCCTCCCTCGACCGCCAGGTCGGCACCTCGGGCCGCGACCAGGGCAGCCCGGCCGCGCTGGGCGGCACCGACCAGAGCCGGCAGCGGCCCGTCTCCGGCGGTGCCGCGGCACTGCTCGGCGGCGGCCAGGGCTCCGCCTTCGACGACGACTCCGACCTGCCCAAGGAGGTGCCGGCCGTGCCGTCGCTCGCGGTGCTGCGCCCCCGCCGCACCGGCACGGGTGCCGCGGCCGCCGCTGGCGAGTCGGCCGAGACCGGCAAGCCGCGCAAGCGCCTCCCCAGCTGGGACGACGTCCTCTTCGGCACCGGCCCCGCCGCCCGCGAAACCTCCTAGCGCTCCTCCAGCGCCACGCCGCGCCGCCCCACGCCGATCAAGGACTTTCCCGTCGATCAAGGGCATACGGCCGTGCTTTGATCTCTTTTCCACGACCGTTTGCCCTTGATCGACGGGAAAGTCCTTGATCGGCACTCGAAGTTGGTGCGTGGCAGGCTGAGTCGCATGGAGTACACCAACCTCGGACGGACCGGCCTGTCCGTCAGCCGCCTCTGCCTCGGCACGATGAACTTCGGTCCGCAGACCACCGAGCCGGACAGCTTCACCATCATGGATCGGGCGCTGGAGCACGGCATCAACTTCTTCGACACCGCCAACGTCTACGGATGGAAGACCGGCGAAGGCGTCACCGAGCAGATCATCGGCCGCTGGTTCGCGCAGGGCGGCGGCCGGCGCGAGAAGGTCGTCCTGGCCACCAAGGTGTACGGCAAGATGGGCGACTGGCCCAACGAGCAGGGACTGTCCGCCCGGCACATCATCCGCGCCGCCGAGGACTCGCTGCGTCGCCTCCAGACCGACTGGATCGACCTGTACCAGATGCACCACGTCTCCCGTACGACGCCGTGGGAGGAGATCTGGCAGGCCATGCAGACCTTGGTCGACCAGGGCAAGGTCCTGTACGTCGGCTCGTCCAACTTCGCCGGCTGGCACCTGGCCCAGGCGCAGGAGACGGCCGCGAGCCGGAACTTCCTGGGGCTGGTCTCCGAGCAGTGCATCTACAACCTGCTGACCCGCCACGTCGAGTTGGAGGTCGTGCCGGCGGCCCAGCAGTACGGCATCGGCATCATCCCGTGGTCGCCGCTGCACGGTGGCCTCCTCGGCGGTGCGCTGCGCAAGCTCGCCGAGGGCGGCGCGGAGCGGACCAAGAGCGGGCGGGCGGCCGACACGCTGGCCGATCACCGCACCGCGATCGAGGCGTACGAGAAGCTGGCCGCCGACCTCGGGCACGACCCGGCGAACCTGGGGCTCGGCTGGCTGCTCTCCCGCCCCGGCGTCACCGCCCCGATCATCGGCCCGCGTACGACGGAGCAGCTCGACGCCTCGCTCGGCGCGCTCGACGTCCGGCTGACCGACGACGTCCTCGCCCGGCTGGACGAGCTCTTCCCGCCCGTCGGCAAGGGTGGCGCGGGCCCCGAAGCGTGGGCCTGGTAAGGGTCAGAGGGGCCAGGCCGCCAGCCGGTCGTACGTCGGGTGCGGGCCCTGGTGGCTGCGCATCAGCACCACCTCGTCCACCCTCCACGGTGGACCCTCGTACGCGTCGAGCGCCGCGCGGTCGGCGTCGACGAGTGCCCGGTCGATCCGGTCGCCCGGCCGGGCGACGGTCAGGTGCGGCCGGAGCGGCTTGGGGTCGTATGGCAGGCGCTCTCGTTTGAGCTCCCGCCGTACGGACCGGCTCAGCCCGGCCAGCGCCGGCACGTCACCGCGCACCCCCGCCCACAGCACGGTGAACCGGCCGCGCCCGAACCGGCCGCCCCCGCCAAGGCGCACCTCGAACGGCGTCGTAACGGCAGCGGCCCGCTCGACGGCTTCCGAAGCAGAGACCAGCCGCTCATCAGGCACCTCGCCGAGGAACGCCAGCGTCACGTGCCAATTCGGGCGAGGGGCCACCCGGGTGTTGACCCCGTCCCGCGCGGCCGCGCTCACCCGCAACCGGGCCACGCACGATGCAAAGTGGTCCGCCACCGCCTCCGGCGGATAAACCGCCACGAAGAGCCGCAAGGTTAGTGGTCCTGGCGGCGTAGGGTCAGGCCGGCGGCCTCCAGCTCACCCTCGACGCGTACCCGCTCGATCTCCAGGTCGACGCCGTCGAGCTGCGCCAGGTGCTCGTCCACGCCCAGGCAGCGGCTGGCCAGCCGGAGCCGGTCGTCGTACGCCAATTGGACGGCCGCGTACCAGACCCGGGACTGGGTGGCGACGCCGAGCCGCTGCCGGTCGAGGCGGCGCAGGTCGGCGGCGATCTGCTGGATCGTCGGCTGCTGTTGCACGTCAAGCGTCTCGATCTGGACGGCGTGCGTGCCCAGCGTCCGGTCGAGGCGCTGAAGTGTCCTGCGCTCGCGGCGGCGGTGCAGGCGGCGCCGGATCCGCTTGATCGGGCCTTCGGCGCAGATGATCAGAGCCACGGCGCACGGCAGGAGCACCAGCGCTGCGAGCGCCAGCGCCAGCACGAGGACGTGCACGGTGGCCACGTCCCTCCACGCTAGGCGGTCCTTTCAACGACCGCCACCCATTTGACGCCAGAACGGCGAAGCCGGAGCCTGCTGCCCGTGTGGCGGAGCTGCCAGGCGAGCGCTGCCGTGGCGGCGGTGATCGAGATGAGGCCGCCCAGCCAGATGCTCGCGCCCGCGCCGAACCGCTCGGCCACCCACCCGATCAGCGGCGCGCCGACCGGGTTGGTGCCGAGGAAGACCAGCACCCACAGCGCCATGACCCGGCCCCGGAACGCGGCGTCGACGCCGAGCTGGACCCGCTGGTTGGACGCCTGCGCGAAGTAGACCATGAAGAACCCGGTCGGCACGAGCAGCACCACCACCAGCCAGTACGCCGGCGCGAAGCCGACCAGCGTGCCGAGCACCGAGAAGGCCAGGGCCGCCCCGATCACGACGTACACGGAAGGGCGCTCGCGCCGCCCGCTGCTGGCCAGGGCCCCGGCGAGCGCGCCCACCGCGAGCGCCGTGGTGAAGAGGCCGAACGAGGCGGCGCCGGTGTTGAAGACGGTCTTGGCCAGCGCGGCGAGGGTGAGCTGGAAGTTGAAGAGCACCATGCCGATCACCGACATGAGCGCCATGGGCAGCAGCAGGTCGGGCCGGCGCGCGACGTAGCGCAGCCCGTCTACGACCCGTGCCGAGTCGCGCTCGTCGATCGGCGGCAGCTCGGCCCGGTACAACTCGGCGGGGCGCATGCGGACGACGCACAGCAGCGGTGCCACCGAGCTGATCGCGCTGATCAGAAAGACCGGCCCGACGTCGAAGGCGGCGATCTCGATGCCGGCGGCAGCCGGGCCGATGATGCGGGCGGTGTTGAACGTCGCCGCCGACAGCGACAGCGCGTTGGGCAGCAGCGGCATGCCGACCAGTTCGGAGACGAACGCCTGCCGCACCGGGGTCTCGATCGCGTTGGCGACGCCGAGCAGCGCGGCGAAGACGAAGACGTGCCAGAGCCGGACCGCGCCGGTGACCACCAGCACGCTCATCGCGAGCGACAGCACGCTCCACCCGGCGTTGCCGATGAAGAGCAGCAGGCGCTTGTCGTACCGGTCGGCCAGCCGCCCGGACAGCAGGGTGAGCAGGAGCACGGGGGTGAACTGGAGCGCGGTGACGACACCCAGCGCGGTGGCTGAGTCGTCGGACAGCTCAAGGACCAGCCAGTCCTGGGCGATGAACATCATCCACACGCCGATCAGCTTGGTGAGCTGACCGATCGCGAAGAGCCGGTAGTTGCGGACCGTTAGGGACTGGAACGTCGTGCTCAGCTTCGCCCGCACTTGGGAGTGCGCCTCCTCGGGTCACATATGCGTCATCCACAGTGGACGAAGCGACCCGTGGTGGCGCCGTCAGGCGCGGGCGAGCTGTCGCAGTATGTCGGCGGCCCGGCGGAGCGTGTCGCGCTCCTCCCGGGATAGTTCGGCCAGGCGGCTGGCCAGCCACTCGTCGCGGGCCCGCTCGAACTGCGCGAGCACCGCGCGACCGGCTTCCGTGGCCGCCAGGATGACCTGCCGACCGTCGGTGGGGTGCGGCGAGCGGCCCACGAGGCCGCGCTCCTCCAGCTTCGCGACGATCTTGGTCATCGTCGGTGGCTGGACCCGTTCGACGTCGGCGAGTTCCCGAGGAGTCAGCGCCCCGGCCAGCTCCAGGCTGGTCAGCGCGTTGAGCTGGGTCGCCGTGAGGTCACCGACGGGCCGGGTCTGCCGGACCCGCCGGTTGAGCCTGGTGATCGCATCGCGCAGCAGGGGTGCGAGCTGCACAGCGGTAACTGGCACCGCCATCACCGTCCGCTCCGTCACGATCGTTAGCCTAACTAAGTAGCTAGGCTAACGACCACCGAATATGACTGCGATCACGATCAGAAGAGCAACGTCTCGATCGGGCCGCGCATGAAGTACAGCACGAAGAGACCAGCGACGGCATAGAGCAGGGGGTGGACCTCGCGCGCCTTCCCCTTGACCAGCTTGACCAGAACGTACGAGATGACGCCCGCGCCGATCCCGTTGGAGATCGAGTACGTGAACGGCATCAGCACGATCGTCAGGAACGCCGGGATGGCGATCTCGTAGTCGGTCCAGTCGATCGTCCGTACCGCGGTCATCATCAGGAACCCGACGATCACCAGCGCCGCGGACGCCGCCTCGAACGGCACGACCTCCACCAGCGGCGCCGCGAAGATCGCCACCAGGAACAGGGCGCCCGTGACCAGGTTGGCCACGCCGGTCCGCGCACCCTCCGCGACACCGGCGGCGCTTTCGATGTACGACGTGTTGCTGGACACGCTCGCCGCACCGCCGGCCGCCGCGGCCACCGAGTCGACGAACAGGATCTCCTTGGTACGCGGCGGCTGGCCCTTGTCGTCCAGCATGTTGCCCTCCTGGCCGACCGCCACCATGGTGCCCATCGTGTCGAAGAAGTCGGTCAGCAGGAGCGTGAACACGAACATCAGCGCGACCAGCACGCCGGCCCGGTCCCAGGAGCCCAGCACGTCGAAGTTGCCCAGCAGCGACAGATCCGGCGACGCGTCCCAGCTCGAGGGCCACTCCGGCACGTTGAGCGACCACCCGTGCGAGTTGCCGTTCGGGCCGCCGGCCGGGCCGACGTTCGCGATCGCCTCCACGATGAAGGCGAGCACCGTCGTGCCCAGGATGCCGATCAGGATCGCGCCCTTCACCTTGCGTACCACCAGCAACAGCGTGCCGAGCATGCCGACCACGAAGACCAGCGACGGCCAGGTCAACAGCACGCCGCCGAGGCCGAGGCTCACCGGCGGAGCGCCGGCCGCACCGTGCACGAAGCCCGCGTCCACGAACCCGATCAGCGCCAGGAAGAGCCCGATACCG
The DNA here is from genome assembly GCF_011764445.1 of Phytohabitans rumicis. Classification (NCBI taxonomy): domain Bacteria; kingdom Bacillati; phylum Actinomycetota; class Actinomycetes; order Micromonosporales; family Micromonosporaceae; genus Phytohabitans; species Phytohabitans rumicis. The sequence goes on from NZ_BLPG01000001.1 coordinate 3,914,148, forward strand.
ACGCCGATGGCGGTCTTGAGCTGGGTGGGCACCGAGCGGAACACCGCGGTACGCAGTCCGGTGAGCACCAGGATCGCGATGATCACGCCCTCGATGACCACGAGCCCCATCGCGTCGGCCCAGGTCATCTGCGGTGCTATCTCGTACGCGACGAGCGCGTTGACGCCGAGCCCCGCGGCCAGCGCCAGCGGGAACCGGGCGACCACGCCCATCAGGATCGTCATGACGCCCGCCACCAGCGCCGTCGCCGCCGCGATCGCCGGGATCGCCAGCTTCGCACCGTCCCCGTCCGTGGCGCCGGCAAGGATGAGCGGGTTGAGCACGACGATGTAAGCCATCGTGAAGAAGGTGGCCAAACCACCGCGAATTTCCCGGGTCACCGTTGACCCGCGGGCGGATATCTCGAAGAACCGGTCGAATCGGTCCACGGAACCTCACCTATGATCATGGATATGGTTCCGCGCATCGTCCCAGATCACAGGGGTACCGAGAAAGCACTGGCAGGTTACAAGGCCGTACCCTTGCCAGGTGTCTGATCATCACGAGGCGCCGCCCCGGGTGGAGCCACTCGATCCGCCGATGGTGCCGTTCGCCGTCGCCGGGATCGTGGGCTGGGCGGTGGCCGGCCTGGTGCTGCTGGTCTTCTTCCGGGACTGGCTAGAAGAGCACGGGCACACCGATTGGCTCTGGACCTGCCTGGCCGGATTCCTGCTGGGGTTTCTCGGCTTGGCGGTGATGCTCCGCCACGACAAGAACCGTCGTAAGCGACGCTCCTAGCCGTGGCCGTACGGCTCGCCCGGCTCCGTGGACTCGACCGAGCCGGGCGCGCGGCTCACCGCGACCGACTCGACCTCGCTGTCGTCGTACACAGTGGACAGCTCGTCGACCGGCGCCTCGGTCTCGCGGATCGCCTCGGAGTGCGCCCCGCAGCCGTGGTCGGCGCTGACCGCCCGCCCGTCGTCGGGCGCGTACAGATTGCCGCAGACGCCGAACGCCTGCCGCAGCTCACCCGCGAGCGGCAGATAGAACCCGCACGACACGCACCGGGCGGTCCGGGGCGCGGCCACCGAGATGGGCGCGTCCGGGCCTTGGTCGCCGTCGTACCACCGCTGGGCGGTCTCGCCGCGGCCGAGTCGGGACATCACCCGGGCCCGGCCGAGGCCGAGCTCCCAGGAGACCTCCTCCACCGCCGGGTCGTCGGAGAGCAGGTACCCGGGCACCAGCCGGTCGTCGTCGGCCGGCGTCTGGAGCAGGTCGCCCACGCCGAGGTCGCCGGGCTGGAGCCGCTCGTGCCACGGCACCCAACCGGGCGCGAGCATCGCGTCCGGCCCGGGCAGCAGCACCGTCTCGCACACCGTGACGTGCTTGCTCCTCGGCACCCGGGTGACGGTGACCGCCCACCGCCAGCCGCGGTAGCCGGCGAGGTGGCACTCGAAGAAATGGGTGACCAAGCGGTCGGCCTCGGCGACGACATCGAGGTGTTCGCCCACGTCAGAGGGGTCGACCTCGGTGATGGCTTCGCGGGCCAGGTCGACCGCATCGGCGCAAACCTGGTCTAGTCGGGCAGCGCGAACGGTGGCGGTCCTGGTCACGCGCCTATTGTTCCACAGGGCAAAATAGGGGCATGCCGCTGTTCCCATCGCTCGGCCGAATCGTCGGCTCAACGATCAAGGGGACTCGTCTCTTTGCCCGCGGTTCGGTCCGCGGCGGCCGCTGGGTGGGGCGCCGGGTCGGCAGCGTGCGCGACAAGGGCGCCGGCGGCGAGGTCGGCATGACCCGGCTGCTCGACCTGCACGCCGCGTCGTACGCGGGCGACATCCTCATCGCCATCGGCCTGGCCGGCACCATCTTCTTCAACGCCTCGATCGGCGATGCCCGCGGCGGCGTGGCCCTCTACCTGCTGGTGACGATGGTCCCGTTCGCCGTCCTCGCGCCGGTGGTGGGGCCGCTGCTCGACCAGTTCCGCCACGGCCGCCGGTACGCCCTCGCCGCCACCATGCTCGGCCGCGCGTTCCTGGCCTGGCTGATGTCCGACTACATCCACGGCTTCGCGCTGTACCCGGCCGCGTTCGGCGTGCTCGCCCTCTCCCGGGCGTACGGCGTGGCCCGCTCGGCGGCCGTGCCCCGCCTGCTGCCAGAGGGCATGGGCCTGTCCCAGGCCAACGCCCGCGCCGGCGTGTACGGCATGCTCGCCGGCGCCGCGGTCACCCCGATCGGGCTGGCCGCGTTCAAGTTCGGTCCGCAGTGGCCGCTGCGGGTCGCCTCGATCATCTTCCTGGTCGGCATGGTGGTCGCGCTGCGCCTCCCGCCGCGGGCCGACTCCGACCCGCCGGAGACGCTGCCCCAGCCGTTCCGCGTCCTCGGGCTGCGCCGGGGCGAGCGCGCGCTCACCGGGCGGCTGGTGATCGCCGCCCTAGTCGGCAGCGCCGCCCTCCGCGGCCTGTACGGCTTCCTCCTGCTCTTCCTCGCGTTCGCGGTCAAGGGCGGCAGCCTGACGACGGACTTCTTCCGGTGGGACGTCAGCGACGAGCTCGCGCTCGGCATCGTCGGCGGTGCGCTGGGCGTGGGCGGCTTCCTGGCCACCGTCATCGGCACCCGGATGCGCATCCACCGGCCCGCCGCCATCCAGTCCAGCGGCATGATCATCGTGGCCGGCGTGGCGGTGCTGACCACGCTCAAGTTCTCGCTCGCCATGGTGGCCCTGCTGTGCCTGGTGACCTCGTTCCTGAGCGGGATCGCCAAGCTGGCCGTCGACGCGTCCATCCAGGAGCGCATCGGTGACCGGCTGCGGGCCAGCGCGTTCGCGCACTCCGAGACGGTCCTGATGACCGCCTGGGTGGCCGGCGCGGCGCTCGGGCTCATCCCGTTCGGCGGGCGGACGGGCATCGCGGTGGCCGCCGCCATCGCCGTACTGGCCGCCGCCCGAGCCGTCATCGTCGCCGGCTCGCTGCGCAAGGAAAAGCTCAACGGCCGGGCCGAGCCGGATCCAACGCCGTCGCCATCGCCCTCACCGTCGCCGTCACCATCGCCGGAGCCGGTCAAGGAGGCCGAGCCCGTCAAGGAATCCGTCGCGCCGCCCGGCTTCCATGTCTACAAGCCCTCGTCGGGGCCGCCCACATGACCCTGCTCGTCGCCACGGCCGTCGAGGCGGAGGCGGACGCGATCCGTGCCGGCCTGCCCACCGGCGCCGTCACCGTCGCGGCCGTCGGGGTCGGCTCCGCCGCGGCCGCCGCCGGCACCGCGCGGCTACTCGCCCTCGCCGAGGCGCGCGGACACCCGTACCGCGGGGTGATCAGCGCCGGCATCGGCGGCGGCTTCGCCGGCCGCGCACCGGTCGGCGCCACCGTGCTGGGCGCGCGCAGCATCGCGGCCGACCTCGGCGCCGACTCCCCGGACGGTTTCATCCCGCTCGACGTACTCGGATTTGGCTCCGCGACGGCCGCCGCGGACGCCGACCTCCTGGCCGCGCTGCGCGCGGCCCTCCCCACGCGATCGTCGGCGACATCCTCACCGTCAACACCGTGACCGGCACGGCGCCGGGGCGGAGGCGCTCGCCGGCCGCCATCCGGCCGCACTCGCCGAAGCTATGGAGGGGTACGGCGTGGCAGTCGCCGCCGTGGCCGGGCGGCTGCCGTTCGTGGAATTGCGCACCATCTCCAACCCGATCGGACCGCGAGACCGCGCGTCCTGGCGGATCCCCGAAGCCCTGTCCGCCCTCACCAAGGCAGCCGCCGCCACCGCCCCTCCCCGTCCTCCCCGTCGATCAAGGGCATATGGTCGTGCTTTGATCTCTAAACCACGACCGTTTGCCCTTGATCGACGGGCTTTCCCTTGATCGACGCGCCTGGGTCGGGGCCGTACGCGAACAGCGCCCCCGCTCGCCGGCGGCGCCTTGGGTCGGCAGGTGACCCGCCAGTAGGGGTCCCTTCTTGGGCGATCGGACGTGAGTAGGGCGCCCCTATACCCGCGCTGAGCTGTATAGGGGCGCCCTGCTCATGCCGGAGCCCCCAACAGGCTCCCCTCTTGGGCCCGCCCCGGCTCGCCCCGCCACCCACCCCGGCTCGCCCCACCCCGCTCGCGCCCACCCGCTCGCCGCGTCGATCAAGGACTTCTCCGTCGATCAAGGGCATACGGCCGTGGAAAAGAGATCCAAGCACGACCATATGCCCTTGATCGACGGGGAAGTCCTTGATCGACGGGGCGGGGCCGCTGGGCGGGGCGGGCCGCAGGACGTAGCCGGCCGCAGGGCGGGGGCGCGGGGCTAACGTTGGGTGGGTGGGGCTGTCTCTTGCGATTTCGCCGTGTCCTAATGACACGTTCGTGTTTCACGCTTTGGTGCACGGGCTGGTGCCGGGTGCGCCGCCTGTCGACGTGACGTACGCGGACGTGGACGTGACCAACACGGCCGCCGAGAAGGGGGCGTACGACCTGGTCAAGGTCAGCTACGCGGCGCTCCCGTGGCTGCTCGACCAGTACGAGTTGCTGCCCTGCGGGGGTGCGCTGGGCCGGGGCTGCGGGCCGCTCGTGCTGACCCGGGACGCGCGTACCGACCTGAGCGGCGCGACCGTCGCGATCCCCGGGGAGCGCACCACGGCGTACCTGCTGATGCGGCAGTGGGCCGAAGCCCAACCACCCAGAAGAGTCGAGGTGGTGCCGTTCCACGAGATCATGCCGGGCGTCGCGGCCGGGCGGTACGACGCCGGGCTGGTGATCCACGAGGCGCGCTTCACCTACCAGCGGTACGGCCTGACCGCGCTCGCCGACCTCGGTGAGTGGTGGGAGGCCGAGACCGGGTTGCCGATCCCGCTGGGCGCGATCCTGGCCCGCCGCGGCGCGGTCGATCCGGCCGCGGCGGCGGAGTGGATCCGGGCGTCGGTACGGCACGCGTGGGCGCACCCGGACGCGAGCCGCGACTATGTGCTGGCGCACGCCCAGGAGATGGAGCCGGACGTCGTCGACCAGCACATCGCGCTGTACGTCAACGAGTTCACCGAGGAGCTGGGCAGCGAGGGGCACAAGGCGGTGGATGCGTTACTCAGGTCTCCAGCTCTTTAGCGACGGCGTGCACGACCTGCCCCACCATCTGGGCGGTCTTCTTGTCCGGGAAGCGGCCGCGCCGCAGGTCCGGCATGACCTTGGCCTCCAGCACCTTGATCATGTCTTCGATCAGGCCGTGCAGCTCCTCGGCCGGCCGCCGACGCAGCTCCGCCACGGACGGCGGCGCCTCCAGCAGCGTCACGCCCATCGCCTGGGCGCCCTTGCGGCTGTCGACGACACCGAACTCGACCCGCTGGCCGCTCTTGAGGTCGGTGACGCCGCCGGGCAGCGCACCCTTGGGCAGGAACACGTCGCCACCCTCATCGCTGGTGACGAACCCGTAGCCCTTCTGCGCGTCGTACCACTTCACTCGACCCGTTGGCACCGCTGACCTCGACTCCGTAGAGGCTCCGTAGAGACTGCTGATTTGTCACAAGGCTAACTTGAGTGACCCCGGCAGCGCCGCTCGGAATCCATTCAGGTCATCCAGCACGAGGTCCGCGCCCGCGGCGCGCAATTCTTCCGGCGAGCACGGACCGGTGGCCACGCCAATCCCGGGTACGCCGGCCGTGCGCGCCGCTACCATGTCCGCGACGTGGTCGCCGACGTAGAGGCGCACGCCGTACTCGGCAAGGGCCGTGGCCTTGCCCTCCGCGAAGAGGTCGCCGGCGACCGCCTCGATGGGAGGCCCAGGTGGTCCAGGTGCAGCCGGGCGAGCCGGCCCAGCTTCGAGGTGACAACCACCACTTCGCCGCCGAGGTCGCGCACCGCGCCGACCGCTTCGGCCGCGCCGGGCAGCAGGACCGAGGGCGTGATCGCGTACGCCGGGTAGAGCGCCCGGTACGCGTCGACGGCTTCCTCGACACGTTCGGGTGGGAACCAGATGCGCAGCTCGTGGCGCAGCGGCGGGCCGAGCCGGGTCACCGCGGCGTCGGCGTCCACGTACACGCCGGTCTGCGCGGACAGCGCCCGAAACGCGGCGGCGATCCCCGGCCGCGAGTCGACGAGGGTCATGTCCAGGTCGAATCCGACGACCAGCCGGTCAGCCACGCAGACGCTCCTCCCCAAGACCGTTTCCTCGATCATCGTCGCACGGTTAGCGTTGAACGACGATGGCCACCACACTCGCCGACTACCTGAGGGCGCTGCCCGACCGGGCGCTGGGGACGCTGCTCCGGCTCCGCCCGGATCTCGTCATGCCCGTGCCCGCCGACCTGTCCGCGCTGGCGGTCCGCGCCCAGTCGCGGGTGTCGGTGGCTCGGGCGCTCGACGGGCTGGACCAGTTCACGCTCCAGGTGCTCGACGCGGCCCGGCTGACCCGGGACCCGGACGACGGCACCACCTCGGTCGACGCTGTGCTCGCGATGGCCAGGGGCGACGCGCCCGCCGCCCGCGAGGCGTTGGACCGGCTGCGCGCGCTGCTGCTCGTACCCGGTCCGGAGGAGTCCCTGCACGTGGTGGGCGGGGTCGACGAGGTGTCCTCGCCGTACCCGGCTGGATTGGGCCGGCCGGCCGCGGAGCTGGACGCGAGCGCGGCGGCCCTGTGCGCGGATCCGGCGCGGCTGCGCCGGACGCTGCTGTCCGCGCCGCCGGCGGCGCGCGCGGTGCTCGACCGCCTGGCGGCCGGGCCGCCCGTGGGCACCCTGAGCAACGGTACGGCGGCAGCGGCCGACTCGCCGGTCCAATGGCTCGTCGACAACGCGCTGCTGGTACGGATCTCCGACGAGGCCGTGGAGATGCCCCGCGAGGTGGGGCTGGTGCTGCGCCGCGACACCGGCCCGCTCGGACCGCTGCAGGCCCGGCCGCCGGCGGTGGGCGGCGCGGGGCGGGACGCCAAGTCGGTCGACTCGGCCGGCGCCGGGCAGGCGATGGAGGCGGTACGGCACACCGAGTCCCTGCTCACGGCCCTGGACGCGGAGCCGGTCACGCTGCTGCGCTCGGGCGGGCTGGGCGTGCGCGACGTACGCCGGCTGGCCAAGGTGACCGGCGTGGCGGAGCCCGCGACCGCGCTGCTGCTGGAGGTGGCGTACGCGGCCGGGCTGGCCGGCGAGGCCGAGGCGCCGGCCGCGCGGATGGGCGCGGAGCTGGTGTTCCTGCCGACCGTCGGATACGAGACGTGGCGCGGCCAGCCCCTGGCCCAGCGCTGGGAGCGGCTGGCCTCGGCGTGGCTGGCGATGACGCGCCAGGTCGGCCTGGTGGGGCAGCGCGACGAGCGGGACAGGCCGATCAACGTGCTCGCCGGCGAGGCCGAGCGGGCCGGTGCCCCGGCTGGCCGGCGCGCCGTGCTGGGGATCCTCGCCGAGCTGGAGCCGGGCTCGGCTCCGACCGCCGACGAGGTGCTCGCGCTGCTCACGTGGCGGGCCCCGCGGCGGGCCCGGGGCGCGAGGCGGCGCACCGGGAGGTGCTCGCCGACGCGTCGGTGCTCGGCGTGACCGGGCTCGGCGCGCTCACCTCGTACGGCCGGGTGCTCGTCGCGCAGGACCGTGACGAGGGCGCCGACGACGATCCGCTGGGCGTACGCGTCACCACCGACCCGGAGTCGTCCGCCGCCGCCCTGGCCCTGGACGCGCTGCTGCCCGCGCCGGTCGACCACGTGCTGGTGCAGGCCGACCTGACCGTGGTCGTGCCCGGCCCGCCCGAGCCGGCGCTCGCCGCCGAGCTGGAGCTGGTGGCCGAGCACGAGTCGGCCGGCGGGGCGAGCGTGCACCGGGTGACCGAGGCGAGCGTACGGCGGGCCCTGGACGCCGGCTACACGGCCGAGGAGCTGCAGGGGCTCTTCCGGCGGCGGTCCCGCACGCCGGTGCCGCAGGGGCTGCGGTACATGATCGACGACGTGGCCCGCAAGCACGGCGGGCTGCGCATCGGCGGCGCGGGCGCGTACGTACGCAGCGACGACGAGACGCTCCTGGTGCAGCTGCTTTCCGACCGGCGACTGTCCACGTTGGCGCTGCGCCGGCTGGCGCCGACGGTGCTGGTCACGCCGTACCAGGTGGGCCGGTTGCTGACGGCCCTGCGCGAGGCCGGCTACCCGCCGGTGCACGAGGACGCGACCGGCGCCGCCGTACTGGCCCGGTCGAAGAGCCGGCGGGCGCCGCTGCGTACGTCGGTGGCGCAGCGCACCGAGCCGGTCGGCCCGCCGCCGCTCACCGCGCCCCGGCTCGCCGGCATCGTGGAGCAGATCCGGCGGGGCGACGCCGCCGCCCGGGCCGCCCGCCGCGCGCCGGTCACGGTCCGCGCCGCCAACGGGCACAGCATGGAGGGCCTCACCGCCGTCCAGGCCCACAGCCAGGCGCTGGCGGTGCTCCAGCAGGCGGTACGCGACAAGGCGCTGGTCTGGGTCGGGTACGTCGACGCGCACGGCGCCACCGCGTCCCGGCTGGTCCGGCCGGTGTCGATCGGCGGTGGCTACCTGCGGGCGGAGGACGAGCGCACCGAGATGCTGCACACGTTCGCCCTGCACCGCATCACCGCGGCCGTCGTGGATGGGTCATAACCCTCTGTACCTAACGCAAGTATTAGTACTTGTGAATCTTGGGGCGCAGTGAGAGCCTTCTCCCAAACTGGACATCTAGCCTTGTCGATCTAGGGTGTGATGTCCGCCAATCCCCAGGAGGCTCACGTGAGACCCACAAGATCCTCGATCCGGGCCGCCGCGGTCACCCTCGCGACTCCGGTCCTGCTCCTCGGAGCGGTGCTGTGGCCGTCGGCCGCCCAAGCCGCGCCCGCCCCCTCCTCGCCGCGGACGCGTCCGACGCCACCGCGCTCAGCACCTCGCTCGGCGCCCGCTCCGGCGGCGCGTACCTCGACGCGGCGACCGGTCGCATGGTCGTCACGGTCACCGACGCCACCGCCGCCCAGCGGGTCCGCGCCGCGGGTGCCGTGGCCAAGACGGTCAAGTACAGCGCGACCGAACTGGACGCGGTCTTCGCACGGATCGAGAAGTCAGCCGCGGTCGTCGGCAGTTCCCGTGCCACCGACCCGACCACCAACCAGGTCGTCGTCACCGTCGACAGCACGGTGACCGGGGCAAGTCTCGCCGCGGTCAAGGCCGCGGTGGCCGCCGCGGGCGACGCGGCCCGACTGGAGCAGACCGCCGGCACGTTCAGCCTGATGATCGCCGGTGGCCAGGCCATCTACACCGGCGGCTCGCGCTGCTCACTCGGCTTCAACGTGCGTACGCCGACGGCCTTCTACTTCGTCACCGCCGGGCACTGCACCAACATCGGCGCGACCTGGAGCAACGGGTCGACGACGATCGGCACCCGCGCGGTGTCCAGCTTCCCCGGCAACGACTACGGCATCGTGCGCTACACCAACACCAGCATCGCGCACCCGAGCGCGGTGTGGCTGTACTCCGGCAGCAGCACCCAGTCGATCACCTCGGTCGGCAACGCGGTCGTCGGCCAGGCCGTCCGCCGCAGCGGCAGCACCACCGGCGTACGCAGCGGATCGGTGACCGCGACCAACGCGTCGGTGACCTACGCGCAGGGCACCGTCAGCGGCCTGATCCGCACGAACGTGTGCGCGCAGCCCGGTGACAGCGGCGGCTCGCTCTTCGCCGGCTCGTCAGCGCTCGGCATGACGTCCGGCGGCAGCGGCAACTGCACCGTCGGCGGTACGACGTTCTTCCAGCCCCTCAACGAGGTGTTCTCCACCTACACCAACCTGAGCCTGGCCTGATCCGGATTCGCCGGCCGGGTGCCGCCTAGGTGCCCGGCCGGTGGCCGAAGACGTACACGCGGGTGCCGATCTTGCCTAGCTTCCAGAACGCCTTGGCGTCGACCGTCAGCAGGTTGACGCAGCCGTGCGAGCCGATCGACTTCGTGTGGATGTACGTGGTGGTCTCGTGGAAGCCGATGCCGCCGTTGAAGCGCTGCCAGTACGGCAACCACACCTCGTACGGGTTCGACCACTCCTTGAGCGCCCTGTTCTGCACCTTGTAGGCGCCGGTCGGGGTGGCGTAGCCGGGCATCCCGGTGCGGGTGACGGTCGGCTTCAGGACCACCTTGCCGCCCCGCATCGCCCAGACCGTCTGGTGCGTCAGGTCCACGCAGAACGTCGTACCCGATCCGGTCTTGCACTTGCTCGTGTTGGTGGCGGCGAGCCGCTTCGCGACGTCGGCCGTGGTCGGACCGGCGCGGCCGGCGGCGGGCCGGATGCCGTAGCGCACCTGGAACTTCTTGATGGCCTTGCAGTCCGCCGGGGACTGCTTGCCGTCGACGGTGACCGGGCCGAAGCCGCCCAGCTTGGCGAGCGCGGCCTCGACCTCGCGCTGCTTTTCGCCCTGCGGGCAGCCGGGGTCGGCCTTGGTGGTCGTGGTCTTGGTGGTGGGTGTGGTCTTCGGCGTCGCCGACGGGGTCGGGGACGCGGTGGGCGGCGTCGGAGACGCCTCGACCGGGTCGGGCGACGCGCTCGCCCCCGTAGCGCCCTGCGCCGCACTCACCGGCCGGATTTCGTCTCCGGCCTGGCCAGATTGCGACTCGAGCGCGCACGCACCGACGCCGATCAGCGCGACTACTGCAACGGCGACCAAGCGCAGACCTCTGTGAACCAAGGCGCCCTCCCCAGAGCAGCTGTCGTCTCCTAGACGCACGGAGGTACCACTCTGGTTGCGTCAACTGAAGACTTTCTTCGCGGCAGTCTGCCAGAGGCATGCAAGACTGGAGGGTCGGCCATAGGGAGGGTGACCTTGAGTAGTGGACCTCTGATCGTGCAGTCGGACAAGACCCTGCTGCTCGAAGTCGACCATCCCGACGCGCTGGCCTGCCGGATGGCGATCGCGCCGTTCGCCGAGCTGGAGCGCTCGCCGGAGCATGTGCACACGTACCGGCTGACCCCGCTCGGGCTGTGGAACGCGCGAGCCGCCGGCCACGACGCCGAGGGCGTGGTCGACGCGCTGCTGCGCTTCTCCCGCTATCCGGTGCCGCACGCGCTGCTGGTCGACGTCGCCGACACGATGGACCGGTACGGCCGGCTGCAGCTCGTCAACCATCCGACCCACGGGCTGCTCCTGCGCGGGCTGGACCGGGCCGTGCTGGTCGAGGTCGCCAAGTCCAAGAAGCTCGTCGGCATGCTGGGCGCCAAGCTCGACGACGACACGATCGTGGTACACGCGTCCGAGCGCGGGCGGCTCAAGCAGGCCCTCCTCAAGCTCGGCTGGCCCGCCGAAGACCTCGCCGGGTACGTCGACGGCGAGGCGCACGAGATCGCGCTGGCCGAGGATGGCTGGCAGCTCCGGTCGTACCAGCAGGAGGCGGTCGACCACTTCTGGGCCGGCGGCTCCGGCGTGGTCGTGCTCCCCTGCGGTGCGGGCAAGACCCTGGTCGGCGCGGCGGCGATGGCCCAGGCGTCGGCCACCACGCTGATCCTGGTCACCAATACGGTCGCCGGCCGGCAGTGGAAGCGCGAGCTGATGGCGCGCACGTCGCTGACCGAGGAGGAGATCGGCGAGTACTCCGGCGAGCGCAAGGAGATCCGCCCGGTCACCATCGCGACGTACCAGGTGCTGACGACGCGGCGCGGCGGCGTCTTCACCCACCTCGACCTCTTCAACGCCCGCGACTGGGGCCTGGTCATCTACGACGAGGTGCACCTGCTGCCGGCGCCGATCTTCCGCTTCACGGCCGACCTGCAGGCCCGCCGCCGGCTCGGCCTGACCGCGACCCTGGTACGCGAGGACGGCCGCGAAGGCGACGTCTTCTCCCTGATCGGCCCGAAGCGGTACGACGCGCCGTGGAAGGACATCGAGTCCCAGGGCTGGATCGCGCCCGCCGACTGCACCGAGGTCCGGGTGACGCTCACCGACGACGAGCGGATGGCGTACGCCACGGCCGAGTCCGAGGAGCGCTACCGGTTCGCCGCGACCGCCCGCTCGAAGATGCCGGTGGTCCAGGCCCTCGTCGAGCGGCACCGGGGTGACCAGGTGCTGGTGATCGGCGCGTACATCGACCAGCTGCACCAGCTCGGCGAGGCGCTGAACGCGCCCATCGTGCAGGGCGCCACCACGAACAAGGAGCGGGAGCGGCTCTTCGACGAGTTCCGGTCCGGGGCGCTCAAGACCCTGGTGATCTCGCGGGTCGGCAACTTCTCCATCGACCTGCCGGAGGCGGCGGTGGCGATCCAGGTGTCCGGCACGTTCGGCTCCCGCCAGGAGGAGGCGCAGCGGCTGGGCCGGGTGCTGCGCCCCAAGGCGGACGGCCGGCAGGCGCACTTCTACACGGTGGTGTCCCGGGACACGATCGACACCGAGTACGCCGCCCACCGCCAGCGCTTCCTAGCCGAGCAGGGGTACGCCTACACCATCGTCGACGCCGACGACGTCCTGGCCTGACTCCTGGTCGCCGCCGTCCGGGATCGCCATCGCCAGCACGGCCGCGCCCAGCAGGACCACCGCGCCGACCGCCTGGCCGGCGCGCATGCCGTCGACGAAGTGCTGCGGGCTGTCGTACCCGCCGAAGGCCGAGAAGACCGCGCCCAGCACCGCGATGCCCAGCACCGTCCCGAGCTGGCGCAGGGCGTTGGCCGTGCCCGACGCGACGCCCTCCAGGTGGCGCGGGGCGAAGCCCAGCGTCGTCCGCGCGATCGGCGCGAAGAACAACCCCATCCCCAGGCCGGCCACGACGAAGGACGGCACCAGATCCGGGTACGGCACGTCGGGCCGGCTGACGAGCGCGAGCCACCCGACGCCCACGCCCTGGAGCGCGAGCGCCAGGGCCAGCACCCGGCGGGCGCCGATGCGGTCCGCGATCAGGCCGGAGAACGGGGCGACGAGCGCGGGTGCCGCCGTCCACGGCAGGGTGCGCAGGCCGGATTCGAGCGGCGAGTAGCCCTGCACGGTCTGCAGGAACTGGGCGCCCAGGAAGACCGCGCCAAACATCCCGAACGCCATGACGAAGCCGACCGCGTTCGCCACCGAGAAGCCCCGGCCGCGGAAGAGCGACAGCGGCAGCATCGGATGGGTGGCGCGGGCCTGCCAGCGCACGAACGCGACCAGCAGCAGCCCGCCACCGACCAGCCCGGCGAGCACCGGGGCGCTGGTCCAGCCGTGACTGCCGCCGCGGATGAGCCCGAAGACGATGCCGAAGAGCCCCACCGTGGCCAGCAGGACACCGAGCGGATCGAGCCGTCCGGCCCCGCCCCGGCTCTCCCGCAGCACGAGGATGAGCGGCAACAGCACCACCCCGATCGGCACGTTGATCCAGAAGATCCACTGCCAGGACGCGTGCTCGACGACCGCGCCGCCGATCACCGGCCCGAGAGCGATGCCGAGCCCGCTCATCGCGCCCCAGATGCCGAACGCCGTACCACGCCGGTCCGCCGGCACCGCCTCGGCGAGCAGGGTCAGGCTCAGCGGCGTGACGATGGCACCGCCGACGCCCTGCACCGCCCGCGCCGCGATCAGGGCGCCGACGTGCGGCGCGAGCGCCGCCGCCGCCGAGGCCACCGTGAAGATCACGATGCCGATCGCGAAGACCTTGCGCCGACCGAAGCGGTCTCCGAGCGCCGCACCCGTGAGCAGGAGTACGGCGTACGTGAGGGTGTAGCCGTTGACCGTCCACTCCAGCCCCTCCAGCCCGGTGCCGAGGTCGACCCGGATCACCGGCAGGGCGTTGGTGACGATCAGGTTGTCCATCGCGACCATGAACACGGCTACACCCGTGACCAGAAACGTCCATACACTCCGCCGCATTGGCTCTCCCCTCTTAGTGATCAGTCACTAACTTCCGCACGCACGAAGAAGGCACCCTATGGCTGCCTCTCGAAGAGCCCCGTGAGCGCCTCGCCGAGCTGCTCCCGCACGCGCGGCAGGTCCATCGCCGCCATGACGTTGAGCAGCATGCCGGCCGCCAGAAACTGCATGATCCGCTGGTCATCCTCGCCGGACAGCCGGGTGGCCTGGGCCCACAGCGCGGCCACCCGGCGCCGAGCCAGCTCGCGCACCTCGTCGTCGTGGCACGCCGTCGCCCACATGTGCAGCTGCACCTGGAGGGTGGCCTTGTCGTCCAGCAGCGACTTGTACGCGCGACCCATCGCCTTGAGCGCCTCCTCACCGGTCAGGCCCTCGGCGGCCTCATCGAAGAGCAGCTCGACCCGGTCGAAGCAGTCGTTGATGGTCGCCAGGAAGATCGCCTTCTTGGTGGGGAAGAGCCGGAAGAGGTACGGCTGGGAGACGCCGACGCGGCGCGCGATCGCATCCGTCGACGTGCCGCTGAAGCCGCCCAGGCCGAACTCCACCCGGGCCGCCCGGAGCACCGCAACGCGCCGCTCGTCCGCACTCATCCGCACGTAAGTAAGTTATCACTCACTAACCAAACTTGTCCAACACGTTATCCCAATAGGGCAATAGCGCCGCATCTGGTTGTGCGCCGACGATTTTCTGTGCATAAAGAGACGGCCCCCAAATACGGGGGCCGTCGGGCCGGAGATGCTATCTCCGGCGGGGTTCCTAGTAACTCTACAGCGCTCGGCTGCAGGGGGCAAGGAGAACCGGTGCGGCGGGTCCGCGTGTACGTAGACGGCTTCAACCTGTACCACGGCATGAAGGCGCAATTCGGTCGCGCCTTTCACTGGCTCGATCTTGAAGCGCTCGGCAGGACGCTATTGCGCCCGGGCCAGCGCTTGGACCTCGTGCGCTACTTCACGGCGCGGGTACGCGAGCACGACGCCGGTCGACGCAGGCAGGTCACCTACCTCGAGGCGCTCCACGCCTTCTGCGCTCTGGTAGAGACGCAGGAGGGGCGGTTCCAGCAGAAGACCTGCAGGTGCTTCGCGTGCCAGGCGACCTGGACGACGTACGAGGAGAAGGAGACCGACGTCAACCTCGCCGTCGCGCTCGTCGAGGACGCCGCCCTCGACCGCTTCGACATCGCGCTGATCGTCTCCGCGGACAGCGACCTCTGCCCGGCAATCCGCGCGGTACGCCGCATTCGCCCTGGCAGCAAGATAATTGCGATATTCCCACCGAAGCGCCATTCGGACGAGCTCAAACGCACCGCCGATGCCGTCTATTGGCTGGGCCGCGACAAATTGCGACAATCCCAACTCCCGCCCGAGGTCATAACGCCATCCGGCATCAAGCTGACCCGCCCCTCGTACTGGGGATGACCATTCCGTTCGCCGATCAAGGACTTCTACGTCGATCAAGGGCAAACGGCCGTGGATTGGAGATCAAAGCACGACCGTTTGCCCTTGATCGACGCAAATGGAAGGGGGAAGGGAGGGACTACGACGACGGGAGAAGGGTCCAGCCGAAGCGGGTCGCCAGGGCGGCCAGGCCGCCGGGTAGGTCCTCGATGAAAGGGCTGAGGTCGGCCGCGGGGTAGCGGCGGGCCAAGCCGGGGCCGCTGAGCTCGCCACCGGACAGCTCGGCCACGGCCACCGCCGTCACCAGCGCCACGGCGGCCGAGAGTTGGGTTCGGTACGCCGTCACGGTCACGTAGAGGTCGTCCACCTCGTAGTCCGAGGAGATCTCGGCGACGCCTTCCGCCTCGCCGAAGGCCGCCCTCAGGGTGAGGTCGTCGGCGTCACCCTCGACCCGTACGCCGTCCGGCGCGGTGCCGAGCACCGCGCCGAGCAGCTTTGTCGTCGCGTGAACGAGCTGGCCCGGCGAGACCGCCGAGCCAGACTCGATCGTCCATTCAATGGCCATGCGCTAGAAGTGCACCCAGCCGTCGGCGGCACGCACCGAGATCTTCGCGATGATGCCCTCCTCCAGGATCTGCGCGGCCCGCAGGCACGTCTCCACCTCGGCCTTGCCCATCCCGGGCGCCTTGATGAAGAGGATAACGCCGGTGATCTCCGCCTTCCTGGCGGACTTGTTGGCGTTGGTCATCGCGTTCGCGAGCGCCCGGATGTTGTTCACCGAGCCGGGCTGGACGGTCTTCAGGCTGGTCGGCTTTCCGTTCCAGTGCCCGTCGATGCCCGGCGAGTTGCCGACCGTCTGGCCCTCGAAGTGCCCGCCGAGTTCGTCGACGATCTCGTTGGCCTGGTCGAACTCGTGGTCGGCCAGCGCGTTCCGGTTGACCGAGCCGCAGGGGTTCTCGGCGCTGGCGGCCAGTGTCCGCGCGACGCCGACCTTGCAGGCCGGGTTCTTCTTGAGCTTGTCGATGACCTTGCGGAGCCGGTCCAGGGTCTTCTTGCCGGCGGCCGACGCCTCCAGGAAGTTGGTGATGCCGTTGCCGACCCGGACGATGGCCTTGCTGACGGCCGGCAGCTTGCCGATCACCACGAGCAGCGACGCGACGTTCACCAGGGTCCACAGGCATGCCTCGATGTCGCCCTTGGTGAAGCAGTTCTTCAGGTCGGTGTACCCGGCGACCTCGAGCAGGACCTCGACGCCGTTCTCCTGGATCCACTGCATGATCGTCTTGCTGGCGTCGGCGAGTGCCTTGCGGTACTCGTCCACACAGGACTGCCCACAGTGCTTCCGGAGCAGTTCCTCCTCCTCGGCCGTCAGGGCGGTGCCGCCACCGCCCGGCGCGTCGGAGCCGGCCTGCAGGGCGTTGGCACGCCGCTGTTGCTCCAGCCGGCGGGCCTCCTCCTCGGCACGGGTGGCCGCCTGGTCCGCCTGGTCCGCATGCCCGCGGGCGCTGGCGGCGTCCTTCTCGGCCGCGGTGGCCTCCTGGTCCGCACGGTCCGCGAGGCCACGTGCGGTGGACGCGTCCTTCTCCGCCGCGTCGGCAGCCGCGCGAGCCGCCGCGGCGTCCTTCTCGGCCTCGGTGGCCGCCGCGTCGGCAGCAGCCGCCTCGCTAGCCGCCGTGTTCGCCGCCACGTTGGCCCGTGACGCGTCGGATACGGCCCGCTGGGCGTACCCGTCGGCACTGGCTGAGGCCCGTTGTGCCGCAGCCGCGTCGGTCGCCGCAGCCGCCGCGGACGCGCGGGCCTGCTTGACCGACTCCATCGCCTTCGCGGCGTCTTCCGCCGCCGCGGCGGCAGCCGTGGCCGCGGCCTTGGCGTCCGCGTTGGCCTTGGCGGCCAGTTCCTTGGCCGCGGCCGCGGCCTTCGCCGCCTCCGCCGCCCGGACCTTCGCGGCCTCCGCCTGCTGCTGCGCCAGCGTCATGGCGTTCTGCCCACGAGTACGGCCATGCCGGCCGACGCGTCGGTGTCGCGGTACGGCGTACCGAGGGAGATCGCCTCCTTGCCCGCCTTGACCGCCTCCACAGCAGCGGCGGTCGCCGCGGTGGCCGCCTGCGCAGCCGCCCACGCCTCGGCGGCGGTGCGCGCGCTGCTCGCCTGGGCGATGTCGGCCTGCTTGCGGGCCTCGACCGCGTTGACCGCCGCCGTGAGCGCCGCGGCCTGGGCGTTCTTGGCCTCCACCTCGGCGGCCTTCACGTCCTCGGCCGCGGCCAGCGCCGCGTCGATGGCGTCGGCCGCGGCATAGCGTGCGGTCGCGGCCTGCGATCGCGCGGTGTTCGCGTCCGACTGGGCGCCGTTCGCCGCGGACCGCGACCGGGTGGCCGCGCCGTCCGCCTCGATGGCGGCGGTACGCGCCGCGACAGCCGCTGAGGTGGCCTGGTTGGCGTTGTTCCGCGCGGACGTCGCCGCGCTGGTGGCCGCGTTCGCGTCGGCCCGGGCGGCGTTGGCGGCCGCCCGCGCCTCGCCCGCGTCCGCGGTGCCCTCGGCGGCAGCCGCAGCCGCCTCCATGGCCCGCGCCCGCGACGTCAACGCGTCCCGGCGCTCCTCCGCCTTCACCGCTGCGTCCCGCGCCTGGCGGGCCCGCTCCTCGGCCTGCTCGGCGTCGTCCGCCCGGTCGGCGGCGGTCTCCTCGTTCTGCCGGGCCCCGGACAGGGCTGTCGACGCCCGGGACTGGTCCTGCTGGGCACGCGTCTCGGCCGCGTTCGCCTTGGCCCGCTCGGCATCCGCGCGGTCCCGGGCGGCCGAGGCGACGTCGCGTTCGTTCTCGGCGACGGTCCGCTTCTGCGCGGCCCCGTCGGCGGCCACCTTGGCGGCCGCCTCGGCCTGCTCGGCCTTGATCCGGTCGTTCTTGGCCTTGGTGGCCATCTCCGCTGCGTGCGCGGCACGGGCGGCGGCGGCCTGCGCGGCGGCCTTCGCCTGCGCGGCGGCCTCCTCGGCCGCGGCCCGGCGGAACTCCGCCTGCTGCGCGGCCTGCTGGGTGGCGGCCAGCGCCTGGAGCGCCTTGCCGTCCGCGCCTGCGGCCTTCGCCGCGTTCAGGGTGGTCTCGATGGCCTTGGCCGCCGCCTGCGCGGCCGCCGCGGACGCCTTGGTCACCTGCGCCGACTGCCGCGCGTACGCCAGACCGCGGTACAGCGGCGTGCCGTTCGTGGTCGCGATCGTGCTGGCCTGCTGCAGCGCCGTGTTGACCTTGGTGACCTGAGCGGCGGCCGAGGTCGACGCGTTCTTGGCGATGGTGAGCTGGGCGTTGATCCGGTTGCGTGCCGTGGTCAGGTCGGTGTTGGCCTTGGTGAACTGGGCCGCCGTGGGGTAGCCCGAGGCGGTCTTGGGCTGCGCCAGCCAGTACTTCTGCCACTTGAGCAGCTGCCCGGCCACCCACGCCTGGCCCTGCGCCTCGATCATGGCCTCGGACGCCGCGCGGACGTCCTTCATCGCCTGTACCTCGGCGGCGACGATCGTGTTGCGCGGGGCGGCGTGCGCGGCGAGCTCGGCGTTCCACTCGCGCTTGGCGGTCAGCGTGACGTCGGCCAGCGCACCGGTCGCGCCGTCCGGGTCGGCCGGGTCGCAGTCGGACCAGTTGATCTTGAGCGCCTCGACCTCGGTACGGAACTCCAGCGAGTCCGGCGTCGGCGTCTCCGTCGGGAAACCACCGAAGCGCAGGAGCCGCTCGATCCGGTTCGCCGTCCAGGTCTTGACCTGCCAGTCCGCCGGCGCGCCGGGAACGCCGTCGGCCCGCATCTGCGCGGCGACGGCCAGCGCGCGGTCCAGGGCGGCCTGGCTCGGCTTGGGCGGCGCGGGCGGCACGAGGTAGTCGTTCCAGGTCTGGTCGCCGCGCTGGATCAGGAACTTGTGGACCTCGTCGCCGTATGCGGGCGCCAGATCGAAGTCGGCCAGATCCGGCCCGAAGATCGTGTACGGGTCGAGCACCGCCTCCCACGACTGGTAGCGCGTCTGCTGGTTCTGGTGCAGCGTGACGTACGCGGAGAAGTCCCGATCGGCCGCCTCGTCGAGCTGGTGCGGGACGACGCCCTGGGTCTGGTACGCGACGCGGCGGTCCTGGTCGATGCCGGCGAGCGCGGTACTCGCGATCGCCTTCACCTCCGGCCCGCCCGCGTGCAGCCAGTGCCCGATCTCGCACCGGTCGGCGCGGGCGATGCTCGGCTGCACCACGAACTCGGCGAGCGCCTCGTCGGAGACCACCGCGGACCAGGCGTGGACCTCGTCGTAGTTGCCGGCCAGGTACTCCGCCGCCTTGCCGGCCGCGAAGCCGCGTCCGGCCTGCAGGCCACCGGCGGCGGCCCAGGTGGTGGTGTGCGCGGCGGTCGCCACCTTCACGCCGTTGACGTACAGGCGGATCTGCCCCGCGGTCGCGTCGTAGACACCAGCCACGTGGGTCCACAGCCCGGCCACCGCCGCCGGGCCGGTGACGGTGTCCCAGGTCGGCGCGTCCACGTCCGACCGTGGCATCGCGAAGACCCACTGCCCGCTGGCGTTGGTCTTCAACGCGTACGCGGAGACCCGGGCCCGCTCTGCGAAAGCACGCTCTGCGCGCGCTTGGGATTGTCCACCTTGACCCACGTCGCGACCGTGAACGACTGGTTCGTGGCCAGTACGACCGGAGTCGTCATGACGTCGTCGACGCCGTCGAGGCGCAACGCATTCTGGGTCACGTTCAGCTTCGGCCAGGGCGAGCCGGTGGTGAATGTCGCTCCATTCTGGAGGGTGCCGTCACCACCGTCCGGCGCCGTGTTCTTCGCGACGGTGCCTTCATCGTCCCCGAAGGTGAAGCGGGCCCGCTCGGTGCTGGGCGGCTCCACCTGCAGGCTCGTTGGTACGGCGGCCGAGGCCGCGGACGGTTCGAGGAAGGTGGCTGACAGGGAAATCGCTGTGCCGAGGGCGATCAGCCGCACGGCCCTCGCTAGGCCGCGGGGCGATCTGCCCACGCGACCAGAGCGCGCTTTTCGCATTGTTTACCTATCCGTTCGATGTGGACACACACGCAATGTGAGACTTGCTCACAAGCCGGACTAGGCAAACCCGCCAACGGACCACAGTCAATGGTGATGATCATCATGCTGTTGCGGCGCAACCATCCGCGCCCACGAAATCGTCATGTGCTCATCGGGAGCGCGGGGCCTTGCCGCAGCAGGTCTTCGAGCAGGTCACCGTGCTCGTCGATCCGTTCGAGCACCTCGTCGGAGGTGAAGGCGCGCGCACCGCCGGCTTCGACCTCCGCCCAGGTCAACGGCGTCGACACGGTCGGCTGCGGCTGGGCGCGCAGGGAGTACGGCGAAACCGTCGTCTTCGCGGCGTTGTTCTGACTCCAGTCGATGAACACTTTTCCCGGCCGCAGGCGCTTGGCCATCTTCGACGTGATCGACCGTGGACTGGCCCGCTCCAGCTCCTCGGCGATCCGCTTGGCGTACGCCGACACGTCATCGGCCGGCTGCGTCCCCGCGATCGGGCAGCTGAGCTGCATGCCCTTCTTACCCGAGGTCTTCGGATAGGCGGCGAGCCCGTCCCGCGCCAGCCGGTCGCGCATCTGCACCGCCACCGCGCAGCACTCGCGCAGGCCGGCGGGGGCGCCCGGATCCAGGTCGACCACCATCAGATCCGGTTCCTGACCTACCCTCCACTGTGGTGTGTGCAGTTCGAGCGCGGCGAGGTTGGCCAGCCACACCAGCGTGGGCAGGTCGTCGGCGACGACGAAGTCGATCGTCTCCCGGTCCATGGTGGATCCGGGGACGGGCAGCGTCTCCACGTGCACCCAGACGGGGTGCCTTGCGGTTTGTTCTTCTCGAAGAAAGACTGACCGTCGACGCCGTTGGGATAGCGTTTGCGGGTCAGGGCACGGCCGCGCAGATGGGGTAACAACACCGGCGCGACCCGCGTGTAGTAGTTGATCACTTCGGCCTTGGTGAAACCCACGGCCGGATAGAGCACCTTGTCGAGGTTGGACAGTTCGAGGGAACGGCCGTCGACATCGACCCGGATACGCTGTTCACGCGGCATCGGTCACATCCTCCGGTCGCAGGTCCGGACGCAGCCGCAAGAACCTCGGGAAGCGCAGCCGCCCGTCCGGTGTGCGCTGGCCGTACTTCACCTCCACCACGATCTCCGGTCTTACCCAGATCGCGCCACGGGCATCCTCGCGCGGCAGATCGTCGGCGAACGGCGACGGCGCGTCCCGCCGCGGCTCCAACTCGGCGAGCAGGGCCCGCTCGGCGGCCGCACCGATCCCGCCACCCACCCGTCCCCGAAACGCCAGCCGCCCACCCGGCTGCGGCACCCCCACCAGCAGCCCGCCGATCTTCCGTACCCCCGGCCGCCACCCGCCCACCACGAACTCGGCCGTGACGTCCGCCTTCACCTTGATCCAGTCGGCCGACCGCTGGCCGGGCCGGTAGATCGAGTCGAGCCGCTTCGCGACCACGCCCTCCAGCCGGTTCTCCTGCGCGGCCGCGTACGTCGCCACCCCGTCGGCGAAGCTCGGCGGCACCGCCCACCGCGGCCCGGCCAGGCCCAGCGCCTCCAGCGCCGCCCGCCGATCGCCATAGGACCAACCGGTCAGATCCGCACCACGCAGCCGCAGCAGATCAAAGATCATGTACGTCACCGGAATGCTCGCCGCCAGCCGCGCCGCCCGGCCGTGCTCGCGCACGTGCATCCGCTCGGCCAGGGCGGTGAAACTCGGCCGGCCGGCCTCGTCGAGCAGGACCACCTCGCCGTCGAGCACCGCGTCGTCGAGCGCACCGCCGAGCGCGGCCAGCTCCGGGTACGCCGCGGTGATCTCGGCGCCGGACCGGGCCCACATGAGCGCCCTACCCTGGGCGATTTGGGTGATTGCGCGTACGCCGTCCCATTTGAACTCATAAACCCAGCCGGGGCCGCTTGGAAGCCGCTCCCCGGTGACGGCCAGCATCGGCTTGAGCGGCGCGCCAGGCACGAAACCCACGATAGATCGGCTATGAAGCCCTCGCGTCCCGTTCATTCCGATGCGATCCTGGTGTGACCGGGCTGTTGCACAGGACGCGCGGCGGGGGTTCCGGGCAGCTCAGCACGGGTAGGGAGCGAGCATGCGGGCAATCTGGAAGGGCGCGGTTTCGTTCGGACTGGTGTCGATCGCCGTCAAACTCTATTCGGCGACCGAGGAGAAAGACATCCGATTCCACCAGGTCCACCGGGAAGACGGCGGCCGCATCCGATACAAGCGCACCTGCTCGGTCTGCGGCGAGGAGGTGGGCTACGACGACATCGCCAAGGGGTACGACATCGGCGGCGGCGAGATGGTCATCCTCACCGACGAAGACTTCGCTGACCTGCCCCTGAGCACCTCGCACGCGATCGACGTGCTGGAGTTCGTGCCCGCCGAGCAGGTCGACCCGATCCTCTACAACAAGGCGTACTTCATGGAGCCCGAGGGCGCGGCCACCAAGCCGTACGTGCTGCTGCGCAACGCCCTGGCCGACGCCGACCGGGTCGCGATCGTCAAGGTGGCCCTGCGCCAGCGCGAGCAGCTCGCCACCCTGCGCGTACGCGAAGGCGTGCTCCTGCTCAACACCATGCTCTGGCCCGACGAGATCCGTAAGCCCGACTTCGGCTTCCTCGACGAGGACATCCAGGTACGCCCGCCGGAGCTGGCCATGGCCGGCTCACTGATCGACTCGATGGCCGGCGAGTTCGACCCGACCGACTACACCGACAACTACCGCGAGGCGCTGCAGGAGGTCATCGACGCCAAGGTCGAGGGCCGCGAGGTCGTCCAGCCCGAGGAGCCCGAGGAGGCACCGGCCGCGGCGGTCGACCTGATGGCCGCCCTGAAGGCGTCCGTCGAACGAGCCCGCGCCGCCCGCGGCGAGGAGCCCGGCGAGCCGACCCCGATCTCGTCGGCGCGCTCCGCGAAGAAGGCCGCCCCCGCGAAGAAGGCGCCGGCGGCGAAGAAGGCCGCACCGGCCACGAAGACAGCAGCCGCGAAGAAGGCCGAGCCGGCGAAGAAGACAGCAGCCAAGAAGACCACCGCCAAGAAGGCGCCGGCGAAGAAGACCGCCCGCAAGTCCGCCTGACCCTTACTCGACCTCGGTGACGTCGAGGGAGCCCTCGGCGTACTCGGAGCGCACCCGCTTCTTGTCGAACTTGCCCACGCTCGTCTTCGGCACCGCGTCGATGAACGCCCACCGCTCGGGCAACTGCCACTTCGCGACCTTCGTGGCCAGGAACTCGCGTAGCTCGTCGGCTGAAGCTTCCGCGCCCTCACGCAGCACCACGGTCGCCAGCGGGCGCTCGTCCCAGCGCTCGTCGGGCACGCCGACCACGCACGCCTCGAGCACCGCCGGGTGGGCCATCAACGCGTTCTCCAGCTCCACCGACGAGATCCACTCCCCGCCCGACTTGATCACGTCCTTGGCGCGGTCGGTGAGCGTGATGAAGCCGTCCGGCGACAGCGTGCCGACGTCGCCCGTACGCAGCCAGCCGTCGCGGAACTTGTCCGGGTCCGGGACGTCCTCGCCGATGTATCGGGCGGTGGTCCACGGTCCACGGACCTCCAGCTCGCCGACGGACTTGCCGTCGGCGGGCATCTCCTCGCCGAGCGGGCCGACGATGCGCGCGGCCACACCGGCGGGCACGCGGCCCTGGGTGTAGCGGTATCCCCAGGCGTCGTCGCCGGTCGCGCCCGCAGGCGAGCGGCAGACAGAGCCAAGAGGCGACATCTCGGTCATGCCCCACGCGTGGATGATCTGGATGCCGTACCGGTCGGCGAAGGCGTGCATGAGCGCCGGCGGGCACGCCGAGCCACCCACGATGACCTCTTTGAGCGAGGAGACATCGACGTCATGACTGTCCAGATGGGACAGCAGGTCGGTCCAGATGGTGGGCACCGCGCCGGCCTTGGTGGGACGTTCGGCCGCGATCATGGCAGCGATCGGGGCGCCCTGCAGGAACCGGTCCGGCATGAGCAGCGACGCGCCGGACATGAAGGCGGCGAACGGGATCCCCCACGACATCGCGTGGAACATCGGCACGATCGCCAGCTCGCGGTCGGCCGGACTGAGCCCGAAACCTTCCGGCGCGCAGACCTGCATGGAGTGCAGCCAGATCGAGCGGTGCGAGTAGGCCACCCCTTCGGGTTGCCGGTGGTCCCGGACGTGTAGCAGAGGGCCGCCGCGACGCGCTCGTCGAGCACGGGCCAGTCGAAGCGCTGCGGCTTGTCCCGCAAAAGTTCATCCCACCCGTGTACGGCGGCGCGCCCGCCCGCGAGCGGCGTGGGGTCCCCACCACCGACCACCACCACGTGCTCCACCGTGGACATCTGCGGCAGGACCTTGGCCAGCAACGGGATCAGCGTGCTGTCAACGATCACCACTTTGTCTTCGGCGTGGTTGGCGATGTAGATGAGCTGCTCCGGGAAGAGCCGCAGGTTCAGCGTGTGCAGGACGGCGCCCATGCTCGGCACCCCGAAGTAGGCGGCAAGGTGCTCCGCGTTGTTCCACATGAACGTGGCCACGCGCTGGTCGCCGGTGACGCCCAGGTCGTCCCGCAGGGCGTGCGCCAGTTGCGCGGCCATCACCCCGACCTCGGCGTACGTCGTCCGGCGGCTTCCCTCACCGGTCCAGGTGGCCACGTCGGCGGCGCCATGCACCGTGCTGCCATGGTCGAGAATCCGCGACACCAACAGCGGGGCGTCCATCATCGTGCTACGCATGACTCGAATCTAGTGGCCCAGGTCACACCTCCGGAAGGATCTAAGATCGGCGGGTGGCGAGCATTTCGTGGGCGGATTCGTATCTTGGCCAGCTGCGCGCTCTTGCCGGCGACCGCACCCTGATGTTTGTGGGCGCCCGCGGCCTCGTCCTGGATGACAGCGGTCGTGTGCTGCTCATCAAGCGGGCCGACAACGGGGTGTGGGCGATGCCGGCCGGCGCCATGGAACTGGGCGAGTCGATCGCCGACTGTGCCGTGCGGGAGGTCCACGAGGAGACCGGCCTGCAGGCTGCTGCGGTCACCCCCTTCGCGTTCTACACCGGGCCGGGGTACACCTTCACCAACATGTACGCCGACACGTACCAGCTCTTCGTCGTCGCGTTTCGGATCGACCGTTGGGCGGGCGAGCTCGCCCGGGTGACCGACGAGACAACCGACGCGGGCTTCTTCGCCCACGACGAGATGCCCACGCCGCTCTCCCGGACCGTGGTTGAGACGCTCGCCGACCTCGCCTCCTTCGAGCGCACCGGCCAGATGGTCCTCAAGTAGCAGAGCCCGCTCAAGTAGAGATGGCCAGCGCCGCCCGGAGCGCGTCGTTGACGGCGAGCATCGTGCGGCCGGAGACTGCGCCGGCGGATTTGACGATCTCGTCTCGATAGACCGGGCCGAGGTCGTCGCACACGACGTAGCCCACCAGCGGGTCGTCTTGGGACAGCCGGACCACCGTCGGCATGCCGGCATGCCGGTCGGTCGTCGTGATCCGCACCGCCAGAAAGCTCTCCAGATGGCGATTGCGCTGGTTGTTGGAGACGACGAGCCACGGCTTACGCCCGATCCCGCCGACCTCGGCCCAGTAGACCTGCCCCCGCGCCGGCGTCTCCGTCACGACCCCACCCCGGCATCCGCGGAAGTGTCCTCAGCCGTCCAGCGTGGCGCCTCCCGGCGAGCCCACCGGTCGCGCGCCGCGCGGCGCTCGTGGTCGGTCTCGACCCACCACTCCGCCATCCGGGCATAGCCGATGTCGAGCGCCCGCTCCTGCAGCACCTCACCGGCAACCTGAATCAACACGCGGATCCGCCCCCTTCACTGCGCAACACGTCGGGCGACTCGCCATGCTCGGCCAGCCACTGCTCCAGGACCTGCCGCAGCGCGGTCTCGGCCCCGCTCGCCTCTACCAACCACTCCGCCTCACCGTCGAGGGTGACCGTGGTCCTCTTCATGTGCATCACCGTACACATCACAGGCCGATGCATCAAGCCCCATCACTGAGCGATGAGCGCAGGTCTTGGCACCGAGCCTCGAGTGAGCCTTGCGATAGCTAGATCAACTTAATATCCTTCCGGCATGACTATCCGCGAACCCACCTACTTCACGCTCGCGGCGCTGATGGACGGTGCCCTGCATGGGTACGCCATCATCAAGCGCGCCGAAGGGCTCTCCGGCGGCCGCGTACGCATGGCCGCCGGCACCCTGTACGCGGCGCTCGACCGGCTGGCCGCCGAAGGGCTCATCCGGGTCGTTGACGAGGAGATCGTGAACGGGCGGGCCCGGCGCTACTACGAGCTGACCGTCGAGGGCGTCGCCGCGCTCCGCGCGGAGGCTGACCGGATGGCGCAGGCCGCGCGCGTCGTGACGGAGCGCCCGGTGAGCCGCGTGCGGGCGGTGAGGCCGGCATGAGCCACGCGTTGGAGGCGCGCTACCGGCGGCTGCTGCGGGCGTACCCGGCCGACTACCGGAGCGAGCGCGGCGCCGAGATGATCGGCACGCTGATGGAGGCCGCCGGCCCCGACCAGCGGCGCCCGACCGCCCGCGAGGCGGTGGCCCTGATCGTGCGCGGCCTGCAGGTCCGGGCCGGCGGCAACCGCCGCCGGTCGCAGGCCCAGACGTGGCTCGGCGCACTGCGGCTGGCCGTCCTGCTGCTGCTGACGTACGCCACCGCGGCAGCCCTGGCTCGGGCCGGCGCGGTCGTGACGGACACCATCGCAGACGGCGAACTGGGCTTCATCGGCAACCTGGGCAAACCGCTGGCGCTGCTGCTCGCCGTGGCGGCGCTGCTAGCTGTCGCGCGCGGGCGGTACGCGTGGGGTCTGCTGGCCACCGCGGGCGCCACATTCGTCGTGCTGGGCGTCGAGATCCTCAGCTACAACACCGATGTCGACTTCGTAGCCGGCGAGTTCACGTACACGGTGAACCGGTGGTCACCGAGCTGGATCGTGGACGGGCTGCCCATGTCGCTGATCCTCCCCGAAGCGTGGTCGCTGCCGGTCGCCGCGCTGCTGACGGTGCCGCTCCTGCGGTGGAAGGTGGCCGCCGCGGGGCGCCCCCTGGCGTGGTTGCTCGCCGTCCCGGCGGCCGTGGTGCTCCTGCCCACGGCGTACGCGGTGACGACCGGGCTGCAACCGTGGGCGACGTTCGCGGTGATGGCGGGATTCCTGGTGTGGGTGGCGGTCGACGCCCGGGGCACGCTCGCCGGCGCCGCCCTGGTCCTGCCGCTAGTCCTCGTCCCGCTGAACTTCTACCTCTGGCCCAGCTGGGTCCGCACGGACGAGCTCATCAACGCCAGCTTCTGGAGCTACCTGGCCGGCATGGTGGCGCTGGTTGCGGCCGGCGCTGTGCGGGCCCGCCAGCAGGCCCGGATCTAGGGTGCCCTAGGCATCCGGGGCAGGGCGCGGACGGGGACGGCGGGCGTCTGCGGGGAAGAACCTGGTGGTGGACTCCACGTCGGGTTCGGCGCCGATGCGGAACTGGCGCACCATCGTGGCGCCGAGCCAGGCGCCGAAGCCGCCCGCCGCCAGCGCCAGCAGCTCCACGAGGAAGAGGCCGGTCGTGGGCGGGTGGGTCTGCGCATCCACCCGCCCTAGGCAGGCGATCGCGAAGAGCGCGACCATCCCGAGGTTGGCGAACTGGTACGCCACCGCGCGCCGCTTGCCCGCGCCCCCGGGCACGTCCCACAGATCGATCATGCCGGCGCCCACGGCGAGCATCGCCGCGAAGAGCCCGGCGACGAGTGTCCAATACCCGACTTGCCCCAGAAAGTCGAGGCTGCCGGCGACGCCGCCCAGGTCGAAGAGCACCGCGCACACGAAGAGTCCGAGAGGCAGCGTCATCATCAGCGGGTGGACGGGATGGCCAGAGATCTTGAGTCGAGTCTGCATGGCGACTCTCCAAGTACCCGGAGCGCTTTGCACCAAACGTAACGCACGAAAGGGGGCCCAGGTCGCGCTGACGACCTGGACCCCCATTCGTTGCCGAGCCGCCTAACGGAATCGAACCGTTGACCTGTTCATTACGAGTGAACCGCTCTGCCGACTGAGCTAAGGCGGCAACGGTGGTCAAGTGTACGGCACGCCGCCGGGGGCAGCGCATCGCCACCAGGCGCGACTAGTGTCCCGATTCGTGACCGAAGACACCCCCGGCCATCCCACCCGTCCACGCAGTCTCGATCCCCTTGAGCTCGGCTTCACCCCGCGGGGGCCGGTGCCGTGGCTGGCGCCGCTGCTGCTGCTCAGCACCGGGCTCCGTACGCTGCTCGCCCTGCTGTTCGGCGCGTACCTGGACAAGCGCGAGCTGCAGAGCGCCCTGCCCGGCAAGATCTACAAGCAGCCGGGCGTCGATGGGGAGCTGTGGCTGGACTACGTGGCCGACCTCGGGGACGGCTTCGACGCGACGTACTCGATGGCGTACCTGCTGGCGCAGCCGGAGCTGGACCTCGACGGGCGGCGACTGCCCCGCGGCCAGGTCCTGGTCATGGGTGGCGACCAGGTCTATCCGACGGCGAGTGGGATGGCCTACGAAGACCGCTGCAAGGGTCCCTACCAGGCGGCGCTGCCCAGCTCGCCGGCGGCGGGCCCGCAGCCGACGCTCTTCGCGATCGCCGGCAACCACGACTGGTACGACGGGCTGACCGCGTTCCTGCGCCTGTTCGCCCGGCGCAAGGACGGCTCGATCGGCGGCTGGCGCACCGAGCAGAACCGGTCCTACTTCGCCACCGAGCTGCCGGGCAAGTGGTGGCTCTTCGGCATCGACCAGCAGTCCGGGTCCTATCTCGACGACCCGCAGCTGATCTACTTCGAGGAAGCGGCCCGCCGGCTGGGCCCGGAGCACAAGGTGATCCTGGTGGTGCCGGCGCCGACGTGGGTCAAGGCCGTCGAGGACCCCGACGAGTACGACGGGGTCGACTACTTCGTCCGCACGGTGATCGCCCCGACGGGTGCCCGGGTGCCCCTGATGGTCTCGGGTGACCTGCATCACTACGCCCGGTACGCGAGCGACGAGCGGCAGCTCGTCACGTGCGGCGGGGGCGGGGCGTACCTCTTCCCGACGCACAAGCTGCCCACCGGGATCAACGTGCCGCCGCCGGACACGCTTGCCCGGCGGGCCAGCCGCAGCCAGCCGTACGAGTTGGCGGGGTGCTACCCAGAGCCGGAGCAGTCCCGCCGGTTCGGGCGGGGCATCTTCGGTCGCCTGCCGCGCCGCAACCCCGGGTTCGCGACCATGCTCGGCATCGTCCACACGCTGCTGATGCTCGCGATGACCGGGGTGGCGCACCGCACCAGCGACGCGACGGAGCAGCGCCTCTTCAGCATCCCGCTCGTGATCATGTTGCTGTTCATCATGGTCGGCGCGGTGCTCTTCGCGAAGCCGCCGAGCGCGGGTGCCAAGCGGCACGCCAAGCACTGGATCCTCGGCGTGACCCACGGCTTGGCGCACATCGGGCTGGGCGTTGCCGGCACTTGGGCGTGGCTGCAGCTGCCGTTCGTGGACTGGGAGTGGCCGTGGCCGGCGGTGGCCGCCGCGGTGCTGTACGGCCCGGTGTCGGGCTTCGTCGCCTGCCAGCTCATCGCGGCGTACCTGTTCGTGGCCGGCTCGATGGGGGTCAACGTCAACGAGCTCTTCGCCGGTCAGGGCATCGAGGACGCGAAGAGCTTCCTGCGCATCCACATCACGGCGGACGGCACGCTCACGCTGTACCCGGTCGCGGTGGACCGGGTCTGCCACGACTGGCGGGCCAACCCGGATGGCGCCCCCGGCGCGCCCTGGGTGGAGCCGATGCAGCCGCTACGCCCCCACCTCGCCGAGGATCCGATCGAGATCCGCTAAAGCCGGCTAAGCGCCGTACGCCTCGTCGTGGGCCTTGCGCGGCCCGCACACCGAGGCCCGGCTGCACATGCACCGCGACCCGTCGGCGTCCATCCGTACGACGACGGAGTCGCGGGGCACGCTGTGGCCGACCACGCGGCCCTCACCCTCCGCCGTGGACACCCGCGTGCCGACCGCGGGCGCGGACGCCTGGAATTTTTGGTACAAAGGGTGCTCATACTTCAAACAGCACATTAGCCGCCCGCACGCGCCCGAGATGCGCAGCGGGTTGAGCGGGAGATCCTGGTCCTTGGCCATCCGGATGGTCACCGGCTCGAAGTCCGTCAGGAACGTCGCGCAGCACAGGTCACGCCCGCACGAACCGATGCCACCCTGCACCCGGGCGGAGTCGCGGGCGGACAGCTGGCGCAGCTCGACCCGGCAGCGCAGGGTGGCCCCGAGGTCGCGTACCAGGGATCGGAAGTCCACCCGGTGCGGCGCGGTGAAGTAGATCGTCGTGCGCGCGCCGTTGGTCCCCGCGCCGGCCTCTT
Organism: Phytohabitans rumicis; assembly: GCF_011764445.1. NCBI lineage: Bacteria > Bacillati > Actinomycetota > Actinomycetes > Micromonosporales > Micromonosporaceae > Phytohabitans > Phytohabitans rumicis. Next base: position 3,944,645 of record NZ_BLPG01000001.1, read on the forward strand.
GTACGTGGTCGACCGCGACCACCTTCATCGGCAGGCCGTGCTCGCGGATGAGCTTCTTGGCGGCCACCTTCGCCTCGGCCTTGCGCTTGCGCTGCGTCTCGTCCCGGCGCAGGTCGCGATCGGTGGCGATGCCGGCCAGCTTGGGAAAGCCGTCGGTGTCCTCGCTGACCCACTGCGGTGCCCACACGCACTCGGCGACCTCGGTGCCGTCGTCGGTCGGCACGAGCACCCGGTCGCCAACCTCGGGCCGCAGCTCACCGGGATCGAGGTAGTAGAGCCGGCCGTACCGGTTGAAGCTCACCGCGCAGAGCATCCCCATGGCACCCACCCTACGGCGCAGTGCCGGTCAGCCTGAAGGCCCAATTCGCCTTGTCCGTACGAATGGGACTTATCCGTACGCCACAACCGGCCCCCAAGCCTCTCGTTGGGCCCGCCATGCCGCTATTCAGGATCGCCGCCGCCGCGATCGCCGGCGTGCTCACCGCCGGACCCGCACCCGCCGTCGCGGTCGAGCCCTGCACAAACCCCATCGGGTACGCCGCCGGCGCCGGCGCCGAACTCGTCCGGCTCGCCCTGCTGGACCTGCACCCGCTGGGCGTACCGGTGGGGCCGGTCGCCGACGTACGGATCGGCTCCACCCGGTCGGCCGTGGTGCCCGGCTCCTGGGCCGGCGTCGTCTGGACTGAGGAGCGAAGCGACGAGGGAAGCGACGAGGGAAGGCGACGCCTCCAAGGCCCAGGAGCCCGCGCGAGCGGAGCGAGCGCCGGCCAGCAGAGCCCGATCAACGCCGCCGCGGCCGCCCGCTACCTGGACGCCAAGGTGCTGGGCGTGCCGCTGCCGGCGGGCCCGTTATCGGCGTCGGTCTACCAGGCCGCGCCACCACGCAACACGAAACCGGTCACCGCCCGCGCCGTGCACAAGCATCTCGGGGTGGCGTCGGTCGGTACCGGTGACCTGTCCGCGCACGCCACCTGCGGCGCGACCCGGACAAGCGCGGCGCTCGCCGACGCCTCGGTGTTGCCGGGCCCGGCCGGCACCGCCCTGGTACGGCTGCCGGAGAACCTGCGAACGCACACCGCCACCAACGGTCCGGAGGCCACCGCGTCGGCCGGGCTCACCGAGGTGCGGATCCTGGCCGGCACGCCGGGCGAGATCACCGTGAAGGTGCTGCGGTCGGCGACGCTGACCGTGGCCAGGAAGGTCACCTACTCCGCGCCGATCCTGCAGGTCTGGAGGCCGGGCATCGGCAAGCGCCGGCTGGACACGCCCGGCCAGACGGTCGACGTACCGCTGGGCGGGCTCGCCGACCTCCTCGGTGTCCTGGAGCCGGAACGGCTGCGCGGCGCGACCGCGACGGCGGAGGCCGGCCCGCTGGCCCTGCCCGGCCTGCCACTCCCGGCCGGACCGCTCACCGGGGCGCTGCCCAAGGTCGGCGGGGCGGGGTCGCTGGTCCGGCTGACCGTGGGCGAGGTCGATACGACGGTCCGCGACGACGAGGTACGCGCCGAGGCGACCACGCTACGCGTACAGGTAGTCACCCGGCCGACCGACGGCGACGGTGAGCAGGCCGTCGTGGACCTCGCCATCGGCATGCTCGACGCCATGGTGTTGGCGCCCCGGCCCATCGACCGGCCGAACGCGCCCCAACCGCCGGCCGGCGATCCCGGCGGACTGCCCGTGACCGGCGCGAACGTGCTCCTCGCGGCGGGCGTGGGCGGGCTGCTACTCATTCTCGGCGGGCTATTCGTGTGGGCCACTCGGTCCATTCACGATCGCCCTTACGGATGAATCATGGAAGTTCCCCACGACAAACTTCCGCGGTGAGCGTTGAGTGGAGTGTCCACAGACCTGCGGGGGTGCAGGAAAGGGCCCACGGCGTCGCAGCTCCTACGAGCGCGACGCCGTTGGCATGTGTACGGCCGGTCAGTGGCCGATCCTGGTGGTGAGGTCGAACGGCGTCGGGCCGGCGTCCGGGGCCTGGTAGGACAGCTCGCCCAGCTCGGTCGCCCAACCGCTCAGCAGGGCCTCGACCCGCTCGTACGCCGCGTCGACCGCCCCGAGCAGCCGCGCGCCGATCTCCGCGGCGGCCACCGCCGCGGCCGGACCGACCGGCTCGGTGGTGACCGTGACCGCCTCCGTCGACCCGAGCACGGCCGCCAGCTCGCGGGCGAGCGACCGGCGGCTCTGGGTGGCCCAGTCGGCGACCGCCTCCGTGTACGCCTGCGTCGCCGCCAGCCGCGCGGTGAGCCCGCCCAGATGGGTGGACAGAGCGGAGCGATGGACGGCGAACACCTCCGCGCCCGCCCCCTCCCACGAGCCGCCGTCCGCGATGGCGGCGCGCGCTTCGTCGTACTCCTGGATGAGCGTGCGCAGCGGCGGCCCGGCAGCGGCCAGCGGCGCGGGACGCAGCGCGACGACCGTGCCGACCGCGTCCGCGGGCATTGCGCCGAGGCGGCGCAGCAGCGCCCAGATCCGGTGGTCGGCGGGGGCGCCGGCCTCGGTCAGGATGCCGTCGACCCGGTCGAGCAGCCCGGCGGAGGCGGCCGCGAGCTGGTCCAACGCGTCCATCATGCCTCCTCGGGCCGGCGCCGGGCGGCTTCGTCCACATCGGAGTACTCGGCGGCGACGGCGCGCAGCGCGCTCGCGGCGTCGGACAGCCGCGCGCCGGTCGCGGCGGCCTCGCGGGCCCGCGCGCCGAACGCGCCGAGCCACTGCCCGTGCAGCACCCGGCCCAGCTCGCCGAGGCGGCCCGGCGCCCCGTCCCCGAACGCGGGACTCGGCGGCTCCAGGCCGGCGAGCCGGTGGCTGGCGCCGGTGAGCGTGGTGGCCGCGCCGTCGAACCGGGCGGCGAGCTGCCGCAGCGAGTCCACCTCACACCTCCCGCAGCGGCCGGTAGTCGCCGAACATCTCGGCGTGCAGCTTGTCGCGGGCCCAGCTGGCCGCGTCGGCCGCGGCGGTCACGGCCGCCTGGATCGAGCCGGAAAGCTCTACATTGGACCGTCCGGTGAGCGACCCGACGACCCGGACGGAGGTGATCGCCCCGGACGCGGCGACGTCGACCTCGACGAGCCCATCCGGCGACTGGACCGTCACCGACAGCCCGCTCAGCGCCTTGGTGAACTCGTCCTGGAGCGCCGAAATCCGCCGGTACCGCTCGATGGCCTCTTCAACCCAGGCTTCGTCTATCTCCCGCGCCACCGTTCGACGGTACCGACGCGGTGGTCACCGCGCTGTCCCGTTCAGCCGCGCCAGAGGGCGAGCATCATGGCTTCCACCGCGATGCGCGGCTTGACGTTGGCCTCGATGGCGTCGCGGCACTCCAGGATGGATTCCAGCCGGCGCAGCGTGCTCTCCGCGGTCCACTTCTCGGCCGCGGCGCTCGCCAGCGGCGCCGTGTCCGTGTGCACCGGCGCGACCGGGGCGTCCAGCTTGACGGTCAGCACGTCGCGGTAGAACCCGGCGAGGTCGACCAGCGCGCGGTCGAGCGCGTCCCGCTGGGCCCGGGTGGCGCGCGACTTCTGCCGGCGTTCGAGGTCTTTGAGCTGGCCCGCCGCGCCCCGGATGGCGCCGGCCGCGCCCCGGCCGGTGCCCCCGGCGCCCAGCGCGGTCTCCAGCGCGGACCGCTCGGCGGCGTCGGTCTCGGCCACCGCGGCCTCCGCCTCCGCCTCGGCCGCCTCGATCAGCGCGGACGCCGCGTCGAAGCACGCGCCGACGCCGGTCAGCCGGCGGGGAACGGCGAGGACGGCCTCGCGCCGCTTGCGCGCCTCCGGGTCGCGGGCCAACCGCTTGGCGCGGCCCACGTGGCCCTGGGCGGCCGCGGCGGCCCATGCGGCCACGTCGGCCGCCACCCCGTCGCGGGCGGCCAGCACCTCGGCGACCGCGGCTGCCTTGGGCTGCACCAGGGGTACGACGCGGCAGCGCGACCGGATGGTGACGGAGATGTCGTCGGGGTGCGTCGACGGCGTACACAGCAGGAAGACCGTGCGCGGCGGCGGCTCTTCGATGGCCTTGAGCAGCGCGTTGCCGGCGGCCTCGGTGAGCCGGTCGGCGTCTTCGATCACCAGCACCTGCCAGCGCCCGCCGGACGGGGTGCTCGCGGCGCGCAGCACCAGCGCGCGCATCTCGCCGACGCCGATCGACAGCCCTTCCGGCACGACGAAGCGCACGTCCGCGTGCGTGCCCGTCGACGTGGTGTGGCAGCCGGGACACTCCCCGCAGCCGGTGCCGTGCACGCACTGGAGGGCCGCCGCGAACGCGCGGGCGGCGACCGACCGGCCCGAGCCCGGCGGGCCCGTGAAGATCCACGCGTGGGTCATCCCGGCGCCGCCCGGCCCGCCCGCCAGGACGGCCGCGCCGGCCGCCGCGGCCCGGCGCAGCGTATGGACGGCATCCTCCTGGCCGACCAGGTCGGCGAAGACGTCGGTCATGCCCGCACCTCGGATAACTCGCCCATGGGCTGCTCGTCGGTGTCCGGCAGCAGCCCGGACACCCGCTCCACCACGGCGGTGGTGATCTCGTCGGCCGGACGGGTCGCGTCGAGCACCAGGTAGCGCTTCGGGTCGGCGCCGGCCAGGTCGAGGAAGGCCCACCGCACCCGCTCGTGGAAGGGCACCGACTCGCTCTCCAGCCGATCGGTGCCCGCGCCGCGGCTGACCACCCGGCCCAGCCCGACGTCCGGCGTGATGTCGAGCAGCACGACCAGGTCGGGCTTGAGCCCGCCGGTCGCCCACGACGACAGCCAGGAGACCTCCTCGACCGGGAGGGTCCGGCCGGCACCCTGGTACGCCAGGGACGAGTCGACGTACCGGTCGCTGATGACCACCGCCCCCGGGCCAGCGCCGGCCGTACGACGGAGGCCACGTGGTCGGCCCGGTCGGCGGCGTAGAGCAGCGCCTCGGCGCGCGCCGAGAGGCCGCCCTGGTGGCCCAGCACGAGACTGCGGATGCGCTTGCCGACCTCGGTGGCGCCCGGCTCCCGGGTGACCACCACGTCGCGCCCCTGCGCCCGCAACGCGTCGGCGAGCGCGGTGACCTGGGTGGACTTGCCGGCCCCCTCGCCGCCCTCGAAGACCACGAACGTGCCCCGCCCGACGAACCGCTCGCCCGCCGACAGCGGCCGGCCGCGGATGGACCCCCACAGGTCGGGCAGCACCGGCACGCCCGGCTTGTCGTCCATCTGCCGGAACGCGCTGATCCCGGTGAAGATGCCGAACAGGCCGGCGGCGAGCAGCAGCAGCCGCGTCGAGGAGATGGAGATGCCGAGGTCGGCGATGTTGAGCTCGCGCGAGCCACCGAGGCCGACCAGGCTGGACGAGAGCGCGATGGCCAGCATCAGCACGACCCGCACCGCGGTCTGCACGAACGCGAACACCCGGCCGCGCACGTCGTCACCGACCTCGCCGCCGAGCAGGGTGACCCCGGACAGGAACGCCATCCCGGCGCCGGCGCCGACCAGCAGCGCACCGAGGACCGCCATGGTCAGGTGGATCGAGGCCGCCAGGACGAGCACCGAGGAGCCGGCGAGCACGATGCTCATGCCGAACCAGCGCCGCCGGGACAGGTCGCGCACCACCGTCGGGCCCAGCCCGATACCGACGCCCAACCCGACGAAGAGCGTGCCGAAGAGCAGGTAGAACGCGGCGTCACCGGCGTTGAGCGAGCGGGCGAAGAACTGCGCGGTGCCGATGACGATGCCGCCGCCCGCGAACGCGCCCAGGATGCCCAGCACCAGCCCGCGGACGAGCGGGGTCTTCCCGACGTACTTCCAGCCGTCGAGGAACTGCCGCATCATGCTCTGCTGGACGTCCTTGTGCTGGCCTTGCCGGCCGCTGATCTCCTTGATGCCGAAGTACACGACCAGGGCCATGGCGAGCCGCGACAGCGCGTTGAAGTAGAGCGCCAGGTTGGCCGCCTCGGCCCACTCCGGTGGCGTCGTGTTGGCCGTGCGCAGGATCCGGTCCAGCGCGGCGATGCCGAGACCGGCGAGGACCGGCGTGAGGCCGTACGTGGTGATCAGGGTGAGCTGGTTGGCGATCTCCAGCCGGGACTTGGGAATGAGGTTGGGGACCGCGGCCTCTTTGGCCGGTATCCACATCAACGTGACGGTCTCGATGAAGAATGTGGCGATGGCGGCCCAGCCGACCGTAATTCCCGCATTTTCCGAGAAGAGCGCGACGATCGGGATCGAGGCGAAGAGCACGAAACGCAACAGGTCGCAGATGACCATCGTGAGGCGCCGGTCGAACCGATCGGCCATCACGCCGGCGAACGGGCCGAGAATGAGCGCGGGCAGCAGCCGTACGGCGATTACCGAGCCGAAGGCGAGACCCTTCGCCGCGTCGCCACTGACCTGCGCGGACGCGAACGTGGCGGTGGCCAGCAGGCCGAGCCAGTCACCGAGGGACGCGACGCCCGTGACGACCCACAACCGGCGAAACGGCCGGATCCGTAGAACGGATCGGAGCGCCTTGAAGCCGGACAGATCGACCTGGGCGGACGACGAACTCGCCGACGACGTCCCTTTGCGTCCGTCGGCGCCTTCGTCGCGGGGATTCGCGTCGATGACCGTTGTCCCTCCGCCTGCGGGCTTACCGATCACACTCTAAACGCGCGGTATGACCTCCCTGGTCCCGCCACGGGAGTACGCGGACGCGAAGGAGTTTCGCATTCAACCCGGGAGCGGTTAGCGTGCTCACGTGACGACCGAACGCGACGCCCTCCGCGAGCGACTCGACAAGGCCACCGCGGACTTCGACCCGCCATTCGCGGTCGTGGACGTCGCCGCCTTCGACGCGAACGCGGCCTCGATCGTCCGGCGCGCCGCCGGCAAGCCCGTACGCGTCGCCAGCAAGTCGGTGCGCTGCCGGGCGCTGGTGACCCGCGCGCTCGCCACACCCGGCTGGCACGGCGTCATGTCGTTCACCCTGGCCGAGGCCATCTGGCTGATGCGGTCCGGCGTGACCACGGACGCGCTGGTCGCGTACCCGACCGCGGACCGGGGCGCGCTGCGCGAGCTGGCCGCCGACGCCGACCTCGCCGCGGCCATCACCCTGATGGTGGACGCGCCGGCCCAGCTCGACCTGATCGACTCCGCGGCCCCGCCCGACCACCGCGCCGAGCTCCGCCTCTGCCTGGAACTCGACGGATCGTGGCGGCCGTTCGGCGTGCACATCGGAGTGCGCCGCTCGCCGCTGCACTCGCCGGCCGCCGTGGGCGCCCTGGCCGCGACCATCGCCGGCCGCCGCGGGTTTCGCCTGGTCGGGCTCATGGCGTACGACGCGCAGATCGCCGGGCTGGGCGACGCGCCGCCGCGCCAGGCGCTCCGGGGGGCGGCCATCCGCGCGATGCAACGCCGGTCGTACCTCGACCTGCTGAGCCGCCGCGGCCAGGCGCTCGCCGCCGTACGCGAACACGCCGACGTGGAGTTCTTCAACAGCGGCGGTACGGGCAGCGTGGCGGCCACCGTGGCGGACCCCGCCGTGACCGAGGTCACTGCCGGCTCCGGCCTGTACGGCCCGGCCCTCTTCGACGAGTACCGGTCGTGGCACCCGGCGCCGGCGGCGTTCTTCGCGCTCGCGGTCGTACGCCGGCCGACCGCGAGTCTCGCCACCGTCTCGGGCGGCGGGTGGATCGCCTCCGGCCAATCGGTGAACAACCGCCAGCCGGTCCCGTGGCTCCCCGAAGGGCTGCGACTCGTGCGAGCCGAGGGCGCGGGCGAGGTGCAAACCCCCGTACGCGGGCCGGGGGCGGCTGTCCTGCGGGTCGGCGACCGGGTCTGGTTCCGCCACGCCAAGGCCGGCGAACTGTGCGAACACGTCAACGAACTCCACCTGGTCGACGGCGACCGCGTAGTCGACACCGTCCCGACGTACCGCGGCGAGGGCCACGCCTTCCTCTAGCGCTCCACGCGCGCCCGGGCCGCGCCCGCCGCGCCTCGCGCGTCCGCCGCGTCGATCAAGGGCTTGCCCGTCGATCAAGGGCAAACGGTCGCGCTTTGATCTCCAATCCACGGCCGTTTGCCCTTGATCGACGCAGAAGTCCTTGATCGACGCGGCGCGCGGGCCTCGGGCCGCGGGCCGGCGCCGCATCCGCGGCACCGGCAAAGCGGGCGGAGCCCGCTAGGCGTCCACGTGACGGTGGAGGTATTCGCGGATCAGGGCCTTGGCCTCGCTCAGCACGGTGTCGTCGCCGTCCGGGTCGCGCCGGAACGCGAGCTTGATGAGTGCGTCGGCCGCCTCCACGGCGATCTCCAGGGCGAACTTGAACTGGCGCGTGTCGGCCACCCCGAACTGCTCGACCAGCACCTGCGCGACCTTCCCGGCGATCACCGCGTTGTTGTCGCTGTGCTCGTCCAGCAGGTGCAGGTCCACGACGTCACCGAAGTGCAGGGTGCGGAAGCCGGGGACCGAGCGGTGCATCGCGATGTACTCGTCGATGGCCGCGTCGACGCCGTCCCACCAGTACGCGAACGAGCCGCTGGACCAGCTCGTGGCGAGCCGCTCCAGGTACGCCTCCATGTTGCGCAGGGTGAGCGCCTGCACGATGGCGCGCTTGTCCGGGAAGAACTGGTAGACCGAGCCGATGGCGACCTCGGCGCGCTCGGCGAGCAGGGTCGTGGTGAGACCCTCGTAGCCCACCTCGTCGACGAGCTCGGCGCAGGCGTCGAGCATCCGTTGGACGCGCGCCACGCTGCGTCCCTGGACCGGAACCCGGCGTAGCGGTCCGGTGACCGTTGATGTCGACACTCGTCGCCACTTCCTTTCGACGGCTTTCGACGGTGAGAACCTTACTCAAGTTAACGAGCGAGCCCTTAACACGGATCGCGCGGGCCTGATATGAATATTACTCGCATTCGTGGGAGGTATCGGATGGCGGCGACGGTGGCGTGGCGGAACTGGGCCGGCAACCAGCAGATAACACCGGCCGCGGTGTCCCGCCCTACCAGCATTGACGAGGTAGCCGCCGCCGTACAAGATGCCGCCACGAACGGGAGGCGAATGAAGCCGGTCGGTAGCGGTCACTCATTCACCGACATCGCCCTCGCGGCCGACGTACGGCTCGATCTGTCGGACCTGCGTTCGACCCTATCGGTGGACCGCGAAGCGGGGCTTGTCACCGTGCCCGCCGGTCTGCCCCTGCGCGCGCTCAACCAGGCCGTCGCCGCCCACGGGCTCGCCATGCCCAACCTGGGCGACATCGACGCGCAGACGGTCGCCGGCGCCATCTCCACCGGCACTCACGGCACCGGCTCGGCGTACGGCTGCCTGTCCTCGTTCGTGGCCGGACTGACGCTCGTCACCGGCACCGGCGAGGTGATCCACTGCTCCGACAAGGAGCACGCCGACGTCTTCAAGGCCGCCCAGGTGGGCCTCGGCGCGCTCGGCGTCATCACCGAGGTCACGCTGCGCTGCGTCGACGCGTTCGTGCTGCGCGCGGACGAGCGCCCGCTGCCGCTCGACCAGGTCCTCGCCGACCTCGACGCGCACATCGACGACAACGACCACTTCGAGTTCTTCTGGCTGCCGTACACCGACCGGACGCTCACCAAGCGCAACAACCGCGTGGCGACCGACGACCGTCCACTGTCGAAGCTGCGGGCCTGGTGGGACGACGACTTCCTGCAGAACACCGTGCTCGGCGGCCTCTGCCGGCTCGGCCGGGCGGCGCCGGCCCTCGTGCCCACGATCTCCCGCACCGAGGCGCGGGTGCTCTCGCCCCGGGTCTACACGGCCCGGTCGGACGCGGCCTTCGTCAGTCCGCGCCGGGTCCTTTTCACCGAGATGGAGTACGGCGTGCCGCGCGCCGCCCTGCCGGAGGCGTTCGCGGGGCTGCGCCGCGTCATCGAGTCACTCCCGTTCAAGGTGCTGTTTCCGGTGGAGGTGCGGTTCACCGGGCCGGACGACATCTGGCTGTCGCATGGCTACGAGCGCGAGTCGGCGTACATCGCGATCCACCAGTTCATCGGCGTCGAGTACGAGCCGTACTTCCGGGAATTCGAGCGGGTGGCGCAGGCGCTGGGCGGGCGGCCGCACTGGGGCAAGCTGCACTACCGGGACGCCGAGTCGCTGCGTCCCGCGTACCCCCACTTCGACGACTTCCTGGCCGTACGCGATCGGCTGGACCCCAACCGGGTCTTCGCGAACGCGTACACGGAAAGGGTGCTCGGCCCCTAGCGGCCGAGGCCCGCGTCGCGGGCCCGGATGATGGCCTCGGCGCGCCCGGCGACCTGCAGCTTCGCGAAGATCGCGGAGGTGTTGTTGCCGATCGTCTTGACCGACAGGCCGAGCCGGGTGGCGATGGCCGCGTTGGGCAGGCCGGCGGCGATCAGGTCGAGCACCTCCCGCTCCCGCGTGGTCAGCTCGGGAAACGCGGGCGCGGCGGCCCGCGGGGGCGCGGCGAAGAAGCTCAGCACCCGGCGCGCCACGCCCGGCCCGAAGATCGCCTCGCCGGCCGCCACCGCGCTGATCGCCCGCCTGATCTCCTCCTGCGAGGCGCCCTTCACCAGGTAGCCGCGGGCCCCGGCGCGCATCGCCGCGAAGACCGACTCGTCGTCGTCGAACATGGTCAGCACCAGGACCGCCACGTCCGGGGCCACCCGCGCGATCTCCGCGGTGGCCGTCGCGCCGTCGAGGTCAGGCATGCGCAGATCCATCACGAGTACGTCGGGCCGGTGCACCACCGCGCACCGGACCGCCTCGCGCCCGGTGGTGGCCTCGCCGACGAGCTCCATGGTGGGCAGCGAGGCGAGGAGTGCCCGCAGGCCGTCGCGCACCACGGGATGGTCGTCGGCCACCGCGACGCGTACGGTCATGTCCCCACTCCCAGCGGCAGTACGGCGGCGACCCGGCCGCCATCCGGCGTGGGCCCAGCCTCGCACGCGCCGCCCAGTTCGGCGGTGCGTTCGGCGATCGACCGCAGGCCCACGCCGAGCCGCCATGGGCCGTTGGGCGCGCCGTCGTCGGTGACCGAGACCCGCAGCGCGGCCCGATCGGCGCGCAGCGACACCACCGCGCGGCGGGCACGCGAGTGACGGACCACATTGGTCAGCGCCTCGGTGGCGATCCGGTAGGCGGCCACCTCGACGGCGGCGGGCAGCGGCGGTAGCGCCTCGACGGCATCGACCGCGATGGCGACGTCGCCGGTGAGCTGCTCGGCCTGCCGCCGTACCGCCCCGACCAGGCCCAGTTCGTCCAGCGCGGGCGGGCGCAGGCCGTACACCAGGCGCCGCACGTCGTCGATCGCGCCCCGGATCTGCGTGCCCAGCTCCGAGCTGAGCTGCGCGGCCCGCGCGGGGTCGGTGGCCGCCAGGTTCCCGGCCGCGTCCGCCTTGAACGCGGCCCCCGTCAGCGCCGGCCCGAGGCTGTCGTGCAGCTCCCGGTGCAGCCGCCGCCGCTCCTCCTCGGTCGCCGTCACCAGCCGCTCGCGGGAAACCTGCAGCTCGTCGGAGAGGCGGGTCGCGTGCAGCGCCACGGCCAGCGGGGTCGCCAGCAGGTCGAGCACGGCACGGTCCGCGCCGCTCAGCCGCCGCTCGCCCACGCGTACGCCGACGAGCAGGTCACCCACCCGCTCCCCGCGGTACGTCAGCGCGACGGTGTGGACGGTCTCCGGCGGGGTGCCGCTCGCCGCGAGCTCCCCCGCGCCTGTCCGCAGGGCCGCGAACGGCAGCCGCAGCGCTTCCCTGACCCCGTCGAGCACGCCACCCAGGTCGTCCCCGGCCAGGCGCTCCCCCACGGCGGACACCGCCCGTACGGGGTCGTCCCGCGCCCCGTAGAACGCCCGGTCCACCACGCGCTGCAGCCGCTGGCGCGCCGGGTTGAAGGCCAGCGCGATCAGCACGGTGGCCACGACCGGGGCGCCGGCGTCCCGAAGCACCCGGTCGAGCACGGCCACCAGCAGCGCGTACGCGCCGACGACCCCGAGCGTCAGCAGTCCGTACAGGACGGTGCGGGAAACGACCAGCCGGATGTCGAGGAGCTCATAGCGCAGGATCGCCACGGTCACGGCGGCCGGGATGAGCGGCACGGCCAGCAACAGCAGGATGCCGCCCTCGTCGTTGAGCACCCAGCGCTGCCAGTTGATCACGATCATGGCGATCACGGCGAGCACCAGCCACAGCAGCTGGCGCCGGGTCCGATCGTCGCCGCGGACGTACCGGACCACCAGGCCCGCGACGACCAGCAGGTCGACGACGAGGTTGAGCGGATTCGCCAGCACCAGCCAGCCCGGCTGCTCGAACGCGAGGTACGACGTCACCTCCCGCCCGGCGAGCGCGAGCGCGGCCGGGTCTGTGCCCACCCAGAGCACGAAGAGCAGACCCGTGGCAACGGTCAGCCACACCAGCGGCCGCCAGCGCGGTGACACCGGCCGGCCGGTGGGGAAGAGCTGCAGCGCGAGCGCCAGGCACATGCCGATCCCGAACGGCCAGGCGAGCTGGAAAACGGTGACGCACACGCGCAGCGCGGCGTCCGGCCAGCCGTGGTCGGCGCCGTACGAGGCGACCGGCACCATCGCCGCCGTCGTCAGGTGGGCGAGCCCGAACGCGAGGAACAGCCAGCCGATCGGGTTCTCCGGCCGGTGCCGGGCGATGAGCACCCCGCACACCGGGACCGTGGCGCCCATCGCGGTGTTCGTGACCAGGTAAGAGTCGACCGCGTCGGCCCAGCCCATGCCCGCCACGAACGCACCGCCCACCGCCACCACGGCCTCGGCCATGGCGAACGCGAAGAGGGCGTACGCGACGCGGGACGACTTCACCCACCCATCGTCGGGGTTCGCGTGCCCGGTCCGATAGGGAACTCTTCCCGGCCCACCCGGGCAAGCTCCCGCCACGGCGGGGCACCGACCCGATCCGGGCGGGTACGCCCGGAGCCGATGGTGGTCGGGTCAACCGAGCACTGGAGGTCCTTCGATGTCCACCGTCACCCTGCCGGCGCCAACCACCACCACCCGCGACGCCCGCCCTACCCGGCGCCTCATCGCCGCGATCCTGCTCCCCGTGGCCCCGCTGTCCGTGGCCGTACTACGCGGCATCTGGCCATCGTTCTCCGCCTCCGACACGGCCGGGTCGATCCAGGCGGCGGCCGCCCACCCCGATGCCCAGGAGGCCGTGGTGTGGCTCGGCAGCCTGATGATGCTCACGATGGTGCCGGCCATGCTCGCCGCCGTACGACTCGCCCGCCGCCGACGGCCGGTGCTGGCGATGCTCGCGGCCGGCGTCAACCTGGTCGCCTACCTGGGCACCGCGCTCACGACCGGCGACCTGCTCACCCTCGTGGCCGCCCGGGACGGGTACGACCGCGGCGAGATGGTCGGCTTCATCGACGCGATGAACGCACACCCGACCGCCGTGATCAGCATCGTGCTCTTCGTGGTGGGCCACATCGTGGGGATGATCCTGCTGGGCGCCGCGCTGTGGCGGATCATCCCGGCGTGGGCGAGCGTCGCGCTGATCGTGTCGCAGCCCCTGCACTTCGTCGCGTACGTCGTGCTCCAGGCGCAGGCGCTCGACGCCCTGGCCTGGGGGCTGACCGCGGCCGGCTTCGCCGCCTGCGCCCTGAAGGTCCTCCGCACCCCGGACGACGCCTGGGACCTAGCACCGACCCAGTCATAGCGCGATCAAGGCTTCTTGGGGGCCGCCTTCCGGGGGGCGGCCTTCTTCGCCGGCGTTGCCTTCTTGGCAGCGGTCGTCTTTTTCGCGGCCGTGGTCTTCTTCGCCGCCGCCTTCTTGGCCGGGGTCGCGCCGTCCGCGGCCGGGGCCGCCTTCTTCGCCGCCGCCTTCTTGCGCGGCGTGGCGGGGCCCTTGGCGCGGCGGTCGGCGAGCATCTCCGACGCCTGCTCGATGGTCAGCGACTCGGGCGTCTGGTCGCGGCGCAGGGACGCGTTCGTCTCGCCGTCCGTGACGTACGGGCCGAAGCGACCGCTTTTGATCGTCATCGGCTTGTCGGTCAGCGGGTCGACGCCCAACTCCCGGAGCGGCTCGGCGGAGGCCCGTCGCTGGCGGGCCTTCGGCGCGGCCAGCAGGGCGAGCGCCTGGTCCAGCGAGACCGTGAAGATCTGCTCCTCGGTCTCCAGCGAGCGGAAGTCCTCGCCCCTCTTGACGTACGGGCCGTAGCGGCCGGCGGCGGCGAACACCTCCTGGCCCGCCGGGTCGACGCCGACCAGTCGGGGCAGCGTGAGCAGCCTCAGCGCCTCTTCCAGCGTCAACGTTTCGGGTGCGTGGGAGCGCAGCAGCGAGGCGTTACGGTCGCCGGTCGACACGTACGGGCCGTAGCGGCCGGACTTGAGCACGACGGGCTCGCCGGTCTCCGGGTGCTCGCCCAGCTTGCGCTCGCCGCTGCCGCCGAGGAAGAGCTCGTCGACCTTCTCCGCGGTCAGCTCGTCGGGCGCCAGTCCTTCCGGGATGGAGACCCGGTCGTCGCCGTTCTCGGACGGCTCGGCGTCGGGCAACGTCCGTTGCAGGTACGGCCCGTAGCGGCCGACCCGGACGACCACGTCGCGGCCGTCGTCGTCGCGGAAGAGCGGGATCGAGTTGACGCTGCGCGCGTCGATGTCGCCGAGGTTCTCGGTAACCATCTTCTTCAGGCCGCCCGACCGGGCGATCGACCCGTCGTCGCCGACCGGCGCGCCGAAGTAGAACGACGTCAGGAAGTCGACAGCCTGGGCGTCGCCGGACGCGATCTCGTCCAGCTCGTTTTCCATCGCGGCGGTGAAGTTGTAGTCGACGAGCCGCGGGTAGTGCTGCTCCAGCAGCCCCACGACCGCGAACGCCAGGAACGACGGGATCAGCGCCTGGCCGCGCTTGACGACGTACCCCCGGTCCTGGATCGTCGCCATGATCGACGCGTACGTCGACGGGCGCCCGATGCCCAGCTCCTCAAGCTGCTTGACCAGCGACGCCTCGGTGTAGCGCGACGGCGGCTGGGTGGTGTGCCCGACGGCGGCCAGCTCCTCGGCGGTGAGCGGCTGGTCCTTGACCAGGTTGGGCAGGCGCCGCTCCTGGTCGTCGGCCTCGGCGTTCTCGTCGTCGGAGGACTCGACGTACGCCCGCAGGAAGCCCGGGTCGGTGATGGTCTTGCCGGTCGCGCCGAAGTCGGCCTCTTCGCCGGCGGTCGAGACGGCCCGGATCCGCACCGACACCGACGAACCGACGGCGTCGGTCATCTGGGACGCGATCGTGCGGCGCCAGATCAGCTCGTAGAGCTTGAACTCCTCGGCCGACAGCTCCTTGGCCACCTCGCCGGGTGTCCGGAAGTTGTCACCCGCGGGGCGGATGGCCTCGTGCGCCTCCTGGGCGTTCTTGACCTTGCCGGTGTAGCGGCGGGGCTGCGGCGGGACGTTGCGCTCGCCGTACAGCTCGGCGATCTGGCGGCGCGCCGCGGTGAGGGCGGTCTCGGACAGATTGACCGAGTCCGTACGCATATAGGTGATATAGCCGTTTTCGTACAGTCGCTGCGCGATCCGCATCGTCTGCTGTGACGAAGTACGCAGCTTGCGGGCCGCCTCCTGCTGCAGCGTGGAGGTGATGAACGGCGCATACGGCTTGCGACGGTACGGCTTTTCCTCGACCCGGGTCACAGTGAACGGCCGCCCGTCGAGGCGGGCGGCCAGGCCACGGGCGCCGTCAGCGTCCAGGTGCACGACCCCGGCGCCGGGCTTCACCTTGCCCGTCGTGGGCTCGAAGTCCTTGCCCGTGGCGATCCGGTCGCCATCGAGGGCGACCAGCGTGGCGCCGAACGAGCGCGGGCCGTCGACCTGCCCCTGGACGGCCAGGGTGGCGGCCACGTCCCAGTACTCCGCGGTGCGGAACGCCATCCGCTGCCGCTCGCGCTCCACCACGATCCGGGTGGCGACCGACTGGACCCGGCCCGCCGACAGCCGCGGCATGACCTTCTTCCACAGGACGGGCGACACCTCGTACCCGTAAAGGCGGTCGAGGATGCGGCGCGCCTCCTGCGCGTCGACCAGGTCCCGGTCGATGTCGCGCGGGCTGGCGATCGCGGCCTGGATGGCCGGCTTGGTGATCTCGTGGAAGACCATCCGGCGGACCGGCACTTTGGGCTTCAACGTCTCGACCAGGTGCCAGGCGATGGCCTCGCCCTCGCGGTCCTCATCGGTGGCGAGGAAGACCTCGTCGACCTCCTTGACCAGCGAGCGGAGCTTGCGGATCTGATCCCTGCGGTCGGGTGAGACGACGTAGAGGGCGGCGAAGCCGTTGTCGACGTCGACACCGAGCCGGGCCCAGGCTTCCCCCTTGTGCGACGCCGGCACGTCGGCGGCGTTGCGCGGCAGGTCACGCACGTGGCCCAGGCTTGCCTCCACGACGTATCCCGGGCCTAGATAGCCCGAGATCGTCTTGGCCTTCGCCGGTGACTCGACGATGACCAGACGGCTGCTGGCGTTGCTCGGCACTTCTCTCCTGACCTTGGCTCTCGGGTCTGCCTCAGTCGGGTACCAGAACCGAGAGGCAGATGTCCAACGTAACGCGCCGTCCGCCCGGCGGTTGCGCGGACCAGACGGCGACACGGTACACCGAACTGCAATGGTGACGTCGCCCACCGCACCGGACGTACCCCACCGACACAGTCGTGAACATGAATCACGCGGGCCATTCCGCCTGCGGCGCGGCCGCCGGGCGGTCCCCGACAAGCTCCGCGAGACGGCTCAGCCGCCGCCGGCCGGTGATCCGGTACGCGGGCCCACCGGCCCGGGGACCCAGCAGCACGGCCGGCAGGCCCACCGCCGCCAGCGCCGCTCCCACCGGCTCCCAGCAGCCATCGTCGGCCGGCCCGAGGCGCAGGACGTACCCGTGCTGGTCCGGACCGCCCCCGGCGGCTGCCCACAGCCGCAGGCGCGGCCCGTTGAGGTGGAAACCCGGCGGCGGGCGCTTCACCGCGGCCGGCAGCCAGGCCGCCCCCAGGCGCGCCAGCGTCGTCGCGTACGCCGTCCGGACCGAAATATGCCCCTCGACGGTGTCCAGCTCCCACGTCGCCTGCAGGCCGCGCAACGCCAGCTCCGCGATGAGCACGTGTACGCGCCAGGCGCGGTCCACGACGATCGACACGCGCGCCGTGCCGCCCATCCGGACCACCTGACCGGTGCCGGCCAGCAGCCCCGCCAGGTCGGCCGCGGACGGGTCGTGCGCCTCCACCCCGAAGAGCGAGAGCTGCCGCCGGGTGGGCTCACGCGCGGGCGGCGTCAGCGACACTCCGGGACCTCGTCGAACGCCTGCTTCAGCTCCTCCGAATCCAGCGCGCTCGTGTCCAGCGCGCTGCGGTTGTACTCGCTGGTCAGCGTGTTCATGACCGACTGGACGCCGTCGTAGAACGGGTCGGCCTGGCCGGCGTCCAGCTGCTCGATGCCCTGCTTGGCCTTCCCGTACGCGTCGCGAACGGCGGTCAGCGAGCGGAGGAAGCCCTTGGCGACCGACTCCCCGCCGTCGACATCGGGCACACCGGCCTTCTGGACCTGCTCCCGGGCGGTCTCGCTGGCCGACTCGGCGCCGCCGAGGAGGCGTACCAGGTTCTCCTTCGCCTGCGCGGGTGTGGTCTTGGCGGTCATCTGCTGCTGGGTGCGGGTGGTCAGCGTGCCGATCTCGGTGCGCCACGGGCTCAGGGCTGTGCAGACCGACGCCGCCCAGACCCGGGGGTCGGCCCGCCGGCGCAGCCCCCGACCAGGAGCGCGAACACCGTCGCGAGGACGACGAAAACCGCGCGGGGCGTACGCATGCGTTGCAGCGTAGCGGTTAAGGAAGGGCACCTTGTTATCGCTTTTTGCATAGGAAGGGCCCCCTGCTAACACAAGCAGGGGGCCCTCACCGCCTAGCGGCTAGGCGTTTACGTGTTCGTGTTCCGGCAGTTCGTCACCGGCTTTTCCCGAGTCGGCACCGCCGTCGCCCATCGCGATCGGCTTGCGCTTGGTAATCGCCACAGCCGCCACGATGATCGCGACCGACACCACCGCGATGGCGATCCGCAGCCCGTCGTTCTGGTCGTTGCCGATGCTGTACGTCACGACGGCCGGTGCGATCAGCAGCGACACCAGGTTCATCACCTTGAGCAGCGGGTTGATCGCCGGGCCGGCGGTGTCCTTGAACGGGTCACCCACCGTGTCGCCGATGACCGTCGCGGCGTGCGCGTCCGAGCCCTTGCCGCCGTGCGCGCCATCCTCGACCAGCTTCTTGGCGTTGTCCCAGGCACCGCCCGAGTTGGCCAGGAAGACGGCCATCAGCACGCCGGTCCCGATCGCGCCCGCCAGGTACGCCGCGAGCGCGCCGGCGCCCAGCCCGAAGCCGACCGCGATCGGCGCCAGGATGGCCAGCAGGCCCGGGGTCAGCAGCTCGCGCTGGGCGTCCCGGGTGCAGATGTCGACCACCTTGCCGTACTCGGGCCGCTGGGTGCCGTCCATGATCCCGGGGAACTCGCGGAACTGGCGGCGAACCTCCATCACCACGGCACCGGCCGAACGCGACACCGCGTTGATGGCCAGCCCCGAGAAGAGGAACACGACCGCGGCGCCGATGATCAGGCCGACCAGGTTGCGCGGGTTGGCGACGTTCAGCAACTCGTCGATGGACAGGTCCGAGCCGGCTTCGGCCAGCGAACCCACCACCGTGTCCTGGTACGACCCGAACAGGGCGGTCGCGGCCAGCACGGCGGTCGCGATCGCGATGCCCTTGGTGATCGCCTTGGTGGTGTTGCCGACCGCGTCGAGCTCGGTGAGCGTGCGGGCGCCCTGCTCGTCGATGTCGCCGGACATCTCGGCGATGCCCTGCGCGTTGTCCGAGATCGGCCCGAACGTGTCCATCGCGACGATCACGCCGACCGTGGTGAGCAGGCCGGTGCCGGCCAGCGCGACCGCGAAGAGCGACAGCGTGATCGAGCCGCCACCCAGCAGGAACGCGCCGAAGACGCCGGCGCCGATGAGCAGCGCCGAGTACACCGCGGACTCCAGGCCGACGCTGATGCCGGCGAGGATGACGGTGGCCGCGCCGGTCTCCGAGGTCTTGCCGATGTCCCGCACCGGTCGCCGGTTGGTCTCGGTGAAGTACCCGGTCAGCGCCTGGATCGCGGCGGCCAGCACGATGCCGATCACGACCGCGCCGATCGCCACCAGCTCGGGGCTGCCGTCGAGGTCCGGCACGCCGCCGCCGAAGTCGGCGAAGTCGGACGGCAGGTACGCGAACGCCGCGATGGCCACCAGGACGGCGGAGATGGCGGCGGAGATGTAGAAGGCCCGGTTGATCGCGGTCAGGCCGCTACGGTCCGAGGCGCGCAGCCGGGTGATGAACACCCCGATGATCGCGATGATCGCCCCGATGCCGGAGACGATCAGAGGGAAGACCAGGCCGTCCTCGCCGAACGCGGCGCGGCCCAGGATCAGCGCGGCCACCAGCGTCACCGCGTACGACTCGAACAGGTCGGCGGCCATGCCGGCGCAGTCACCCACGTTGTCACCGACGTTGTCGGCGATGGTGGCGGCGTTGCGCGGGTCGTCCTCGGGATGCCCTGCTCGACCTTGCCGACCAGGTCGGCGCCGACGTCCGCGGCCTTGGTGAAGATGCCGCCGCCGACCCGCATGAACATGGCCAGCAGCGCCGCGCCGAAGCCGAAGCCCTCCAGCACCGTAGGCGCGTCGCCCTCGTACAGCAGCACGACCAGGCAGGCGCCGAACAGGCCCAAGCCCACGGTCAGGAAGCCGACCACCCCACCGGTGCGGAACGCGATCTGCATGGCCGCCTCGCGGCCACCCTCGCTGGCCCGCGCCGCGGCCGCCACCCGGAGGTTGGCCCGGGTCGCCAGGGCCATGCCGGCGCCGCCGATGAACGCGCTGAACAGGGCGCCCACCACGAAGAAGGCCGACCGGCCGATCTTGACCATGGTCTCGTTGTCGCTGTCGCCGTGCACCGGCAACACGAAGAGAAGCACGACCGCGATGACGACAAAGACGCCGAGGGTCCTGAACTGGCGGAGCAGGTATGCCGACGCGCCCTCCTGCACGGCGCCGGCGATCTCCTGCATTTTGGTGGTGCCCTTACCGGTCGCCAGCACGGCCCTGACCAGGGCGGCCGCGAAGCCGAGCGCCACCAGCGCGATCACTGCCGCGATGATGACGTACGTAAGGTTCGAACCGGTGATGGACAACCCGCCGCCCTCGGCGGCCAAGGTCCGGGACATCTATGTCCTCCTGTGCCGTTGCGATTCTCGCCCGCCGGCGGACGAACCGGCGTAGCGCCCGCGATGGAGCAAACCGACCCCCAGGTGCCCGCGCACCTGGGGTTCTTGCAGATAACCCGCGTACTGTAGCGGCACACCGTGTTCATGGTCACACCGCCCACCGGCTGTGTGACGGTGATGTCCGCCGCTGTGTTAGCCCGTTACGGGCCGACGGGCCACACCATGCGCACCTCGGTGCCGATCCCGACCTCTACGGGGCGCACCTGTAGATCATCGACGAACCCGGCAAGCAGCGCAAATCCGACACCTACCGTGAGGGCCTCGTCGGTCAGCGCCTCGTTGGCCAACTCGTCCGGCGGCAGGGCGGTCAGCCCGAGCCCCGCCTCGATCGGCGCCCGGTCGATCACCCGTACGGTGTACCGCTCGTCGTCGCTCATCTCCATCTGCACCAGGTCGGGCAGGCCGTACTGCTGGTGCAGGGCCACCGCCCGGGTGCACGCCTCGCCGATGGCCAGCCGCACCTCGTCCAGCAACTCCTCGGCGACCCCGGCGCGCCGGGCCACCGCAACGCCGACCAGCCGGGCAGTTCGGACATGCACCGGCGCAGGCGAGAACGCGAGCCGCACCGTCGACATCACGCGGTCGGGCCGGACGCGTCCGTCGCCGCCTCCACCGACGGGTGCAAGGGAAACCACTGGTCCAGGGCGGTAATCCGGAAGATCTTGAGCAACGGCTCCTTGGTGCAGACCAGCATGAGGGTGCCGCCGACCGGGCGCAGCCGCTTTTGCGCGCCGACCAGGACCCCCAGGCCGGTGGAGTCGAGGAAGTCGACGCGGTTGAGGTCGACGACGACGCGGCGCGCACCACCATCGATCAGCTCGACGAGCCGCTCCCGCAGCCGCGGCGCGGTGTAGACGTCGACCTCGCCACCGACCTCCAGCACCGTGTGGTCCGCGACGGTGCGGGTCGCAAGCGAGAGCTCCATCGGGTTCTCCTCCTACCGTCCTTCTCCCGGCATCTAACCATCGACACGCCCCGCGCGGTGTGCCGCCCGGCCAGCGCGTTCGCGTTTAGGCACACTCGCCTGTTTGGGTTTTCCGCACACCAGTGCGAGAGTGCAGGGCGTGACGACCGTCGCCGAGCCGGCTGAGTTCCTTCGGCGCCTGCGCTCCGACTCCGTCACCCACGTCGAGCGAGTGCCGCACCGGCTCGGCCAGACCGCGCCCTGGCCGGACTGGGTGCCCGGCCCGCTGCGGGCGGCGCTCGCCGAGCGCGGGGTCGCGGCGCCCTGGCGGCACCAGGCCGAGGCCGCCGCCCTCGCGTACGCCGGCCAGCACGTCGTCGTCGCCACCGGCACCGCGTCCGGCAAGTCCCTGGCCTACCAGCTCCCGGCGCTGGCCACGCTGCTGGCCGACCCGCGCGCCACCGCGCTCTACCTGGCGCCGACCAAGGCGCTCGCCGCCGACCAGTTACGCGCCGTCGCGGCTCTGGACCTCGATGGGGTACGCCCAGCGTGTTACGACGGTGACACGCCGCGCGAGGAGCGGGAGTGGATCCGGCAGCACTCCCGTTTCGTGCTCACCAACCCGGACATGCTGCACCACGGCGTCCTGCCCGGTCACGCGGCGTGGTCGACGTTCCTGCGCCGCCTGGCGTACGTGGTGATCGACGAGTGCCACACGTACCGCGGGGTGTTCGGCTCCCACGTCGCCCACGTGCTACGCCGCCTTCGCCGCGCGGCCGCCCGTTACGGTCGTACCCCCGTGTTTGTCTTGGCCTCGGCGACGTCGGGCGACCCGGGCGCGGCGGCCGAGCGGCTGATCGGGCTGCCCGTCACGGCCGTCACCGACGACGCGTCGCCGCGCGGCGGGGTGACGTTCGCGCTGTGGGAGCCGCCGCTACAGCCCGCGCTTTCGCCTTCCGAGGACGCCCAACCCGTGCGGCGGTCGGCGCTGCGGGAAAGCGCCGACCTGCTCGCCGACGCGGTGGTCAACGGGGTACGCACGCTGACGTTCGTCCGGTCCCGGCGCGGCGCCGAGGTCGTGGCCACGATGGCCCGCCGCTCGCTCGACGAGGCCGTCCCCGGGCTCGGCGCGCGGGTGGCCGCGTACCGCGGCGGCTACCTGCGCGAGGAGCGGCGGTCGCTGGAGACCGCGCTGCTGTCCGGCGAGCTGCTGGGGCTGGCATCGACCAACGCGCTGGAACTGGGCGTCGACCTCGTCGGCCTGGACGCGGTGGTGATCTGCGGCTGGCCGGGCACCCGCGCGTCGCTGTGGCAGCAGGCCGGGCGGGCGGGGCGCACCGGGCGCGAGGCCCTGGCAGTGCTGGTGGCCCGCGACGACCCGCTGGACACGTACCTGGTGCACCATCCGGACGCGCTCTTCGGACGGCCGGTCGAGGCGACGGTGCTCGACCCGGCCAACCCGTACGTGCTGGGCCCGCAGCTGTGCAGCGCCGCCTATGAGGCCCCGTTGACGGCGGCCGACCTGGCCCTCTTCGGTCCGTCGGCGCCCGGCGTGGTCGCCAAGCTGGTGGCCGCCGGCGTGCTGCGGCAGCGCCCGAGCGGCTGGTACTGGAAGCAGCCCGGCCGCCCCGAGGTCGACCTGCGCGGCACCGGCGGCACCCCGGTGTGCGTGGTCGAGTCGGCCACCGGCCGGCTGCTGGGCACGGTCGACCCCGGCTCGTCGCACTTCATGGTGCATCCCGGGGCGGTCTACCTGCACCAGGGCGAGTCGTACGTGGTGGACGACCTCGACCTCGACGACGCGGTGGCCTTGGTGCACCGCGAGGAGCCGGAGTGGTCCACCCACGCCCGGGACGTCACCGCGCTGTCCGTGGCGTCGGTCCGCTCCTATGTGGACGCCGGCCCGGTGGGGCTCTTCTTCGGCGACGTCGACGTGACCAGCCAGGTGGTGTCGTACCAGCGGCGGCGGATCGGCTCGGGCGAGATCCTGGGCACCTGGCCGCTCGACCTGCCCACCCGCGAGCTGCGGACGACCGCGGTGTGGTTCACGCTCTCCGCGTCCTCTTTGGAGGCCGCCGGGGTGACCGACGTGCCCGGCGGCCTGCACGCGGCCGAGCACGCGGCGATCGGGCTGCTCCCCCTGGTGGCGACGTGCGATCGGTGGGACATCGGCGGCATCTCCACGCCCGTGCACGCGGACACCGGCGCACCCACGGTCTTCGTGTACGACGGGCACCCGGGCGGGGCCGGGTTCGCCGAGCGGGCGTACGGCGTGGCCGCGGCGTGGCTGCGCGCGACCCGGGACGCGATCGCCGACTGCGCGTGCGAGACGGGCTGCCCGTCCTGCGTGCAGTCCCCAAAGTGCGGCAACGGCAACAATCCGCTATCCAAGGCCGACGCGGTGCGGGTCCTGGACGTCGTGCTGTCGTCCCTGCCCGGCTAGGTCAGAGCTTCCGCTCAACCCGGCACCCGGACAGGGCCGGCGCGCGCGGCGGCCCGGGCGGTACGGGTGAGCCCAGGCAGCGGCGTCACCGTCACCTCCGCGGCGATGACCACGTCGAGACCATCCACTGTGCACTCCGCTAGCCGGCCGCCGTTTCTGGCGACCAGATCCGCGGCCCGGGCGCATGTTGCTTCCGGCCCCTCCAGGACACGCATCGCCCCGGCCAAAGCACCGAAGTCGGCGGCGACCCTGGCCTCGTGCCGAGCCACCCGTGCGGCCCCGATGGCCGCACCGGCCACGCCGGCCGCCACCAGCATGAGCGCGACGGCCAGCACCCAGATGGTGGCGGCTCCCCGGTCGCTGCCGGACGTCTTGCTCCGGCGACTTCGGCGGCCGGTCATGGGACCGGCTCCGGTCGGTTGTTGCCAGGCGTCTTGCTCCGGTCTTCGGCGGCTGGTCATGGGACTGGCTCCGGCGCACCGGGCTCGGCGGCCGCGACCGCGGTCGCGGCGACGGTCATGCCGGGCAGCAGCCCGCCGAGCCCTCGCACCGGCGCCCGCACGGTCGCCACGACCGTGTCGCCGTCCACGGTGACGGACACCGTGGCGCCCGCCGGCCCCGCCCGCTCGCCGGCCGCGCGGCCAGGCTCGCCCCGGGAGGCGGCCAGCGCCGCCTCCCGTGCCGCATCGACGCACTGCGCCTTCGTCGTCACCGCGCCAACCGCGGTGAGCCCGGCGAAAAGCAGCAGCATCAATGCCGGCAGCCCAGCCGCGAGCTCGGCGGTGAACGATCCACGGTCGCGGCTCAATTCAGCGCCTTGGTGATGATGCCGGTGAGCGCCCCCTGCACCGGGTCGCTCATCAGCACCTTCATCAGGACGCCGGCGAAGGCCACCGCCGCGAGCGTCCCGACGGCGTACTCGGCCGTGTTCATTCCCGCGTCAGCCGGCAGCCGCCGCCCTCGCGCCGCCATTCCCCGTTGCCCCGCTCCCCACAGCCGGGCGATCAGCTTGCGCACGACGATTCCCCTCTCCTCGCACGGTGTTCACAACACGTCGCCGAGCACGGCGACGATCACCGGCACCAGGCCGGCAAGAATGAAGGCGGGCAGGAAGCACAGCCCGAGCGGCAGCACGATCAGCACACCCGCGCGGCGCGCGGCCGCCTCGGTAGCCACCGCACGGTCGGCGCGCAGATCGTCCGCGAGCCGCACGAACGAACCCGCCAGCGCGGCACCGCTCGCACTGGACCGCACCGCCGCCCGTGCCATGCGTTCGGCGCCCGCGACGCCCCGCACGTGGACCCACGCCTCTTCCGGCTCTGCCCCGAGCCGCAGCGACCTCGCCACGCGTACCAGGCGCTCGCCGAGCGGACCGCCGATCGCCTCGGCAACCGCCGCGGCGGCACGGTCGACCGGCGCGCCCGCGCGCAGCCCGGCCGCCATCAGGTCGGCGGCCAGCGGAAGGTCTGCCACCTCGCGCAGCCGGCGCGCCCGAACCTCGGCCGGCTCAAGACGCCGCAACAGCCGATCCAAGGCGATCGCGACCGCGCAGCCCACCACCAGGCCGGGCCACCCGCCGACGACGACCGCGACCGCGAGGCCGCCCAACCCGGCGGCGGCCCGGATCGGGGCCGGTCGCCGGCGCCGCGCCCGGACGGACAGGGCCGCCAGCCTCCGGCGTACGGGCCGTCCGGTCACGCCGGCCACGACGGCCGCCGCGATCAGGCAGCCGGTGATCAGGACATCAGCCGCCATGGGTCGGCCCTCGCGTGTTTGTGGGCGCGGTGCCGGTGAGCCGATCGGCCCACGCGAGGCCGGCGGTCTGGAGTGCGATCGCACCCGCCGCGCAGGCCGCCCCGACCGGGGTGTGCAGCAGCACGTCGACCGGGTCGACGCCGATCCCGAACCCGAGCGCGATGCCGCCAACGGGAAGGCCGGCGAGCAGCCACGCCGTGGCCCGCGCCCCGGCCGCCTGGGCCGCCGCGGCCGCGCCCGCCCGGTCCGTCGCGCGGGCATCGGCCTCGACGCGCTCGATCAGTTCCGCGATGGGGGCGCCGGTCCGCTCGGCAAGACGCCACGCCGCCGCGGCCAGCTCGGCCATCCTGCGGTCTTCGATCCGAGCGGAACTCGCCGTCATCGAGTCCGCGCCCACGGCCAACCGACCCGTACCGTCCGGCCCCGCGGCCACCGGAGGCAACCCGGCGCGCAGGTCGGCGGCGAGAAAACACAAGACATCCAAGGACCGTGCCCGCTGCCGAGCCGCCTCCCGTGCCGCCCGCCCGCGCACCACCGCCCGCACCGCGAGCCGGCCGTACGCCCCGGCCACCAAGCCGGCGACCGGGCCGACCAGCAGGGCCCCGCCCAGGCCCAGGACGGCGACCGAGAGCATCATGGCGCGCGGCGTGGACAGCGCGTCGAGGATCTCGATCGGACGGCGACGCCCCCAGGCTGCCGGCCGGGTCCGGCCCATCAACCGCTGTTGCCGGCCACGATCGGGCCAGCAGGTGACCACCGCCGCCACGACGAGGCAGGCGGCGGCGAGCCACCACGCCGGCATCACGCCGGTACCCCGTCGCCCGCGAGCACCGGCGGCACCGGCACCGAGCGGTCGAGGAGCATCCGGGCCAGGGCGCGAGCGGCCGGGCCGAGGCCGTGCCCCGCCGCCAGACGGGCACCACTGTGACGAGCCGGTCGCTACCGGCCGGCGCGAGAATGCAGACCGAATCCAGGAGCCGGCCGCTCGCCGTACGGCGCATGTGGAGCACGGCCTGGATGGCGGCCGCCGCCTGGGCGTGGAGCGCGACGCGGGGCAGGCCGCCCAGCAGCCCGAGCGCCTCCAGCCGCGCGGGGACGTCGCCGGGCGAGTTGGCATGCAGGGTGCCTGCGCCGCCCTCGTGACCCGTGTTGAGCGCGCCGAGCAGGTCGACGACCTCCGCGCCCCGGCACTCCCCCACGACCAGCCGATCGGGTCGCATCCGCAGTGCCTGGCGCACCAGGTCGGTCAGCGCCACCGTGCCCGCCCCTCCACATTGGACGTACGCGCCTGGAGGCCGACCACGTGGGGGTGGACCGGCCGGAGCTCCGACGCGTCTTCCACGAGGACGATCCGCTCGGTGTGCGGCACCAGGCCGAGCAGCGTGTTGAGCAGCGTCGTCTTGCCCGAGCCCGTACCACCGGTGACCAGGTAGGCAAGGCGGGCACCGACGATCGCGGCGAGCAGCGCGGCGACCGGCTCCGGGACGGTGCCGTGCTCGACGAGCTCGTACAGCGTGAAGGGCCGCTGCCGAAACGTCCGCAGCGACAGATACGGCCCGCTGGTGGCCACCGGCGGCAGTACGGCGTGCAGCCGGGTGCCGTCGGCCAGCCGCGCGTCGACGTACGGGCTGGCGTCGTCGAGGCGCCGACCGCAGGCTGCGGCGAGCCGCTGGGCCAGCCGGCGCACCTCGTCCACGCCGCCGAGCACCGTCGACACCCGGTGCAGGCCACTTCCCCGGTCGACCCACACGTCCCGCCCGTTCACCAGTACGTCGGTGACGGTCGGATCGGCCAGGAACGCCGTCAGCGGACCGGCGCCGGCCAGGTCACTGTGGACCTGGTTGGCCAGGCGCAGCACGGCGGTGTCGCCGAGCAGGGAGCCGTCGGGCTCGCCGCGTACCGCCGAGACGACCGCCGCGGGCGTGGCCTCGACGCCCTCGACGGCGAACCGCTGACGTACCCGGCTGGCGAGGTCGACCCGGGCCGTCATGCCGCCCTCTTCTCGGCCGCCGCCATCACGTCCGCCAGCAGGCGATGGCACAGCGTGGCAAGCGGTCCACGACCGGTCGACGCCGGCGCCTCGCCGCGCTCCAAGCCACGGCACAACGCCGACTCCGGACGAAGCGTGCCGACCAGCGGCAGTTGGAGCGAGTCCGCCACATCCTTTGCGCGCAACCGCCCGGGCGTCGGCCCGCGCACGATCAGGGCAAGGTCGGGACAGTGCACTCGCGCCGCGGCGGCGACCCGGGTGGCGGCCGCTGTGGCACGCAACTCGGCCGGCACGACCAGATAGACGCGGCAGGCGCTCTGCAGCGCCAGCACCGCCGCGTCGTCGAACCGCCGAGGCAGATCGACCACCACGAAGTCGCACGCGCGGCGAGCCGCGTCCATGGCCGCCGCCATCGCCTGTACCGGCAGGGAGAAGAGCGTCCCGCGGTCCCAGGACAGCACCACCAGGCCGCCCCGGCTGGGTAACGCGTCCACCAGCGCCGCGGCGTCGATCCGGCCCTCGGCGTCACCCAGCTCCGGCCACCTGACGCCGTCGATGTCCTCCCACCCGAGCACGAGGTCGAGCCCGCCGCCGAGCGGATCTCCGTCGACGAGAAGCGTGCGCAAGCCGGCCCGCTTCGCTGTCACCGCGAGGCCGCCAGCCAGCACGCTCGCGCCGGCACCCCCGCGCCCGCCGACCACAGCGACGACGACCGCGTCATCCCGCCCTGTCAGACGCTCCGAAAACCGGTCCACCAACCACGGCTCGGCGGACGGAAGCGTCGCCACGTGCTCGGCGCCGAGCATCTCGGCCATCTGCCACGGGTCGTCCACGTACCCGGTCCTGCCGACCAGCACGACGCGGGGGCGGCGCGGCAACCGCGCCCGCATGCTGGCCTGGGCCTGATCCATGCCGATCAGGACCAGTGAGGCGGTCGGATATCGCGGCTTCGCGGCAGTCGGGTCGGGCGCGAGATCGAGCTCGGAGCCGCCGGCGGCGGCCAATCGGAGAACGTCGTCGAGGAGTTCGCCGTCGCTGGTCACAAGGAGGGGCAACCGGCGTGCGGCGGGAATCGGGGTACGCAGTGGCATCGCTGCTCCTACGGCGGGTGCGGGGGTACGGCGAACACGGTCCCGCCCGCGGCTTCCCGAGCCAACGCCGTCAAGATCCAGATGTGGATAACCGATCCCGCTGTGGAAAACGTCCACAGCGCCAAAGGATCTGCTATGTCAGCCCACACAAAGTCGGACGCAACGGCCAGATGGCGAGTGTCCGATTCCCGCTAGCGCTCACAAATTCGTTCGGCCCGGCCCCCGGTACGGCAGCGTCTGGCTGTAGACGAGGTTGGTCGTCGTGCTGCCGAACTGGGCCAGGTCGTCGACCACCTCCTCGAGGTGCGCCATCGAGGTGGCGGCCACCTTCAGCAGGTAACAGTCGTCGCCCGTCGTTCGCAGGCACTCCAGGATTTCGAGGCGCTTCTCCAGCAGCCGGTGCAGGGGTTGATGTTGACTGCCCGGATACTTCAGGCGCACCACCGCGAGCAGCGCGTACCCGGCCTTCGGCAGGTCGATGGCCGCGTGATAGCCGGTGACGACGCCGGTGGACTCCAAGCGCTTGACCCGCTCGGTGGTCGCGGAGGCGCTGAGATTCACCCGCCTACCCAACTCCGTGAGCGGGATGCGGCCGTCTCGCTGGATCTCGTCCAGGATCGCCCAATCGGTCGCGTCAAGACTCTCGGCCATCCGGCAAAAATACCGGCGGATCCACGGCTGGCCGGCCGATACGACGCGAGGACTCGGTTCCGGCCCGGATCACCGCTGGATACCCTGAACCGGTGCGAATAGGCGTCAACGTACTCAACTTCGGTCCTGGCACCGACCCCGGACGGCTGCGAAGCTGGGCGCAGACCGTCGAAGGACTGGGCTTCGACCTGCTCATGGTGTCCGACCACGTGGTCGTAACCCCCGACGTCGCGGCGCAGTACCCGGCGCCGTTCTACGAGCCGTTCACCACGCTGTCCTGGCTCGCCGGCATCACCAGCCGCGTCCAGCTGGGCACGACGGTCCTGATCGTGCCGTACCGGCATCCGTTGCTCGTGGCCCGCATGGCCGCCAACCTCCACCAGCTCAGCGGCGGCCGGCTGGTCCTCGGCGTCGCGGTCGGGTGGGCCCGGCAGGAGTTCGCGGCGCTGGACGTGCCGTTTGAGCAACGCGGCAAGCTGACCGACGACGCGCTGGAGACAATGCGTGCCGCCTGGGCCAATGAAGACGACTACCGCAGCGGCCAGATCCCGATCTGGGTCGGCGGAAACAGCGACGCCGGCATCCGCCGCGCGGTACGCCTGGGCGACGCCTGGCACCCATTGGGGATCACGCTCCCCTGGTTTCGCGAAGCCGTCGAACGGCTAATGGTCGTCGCGGAAAAGGAACGAAGGCCCGTGCCCCGCCTCGCGCCGCGCATCAACCTGCACCTCACCGCGGCGCCCGTCACCGACCCCGACCGGCGCGCCGGCGTCGGCACGATCGAGCAGATCATCGACGACCTCGACGAACTGCGCCGCCTCGGCGCGGACGCGGTCATCCTCGACCCCTTCAACGGCGACCCCGACGAGACACGCCACCCGGAAGCGGCGTGGCGCGCGCTCGCGACGGTCGCCGCCGCACGAATGGAGCAACGGTGACACACGACAACGAACAGCTTCTCCGGCGCGCAATCGAACTCGCGCGAGCCGCCCGGGAAGGCGGCAACCCGCCATTCGGATCATTGCTGGTGGGCCCCGATGGCACCGTGCTCGCCGAGGAACACAACACGTCGATCACCGACGACGACATCACCGCCCACCCCGAGCTGAAACTCGCCCGCTGGGCCGCCCGCGCACTGGAACCCGACATCGCGGCCGCCACGACCATGTACACGAGCTGCCAACCTTGCGGCATGTGCACCGGCGCTATCGAACGCTCCGGACTCGGCCGAGTGGTATTCGCCCTCTCCGGCGAGCAGCTCAACTCGCTCAAGCCGTCCGGCGGCTTCCCGCCCGTACCCCAGGAGGGGCCTGCCCTGTTCGACGAGGCACGCCTGCCCGTCGAGGGCTACTACACCTGAAGATCCACAACGGACGTACGAAGAGGACCGTAGGGGCTCTGAGCTGGGCGGGAACGCTTCCAGAGAAGGGGACGACCCCCGCCGGGGGGAGGCGGGGGTCGTCTGGGGTCCGGCTCCGGGGGGGGTCGAGCCGAAACCCACTCAGCGGTCACGGGGGGTGCAACCGCCGAGAGCCTGGCACGGATACGTCGAGTAGGGACGCGAAACCGTGTCGTAAACACAAGCATGCCTGAGCGGACCGGCGCGCGTCGAGTGGCGTTTGCCGCAACTCTCGCGACACGCCGACTCGACACGGTGATCCGGGTCGCCGTGTCGCTGATCAGCGGCTCAGAACCGCAGGTCGGCGCCCGCGACGGCCACGACCCCGGGGCACCCGCTGACCTTAAACCATCCGGCTAGACTGGCGCGTCGTGGGCCGGAGCGCCGCCTTTTTTGACCTCGATAAGACCGTGATCGCTAAGTCCAGCGCCTTAGCGTTCGGCCGGCCGTTCTACCGGGACGGCCTCATCACCAGGCGAGACGTGGTGAAGTCGGCGTACGCCCAGCTGATGTTTCGGCTTGGCGGCACCGACGAGCAGAGCATGGCTCGCACCCGCGACTATCTCGCGGAGCTGTGCAAAGGCTGGCAGGTGGACCAGGTCCGCCAGATCGTCACCGAGACACTCCACGAGCTGATCAACCCTTACGTGTACGCCGAGGCAGCGGCCCTGATCGAGGAGCACCACGCGGCGGGGCGGGACATCGTGCTGGTCTCCGCGTCCGGCGAGGAGATGGTGCGCCCGATTGGCGAGTTGCTGGGGATCACCGACGTGATCGCCACCCGCATGACCATCGAGAACGGGCGCTACAACGGGCAGGTCGAGTTCTACGCGGCCGGCCCGAGCAAGGTCAAAGCGGTGACCGAGTTGGCCGAGGAGCGCGGGTACGACCTTGCCGAGTCGTACGCCTACTCGGACTCCTTCAGCGACGCACCGCTGCTGGAGTGTGTGGGCCATCCGACGGCGGTCAACCCGGACCGGGCGCTGCGCCGGCTCGCGACCGAGAACGCCTGGCCGGTGCTGGAGTTTCGCCATCCGATCCCACTGGGCCGGCGGCTACGGGAGCGCCCGGCCGTGCCGATGGCGGCCGCGGCGATCGGCGTCGGAGTGGGTGTCGCGATCGGCATCGCATGGTACGGACGGCATCGGCGTGCCCGCACCAACAATGCGACCCAGTAATCACCCACCGTCACACAATATTGCAGAGGGCTAGCGATCTAGGCCGGAGCGGCGTAGAACAAGGGGTGCGGACTCCGCCAAGCGGACTCCGTGCACGGCCACCGGGCACCCACGCGCGACCAGCCGCGGCAGGCGCGTTGCGGCGGCACCGTCAAAGGACCGCTGACAACGACATGGAGGTGCACGCTTGGTAACCCGGATGGACGTGTGGTGACGGCGCCTCATCAGTGAGGCGCCGTCCACGTGTCCGGGGTCAGGTGGTCGCCATGCCCAGCGCGGCCGCGTGCCGTTCGCGCAGATCGTGGTAGACCGCGCGAAACGCACCGGGCTGCCGGTGGAAGTCGACGCCTTGGGCCCACAGCGAGGTCGGGACGTCCACGCCGTCGCACCGTTCGATCAGCACGGTCATCCCGCTCGGGATCTCCAGCCGCCCGAGCCGGTGGGCGGCCCGGTGCAGGCGGATGTGCTCGACGTCGCGCCACGCCATCGTCCGGGAGCGCAGCAGGCCGCGGACGCGCACGCCGTACTCGCTCACGTAGACGCCCATCCGCGCGATCCGCCAGCTACCCAGCACCCACAGCAAGGTCAGCGCGGCGGCCAGCAACGCGATGCCGGCGCCGCGAAGCTCGAAGAGCTCCGCGGTGCTCCAGCCGAACACGGCGAGCGCCACCAGCTCCCACAGCATGATCAGGCGACGGCCCTGGCCCGGCGTGTAGGGACGCATCCACCGGTGACCCACCCGGTTAAGGCTAGCCACGACCCGCACGCGCGCCGCATCGATCAAGGACTTTCGCGTCGATCAAGGGCATACGGTCGTGGTTTAGAGATCAAAGCACGGCCGTATGCCCTTGATCGACGCGCAGAGGGGGTTGCCCTTGATCGACGCGCAGAGGGGGCGCGGGCGGCGCGGCGCCATCCAGGAACGCGGCGCATACCGACTCCAGTTCGTCGGCGGAGGTTGTTACGGCGGTGCAGTAGTGGCGGAGCCAGGAGCGCAGGCCGTCGGGGGTGCCCGTGGCGAAGGCGCCGGCCGCGCCGACGTACTCGGGTTGGCGGGTCAGATGCCCGACCTCGACGGCGAGCAAGCCGCGCGGGTCGAAGCCCCCGGAGATCAGCGTAAGCCGCGCGGCGGCGCGCGCCACCACGCCCGACGGGCCGGCGAAGGGGCGCAGTGCGAGCAGTTCGCCGTGTACGACGGCGGCCAGCACCAGCGGTGGCACCTTCGTGCCGCCGGTCACCAGGGCGGCCAGCGCGTCCAGGCGAGCCGTGGGCCCGGCAGGATGCCCCAGGTCGGACGGGGCCACAGCGCCGCGCGCCGCCAGGACGTGCAGCTTGGCGAGCACCTGCCGGGGCGCCTTGGCCCACAGGTCGGCGAGGCCGGGCAGGGCGCCGGCCACCCGGAGCGCGCCCTGCAGGACGGGGTCGGTCACGGTCCCGGCGCGTACGGCTTCGCGCTCGTGGGCGTACCCCTCAAGGGCGGCGCTGGCCACCGCGGACCGCAGGCTGACCTCGGCCGCGACCTGGCCGCCCTGCCGCCGCAACGCGCGGTGGCGCATCGCCTGGTCGACCCGGTCGCGGGCGGCGTTCACCGCATCGCGGACGTCGGCGAGGTCGAGCAGCGGCGCGAGCGGATCGGCGGTCACGCCGATCTACGGTACGCGAGTGCGCGAACCGTGCGCGGGACTGTTCGTAACAGGCTCGAAACGGCAAGATGTGCGCAGGCGTCCCCAGTTACCGCTCCGATGGCCACGCTCGGCGATCGAGCCAACCCGCGCAGCGGTGATCGGTCACGCCGGCACTAACCTCACAAGCGATGGCCCGAGACTGAAATCACACCCGCCGGAGGAGCCTACTCATGAGCGAGACCTTGGAGAACCTGCTGCAGGAAACCCGGCAGTTCCCGCCGCCGGACGCCCTTGCCGCTAACGCCAACGTCACCGCCGCGGCGTACGACGAGGCGGCCGCGGACCGGCTCGCCTTCTGGGCGGAGCAGGCCGGCCGACTGTCGTGGGCCACGCCCTGGGAGACCGTGCTCGACTGGTCGAACCCGCCGTTCGCGAAGTGGTTCGTGGGCGGGCGGCTCAACGTGGCGTACAACTGCCTGGACCGGCACGTCGAGGCCGGGCGCGGTGACAAGGTCGCCATCCACTGGGAGGGCGAGCCGGGCGACACCCGCACGATCACGTACGCCGACCTGCACCGCGCCACCTGCCAGGCGGCGAACGCGCTCACCGATTTGGGCGTGACGGCCGGCGACCGGGTCGCGATATACATGCCGATGATCCCGGAGGCGGCGGTCGCGATGCTGGCGTGCGCCCGGATCGGCGCGACGCACAGCGTGGTCTTCGGCGGCTTCTCGGCCGACGCGCTGTCCGGCCGGATCCAGGACGCCAGCGCGAAGGTCGTGATCACGGCCGACGGTGGCTACCGGCGGGGCAAGCCGTCCGGGCTGAAGGCGATCGTCGACGAGGCGGTCGCCCAGTGCCCGACGATCGAGCACGTGCTGGTCGTCCGCCGGACCGGGCAGGATGTCGCCTGGAGCGAGAAGGACCTGTGGTGGCACGACACGGTGGAGCAGGCGAGCGCCGAGCACACCGCTGAGGCGTTCGACGCCGAGCACCCGCTCTTCATCCTCTACACGTCCGGCACGACCGCGAAGCCCAAGGGCATCCTGCACACCACCGGCGGCTACCTGACCCAGGTCAGCTACACCCACAACGCGGTCTTCGACCTCAAGCCGGACACCGACGTCTACTGGTGCACGGCCGACATCGGCTGGGTCACCGGCCACTCGTACATCGTCTACGGTCCGCTGTCCAACGGCGCCACCCAGATCATGTACGAGGGCACGCCGGACACCCCGCACAAGGGCCGGCTGTGGGAGATCGTCGAGAAGTACCAGGCCACGACCGTCTACACCGCGCCGACGCTCATCCGCACGATGATGAAGTGGGGCGACGACATCCCGGCCAAGTTCGACCTGTCGTCGCTGCGGTTGCTCGGCAGCGTCGGCGAGCCGATCAATCCCGAGGCGTGGATGTGGTACCGCGAGCACATCGGCCGCAACAACTGCCCGATCGTGGACACCTGGTGGCAGACCGAGACCGGCGGCATCATGATCTCGCCGCTGCCGGGCGTGACGCACACCAAGCCGGGTTCGGCCATGACCGCGCTGCCGGGCATCAGCGCCGACGTGGTGGACGACCAGGGCAAGTCGGTGCCGAACGGCGGTGGTGGCTACCTGGTGCTGCGCGAACCGTGGCCGTCCATGCTGCGCACGATCTGGGGCGACGACCAGCGCTTCATCGACACGTACTGGTCGCGCTTCGAGAACATGTACTTCGCCGGCGACGGGGCCAAGCGGGACGCCGACGGGCACGTGTGGCTGCTCGGCCGGGTCGACGACGTCATGCTCGTGTCCGGGCACAACATCTCCACCACCGAGGTGGAGTCGGCGCTGGTCAGCCACCCGAGCGTGGCGGAGGCGGCGGTGGTCGGCGCGACCGACCCGACGACCGGGCAGGCGATCGTCGCGTTCACGATCCCGCGCGGCAATGTGGACACCGAGGGCGAGGCGGGCGAGGCGCTGATCGCCGAGCTGCGCAACCACGTGGCCAAGACGCTCGGCCCGATCGCCAAGCCGCGCCAGATCATGCTGGTGCCCGAGCTGCCCAAGACCCGTTCCGGCAAGATCATGCGACGCCTGCTGCGCGACGTGGCGGAGAACCGTTCGCTAGGCGACGTCACAACGCTCCAGGACTCCGCCGTGATGGATCTCATTTCTTCCGGCCTGAAAACCGGCAAAGACGAGGACTGATCACGAAGGGTCTTCACAGCAGTCACATAAATGCATAGGTTTCACTCTGGCCCCAAAAAGATGGGTCACCCCATCCGGACGGCCGGGCGCAGCTAACCAAGTGGCGCCCCGGCCTCCGACAAACCGGAGGTTACCTAGTGCGCAAAGTCATGGTGGGTCTGCTCACCGTGTCGCTGGCGACGGGCATGGGCGTCTCGCTCGGCCCGTCCGCCATCGCGGCACCGCCGGCAGACTCGCCCTCACCTGTCGGGCCGGCGACTGGCGACGCCGCTCCGCGACGCGACGAACTACCAAACCCCTCGAAGACAAGCGCCGCGACCTGCGCGAGCAGGGCCTCAACGACGTCCTCAGTGGACGCGCGACGCCGCAGACCATCAACGGCAGCTCGGTCGTCAAGGTTGGCCAGGCCAACGGCACCGGCCCGCTGGCCCGCAAGGGCGGTGCGAAGAACACCAAGAAGGACCAATACGTCGAGCTGGCGCGCGAGCGGACCGACCGGATCTTCGTGATCCTGACCGAGTTCGGCAACGAGCGGCACGCCGACTACCCGGACGTCGACAGCGACCCGTCCGTGCCTGGACCGGCCCGCTTCGACGGCCCGGTGCGCAACCAGATCCCGGCGCCGAACCGGTCGGTCGACAACTCCACGGTGTGGCAGGCGGACTACAACGCCGACTACTACCGCAAGCTCTACTTTGGTACGGGCAAGGGCGTCGAATCGGTCAAGACGTACTACGAGGCGCAGTCCTCGGGCCGATACAGCGTGGACGGCACCGTCACCGACTGGGTGAAGGTCAAGTACAACGAGGCCCGCTACGGCCGCGACGCCTGCTCCGTCTGCGACGGCCGCAACCCGTGGAACCTGGTCCAGGACGCCGCCAACCAGTGGTACGCCGACCAGAAGGCCCAGGGCCGTACGGAAGCGCAGATCGCCGCGGATCTGAAGGCCCTCGACCAGTGGGACCGGTACGACCACGACGGTGACGGCAACTTCAACGAGTCCGACGGCTACATCGACCACTTCCAGATCGTCCACGCGGGTGGCGACGAGGCGGATGGCGACCCGTGGCAGGGCGAGGACGCGATCTGGAGCCACCGCTGGTACGCGTTCGTCGACCAGGCCGGCATCACCGGCCCGGCCACGAACCCGCTCGGCGGCACCCAGATCGGCAACACCGGCATCTGGATCGGCGACTACACGGTCCAGCCGGAAAACGGTGGCCTGAGCGTCTTCGTGCACGAGTACGGGCACGACCTGGGCCTGCCGGACGACTACAACATCCACAACGGTGGCGACAACAACAACGAGCACTGGACCCTCATGGCCCAGAGCCGGTTGTCCGCCAAGACCGACCAGGCCATCGGCACCCGCCCCGGCGACATCGGCGCGTGGAACAAGCTCCAGCTCGGCTGGCTCGACTACGAGATCGTGGCGGCCGGGCAGAAGCGCACGCTGACCCTCGGTCCACAGGAGTACAACAGCACCAAGCCACAGGGCGTCGTCGTGGTCCTGCCGAAGCGGGCCCGGACCCTCGACAACGGCGCGCCGTTCGAGGGCACCAAGCAGTGGTTCTCGGGTAACGCGGACGATCTCCGCACCTCGCTGACCGCCCCGGTGAACCTCACCGGCAAGTCGTCCGCGACGCTGACCGCCAAGGTCCGGTACTCGATCGAGGCCGGCTACGACTACCTCTACATCGAGGGGTCGACGGACGGCACGACGTGGACGCCGCTCGGCGGCACGGTCGACGGCCACGGCTTCAGCCAGGACAGTGCCGGCCGCCCGTCCATCGACGGTGCCAGCTCGGGCTGGGACGCCCAGTCCTGGGTCGACCTGTCGGTGCCGCTCGACGCGTACGCGGGCCAGAACGCCCAGATCCGCTTCCGCTACGTCACCGACGGCGGCGTCTCGGCGGGTGGCTTCTACGGTGACGCGATCACGGTGACCGCCGACGGCGCGACCGTGCTGAGCGATGGCGCGGAGGGCACCGGCCCGTTCGTGGCGGACGGTTTCACGGCGCGCACCGCGTCCGAGACCAACTACTACGACAACTACTACATCGCGGGTCACCGCTCGTACGTCTCGTACGACAAGTACCTGCAGACCGGTCCGTACTTCTTCGGGTACGCCAACACGAAGCCGGACTGGGTCGACCACTACGCGTACCAGCAGGGCCTGCTCGTCTCCTACTGGGACACGTACTACGCCGACAACGACACGTTCGACCACCCGGGTGAGGGGCGCAACCTGATCGTCGACGCGCACCCGCGGCCGTTCTACCGGATCGACGGCCTGCCCTGGCGGGCCCGGGTCCAGGTGTACGACGCACCGTTCGGCCTGAAGAAGGCCGACTCGTTCACCCTGCACGTGAACGGCCAGCCGTCGTACATCCGGGGCAGAACGCCCAGCCGGTGTTCGACGACACCCAGAAGTACTGGTACGAGGAGCTGCCGAACCACGGGGTCAAGCTGCCCGCGGTCGGCGTCAAGATCCGCGTGCTCTCGGTCAACGGCACGTCCGTCAAGATCGCAATTTCGTAACCTAGCGGCCGGCCGCCGGAACCAACGTCCGGCGGCCGGCCGTCGAAAGCGGTGTGGTGCGAAAAACTCTCGCGGTGCTGACGATGCTCCTGCTGGCCGGCTGCGCCGGCACGGAAGACAACGGCGCCGCCCCAACGGTGACGCCCTCGACGCCCTCGACGCCCTCGACGCCGTCAACGTCGTCGACTCCCTCGACGCCGCCAGCCCAACCTCCCACGACGCCCAGCGACCCCCGCCCACCCAAGGACGTCCTCGTCGGCCAGGTGACCCTCGGCGGCTCCGGCCCCTGCTACGGCATGGTCACCGACGACGGCAAGGAGTACGCCTTCTACAGCACCGCCGGCACGACCCTGGACAAGGGCACCACCGTCAAGATCCAGTTCGAGCCGCTGCGGCTGAAGATCTACTGCGGCCCCGGCGAGCACGTGAGCGCCATCAAGATCACTCTAGTGAAGTGAACGCGTACTCGTGCTGGCACGGCGGGCCGGCCGCGATGCCGAACCGCCGCCGGTCGAGGTCCAGCAGCACCGAGTAGACCGTCTCGGCGCGTTCCACCGGCTCGTCCCGCTCGTCCACGTGCCGGCAGATCGACATCGGAAAGCCACCGTGGTCGCGGAAGAGCGCGATGAAGTCGTCCTCGGTCACCTTCCGGGCCGCCACCGCGTCGGCGAGCAGCCGCCGGGCCCGCGCCCCCGGAAGAACGACGAACCGCCGAAGTCCTTGGCCCGGTCGCGCACCGGCAGCGGCGTCTCCAGATGGTTGGCGTGCGTGACGTACCCGTCGACCGGGTGCAGCCAGCCCACGTCACCCGGCACGACCTCCAGATCGAGGATCTCGCCGCCGCCCGCCGCGGCCTGCCCGAGCAGCAGGTTGAGCGAGGCGCCGCGCGGGGTCCGGCAGGCCACCCGCGTCGCCGCGCCCAGGTGGTCCGTCTCCAGCACCGCGCGCAGCAGCACGTGGTACGGCACGACGCCCTCCCGTGGCCCGTCCCGGTCGGTGCCCAGCATGTTCAGGCACACGCCGAGACCAGCCGAGTTGAGCCCGGCCTTGGCGAGCATCCCGGCCTCCGCC
Source organism: Phytohabitans rumicis (assembly GCF_011764445.1). NCBI lineage: Bacteria > Bacillati > Actinomycetota > Actinomycetes > Micromonosporales > Micromonosporaceae > Phytohabitans > Phytohabitans rumicis. The sequence goes on from NZ_BLPG01000001.1 coordinate 3,983,715, forward strand.
AGCGTGATCACCGCGAGCCCGCGCTCGTCCCGGGTCGCCAGGACGACCATCGCCTCCCGCTGCGCCGGATGCCAGTCCCAGTTCTGGCCCAGCAGGAGCGTGCCGGTCGCGGTGTGGGTGCCCAGAACGCCGGCCGACGTACAGCCGCCATCCCGGCGTGACCCGTAGATCAGCTCGGTGCGGCCGTTGATCGCGTACAGCTCCTCGGCGTTCGCGCCCGCGCCCTCGGCGACCCCGTCCAGCATCGCGGCCACCCGCGGGAGCAGCTCGTGGGCGGACCGGCGGAAGGCGGCCCCGGAAATCCGTACGGCGGTCGCGTCCAGCCCCGCCTGATCCCGGAAGCGCTGCAGGTAGAGATCCACATTGGCGCCGACGAGCGCGGCGGTCGCGGCGCCGTACGCGGCACCACACTCGGCGGGCGTCCCGGTCACCGAGATCAGCGGAAGAGGCAAGGCCACCCTTGCAGGCTAGTAGGGTCGGCAATCATGGCGACCCGGGCCGCGAAGGTGCGTGGAGCAGCCGCTGAGGTGGTCCGCTACCTGCGTACCGAGCAGATCGGCGGGCTCATCCTGCTCGGCGCGACCGTCCTGGCCCTCGCTGTCGCGAATTCGGGACTCGCCGACGCGTACCAAAATCTTGCTGGCACTGTCATCGGACCGCATGCCCTGCATCTGGATCTCGCGGTCGAAGATTGGGCCAAGGACGGCCTGCTGGCCTTCTTCTTCCTGGTCGCGGGCCTGGAGCTCAAGCGCGAGCTGGTCGAGGGCGAGCTGCGCGACCCGCGCCGGGCGCTGCTGCCGATCGCCGGCGCCATCGGCGGCATGGTGGCGCCGGCGCTGGTCTTCCTCGCGGTGGCCGCCGGCGCGCCCGGCGCCGGGGACGGTTGGGCGGTGCCGACCGCCACTGACATCGCGTTCGCGCTGGCCGTGCTGGCGATCACCGCGCGCACGCTGCCGCCCAGCGTGCGGATCTTCCTGCTGTCCCTGGCGATCGTCGACGACCTCGGCGCGATCCTGCTCATCGCGGTCCTCTTCACCACGTCGATCTCCTGGTGGCCGCTCTTCGGCGCGGCGCTGGCCGTCGGGCGTACGCCCTCCTGCAGCGCCGCCGCGTCCGCGGCTGGTGGATCTACTGGCCGCTCGGCATCTCCGCCTGGGCGCTGGTGCACGCCTCCGGGGTGCACGCCACCGTGGCCGGCGTCGCGATCGGCCTGGCCACCCGCATCGGCCCTGGGGGCGGCGACGTCCAGTCCGAGGAGCGCAGCGACGAGGTTGGACGGCGCCGGCAGCCAGGGCCGAAGCGAGCGAAGCGAGCCAACAGACAGGGTCCCGCCTCCGAGGTGCTCGAACACCGGCTCCAGCCGTTCTCCGCGGGGGTGTGCGTGCCGGTCTTCGCCTTCTTCGCCGCCGGCGTCGCGATCTCCAGCGACATGCTCCGGGCCTTCGCCACCGACCGGGTCGCCTGGGCGGTCGTCGCGGGCCTGGTGGTCGGCAAGACGGTCGGCGTGTTCAGCGGCGCGCTGGTCGCGGTCCGCTCCGGCGCCGCCCGCCTCCCGGCCGGCATGACCTTGCGCGACCTCTTCGCGGTCAGCGTGCTGACCGGCTGCGGTTTCACCGTCAGCCTGCTGATCGCCGAGCTGGCGTTCGCCGGGGTGGGGCGCAGGACCGGGTCAAGGGCGCGGTCCTGCTGGGCTCGCTGCTGGCGTCGCTGCTCGCTGCGCTCATGCTCCGCCGCAGAGTACGAGCTCTTTCGCCGTAGGCTGGGCGGCATGGATGAATCCCAGGTGCTGGTGGACGGTCCATGGACGCACCGGTTCGTGGGCGCGAACGGCACCCGGTTTCATGTCGTCGAGGCCGGCGCCGGGCCGCTCGTCCTCTTCCTGCACGGATTTCCGGAGTTCTGGTGGGCCTGGCACGAGTTGCTGCCCGCGGTCGCCGACGCCGGCTTCCGCGCCGTCGCGGTCGACATGCGCGGGTACGGCGCGAGCGACAAGCCCCCGCGCGGGTACGACGGCTACACGATGGCGGCGGACATCACCGGTCTGATCCGGGCGCTCGGCGAGCGGTCGGCGGCGATCGTGGGCACCGGGTTCGGCGGGATGCTCGGCTGGACCACCGCCGCGTTCCACCCCAAGATGGTGCGCCGGCTCGTCGTGCTCGGCGCCGCACACCCGCTGCGGCTGCGTACCGCGCTCTTCAACGACCCGCGCGGCCAGATCGCCGCTGCCGCGCCGACCCTCAAGTTCCAGCTTCCCCGGTACGAGCATGTGCTGACCAAGGACGACGCCGCGCTGGTCGGTGACTTCCTGCGCCGGTGCGGTGGCCCCGACTGGGTCAACGGCCCCGCGTACCCGGACTACGAGCGGCGCTGCCGGGAGGCCATGCAGATCCCGCAGGCGGCCTTCTGCGCGCTGGAGGCGTACCGGTGGGCATTCCGGTCGGTGCTGCGCCTGCACGGTTACCGCTTCGTCAAGCTGCTCCAGCAGCCCCTGGTCACGCCGACGCTGCAACTGCACGGCGCGCTCGACACCGCCGTCATGCCGCGCACCGCGCAGGGCTCCGGCCGGTACGTCATCGCCCAGTACGAGTGGCGCCTGCTGGACGGCGTCGGGCACTTCCCGCACGTCGAGGCGCCTTCCTCGGTGCTTGGCGAAGTGCTGCGCTGGGTGAAGTCCTAGCTAGGCTCGGTGCTCGCGTAGGTCGGTCACCTCGTGGGCCGGTGCCCAGCCCTGGTAGACCCCGAAGTCGAACTCCTCCAGCCCCAGCGCGTTGGCCACCGGCCAGCGACCGCCGGTGTACTCCACCCGCAGCCAGGCGTCGTGCTCGGCCAGCACGATGAACGGCTCACCCTTCCAGGTGCAGGTCGTGCGGACGTACGCGACGTCTTCGGGCTCCCCGACGGACAGGATGCGCACGAACCGTCCCGGCCGTACCTCCTCGAACCCGTCGCCCGCCTCCGGCTGGTAGATACGGACGCCGTCGCCGTCCGGGCTGGCCTCGTACTCCCGGCCGCGCCACCGCGCGACATAGCCGTCCCGCATCATTCGTCACCGACCTTGCGCCAGGTCGGCGCGTCCGCGTCGAGCAGCGCGACCAGCTTTTCCGTGCCGTCGGAGGAGATCCGCCACAGCTGGGCGCCGTGCGGCAGGCGGGCACTGTCCACCTTGAACTCCGCGATGACGTCGCCGCTGTCGCCGGGCGCGAAACCGTTGCCACGGAACGGCGCCCGCTCGATGACCCAACCCTCCATCGCGCGCATCGCGGCCTCGTTCTGCCCGCCGTACGGGATGCGGTAGAGGCTCGGCCGGTACGCCGGCCAGCGCAGCACGTAGATCTCGTCGGCGTCCCGCATGAACGGCGAGCCGGCGTAGACCAAGCCCAGGGCCGCGTGCAGCTTCGCCGGCGTGGTGAGGTGTGCGACCTCGTTGGCGCGGTGCACGAAGCCGGAGACCCGCTCGTACCCCCGCTCCAGGTAGTAGCTGACCTGGCTGGGCGCGACCGCCTTCTGCATCAGCGTCGGCTGGCCCGGATCGTGGCCGGTGGTGGCCTTCGTCGGGCGCGCCATCGGAGCCGGCTCGGGCTGAGTGTCGGCCTCGGCGCCCAGCCCCACCTCGGCCGCCCAGCTCGCCAACGCCAGGATCTGCGCGCCCGGCAGCTTCGCGCCGACCGGGGTGCTCGGGTTGACCGCGAACGACCACGTCGGATCCGGCCACGCCTTGATCAGCTGCATGAACTTGACGTCGATGGTGTCGATCACCTCGCCCAGGTGATCACGGAGCCGCTCCATCGACGTGAACACCACCACGTACGGCTCGCCGTCGATCGTCTCGGTGAGCCACGCGAAGCCGGGATCCCCGGGGCGCGTGCCGTCGGCCGACACGGGCGAGACCGGCAGCAGGACCTTGGCCAGCAGCAACGTGGACAGGAACGCGTCGGTGCTCCCGCCACCGGCGGCCGCGATCAGGTCCTTCTCCACGTCGTTCGCGGGCGTGAAGTCGATCGGCGGCGGGGGCGGGGCGGGCGCGGGCTCCGGCTGGCGCCGTACCGGCTCGGGGGGCAGCGGCGACGCGTACGGCTGCGGAGGCGGCGCGATGACGGTCGGCTCCTGCTCGACCACCCGCCCCGGCACGACCGGCGGCGGTGGCGCGCTGTACGCGGCCGGGACCACCGGCTCTCGGGGCCCGGCGGGGCGCTCCGCCACCGTGGCGCCACCACCGTTGGCGGCCGGCGCGCTGAGGTTGGCGCCGATCGGGCCGAGCGGAATGCCCGGCGAGGCCCCGGCCACCCGGCGCGGCAGGCCGGTCTCCCTGGCTGGCGGTTGGTCTTCGTGGCCTTCCCGAGCGGGGATGCGGGTGGGCAGCTGGCCCTCGTGGGCCTCGTGGGCCGGGGCCTGGCTCGCCCGGCTGGGCAGCTGAGCCTCGTAGGCCGGAGCGGCCTCGTAGGCCGGGGCCTGACCTCCCGTGGTCGGCATGTGGCCCTCGGCCTCGTAGTCCGGGGCCTGGCCCGCTCGGCTGGGCAGCTGAGCCTCGTAGGCCGGGGCCTGGGCCCCTCGGGTCGGCAGCTGGCCCTCGTAGGCCGGAGCGGCCTCGTAGGCCGGGGCCTGGTCGGGGAGGGGCGGCCGGGCGGCGGCGGCCGGCAGGTTCGTCGGAGCAGGGCTGGTCGGTGCTGGGCTGGTCGGCGCGGGGCTGGTCGGCGCGGGGCTGGTCGGCGCGGTGCCCGGCGGCGAGATCCGCCCAGGTACGACGGCCGTGGCGCGGGCCCGGGCGGCGGTCTCCGCACGCTCGAGGCGGGCGCGGGCGGCGATGGACCGCCCCGGCAGCCGCACGTCACCGCGGGCGAGCTGGGTCACAAACCACGCCGGCAGGTAACCCTCGATCGGCAGGCCCGGGTTGATCGCCAGCCACCACTCAAGGTTGGGCCAGGCAGCGGCAAGCTCCTGGTACGTCATCCGGCGGGCCGAGCCGGCGTTTTCCGCGAGACACGCCTGCAGCGCGACGCCAGATGTGAACGCGAGCACGTGCGTACGCCCACTGGTGGTCCAGGTGCCCCAGCCCACCTCGGCACGGCCCGAGATCGAATCGGCCGAAACCGGGAGCAACAACTCGGCCTTCGACAGGATCCGGAAGTATTGCTCCTGGTCACCAGCGCGCAGCGCGTCTCGCATGGCAGCCTCGGCCTCGGTGGCCGGCTCCCATTCGGTCACGGCCACCTCCCTTCCACCGAACGGGCCACATGCATCGCGTACAACCTACAAGGTAAGAGCAAGATCACAATGGCCGGCTTGTATCGGTCTCGCAGTATGGCGCACAGCACGGTGGCAATTCCCCCACAAAGGGAGGTCTCCACCCGTGGGTGGAACACCAGTGCTGTTAACCGGCCCACATAGCAGCACTGACGTTCCACCCACGAGGTCGACCCGCTCTCGCGGGCGGAGCGCAGCACTGCGTCCCGGTGGTACCCGGCGTTGCGAGCCAAGCCCGCCGCCGGGGACGCCACCACAGCGCCGCGACCGCGCCGGAGCCGCGCCGGGGCCGCGTCGATCAAGGACTTTTGCGTCGATCAAGGGCAAACGGCCGTGGATTGGAGATCCAAGCACGACCATATGCCCTTGATCGACGGGCGAGGGGCGGGGCGGGTCCGGGCCGGCGACAGCGAGCCGGGCGCGCGGGGTTAGAAGCGGGAGGCGGCGCGGTGTTCGGTGGCGGTGTAGTCGGCGGCGCTCTCCTCCATCGCGATCTTGATCTCGCGCAGGACGGCCTGGAGGTCGCGGGACGCTTGGCGCCACTGGGCTTGGCGGGCGTCGTACGCCTGCCGGGCCTCGCCCTCCCACGTCGCGACCATCGGGGCGGCGTCGCGCTCCAGTTGCCCGAGGTGCGTGTCGAGCGCGCTCAGCGCCCGTTGGATGTCGGCGCTGGCCTGGTGCAGAGCCGCGAAGTTGACGACCAGCCGGCTGTCGCTCATGGGCCCTCCTCTACAGCGGCAGGGTGATGCCGCCGCCGGTCGCGGCGACCCGGCTGGCCGCCTGGCTGTCGGTCGCCTCGTAGCCGCGGCCGGCCGTACGGATCGCGGCGGCGGTCTCGGCCAGGCTCTGCTGGATCCCCGCCTGGTCGCGCACCCACTGCGACTTGACCTGCTCGAACGACCGCCCGCCCGCACCCTGCCAGGCGCTGCGCAGCACTTCCAGCTCGGCCATGAGGCCCTTGAGCATGGCCTCCAGCTCGCGGTTGACCTCGTCGAACTTCGCCGCGGTCCGCTCCAGCACCGCGGCCTCAGCCTGGGTCTGCTCCACGCAGCAGACCGTAGCCCCCAAGCGACATAGATCGATACCCCTGTGGATAACCCCGCTACGCCGGCGAGCGGGCCGCCGAGGGGTCGAGTGTGGCGCCCGCGGGGACCAGTTCCAGCACCGCGCGCGGCACCCGCAGCGGCCGCACGTCCGCGTACCCGAGAAGAGCCGGCACCTCGCGGTCGGACATGGCGTGCCGCCGCCCGCGGTCGGTGACGATGTGGACAGCGCCGGCCTCGACGAGCGCGGCGCGGCCGGGCTCGACGGTGACGCCGGCGCGCGGCACGGTCGCCTCGACGCGCACCTCGGCCACGCCGGAATCGTCGCGCACCTCGCCGCAGACCGGGCCGGCCGCGGCCAGCACCGGGGTGGTCGCCGGCAGCCCGGCCGGGAAGGGCGAAGCCACCTTGGGCCGGTCGGCGAAGGCGCCCTGGGACAGCGGCGTCGGCGCCGCCTGGTCGAGGTCGGTGAGCAGCAGGTCGGCCTGCACCTGGGTGATCGGGGCGAGGCCACCGTCGACCGCGACCGCGTACTGGCGGCCGCCGCCCTGGCTCGCCACGACGAAGACCTCGCCAACCGGGCCCGCGACGCGCGCCAGGTCGGGCCCGGCCGGCAGCGCGTCGAGCAGCGCGGCCGCGACCGGGAGCGGCCGTTCGCCGGTCCAGCCCAGCGCGGCGAGCACGAGGTCGCGGTCGCGCAGCAGGTGCCGCCGGGCCTGCCAGATCAGGTGCAGCGCACCCTCCGGATGCCGCGCCAGCACCGCGCGGTCGGCCAGCGCGGCGCCGGTCGCGCGAGCGCCGACCAGCACCGCCCAGCGAGCGTCCGATGTGGAACAAACCTGCCAGGCCGCCGTGGTCAGCCGCCGCGCGTCCGGCAAGGCATCGGGCGCGTCAGCAATCCCCAGGGGTACGCCGCGCGGCTCACCTTCGATCGAGCGACCCGACACCAGCACGGTCTGCGCGCCCGGCCCGACGATGAGCAGAGCCGACACATGGTTGGGCACCGGATGCAGCGCGCCGTCGCGGTAGACGTACCGGGCGCCGGACTCCTTCTCGACGAGCACCGACCGGCCGTCGCGCCAGTCCGGAGTGCCGGCACCCGCGACGGTGCCGTAGATGGCCGCCCCACCGATGCCGATCGCGGCGACCACGACGCTGGCCAGCGCCGCCCCCGCCGCCCGGCGAAACGGTGACCGGCCGGGGTCCGCGTCGCGCATCACCAGGGCGGCCACGACCCGCTGCACCATGAACTGGTACGAGTGCAACTGGTCCTGCCGGGACGACATTGACCGGAGGCTACTCGTCATCCCCTAAGATCGCCGGCCATGGGACTCCTCATCCGGCTCGCCATCAGCGCCCTCGCGTTGTGGATCGCCACGATCCTCATCCCCGGCATCACACTGTCTACCGACTCGGTCCCGAAGGCGATCGTCACGCTGGTGATCGTCGCGGTGATCTTCGGCCTGATCAACGCGTTCCTGCGACCGATCATCAAGACCGTGGGCTGCGCGTTCTACGTGTTCACCCTCGGCCTGGTCGCGATCGTCGTCAATGGGGCGCTCTTCCTGCTCACGAGCTGGATCGCCGGTGAGTTGGAGCTGCCGTTCCACGTCGACGACTTCTGGCCGAGCGCGGTGGTCGGCGCGCTGCTCGTCGGGATCGCGAGCTGGGTGCTCAACGCCCTCGTGGGAGACAAGGACTGACCACAACCTGAGAATTGGCCGCCATGCCCGGCCGGGTCGCGGGCTACCGTCGGGCAGTGGTGACGATCAAGCGCGAAGACGGGTACGTGCTGTCCAGCGACCCGGAGCGGGTCGACGTCGACCTTGTCCACCGCTGGTTGTCGACCGACGCGTACTGGGCCGTCGGGCGGCCCCGCGAGGTGTTGTCGCGGGCGATCGCGGGTTCGCTGGTGTTCGGCGTCTACCGGCCGGACGGCGGCGTACAGGTCGCGTTCGCCCGCGTGGTGACCGACCGGGCGACGTTCGCGTACCTCTGCGACGTGTACGTCGACCGGGCCGAGCGCGGGCGCGGGCTGGGCACCTGGATGGCCGGGGCGATCCGCGACGACCTGGCGGAGCGGGGCGTACGCCGGATCATGCTCGCGACCGCCGACGCCCACGGGGTGTACGCCAAGATCGGCTTCGTGGCGATCGCCGAGCCGGACCGGTTGATGGAGCTGTACCCCCGTGGGTGAGGTGCGCAAGGGCTACCTCTTCGGGCTCGCGGCGTACGGGATCTGGGGCTTCTTCCCGCTCTACATCCGGCTGCTGCGCCCGGCGGGCCCGGTGGAGATCCTGGCGCACCGGGTGGTGTGGTCGTGCGTGTTCGTGGCGCTGCTGCTGACCGGGCTGCGCAACTGGCGGTTCCTGCGCGAGCTGGCCCGCCACCCGGGAAAGCTCGCCGGCATCACGCTGGCCGCCTTGCTCATCGCGGTCAACTGGGGGATGTACATCTACGGCGTCAACTCCGAGCGGGTGGTGGAGACGGCGCTCGGCTACTTCATCACCCCGCTCGGCCTGGTGCTGCTGGGAGTGGTGGTGCTGCGGGAACGGCTGCGCCCGGCGCAGTGGGCCGCGGTCGGCATCGGCTCCGTGGCGGTGGCCGTGCTGACCATCGACTACGGGCGGCTGCCGTACATCGCGCTCAGCCTGGCGGTCAGCTTCGGGGGATACTCGCTGGTCAAGAAGCGGCTCGCGCTGCCCGCCGCCGAAGGGCTCTTCGTCGAGTCGGCGGTGCTGGCCCTGCCGGCGCTGGGCTACCTCGGCTGGCTGACGTGGGCGGGCGAGTCCACGTTCGGCGGCGTGTCGGCCGGGCACACCGCGCTCCTGGTGGTGGCCGGCGCGGCCACCGCGGTGCCGCTGCTGCTCTTCGCCGGCGCGGCCAACCGGATCCCGCTCTCCGGCGTCGGCATCCTCCAGTACCTCGCCCCGATCCTGCAGCTCGGCTGCGGCGTACTCATCTTCCACGAGCCGATGCCGCCGGCGCGGCTGGCCGGGTTCGTGCTGGTCTGGCTGGCGCTGGTGATCTTCACGGTGGACGGACTGCGGTCGGCGCGGGCGACCGCCCGGCAGCGCGAGCTACGGGACCTTGTACTCCAGTAGCGGGGTGCCGTCCTTCTTGGTCAGCGCGATCCGCTGGATCTCACCGACGGCGAAGCTGGTCATCCCGGTGAAGGAGACGTCGGCGCCGGGCGCGACGGCCCACGAGCCGATCTGCTCCTTGTCGCCCTCGGAGTCCCACGCGTAGAGCCGGTACGTGTACGTGTGGGTGTCGCTGTTCTTCACCGGGTACGAGCAGTGCATGGTGATCTCGGTGCCGTACTTCGTGGTCGTCAGCCCGATCTCCGCGGTCACCGGGACGCCGGAAGAGAGTGACTGCATCGATGCCAGCTCCACCCGTGGGGTCTGCACCCCGCCGCTGTCGCGCAGGATGCCGGCGCCCAGCCCGACGAAGAGCGACAGGCACGCCGCGGCCAGCACCGAGCCGCCGGTACGCCACCGGCGGGCGTTCCGCTCCCGGCGGCGGGAGTCGGAGACGGCAGCCAGCAAATCGGGCATCCGGGACTCGGCGGGCGGCGCCGACGCGATCTGCTCCAGCCCGGCCGGGTCCAGCCTCCCCAGGAGGCCCGGCAGGACGGCGACGTCGCCAACCGCCTCCCGGCACGCCTCGCACCCGGCCAGGTGGCGCTCGTAGGCCGCTCGGTCGGCGGGTGTGAGGGCGCCGAGGACGTAGGCACCGCTGTCGTACGCGTAGTCACATCTCATCTCGTCACCCCCATCTCCTCCAGAACAAGGCGCAATGAGCGCAGGGCGTAGTGCGTGCGGGACTTCACGGTGCCCGGGGGCACGCCGAGCCGGGTCGATGCCTCGGCCACTGAGCGCCCCTCGTAGAAGCACTCCACGAGCACCTCACGGTGCGACGGGGAGAGCCGTCCGAGGGCCTCGGCGACCGTCCATGCCTCGACCGCCCGGTCTGCCTCGTCCACCGCGGGCGGCGGCTCGGGCAGCTCGTCGGTGACGATCTCCCCGACCCGGGCGGAACGCCGCCGCCACGCGTCGATTGCCAGGTTTCGCGCGGTGGTAAACAACCAGGCCCGCACCGAGCCACGTTGCGGATCCAGTGCCTCCGGATGCCGCCACGCGCGCAGCAGCGTTTCCTGCACTAGATCCTCGGCTCGCTGTCGGTCGCCCCCGGCTAGCCGTAAGGCGTGAGCGAAAAGCGCGTCGCCGTGCTCGTTCTGCAACGCGCGCAGCAACTGCGCATCCTGGTCGGTCAATCCACCCCGCGCCTCCCTTCGCCCAGTCTTACGCAGGGCGTTGCCAAGTGGTTCATTCGGCGACGTTCATCTTCCGTTCACCAAGCGGCTCAGCAGCGCTCACGGCCTCCTTTTACCGTCCGGCAAGCGCGCCATGCGCGCATCTACCAGCGAGGAGGCTCTTCTCCATGAGCGAGCGACCGCGACTGCTTCCGATCCTCGGCCAAACCGGCCACTCCGGACGCAGCGCGATGACCTGTCAGTTCCGCTGCGGCAACGCGTGCGACCACCCCGTACCCAACGAGTCGGACAACCCGTACTTCGGTGATGTCGTCAAGGCGGAGGTGACCCGCCGCGGCGTGGTGCGGGCGGGCGCCGTCGGCGCCCTCGTCCTCGGCTTCGCCGGGGCCGCCGCGACCCAGGCGGCGCCGGCGCTGGCTGCGCCCGGCGACGCCGCGCCGGACCTGGACGCGCTGACCTATTCGCGCCCGAGCGGCGCGCTGACGTTCAAGCCCATCCCGCCGAACCGGCTCGACACCTTCGTCGTTCCCAACGGGTACGACCACTCGGTGGTCATCCGCTGGGGCGACGAGGTGGTGCCGGGCGCGCCCGACTTCGACCTGGACAACCAGACGGCGGCCGCCCAGTCCAAGCAGTTCGGCTACAACAACGACTTCCTCGCGGTGCTGCCGCTCGACAAGCACGGCGAGCGGGCGCTGCTCGTGGTCAACCACGAGTACACCAACGAGAACCTGATGTTCCCCGGCTTCACCACGCTCGACGCGCTCTCCGTCGAGCAGCTCAAGGTGGCCATCGCCGCGCACGGGCTCTCCGTGGTCGAGCTGGAGCGGGCCGGGCGTACCGGTGAATGGGTGCCGGTCCGCAAGGGCTCGCGCCGCTACAACCGCCGCCTCACGGCGCTGGCGACGAAGTTCGACTTCACCGGCCCGGCGGCCGGCTCGGCGTGGCTGAAGACCGCGGCCGACCCGCGCGGCACGACGGCGATCGGCACGCTCAACAACTGCGCCGGCGGCGTCACCCCGTGGGGCACCACGCTGCACGGCGAGGAGAACTTCAACCAGTACTTCGTCGGCGGCGACGGCGCGCCGGCGGCGGACAAGCCGAAGCTCGCCCGGTACGGCATCAGCACCACCGTCCGGTACACCGCCGACAGCCGCAAGTGGGACCGGGCCGACGAGCGCTTCGACCTCACCAAGCACCCCAACGAGGCCAACCGCTTCGGCTGGATCGTCGAGCTCGACCCGTTCGACCCGGACTCCCGCCCGCGCAAGCACACCGCGCTGGGCCGGTTCAAGCACGAGGGCGCGAACGTCATCGTCGCCAAGAGCGGCCACGTCGTGGCGTACATGGGTGACGACGAGCGGTTCGACTACCTGTACAAGTTCGTGTCGGACAAGAAGTTCATGAAGGGCAACTCCTGGGTCGCCCGCAAGCACAACCTGACCCTGCTGGAGTCCGGCACGCTGTACGTGGCCAAGCTGGACTACACCAGCGCCGCCGAGATCGACGGAACCGGCAAGCTGCCCACCGACGGCGCGTTCAACGGCACCGGCCGCTGGATCAAGCTGGTGCAGGGCAACAAGTCGTATGTGGACGGTATGACCGCGGCGGACGTGCTCACGTTCACCCGGCTGGCCGGCGACGCGGTCGGCGCGACCAAGATGGACCGTCCCGAGGACGTCGAGCCGAGCCTGCTCACCGGCAAGGTGTACGTGGCGCTGACCAACAACACCAACCGCGGCGTCGGCACCAACCCGAAGGCCGACGAGGCCAACCCGCGCAACGCCAACAAGCACGGGCACATCCTGGAGCTCGTCGAGGACAAGGGCGAGAACGCGGCCGAGACGTTCACCTGGTCGGTGCCGATCGTCTGCGGCGACCCGACGGACGCGTCGACCTACTTCGCCGGGTACGACAAGACCAAGGTCTCGCCGATCTCCTGCCCGGACAACGTCGCGTTCGACGGCGCCGGCAACCTCTGGATCTCCACCGACGGCAACGCGCTGGGCAGCAACGACGGGCTCTTCGCGACCGCCATCGAGGGGCCGGAGCGGGGCCACCTCAAGCAGTTCCTCACCGTGCCGTTCGGTGCGGAGACCTGCGGGCCGTTCATCACGACCGACAACAGGTCGGTGTTCGTCGCCGTACAGCACCCCGGCGAGATCACCGGCGCGTCCGTCGAGAACCCGGCCTCCACCTGGCCGGACGGCGACTACGCCAAGCCCGGCGTGGTGGTCACCTGGCGGCTCGACGGCAAGTCCGTGGGCAGCTGAGGATCGTAATTTCAAGCAAGGGGCGCGGCTCCGGCCGCGCCCCTTTGCTACGGCTCCGAGTTGATCGCTTCCAACAGCTCCTTCGCGACCGTCGCGAGCCGGTTGCGCACCACCCGCGCCGTCGTCATCAGCTCCGCGGCCGGCATCGCGCACGCCACCACCACGCGCCGTTCCAGGTCCTTGTCGGTGGTGACCAGGACCGCCGCGCATCCGACGCCCTGCCGGTACTGCCCCATCTCCAGCTGCATGCCGCGCCGGTCGCCGGCGGCAAGATCCGCCTCGAACGCCTCCGGCGTGGTGAGCGTCTGAGCCGTGAACGCCCGCATACCCCACTCCTTGAGGTACCGGAAGCGCTGATCGGGCGTCAGCGTGGACAGCAGGGCCTTTCCCAGCGCCGTCGCATGCGCACCCTCGTCGAACCCGGGCACCAGATCTTCCAGGTACGGCGATCGGGGCCCCTCCGCGGCGGCGGTGACCGCCACCCGGCCACCCACGAACCGCCCCACATAGTGGCTGTACCCGGTCTCCACCGCGGCCTTACGCAACGACTCGCCCACCGAAGCCGGGCCGCGGAACGCCGCGACGAGCTCCCGGTAGCGGTCGGCCACCTCCAGGCCCACGATGTACGTGCCATCTTCCCGCCGGATCACGTAGCCCTCATAGGCGAGCGTGCGCACAAGGTGGTACGTGGTGGCGACGGTCAGCTCGCAACGGCGTGCGATCTGCTTCACCGTCAGGCCCCGTGGAGCCCGACCAACCGCCTCCAAAACACGTAGCGCGCGCGAGACGCTACGGATCAGATCCGAAGGTTCCGCCAAGGGGTCGCGCACAACCACCTCCGCCGGCCGGGGACTTACACCATATGAAAAACCGGCCGATAGCGAAATGCCCGTTCGGATCGAAGCCATCAGATATCCGGCGACACATAGTGGGCGTAGCACCACGTTGCGTAGGTTCGCCCCTTTTCACGTTCCCACCGTCCACAATCCACCGGGCGCCCCCGTCGCGGTGATCATGAAGTTATCCCCGCCGGAGAGCGCTCTCCCCGGCGACAACTTCATGATCACCGTGGACCGGGCGGCGGGGAGGGAGGGGGTTAGTTGGTGCGGTCGGCGATGAAGTCGCAGAGGGACTCCAGCGCTCGCCGCGACGAGGTGTCCGGCAGCGAGGCGAGCTGCGAGCGGGCCTCTTCGGCGTACGTCCGCACGGTCTCGCGGGCCCGCTTGAGCGCCGGCGACTCGCGCAGCAGGCCCAACGCCTCGGCGTGCAGGTCGTCGTCGGTCACCGGGCCGGCGGCCAGGATCTCCCGCAGCCGCACCGAGGCGGCGTCCGCGTCGTCGGAGGCCAGGGCGTACAGGACGGGCAGGGTGGGCACGCCCTCGCGCAGGTCGGTGCCCGGCGTCTTGCCCGACTGCACCGAGTCGGACGCGATGTCGAGCAGGTCGTCGGAGAGCTGGAACGCGACGCCGATCGTTTCGCCGTACCCGGCGAGGGCCTCGATGTGCGCGGGCGTGGCGCCGCCGAACATGCCGCCGAAGCGCGCGGACGTCGCGATGAGCGACCCGGTCTTTTCGGAGATCACGTCGAGGTAGTGGGCGACCGGGTCGTCGGTACGCGGGCCGACCGTCTCGGCGATCTGACCGTGCACGAGCCGGGCGAACGTGCGCGCCTGCAGGCGTACGGCCTCGGGGCCCAGGTCGGCGGCGATGTCGGCGGCGCGGGCGAAGAGGTAGTCGCCGACCAGGATGGCCACCGAGTTGGTCCAGCGGGAGTTGGCGCTGGGGGCGCCCCGCCGCACGGCGGCCTCGTCCATGACGTCGTCGTGGTAGAGCGTCGCCAGGTGAGTGAGCTCCATCACTACCGCGGCCGGTACGACCAGTGGGGCCGAAGGATCACCGAATTGGGCACCCAGCGCCACGAGGAGAGGGCGGAAACGCTTGCCCCCCGCATCGACGAGGTGGCGTGCCGCTTCGGTCACGAACGGGTCGGCACTCTCCACGCTTAAGCGCAGCTCAGCCTCGACGGCGCCCAGCGTACGCAGCACCGACGCCTCCAGTACGGAATCGACAAAATCGACCCCGATCGACGTCAAACCCGCCATACCCTGCACCCCACCCACGCCCCAACCATGCCACACCCGCCCGACCGGAGCCGGGCGGGGGGCGGCAAAGCTAGCGGACGAACTCGGCCGCGTTGGCGGTCAGGTCGAGCAGGGGGGCCGGAGCCACGCCCAGCACCAGGGTGGCCACCACGCCGATCATCAGGGCGGCCGCGGTCATGCCGCCCGGGATCGACACCGACGGCGTCGACTCGCCCGGCTCGGAGAGCCACATCATCACGACCACCCGCAGGTACGGGAACGCGAGCAGCATGCTGGTGATCACGCCGAAGATGACCAGCCACGCCTCACCCGAGTCCAGGGCCGCCCCGAAGACCGCGAACTTCGCGATGAAGCCGCTGGTCAGCGGGATGCCCGCGAACGCCAGCAGGATGAACGTGAAGATGCCCGCGAAGAGCGGCGACCGGCGGCCCAGCCCGGCCCAGCGGGACAGGTGGGTGGCCTCCCCGTCGGCGTCCCGCACCAGCGTGACGATCGCGAACGCGGCGATCACGGTGAAGCCGTACGCGACGAGGTAGAACATCGTGCTGGACAGGCCGTCCTTGGACAGCGCCAGCACACCGACCAGCAGGTAGCCGGCGTTGGCGATCGACGAGTACGCGAGCAGCCGCTTGATGTCGGTCTGGGTGACCGCCAGCACGGCCCCCACCAGCATCGTCAGCACCGCGATCCCGCCAAGTATCGGCGTGTAGTCCCACGCCGCGCCGTCGAACGCGACGTACAGCACGCGCAGCAGGGCGCCGAACGCGGCCACCTTGGTGCAGGCCGCCATCAGGCCGGTGATGGGCGTCGGCGCGCCCTGGTAGACGTCCGGCGTCCACACGTGGAACGGGGCGGCCGCGGCCTTGAAGAGCAGGCCGATGGCGAGCAGCGCGATGCCGCCGAAGAGCAGGACGGTGCTGCGGTCCGACTCGCGCACCGCGTCGTGGATCGTGCCGAACTCGACGCCGCCGGCGAAGCCGTACACGAGCGCGACGCCGAAGAGGAAGAACGCCGAGGCGTACGCGCCGAGCAGGAAGTACTTCAGCGCCGCCTCCTGGCTGAGCAGGCGCCGCCGGCGGGCTAGCGCGCACAGCAGGTAGAGCGGCAGCGAGAAGACCTCCAGCGCCACGAACATGGTCAGCAGGTCGTTCGCGGCGACGAAGAGGAGCATGCCGCCGAGGGCGAACAGGGCCAGCGGGTAGATCTCGGTGGCGCCCTGCGAGCGCCCCGCCTGCCGGCGGTCGGCGTCGGAGCCCACGGTGATCGCGGCCTGCGCCACGAACGCGCCGCCGTGCTCCAGCGAGCGGTCGCCGACCAGCAGCAGCGCCATCAGGCCCAGCAGGATGATCGCGCCCTGCAGGAAGAGCGTCGGGCCGTCGACGGCCACCGCGCCGCCCGCGGTGAGGATCCGCTTGTCGGACTGCAGGACCACCATGACGAACGCCGCCACGAGCCCGGCCAGGGCCAGCACGAGCTGTACGGAGCGGCGCACGGACCGGGGCAGCAACGCCTCGACGAGTACGCCCAGGCACGCGACGCCGAACAGGATCAACATCGGCGCGACGGCCGCGTAGTCGATCTTAGGCAGGCTGAGATTGTCCATTAGGGAGCTGCCTCCGTTACCGCCGGAGCGGGGTCAGGGTTATCGACGACGTCCTGCATGGTGGCCTGGACAGCCGGGTTGATGACGTCGGTGACCGGCTTCGGGTAGAAGCCGAGCAGCAGGATCAGTGCGATCAGGGGGGCGACCACGACCTTCTCCCGCAGGCTGAGGTCCTTGCGCATGCCGTCCACGGTCTTCAGCGCCGGGTTGAGGGTGCCCTGCGTGGTGCGCTGCACCATCCACAGCACGTACGCGGCGGCCAGGATGATGCCGGCGGTGGCGATGACCGCGACCGGCTCGTTCACCTTGAAGGTGCCCAGCAGCACCAGGAACTCGGAGACGAACGGCGCCGTGCCGGGCAGCGCGAGCGACGCGAGACCGGCGAAGAAGAGCACCCCGGCCAGCGCCGGCACCAGCTTGCCGGCCCCGCCGAAGTCGCTGACCAGCGACGAGCCGCGCCGGGCCACGAACATGCCCACGACCAGGAAGAGCAGGCCGGTGGCCAGGCCGTGGTTGACCATGTACAGCACCGCGCCGGTGCCGGCCTGGGTGGTGAACGCGAAGATGCCGATGCCGATGAACCCGAAGTGCGCGATCGAGGTGTACGAGACCAGCCGCTTGAGGTCGTTCTGCCCGACGGCCAGCAACGCCGCGTAGATGATGCCGATCAGCGCGATCGCGAGGGCGTACTTGGCGAACCAGCGGGACGCCTCCGGGAAGAGCGGCAGGCAGTACCGCAGGATGCCGAACGTGCCCACCTTGTCCAGCACGCCGACGAGCAGGGCGGCCGATCCGGCGGGCGCGGCGCCACCGGCGTCCGGCAGCCAGGTGTGGAACGGGAAGAACGGCGCCTTGATGGCGAACGCGACGAAGAAGCCGAGGAACAGCCACCGCTCGGTGTTCGTCGCGAACTCCGCCGACAGCAGCGACTGCCAGTCGAACGTCTTCCCGCCCAGCGCCCACAGCCCGACCACCGCGGCCAGCATGAACAGGCCGCCGACCAGGGAGTACAGGAAGAACTTCACCGCGGCGTACTGGCGCTGGTGGCCGCCGTACGAGCCGATGAGGAAGTACATCGGCACCAGCATGATCTCGAAGAACACGTAGAACAGGAACACGTCGGCCGCCGCGAAGACGCCGATCATCGTGCTTTCCAGGGCCAGCAGCAGGGCGAAGTAGACCGGCACGCTCCGCTTGGAGGCGTCCGCGTCGTGCCACGACGCCAGGATCACCAGGGGTACGAGGATCGCGATCAGCAGCAGCATGACGAGCGCGATGCCGTCGACCGCGAACGTGAACTTCGCGTTCCAGGCCGGGATCCAGGTGTACGACTCGCGGAACTGGAAGCGGTCGCCGCCGGCGTCGTACGCGATCCACAGCGCGACGGCGAACGCGGCGACCACGACCGACCAGCCGAGCGCGACCCGCTTGGCCAGCTCCGGCTTGGTCCGCGGGAGGAACGCCACGACCAGCGCGCCCACCAGCGGCGCCCCGGTCAGGACGCTCAGGAAGGGAAAGTCACTCACGAGAGCCATCCCAGTTGGAGTGCGAAGAACGCGGCCACGATCAGCAGCGCGCCGGTGAGCATGGACATCGCGTACGACCGCACGAAGCCGGTCTGCAGGCGGCGCAGGCGGCCCGACCCGCCCCCGACCGCGGCGGCGAGCCCGTTGACGAGCCCGTCGATGCCGCGGTTGTCGAGGAAGACGAGCGCCCGCGTGAGGAAGATGCCGGGCTTCTCGAAGACCGCCTCGTTGAACGCGTCGGCGTACAGGTTGCGCCGGGCGGCCGTCACGACCACGCCCGCCGGCTGCTCCTGCAGCGCGGTGCCGTTGCGGAACAGCGCCCACGCCAGACCGCCGCCGAGCACGGTGACCACGATGGACAGTGCGGTGATCACGCCGTGCGAGAGGACCGGCTCGTGCTCCGTGTGCGGCCCGAACACCGGCTCCAGCCAGTCGGGCACGCTGGACGCCATCAGCGCGCCCGCCGCGATCGAGCCGACCGACAGCAGGACGAGCGGGGTCGTCATGATCGGCGGGGACTCGTGCGGGTGCTTGATGTCCTCGGTCCACCGCTTCGGGCCGTGGAAGGTGAGCACGAACAGCCGGGTCATGTAGAACGCGGTGAGCGCCGCACCGAGCAGCGCGGCCCCGCCGTACAGCCAGGCGGTCCAGCCTTCGCGCTCGAAGGCGGACACGATGATCGGCTCCTTGGTGAAGTACCCGGACAGCGGCGGGATGCCGATGATGGCGAGCCACGCCAGGCCGAACGTGGCCCAGGTGATCCGCATGTACCGCCACAGCCCGCCGAAGCGCCGGATGTCGGTCTGGTCGTTCATGCCGTGCATGACCGAGCCGGCACCCAGGAAGAGCCCGGCCTTGAAGAAGCCGTGCGCCAGCAGGTGGATGATCGCCAGGGCGTACGCGCCGCCGCCGAGGCCCACGCCCAGGAGCATGTAGCCGATCTGGGAGACCGTCGACCAGGCCAGCACGCGCTTGATGTCGTCCTTGGCGCAGCCGATGACGCAGCCGATCAGCAGGGTGAGCGCGCCGACGCTGACCACGACGGTCTGCAGCGTCTCGTTGGCGGAGAAGATCGGGTTGGACCGCGCGATGAGGTAGATGCCGCCGGTGACCATCGTCGCGGCGTGGATGAGCGCCGACACCGGGGTCGGGCCCTCCATCGCGTCCGGCAACCACGCCTGCAGCGGGAACTGGCCGGACTTGCCGCACGCACCGAGCAGGAGCAGCAGGCCCATCGTCAGCACCACGCCGGAGGACAGCGCGCCGACGCCGTTGAACACCTCGTTGAACTGGGTCGTGCCGAGCTGGGCGAACATCAGGAAGATGGCGATCGCGAACCCGGCGTCACCGACGCGGTTCATCAGGAACGCCTTCTTGCCCGCGGTGGCCGCCGACGGCCGGTCGTACCAGAAGGCGATCAGCAGGTACGACGCCAGACCGACGCCCTCCCAGCCGAGGTAGAGCATCACGTAGTTGTTGCCGAGCACCAGCAGGAGCATCGCGGCGACGAAGAGGTTGAAGTACCCGAAGAACGTGCGCCGCCGCGGGTCGTGCTCCATGTAGCCGACCGCGTACAGGTGGATCAGCGAGCCGACGCCGGTGATCAGCAGGACGAACACCGCGGCCAGCGGGTCGAAGAGCAGCCCGAAGTCGACGTGCAGCGAGCCGACCTCGATGAAGTCGAACAGGCTCACCTGGACCGCGCGGTTGTCCAGCCCGCGGAGCTGCAGGAAGTAGGTCAGCCCCAGCACGAAGCACACGGCGACGCTGCCGACGCCCAGCCAGTGCCCCCACCGGTCGGCCCGCTTGCCGAGCAGCAGCAGGATGGCCGCGCTCGCCAGCGGGATGGCTACGAGCAGCCAGACGGAGGACAGGAAGCCGTCCGCCGTCGCGTATTCCACGGTCTCGTGCATGTCCGCCTCAGTACTTCAACAGGTTGGCGTCGTCGACGCTCGCCGACCGCCGGGTCCGGAAGATCGACATGATGATGGCGAGCCCGACCACGACCTCGGCGGCGGCCACCACCATCACGAAGAACGCCATGATCTGGCCGTCGAGGTTGCCGTTGATCCGGCTGAAGGTCACCAGCGCGAGGTTGGCCGCGTTGAGCATCAGCTCGACGCACATGAACAGCACGATCGCGTTGCGCCGGATCAGCACCCCGACCGCGCCGATGGTGAAGAGCACCGCGGCCAGGACCAGGTACCACTCAGGGTTGCTAGCGCTCATTACTTCTCTGTCCCCTTAGGCGCCGACTCCGACGGGGTCAGCTCGCGTACGGGCAGGATCTTCGAGATGCTGCGCTCGGTCAGCGTGCCGTCGGGCAGCCGGCCCGGGGTCGCGACCGAGTCCGACGTGGCGTACACGCCCGGACCGGGCTTCGGGCCGGGGTAGTTGCCCGGGGCGAAGCGCGCCCGCATCATCTCCGGCTGGCTGAGCTTTTCGCCCTTGCGCCGCTCGATGTGGGCCAGCACCATCGCGCCGACCGCCGCCGTGATCAGCAGGGCGGAGGTGACCTCGAACGCGAAGACGTACTTGGTGAAGAGCAGGGCCGCGATGCCCTGCACGTTGCCGTTCGCGTTGGCCTGGTCGAGCCCGGCGGCCGTGGTGTCGGACAGGGCCCGGTACACGCCGGTGCCGACGAGCGCCGCGAAGCCGATGCCGAGCACGATGGCGGCGAGCCGCTGCCCGCGCAACGTCTCGATCAGCGAGTCGGACGCGTCCCGGCCGACCAGCATCAGCACGAAGAGGAACAGCATCATGATGGCGCCGGTGTAGACGATGATCTGCGCCAGCCCGATGAACGGCGCGGCCTGCAGCACGTAGAACACGCCGATGCAGAGCATGGTCAGCACCAGCCACAGCGCCGAGTGGATCGCGTTGCGGGCGAAGACCATGCCGATGGCGCCGATCAGGGCCGGCCACACCAGGATCCAGAAGGTCACCGCCTCGCCGGTGGACATCCCACCGGCGGCCGCGAGAGCGTTCATGAGGACCCCCCAGCACGCTCGGCGCCGGCCGAGGTGCCCGGATTGGTCAGCGCGCCGAGGTAGTAGTCCTTCTCGGAGTCGCCGAGGTACATGGCGTGCGGCGGCTGATCCATGCCCGGCAGCAGCGGCGCGAGCAGCTGCTCCTTCGTGAAGATGAGGTCCTGCCGGCTGTCCCGGGCCAGCTCGTACTCGTTGCTCATGGTCAGCGAACGGGTCGGGCACGCCTCGATGCACAGCCCGCAGAAGATGCAGCGGGCGTAGTTGATCTGGTAGACGCTGGCGTACCGCTCACCGGGCGAGAAGCGCTGCTCCTCGGTGTTGTCCCCGCCCTCGACGTAGATCGCGTCGGCGGGGCAGGCCCAGGCGCACAGCTCGCACCCGATGCACTTCTCCAGGCCGTCCGGGTGCCGGTTGAGGATGTGCCGCCCGTGGTAGCGCGGGGCGGACACCGGCGTCTCGAACGGGTACTTCGTGGTCACCGTCTTGCGGAACATGTGGGCGAAGGTGACCCCGAAACCCTTGAACGCTCCGATGGCGCTCATCTAAATCTCCTTATCCGCAACGTCCCCGTCGACGACGCCGGCGCCGACGTTCGCGGGCTCGCGTTCGGCCACCGCGCGGCGGGCCCGCGGGCTCGGCGGGACCTGCAGGTCCATGGGCGGCAGCGGGAAGCTACCCGGCGGCCGGGCCTTCGCCTGCTGCTCCAGGCTCGGCGCTGGCGGCTTCTTCTTCGTCGGCCAGGCCAGCGCCGCCACGAGTACGGCGAGGATGGCGACCGCGACGATCGTGTACCGCTGGGTGTCCGAGATCTCGGCGTTCTGCAGGGTGCGGATGCCGGCCAGCGTGAGGATCCAGGCCAGGTTGATCGGCAGGAGCACCCGCCAGCCCAGCCGCATGAACTGGTCGTACCGCAGCCGGGGCAGCGTGGCCCGCAGCCAGACGAAGACGAAGACCAGCAGCACGACCTTGATGAAGAACCAGAGCAGCGGCCACCAGCCGGAGTTGGCGCCCGCCCAGACCGTGGTGACCGGTGCCGGCATCCGCCAGCCGCCCAGGAAGAGGGTGACCGTCGCGGCCGACATGGTCACCATGGCGACGTACTCGGACAGCATGAAGAGCAGGAACTTCAGCGACGAGTACTCGGTCATGTAGCCGGCGACCAGCTCGGACTCGGCCTCGGGCAGGTCGAACGGCGCCCGGTTGGTCTCGCCGACGATCGCGATGAAGAAGATGATGAAGCTCGGGAAGAGCAGGATCGCGTACCAGCCCGGCGCGGGGACGTCCCAGCCGAACAGGCTGATCCTCTCGCCGCTGGCCTGGGCCGCCACGATCTGGCTGGTCGACATCGTGCCGGAGAGCATGAAGACGGCCACCACGGACAGGCCCATCGAGATCTCGTACGAGATCATCTGAGCGCTCGACCGGAGGCCGCCCAGCAGCGGGTACGTCGAGCCGGAGGCCCACCCGCCGAGCACGATGCCGTACACGGCCATGCCGGAGCAGGCCAGGATCAGCAGCACCGCCACCGGTACGTCGGTCACCTGAAGCGCGGTGCGGTGCCCGAAGATGCTCACCACGCCGCCGAACGGGATCACCGACAGCGACGTCATCGCGCAGATGACCGCGATCGTGGGCGCGAAGAAGAAGACCACCTTGTCCGCCGTACGCGGCATGATGTCTTCCTTGAACGCGCCCTTCAGGCCGTCGGCGAGCGTCTGCAGCAGGCCGAACGGGCCGGCCTGGTTGAGGCCGGGGCGCACCGCCATGCGGGCCACCACGCGGCGCTCGAACCACACGCCGAGCAGCGTGCAGACCATGCCGAAGACGAAGGCGAAAAGCACCTTGCCGATGACCAGCCACCATGGATCGTGGCCGAAGTCGGCGAGGGTCGGGTCCTGGGCGAGATACATCACGCGCCCCCCAAATCTTTCTTCGGGCTTTCCCCAGATGGCAGAGCGGAGAGCTTCACAACAGCTCCGGACGTGGCACCGAGGGCCCGGCGCACGGTGGAGCCCGGCGAGTTCGTCGGCAGCCAGACCACGCCGTCCGGCATGTCGGTGACCGCCGCGCCGAGGGTGATCGCGCCCCGGTCGGTGCCGACCGTCACCGGGTCGCCATCCGCCACACCCAGCGCTTCGGCGGCGGCCTTGGACAGGCGCACCACCGGCGGGCGGGCGGTGCCGCCCAGGTACTCGTCGCCGTCGGTCAAGCTGCCCAGGTCGATCAGCTGGTGCCAGGTCGCCAGCACCGCCTCACCGGCGGCCGGGGTGGGCACCGGCTGCGGCGCGACGACCGGCGCATCCGGCCGGTCGGCGCGGGTCGCCGGCAGCGAGCCCAGCTCGCGGCGCACGAGGTTGACCTGGCCGGTGCCGAGGTCCAGGCCGAGTTGGGCGGCCAGCGCGTCGAGCACGCGAGCGTCGTTCATCGCCGGCGTCGACAGGACCGCCTCGAACGTGCGCAGCCGGCCCTCCCAGTCGACGAAGCTGCCGGCCTTTTCCACCACCGGGGCGACCGGGAAGACCACGTCCGCGCGCCGGCTGACCGCGCTGCGCCGCACCTCCAGGCTGACCAGGAACGGCACCTTGTCCAGCGCCGCCTCGGCCAGCCGCGGGTCGGCCAGGTCGGCCGGGTCCACGCCGGCGACGACCAGCGCGCCGATCCGGCCGGCGGCCGCCGCCGCGACGATCCCGTTGGTGTCGCGGCCGGGCTGGCTGGGGATGACCCCGGCCTCGAGGTCCCAGGCACCGGCCAACTCGGCCCGCGCGGCCGCGTCGTTCACCAGGCGTCCGCCGGGCAACAGGTTGGGCAGGCAGCCCGCGTCGACCGCGCCGCGGTCACCCGCGCGCCGCGGCACCCAGGCCAGCTTCGCTCCGGTACGCGCGGCGAGCGCGGCGGCCGCGGACAGTCCACCGGGTACGGTGGCCAGCCGCTCGCCCACGATCAGGACGGCGCCCTCGGCCCGCAGTGCCTTGTCGATCGACTCGTCCTCGGCCAGCGCCCGCGCCTCTTCGCCGGGCACGACGGTGGCGACCGAGGCGCCGACCTTCTCGAAGCCGCGGGTGGCGTACGGCGCCAGCGCCAGCACCTTGAGCCGCTTCTTCTGGTACGCCTTGCGCAGCCGCAGGAAGAGGATCGGGCACTCCTCCTCCGGCTCCAGCCCAGCGATGACCACGACCGGCGCGTTCTCCACGTCGGCGTACGTCACCTCGGTCGCGCCGACCACATTGGACGCCAGGAAGTCCGTCTCTTCCGTCGAGACCGGCCGGGCCCGGAAGTCGATGTCGTTGGTGCGCAGCGCCACCCGGGCGAACTTCGCGTACGCGTACGCGTCTTCGACCGTCAGCCGGCCGCCGGTCAGGACGCCCACGCCGTGCGCGCCGTCCCGGGCGTTGCGCAGCCCCTCGGCGGCCACGGCGAGCGCCTCCGACCACGGGGCCTCGCGCAGCTCACCGGTCTTCGCGTCGCGCACCATCGGGGTGGTGATGCGGTCGAACGCGGTGGCGTACTGGAAGCCCCACCGGCCCTTGTCGCAGTTCCACTCCTCGTTCACCTGCGGGTCGTCGCCGGCCAGCCGGCGCATTACCTTGCCGCGGCGGTGGTCCGTGCGCTGCGCGCAGCCGGCCGAGCAGTGCTCGCACACGTTCGGCGAGGACACCAGGTCGAACGGGCGGGCCCGGAAGCGGTACTGCGCGCCGGTGAGCGCGCCCACCGGGCAGATCTGCACGGTGTTGCCGGAGAAGTACGAGTTGAAGGGCACATCCCCTTCGGGGCTCTCCGACTCCCCGCCGAAGAAGTCGTCCCGGTACACGTTGATCTGCTCGCCCGAGGACCGGTCCATCAGGTCGATGAACTTGTCCCCGGCGATCTCCTCGGAGAACCGGGTGCAGCGCTGGCACAGCACGCACCGCTCGCGGTCGAGCAACACCTGGGAGGAGATGGGCAGCGGCTTCGGGTACTCGCGCTTGTGCTCGTGGAACCGGGACTCGGCACGACCGGTCGACATCGCCTGGTTCTGCAGTGGGCACTCGCCGCCCTTGTCACACATCGGGCAGTCGAGCGGGTGGTTGATCAGCAGCAGCTCCATGATCCCGGCCTGTGCCTTCTCGGCGACCGGGGAGGTGAGCTGAGTCTTGACCACCATGCCGTCGGCGACCGTCTGGGTGCAGGAGGCGACCGGCTTGCGCTGGCCCTCCACCTCGACCAGGCACTGCCGGCAGGCGCCGGCGGGCGCGAGCAGCGGGTGGTCGCAGAACCGCGGGATCTCGATGCCCATCTGCTCGGCGACCCGGATGAGCAGCGTGCCCTTGGGCACGGTCACCTCGATCCCGTCGATGGTGAGCGTGACGGTGTCGACCTTCTTGGCTACGTCAGTCATGAGTTAGTGCGCTCCCACCAACTGCTTCGCGGACAGCTTCGGCGCGGTCCGGCCCTCGATGTAGTCCAGGTAGTCCTGCTTGAAGTACTGCAGCGAGGAGGTCACCGGGCTGGTCGCGCCGTCACCGAGGCCACAGAACGAGCGGCCGAGGATGTTGTCGCAGGTGTCCAGCAGGGTGTCGAGGTCCTCGTGGGTCCCTTCGCCGGCAAGGATCCGGCGGTAGACCCGCACCATCCAGAAGTTGCCCTCGCGGCACGGCGTGCACTTGCCGCACGACTCGTGGTGGTAGAACTCCAGCCACTTGTAGGTGGCGTAGACCGGGCAGTCCTGGTCGGAGAAGATCTGCGTCGCCGTGGTGCCGAGGATCGACCCGGCGGCCGCCACGCCCTCGAAGTCGAGCGGCACGTCGAGGTGCTCGGCGGCCAGCAGCGGCGTCGACGAGCCGCCCGGCGTCCAGAACTTCAGGTTGTGCCCCGGCAGCATGCCGCCGGCCAACTCGATCAGCTCGCGCAGCGTGACGCCGAGCCCGCACTCGTACTGGCCGGGGTTGGCGATCCGGCCGGACAGCGAGTAGATCATCGGGCCGGACGACTTTTCCGTGCCCATCGACTTCCACCAGGCCGCGCCGCCCAGCACGATGTACGGCACGCTCGCGATGGTGCCGACGTTGTTGACCACCGTCGGGCTCGCGTACAGGCCGTGCGTCGCGGGGAACGGCGGGCGCAGCCGGGGCTGGCCGCGGAAGCCTTCGAGCGAGTCCAGCAGCGCCGTCTCCTCGCCGCAGATATACGCGCCCGCTCCACTGTGGACGACCAGGTCCAGGTCGTGCCCGGAGCCGAGGATGTTGGTGCCGAGGTAGCCGGCCGCGTACGCCTCGCGGACCGCGTTGCGCAGCCGCCGGGCGGCGTGCACCGCCTCGCCGCGGATGTAGATGAACGCGCGGTTGGCCCGGATCGCGTACGCGGCGATGATGACGCCCTCGATCAGCGAGTGCGGGTCGTGCGTCATCAGCGGCAGGTCCTTGCAGGTGCCTGGCTCGCCCTCGTCCGCGTTGACCACGAGATAATGAGGATTTGCCGGCGGATTTCCGTTTGGCTCTTGCGGGATGAAGCCCCACTTCAGACCGGTCGGGAAGCCCGCCCCGCCGCGACCGCGCAGGCCCGAGTCCTTGATCAGCTGGATCAGGTCGTCGGGGTGCACGCGGAGCGCCTTACGCAGCGCGGCGTAGCCGTCGAGCTGCTCGTAGACGCCGATCCGCCAGGCTTCCGGCGAGAGCCAGCGCTTGGTGAGGACCGGGGTGAGCTTCTCCAGGACCTCACGCCTGGGCGCCGTCATTTCGCCTCCTCCTTGCGGGCGATCGGAGTCGCCGGGTCGAACCCGGCGACGCTCACGCCGTACTCCTGAGCAAGCCGGACCCCCGCAACGTGGCGTCGCCGGCGGGGCCGTCTGCCACGGCCTCCGCGCGATCGTCGGCGAAGCCGGCGAGCTGCAGCGACATCTCCTTGAGCGTGCAGAGCCGCCCGCCGCGCGTGGGCAGCGGTCGCTGCCCGTCCTGCAGCTGCTCCACCACGTGTACGGCGGTGTCCGGGTCGACCTTGTCGAAGAACTCGTAGTTGACCGTCATGACCGGGCCGTAGTCGCACGCGGCCAGGCACTCGGCGTGCTCGAACGTGATCGTGCCGTCGGCCGTCGTCTCGTCGTGCCCGACGCCCAGGTGCTCGCTCAGCCGGTCGTAGACCTCCTGGCCGCCGAGCACGTTGCACATCGTGTTGGTGCACACGCTGACCAGCCAGTCGCCGGTCGGCCGGCGCTTGTACATGGTGTAGAACGTGGCCACGGCGCCGACCTGGGCCTTGGTGATGCCCAGCAGCTCCGCGCAAAACTCGACGCCGGCCGGGGAGACGTGCCCCTCCTCGGTCTGCACCAGGTGCAGCAGCGGCAGCAGCGCCGACCGGGACCGGTCGGCCGGGTAACGCGCGATGATCTCCCGCGCCTGCTCGCGCGTCGCGTCACTGAATCCCACTAGCGGTCACACCCACCCATCACGGGGTCGAGAGAAGCGCCCCCGGCGATCACGTCGGCGATCAGGCCGCCCTCGGCCATGGCCGGGATCGCCTGGAGGTTGATGAAGCTCGGCTCCCGGTAGTGCACCCGGTACGGCCGGGTGCCACCGTCGGAAACCGCGTGCACACCGAGCTCGCCGCGCGGCGACTCGATGCCCACGTAGACCTGGCCCGGCGGGACCCGGAAGCCCTCGGTGACCAGCTTGAAGTGGTGGATCAGCGACTCCATCGACTGACCCATGATCTTGGCGACGTGCTCCAGCGAGTTGCCCATGCCGTCGACGCCGATGGCCAACTGGGCCGGCCAGGCGATCTTCTTGTCGGCCACCATGATCGGGCCGGGCTTGAGCCGGTCGAGGGCCTGCTCGATGAGCTTCATCGACTCGCGCATCTCGGCCATCCGGACCAGGTAGCGGCCCCACACGTCGCCGGTCGGCGTGGTCGGCACGTCGAACTCGTACGTCTCGTAGCCGCAGTACGGCATCGTCTTGCGCAGGTCCCAGGGCAGGCCGGCCGAGCGCAGCACCGGGCCGGTGATGCCCAGCGCCAGGCAGCCGGTCACGTCGAGGACCGCCACGTCCTTGGTCCGCTGGTGCCAGATCGGCTGGCCGGAGAGCAGGTCCTCGTACTCCTTGAGCTTCTTCGGGAACATTTCCAGAAACTCGCGGATCTTCACGATCGCCTCGTCCGGCACGTCCTGCGCGACGCCGCCCGGCCGGACGTACGCCATATTCATGCGCAGACCGGAGACCATCTCGAAGATCTCCAGGATGTACTCCCGCTCGCGGAAGCCGTAGAGCATCATCGAGATCGCGCCGAGTTCCAGGGCGGTGGTGCCGAGCCAGACCAGGTGCGAGGCGATCCGGTTGAGCTCCATCATGAGCACCCGGATGGTGGTCGCCCGCTCGGTGACCTGATCTTCGATGCCGAGGAGCTTTTCGACCGCGAGGGCGTACCCCGTCTCGTTGAAGATCGGCGCGAGGTAGTCCATCCGGGTCACGAACGTCGAACCCTGCACCCAGTTGCGGAACTCGAGGTTCTTCTCGATGCCGGTGTGCAGGTAGCCGACGACGACCCGCGCCTCCCGGACGGTCTCGCCCTCAAGCTCCAGGACCAGCCGGAGCACGCCGTGCGTCGACGGGTGCTGGGGACCCATGTTGACGACGATGTGCTCGTCCTGGATCGGGTCGGTCCCGCCGACGACGGTGTCCCAGTCGCCGCCGGTGACGTTGAAGACCTTGCCCTCGGTGGTCTCGCGCTCGGTCGCGTACGTCATTGGTAGCTCCTCCGCTTGTCCGGCGGTGGTATCTCGGCGCCCTTGTACTCCACTGGCACCCCGCCGAGCGGGTAGTCCTTGCGCTGCGGGAAGCCCTCCCAGTCGTCCGGCATGAGGATCCGGGTCAGGTTGGGGTGGCCCTCGAAGACGACGCCGAAGAAGTCGTACGTCTCCCGCTCCTGCCAGTCGGCGGTCGGGTAGACGCTGGTGACGCTCGGCACGCGCGGGTTGTCGGTGCTCACCGCGACCTCCAAGCGCACCCGGCGCCGGTACGTCATCGAGGTGAGCTGGTAGATCACGTGCAACCGCCGGTCGTCGGTCCCGAGGTAGTCCGCGCCGGACACCGACGAGCACAGCTCGAAGCGCAGCGCCTCGTCGTCGCGCATCACCTGGCAGACCTCGGCGATCCGCTCCGGCTTGATGTGCAGGGTCAGCTCGTCCCGGTGAACGACCACCTTCTCGATCGCGTCGTGCAGGCCCGGGAAGGCTTCGGCCAGCGCGTCGTACACGTCGTCGAAGTAGCTCCCGTACGGCCGCGGCGCGCCCACCGGCTGGTCCCGGTGGCGTATCAGGCCACCGAAGCCGGACGTGTCACCGGAGCCGTGGATGCCGAACATGCCCTGGTCGATCTCGCTCACCAGCGACCTCCGCCCTGCAAGTGCCTCTCCTCTTGCATCCACTTCTCGATGCGGAGCTGCTCCTCGCGGCCCTCGAGCACCGCCTGCGTCCACTCGGCGCGCTTGGCCTTGTCCGAGCGGTACGACGACGGCATCGACCCGGGCGCGACCGCCGGCACGTCGCCGCGGGCGATCCGAGCCTCCAGCATCTTGCGGCCGTTGGCGCCGAGCGGCTCGTACATGATCTTCTCGCGCAGCTTGAGGATCGCGTCGATCAGCATCTCGGGCCGCGGCGGGCAGCCGGGCAGGTACATGTCGACCGGTACGACGTGGTCGACGCCCTGCACGATCGCGTAGTTGTTGAACATCCCGCCGCTGCTCGCGCACACGCCCATCGACAGCACCCAGCGGGGCTCCGCCATCTGGTCGTAGATCTGCCGGAGCACCGGGGCCATCTTCTGGCTCACCCGGCCCGCCACGATCATCAGGTCGGCCTGGCGGGGCGAGGCCCGGAAGACCTCCATGCCCCAGCGGCCCAGGTCGTAGTGCGGAGCGCCGGCGGCCATCATCTCGATCGCGCAGCACGCCAACCCGAAGGTGGCGCCCCACGTCGACGTCTTACGAGTCCAGTTGACCAGCTTCTCGACGCTGGTCAGCAGGATGCCGCTCGGCAGCTTCTCTTCGATTCCCATGACGCCTCAGACCTCAGTCCCAGTCCAGCCCGCCACGCCGCCAAACGTAGGCGTACGCGATGAAGACCGTCCCAATGAACAGCAGCATCTCCACGAACCCGAAGAGGCCGAGCGCGTCGAACGACACGGCCCACGGGTACAGGAAGATGATTTCGATGTCGAAGACGATGAAGAGCATCGCCGTCAGGTAGAACTTGATCGGGATCTTTCCGCCGCCGATCGGCTCGGGCGACGGCTCGATGCCGCACTCGTACGCGGCGAGCTTGGCCTTGTTGAAGCGGCGCGGGCCGAGGATCGGCGCGATCGCGACCGACATGACCGCGAACGCGGCGGCCAGCCCGAAGAGCCCGATGATCGGTATGTAAGGCGAGAGCGACATCGTCTTGCCTGCCCGTCCTTCCCTGACCTGCTCCAAAGTCAATTCACACTATTCACACGCTGGTGACGTCAGACGGCGGGGGCCACCCTGGTCATCGCGTTGATGATGCGGTCCATCGCGTCGCCGCCCCGCGGATCGGTCAGGTTGGCCAGCAGCTTGAGCACGAACCGCATCAGCGTCGGGTGCGGCATGCCGTGCTTCGTGGCGATCCGCATGACCTGCGGGTTGCCGATCAGCTTCACGAAGATGTTGCCGAGCCGGTAGTACCCGCCGTACCGGGCCTTGAGCTCGGCCGGGTAGGCGGCGAGCGCCCGCTCCCGGGCCGGGCCGACGGGTCGGGACAGCGCCTGCACCGCCACCTCGGCGGCCAGCTCGCCGGACTCCATCGCGTACGCGATCCCTTCGCCGTTGAAGGGGTTGACCATGCCGCCGGAGTCGCCGACGAGCAGCACGCCCCGGGTGTAGTGCGGCACCCGGTTGAAGCCCATCGGCAGCGCCGCGCCCAGGATCGGGCCGTCGGCGTTGGCCTCGTCGGCCATGCCCCACTCCGGCGGGGTGCTGCCGAGCCAGTCGACCAGCAGCCGCCGGTAGTTGGTCTTGCCGAACGCGGCCGACGAGTTGAGCACGCCCAGCCCGACGTTGACCCGGCCATCGCCCATGCCGAAGATCCAGCCGTACCCGGGAAGGAGCTTTTCGCCCGCCTCCCGGCTGCGCAGCTCCAGCCAGGACTCCAGGTAGTCGTCGTCGTGGCGCAGCGGCGAGTGGTAGTACCGCCGGACCGCGACCCCGATCGGCCGGTCTTCGCGCTTGGCGAGGCCCATGGCGAGCGGGAACCGGCCGGAGACGCCGTCGGCGGCGATGGTGAGCGGCGCGCGGAACGTCAGCTCCTCGCCGCCTTCCCCTTCCGCGACCACGCCGACGGTCCGCCCGGCCTCGTCGAGCAGCGGGCCGGTCACGTTGGTCTTGGTGTGCAGCACCGCGCCGGCCTTGACCGCCTGCTTGACCAGCATGTCGTCGAAGTCCAGCCGGGTGCGCACGAGCCCGTAGTCGGGGAAGCTGGCCAGATCCGGCCAGTCCAGCTCCAGCCGTACGCCCCCGCCGATCACGCGCAGGCCCTTGTTGCGCAGCCAACCGTTTTCCGGGCTGGTATCGATGCCTAGCTTGATGATCTGCTTGACCGCGCGGGGGGTGAGGCCGTCGCCGCAGACCTTCTCCCGGGGGAACTCGGTCTTCTCCAGCAACAGCACCCGCAGACCGTGCTGCGCCAGGTGATACGCCGTGGTGGAACCACCCGGACCGGCGCCCACGACGATGACGTCGGCTTCGTCGGTCACGGTTCCACCTCCGCTCGGGGCCGCTAGTGAAATGCTTCACAAGCGTTTCCGGTTGGAGTCTAGAACCGCGGAAGACCCCGCTGCGGGTTAGGCAACCCTAAGCCCGGCAGCCCACCCCCGCTTTCCGTCGATCAAGGGCAAACGGCCGTGCTTTGATCTCTAAACCACGGCCGTTTGCCCTTGATCGAGACGAAAGTCCTTGATCGACGGGTCCGGCTAGCCGCACTCGACCTCGGGCTCGGACAGGTACGTGCTGTCGATACGCACCCCGGCTCGATCAAGCGTCGCCGTCAGGTCCGCGACGAGCTTCTGCGCCGCCTCCGGATCCTCCGCGGCGAGCCGCTGAATCTGCGCGATCATGCTTGAGATCTCTTCGGTCTCAACCAACATGTGGCGCAGCTTACACCCGTTATGCCCGAATTGTCGGCACCCTCGCCGGACCGTCCCCGTTGATCATGAAGTTGTCCGCAGCAGGGAGCGCTCTCCGCGCCGCTAGCTTCATGATCACCGGCGGGTGGCGCGGTGGAGGGCGACGATGCCGCCGGTCAGGTTGCGCCAACCCACAGCCGTCCAGCCCGTCGCGGCGATGCGGGTGGCCAGGTCGGGTTGGTTGGGCCAGGCGCGGATGGACTCGGCCAGGTAGACGTACGCGTCCGGGTTGCTCGACACCCGCCGGGCCACCGCCGGCAGCGAGCGCATCAGGTACGACAGGTACGCGCCCCGGAAGGCCGCGTTCGTCGGGTGGCTGAACTCACACACCACCAGGCGCCCGCCCGGCCGGGTCACCCGGGCCAGTTCGCGCAGCGCGGCATCGAGGTCGACCACGTTGCGCAGCGCGAACGAGATCGTCACCGCGTCGAACGTCTCGTCGGCGAACGGCAGCCGCAGCGCGTCGCCGGCCAGCAGCGGCACGAACGGCCGTACCCGGCGCCCGGCCTGCAGCATGCCGATCGAGATGTCCAGCCCGACGGCGTACGCCCCGGAGGCGGCCAGCTCCTGCGTTGAGACGCCGGTGCCGGCCCCACGTCCAGCACCCGCTGCCCCGGCGCGAGCGCCAGCGCCTCCCGCGTCGCCCGCCGCCAGCCACGGTCCCGGCCGAAGGAGAGGACCGTGTTGGTGAGGTCGTACCGCTGGGCCACGCCGTCGAACATGGCGGCGATCTCGTGCGGCTGCTTGTCCAGGTCTGCGCGGGTCACCGCCCCATCATCGGGTACCCGGATATGCCGCGGGCGGGGTGGTAGTCCACCCCGCCCGCGGCGGTCTTGCTCTATATAGACGACCGTCAGGCGGTCGGAACTTCGTCGTCGCCCGCTACCAGGACGACCTTGCGCCGGCGCGCCATCAGGAACAGCACGCCGCCACCGGCCAGCGCGGCCAGGCCGACGCCACCGATGAGGCCGGCCTGCACGCCGGTCAGGGGCAGCTCGCCGTCGCCACCACCGCCGCCACCGTCGGCAGCGCCGACGAAGACCGCGAACTCGGCGTCGTTGTCACCCGGGTCGACGTCGGCCGGGGGCTCCTCGTCGACCGGAGCGATCTCGAAGCTGCCGAACGACTGCGACGCCTTCGCGTCGAGCGCGGCGACCTCGGGCGGGGTGACGGCGCTGCCGCCGGTGACCTTGAGCAGGCCGCCGGTGAGCGTCACCGGGCCGGACGCGTCCTCGGACACCGTGACCGGGAGGCCGTCGCCGGCGTCGATCACGTAGCCGGGCTCGAGCACGGACTCGGGGTCCTCGCAGGTGAGGACCCGCCGGTCGGCGCTGGTCACGCACCCGTCGTAGTCCTCGGCGAAGGTCGCCTTCTCCGGCAGGGTGAGGCTCAGCGTGAGGCCCTTGACCGCCTGGTCGCCCTGGTTCGCGATCTCCCAGTAGAGCGACCCGGTCCCACCCGGCTTGATCGGGTTGCCGTCCAGGTCACGGACGTCGTACGCGATGCTCGCCAGGTCGAAGCCGCTGTCCACCACCTCGACGGGGATGGTGGCCGAGTTGTTGGTCTCGTCCGGGTCCGTCGCGGTCGACTTCACCGAGACCTTGAACGACCCGGCGGAGCCCTTGTCCACGCCGTCCTTGAGGATGATCGGGAGGCCGAAGGGAAGCGTCTCGCCCGACGCGCCGTCGCCGATCTCCAGGACGATCTCGTCCTCCGTGGCCTCGGCCACCTTCACGTTCTCGCCCTCGATGTCCTCCGCGAGGAGGTCGATCTTGTTGGGGTCCAGCCCGGAGATGTCGAACGTGATGGTGGTGTCCGTCGCCACGCCCGGTCCCGCGTTCTTGATGTCAAAGCGGAAGATCTTGAGCTCCGCACCCACAGCGATCTTGCTCGACAGCGGCTTGACCAGCACGTCTGCCTCGTCTGCGGCGAGCGCCGGTGCGGCGAACGCGCCAGCGGCGAACAGGCCCGCGGCACCGGCACCGGCGTAGGCCAGCGCACGGTTACGGAAGTTCATCAAGATGCCCCCGTGAGTGATGGGTTAAGAGAAACCAAAGGTGCGACGCGGGGACGCTAGCGTTTCGACGTCCCCACGCGCTACCCCACCGGACACGGGGTTGGAAAGATCAGGCTCGCCGTCTGGCAACCGTCGGCCGTTCGGCTGACCATTGACGCACGTCAGCGTGCCGGTACGACTACCGACTGTCAACCAGCGGGAGACTGGCGCGGGCACCGCCACCGGGCAGCGCGATCGACGAGAAGTGCGACACGACGCGGTCGTCGACCGGATCGTCGGCGGGGGTGTGGTGCACCGCCAGGTGCCGGTACAGCGTGTCGCGCTGGGCCGGGATGCGGCCGGCCGACCGGATCATCCAGATCAGCTCGTGCAGGTTGGACCGGTGCCGGGCGCCGGCCGAGGAGATGACGTTCTCCTCCAGCATGATCGAGCCGAGGTCGTCCACGCCCATGTGCAGCGAGAGCTGGCCGGCCTCCTTGCCCGTGGTGAGCCAGGACGCCTGTAGGTGCGCCACGTTGTGGAAGAAGAGCCGGGCCACCGCGATCAGCCGCAGGTACTCCAGCGTGGTGGCCTGCGTACGGCCCTTGAGGTGGTTGTTTTCCGGCTGGTACGTCCACGGGATGAACGCCCGGAACCCGCCGGTGCGGTCCTGTACGTCGCGGATCATCCGCAGGTGCTCGATGCGCTCGGCGTTGGTCTCGCCGGTGCCCATCATCATCGTCGCGGTCGACTCCACGCCGAGCCGGTGCGCCTGCTCCATGACCTCCAGCCAGCGGGCGCCGGACTCCTTGAGCGGCGCGATCGCCGTACGCGGGCGGTCCGGCAGCATCTCCGCGCCCGCGCCCGCGATGGAGTCCAGTCCGGCGGCCTTGATCCGGACGATCGCCTCCTCGATGGACACCCCGGAGACCTTCGCCATGTGCAGGATCTCGCTCGGGCCGATCGAGTGGATCGCGAGCTGCGGGTACGCCGCCTTGACCGTGGCGAAGAGCTCCTCGTAGTACTCCACGCCGTACTCGGGATGGTGTCCGCCCTGGAGCATCACCTGCGTCGCGCCGAGCTCGACCGCCTCGGCGCACCGCCGCAGGATCTCCTCCATGGGGTGCGACCAGCCCTCGGCGTGCTTGGGCGCCCGGTAGAACGCGCAGAACTTGCAGGCCGTCACGCACACGTTGGTGTAGTTGATGTTGCGGTCGATCAGGTACGTGACGATGCCGTCCGGATAGCGCCGGCGGCGTACCGCGTCGGCGGCCTCGCCCAACGCGTGGAACGGCGCCTCGGTGTAGAGCAGCAGCGCCTCCTCGGGCGAGATCCGCCCGCCGTCGGCGCCGCGCTGCAGGATGCTGTCGATCTCCGAGCTGCGTGCGGTCACGAATCCGAGCCTACGCGAGCAGGGCGGACGTAACCCCGCACGGTCATCTTCTGTGAAGGTCGCCGCAACGTGGCCGCCCTATTGTCCCGGCGGCGGGCACCGCCCGCACGGCCTTGCCTAAATCCACTTAAGTATCGGCAAATGGCTCATAGTCTGACGGCGACCGCCATCGGAAGCGAGGCGACCTCTTGACCGCCACCCTCAGCCCACAGGTGGAGGCACCGTCGAGGCCGGCACGATCCCGTTACCGCGCCGTCGACCTGCTCCGCCGGCACCGGGCCTTCGCCGTACTTCTCCTGCTCGGCGTCGCTCTCCGCCTGCTCTTCATGATCGCGTACCGGCCGGCCTTCTGGTACAACGGCGACAGCGGCGTGTACGTGCAGATGGCCGAGCGCGAACTGGTCCCGAGCCCGCTGCGGGCGCAGGGCTACCCGGTGCTCCTGAAGGTCTTCGCCCCGACCGGAACCTTCACCTCGGTGGCGCTCTTCCAGCACCTGCTCGGCCTCACGCTCGCCGTGCTCGTGTACGTCTTCCTCCGGCGCCGTCACGTCAAGACCTGGGTGGCGTGCGTCGCCGTCGTACCGCTGCTCTTCGACTCGCTGGTGCTCACCGTCGAGCACTACCTGCTGCCCGACACCCTCTTCACGTTCCTGCTGGCCGTGAGCGTCCTGCTGGTGCTCTGGCACCGCAAGCCGGGCTGGCGGGCGACGACCGCATCCGGGCTCCTGCTCGCCGGCGCGTGGTGCACGAAGCCGACCGCGTTCCCGGTGGTCCTGCTCATCGGCCTGTTCCTGCTGGTACGGCGGGCCGGCTGGCGACCGGTGATCGCCTTCGCGGTGGCGTTCGCGGTGCCGTACCTCGCCGTCATGTCCTGGGTGGGCGACCGGCAGAGCGTGTACGGCTCGCAGGCCGGCATCGCCCTGTACGGCCGGGCCGCGATGATCGTCGACTGCGACCGCGTCACGCTCACGGCGCAGGAACGCACGCTGTGCCCCACGCGCCGCTTCGACCGCGCCGACGCGTACTTCTGGACCATGCCGACGAAGCAGCGCTTCCAGGGGTACACGCCGGCGGGCGAGAAGCTGTTTCGGGACTTCTCCGTCGCGGTGATCCGCCAGCAGCCGCTGGACTACCTCCGTACCGTGGGCAAGGAGTCGGTGGCCCACTTCGTGCCCGGCTTCCGCCTCGGCCCCAACAACGACTGCCTGCGCCTGCGTTGGGCGCCGCCGGAGCAGTGGCGGGACAGCACGCCGGTGCCGTACCGCTGCCCACCGGCCCGCGCCCGGGCCGACTTCGCGCCGCCGTCGGCCAGCCTCGTCAACGCGCCGACCGCGACGCCGCTGACCCGCGCGCTGCACGCCTACGGGACGTACGTGCGGCTGATCCCGATCACGCTGTCCGCCTGCCTGCTGCTCACGCTCGCCGCGCTGGCACTCGTCCGGCGCGGACGCGCCGAACTGCTCCTGCTGCTCCTGTCCGGCGTGGGCCTGACGATCCTCACCGTCGCCCTGGGCATGTATGAGGCCCGCTACGCCATGCCCGCTCTCCCACTGGCCGCCGCCGGGGCCGCGCTAGCCTGGCACGGGCTACGGGAGAGGGAGAGCCACCATGGAGCAGCGCCGTCTGGGTAACTCGGGCCTCGTGGTCTCGGTCGTCGGTCTGGGCTGCAACAACTTCGGTCGCAAGCTGGACCAGCAGGGCACCACCGCGGTGGTCGAGGCGGCGCTGGACGCGGGCATCACCCTCTTCGACACCGCCGACATCTACGGCACCCCGCACGGCCTGTCCGAAGAGTTCCTCGGCAAAGCCCTGCGCGGCCGGCGCGACGACGTGATCCTCGCCACCAAGTTCGGCATGGACATGGAGGGCGCCAACGGGGAGGACTTCGGGGCGCGCGGGGCGCGGCGCTACATCGCCCGCGCGGTCGAGGCGTCGCTGCGCCGGCTGGGCACCGACCACATCGACCTCTACCAGATGCACGAGCCCGACCCGGGCACCCCGATCGAGGAGACGCTGGCCGCCCTCGACGACCTCGTGCACGCCGGCAAGGTGCGCTACCTGGGCAACTCCAACTTCGCCGGGTGGCAGATCGCCGACGCCGACTGGGTGGCGCGCACCCAAGGGCTCACCCGTTTCATCAGCGCGCAGAACCGCTACAGCCTGCTGCACCGGCACGTGGAGAAGGCGACCGTGCCGGCCTGCGAGCGCTTCGGGCTGGGCCTGCTGCCGTTCTTCCCGCTGGAGAGCGGCCTGCTCACCGGCAAGTACAAGCGCGGCGAGGCGCCCGCCGCGGGCACCCGGATGTCCCAGGATCGCTACGCGCACTGGATCGCGAACGCGCCGTGGGACGCCATCGAGGCCATCGAGAAGTACGCCGCCGCGCGCGGCCTCACCCCGCTCGACGTGGCGATCGGCGGGCTCGCCGCGCGGCCGGCCGTCGCCTCGGTGATCGCCGGCGCCACCACGCCCGAGCAGGTGCGCGCGAACGTCGCCGCCGGCTCCTGGCGTCCGTCCACTGCGGACCTCGCTGAGCTAGGGCCTGTTTTATGAGGGTCGGTCGAGCCGAGGCGAGGCCCAGGCGGCGGTCCGGCGGCACCGGTCGTCGTCTGGGTCCGCCGCAGGCCGGCCAGCCCTCATAAAACAGGCCCTAAGCGTCGTAATCAACGACTAGGCGGCCGGTCGTGGGGCTTGACTGGCAGGTCAGTACGTAGCCGGCGGCCACCTCGTCGGGCTCCAGCGCGTAGTTGCGCGCCATCGTCACCGCACCCTCGACGACCTTCCCTCGGCAGGTCGAGCAGACGCCGCCCTTGCACGCGTACGGCAGCTCCGACCGCACCTTCAGCGCCGCGTCAAGCACCCGCTCGTCCGCGTCCATCGTGAAGCTGGACGCCCGCCCGTCCAGCAGGATGGTCACTTCGGTCCCGGCCGCCGCCGGGGTCGGCCGCCGCGGCGGCACCGGCGTCTCCTCCACATGAAAAAGCTCAGTGTGTACGCCATGGTCCGCCACGCCTCGCGAAGAGAGCACGGCGCGGGCGTCCGTGACCATGCCATACGGTCCACAGAGGAACCACTCGTCCACGCGATCCGCCGGCACCAGCCGGTCGAGCAGCTCCGCCAGCCGTTCGGCGTCGATCCGGCCGGAGAGCAGCCGGGCCTCCTGCGGCTCGCGGGACAGCACGTGGACGATGTGCAGCCGGTCGGCGTACCGGTCCTTCAGGTCGGCCAGTTCCTCGGCGAACATGACGCTGCGGGCGTACCGGTTGCCGTACAGGATCGTGAATCGGCTGGCCCGCTCGACGGCGAGGCCGGTCGCGACCAGCGAGAGCACCGGGGTTATGCCCGACCCCGCGACCACCGCGCCGTAGTGGCGGACCCGGTCCGGCGCGAACGCCGTGGTGAAGTGGCCCAGCGGCGGCATCACCTCGATGGTGTCGCCGGGGCGCAGCGAGTGCGCGGCGAAGCCGGAGAACGCGCCGCCCGGGATCTCCTTGACCCCGACCCGCAGCCGGCCGTGCGCGGCCAGGTCCGCCGGCGTGGAGCAGATCGAGTACGACCGGCGCACGTCACCCTGCTCGTCCGCGCGGCGCACGGTCAGGTGCTGCCCGGCGTCGAACTCGAACCCCTCCCGCAACTCCGGCGGGACCGCGAACGTGATGGCGACCGAGTCGTCAGTCAGCCGGTCGACGGCTTCGACGGCGAGCGGGTGGAAGACCGGCCGCCGCCGGACCGGGCGGGTGATGGTGACTGTCATATGCTCTTCATTCGGTCGAACGGCTCAGTACAGGCCCGGCATCGCCACAGCGACTTGCACGCCGTGGAGCCGAATCGGCTGAGCTGCTCGGTGTCCGGCGACCCGCACCGGGGGCAGCGCACGGTCAGCGCCAGCGCGACCGGGCCGCTCGGGTGCGGCGGGGCGATGCCGGCGGCGGCCAGCTTCGCCCGCCCCGACTCGCTGATCCAGTCCGTCGTCCACGGTGGACCAAAGACGGTGACCACCTCGGCGTCGGGGTGGCCGGCGGCGCCCAGGGCGGCGTGGATGTCTTCCCGGATCACATCCATCGC
Source organism: Phytohabitans rumicis (assembly GCF_011764445.1). NCBI lineage: Bacteria > Bacillati > Actinomycetota > Actinomycetes > Micromonosporales > Micromonosporaceae > Phytohabitans > Phytohabitans rumicis. Next base: position 4,023,387 of record NZ_BLPG01000001.1, read on the forward strand.
CGGGCAGCCCGTGTACGTCGGCGTGATGGTGACGGTCACGTGGCCCTTGTGGTCCACCTGGACGTCCCGCAGGATGCCCAGCTCCTCGATGGTGACGACCCTGAGCTCCGGATCCACCACCGAGGCGACTGCCTGGGTCGGGTCACCATCTCGCCCCCGGGTGCGCCCGGTGCACGACCTGCATCTCGGCCAGCAGATAGGACAGGTGCTCGGTGTGCACGCCCGTACGCCCACCGGCCGGCGCCCAGCCGTCGGCGGGACGCTCCACTGTGGCCTCGGCCAGCACCGGCTCCACGGTGGCGAGCCAGTCGGCCCGGCTCACCTCGCCGGCGGTCAGCTCGTGCGTGTACGGCCACAGCTCGTCGACCGCGTCCTGCATGCGCCGGTGCGACTCCTCGGTGCCGTCGCCCAGCCGGATGGTCCACTGTGCACTGTGGTCGAGGTGGTACGCGGACTCCTTACGCGCCTTGCCGGCGATCGCGGCGAGCCGCTCGTCGGGGTGCCCGACCAGCGCCGTATACCGGCGCAGCTGGTACGCCGACAGGAAGAGCAGCTTGGCCATCGTGACCGCGAAGTCGCCGTTGGGCAGTTCGACCAGCAGGCAGTTGCGAAACTCGCGGTCGTCGCGCAGGTAGGCGAGCGCGTCCTCGTCGCGGCCCAGCCCTTCGACCTCCCCGGCGTACGACAGCAGCAGCCGCGCCGCGCCGAGCTGGTCGAGCGCGATGTTGGCCAGCGCGACGTCCTCCTCCATCTCGGGGGAGCTGGCATGCCACTCGGCCAGGCGCTGCGCCGCGATCAGCGCGTCGTCGCCGAGCTGGAGTAGGTAGTCCACGTTCACAGGTGTTGCACCCCATCGGGCACGTCGTAGAACGTCGGGTGCCGGTAGACCTTGTCGGCGGCCGGGTCGAAGAACGCGTCCTTCTCGTCCGGGCTGGACGCGGTGATCTCCGCGGCCGGCACCACCCAGATCGACACGCCCTCCTGGCGGCGGGTGTAGAGGTCGCGGGCGTTGCGCAGCGCCATCGTCGCGTCCGGCGCGTGCAGGCTGCCGACGTGCCCGTGCGAGAGCCCGCGGCGCGGCCGCACGAACACCTCCCACAACGGCCACTCATTACTGCTGCTACTGCTCATGGCTTTGCCTTTTTGGCGTAGGCGGCGGCGGCTTCGCGTACCCAGGCTCCGTCCGCGTGTGCGCGGCGGCGATGGGCCATGCGCTGCCGGTTGCCGGGCCCATCACCCTTGATCACCCGCATCAGCTCTTCGTAGTCGGGCTGGGTGTAGTCGTGCGCGCCGCGCTCCTCGTTCCACCGCAGGTCCGGGTCGGGCAGCGCGAGGCCGAGCACGCCGGCCTGCTGCACGCACATGTCCACGAAGCGCTGCCGCAGGTCGTCGTTGGAGAAGCGCTTGATCTTCCACGCCATGGACTGCTCGGAGTGGGTCGAGTCGGTGTCCGGCGGGCCGAACATGGCCAGCGACGGAAACCACCAACGGTCGATCGCGTCCTGCGCCATCGCCCGCTGCCCCTGCGTGCCGTGGGCCAGCGTGTGCAGGATCTCGAAGCCCTGCCGCTGGTGGAACGACTCCTCCTTGCAGATGCGGATCATGGCTCGCGCGTACGGCCCGTACGAGCAGCGGCACAGCGGGACCTGGTTGACGATCGCGGCGCCGTCGACGAGCCAGCCGATGGCGCCCACGTCGGCCCAGGTGAGGGTGGGGTAGTTGAAGATCGAGCTGTACTTCTGGCGGCCCTCCAGCAGGAGGTTGACCAGTTCGTCGCGGCTCACGCCGAGGGTCTCGGCCGCCGCGTACAGGTAGAGCCCGTGGCCGGCCTCGTCCTGGACCTTGGCGAGCAGGATCGCCTTGCGCTTGAGCGAGGGCGCCCGGCTGATCCAGTTGCCCTCCGGTTGCATGCCGATGATCTCGGAGTGGGCGTGCTGGGCAATCTGCCTGATCAGCGTCTTGCGGTATGAATCCGGCATCCAGTCACGCGGCTCCACCTTCTGGTCCGCGTCGATCACCGCATCGAAGTACGCCTGCGATTGCTCTGCGCCACCCAGCTCTGCCTGCTCCCGCCCGCCCACCTGACGGTCGGCGGCGGCGCGCAGTGCAACCTCAGCCGCCTCAACCTCGCCGAGGAGGCCCGGGATGTCGTTTCCGTACACCTCCCAAGTGTTACAGCTCGCCGGCCCAGATGCCAGACGGTGTAACAGATATGTACCTTTAGTGAGGATCGAACTACGCTTAGTGTTGAGTCGTCTCCACAAAGGAGAATGACGACCATCACAATCAATCCGGAATACCGGATCTGTTGCTACATAACGGTTTATTTCATCCTGACTTTGAGGAACTTGAAAGCCGCGCGGCGTGGCGCCCCGAGATTTGCCCCGTAGACTCCACACGGTCAACCCCCGGTGCCATCCCCTCGGCCCTGAACCTGGAGCTCACCCCTCCATGCGTCTTCGCGTCGCAGTGATCATCACTGCTATCGCGGTCGTACTCGGCGGAGCTTTGCTCGCGCCGACGGCGTACTCGCGATTGAATGACAACGACCACGACGCGCCCGCCGCCAGCGGCGCCGGTGCGGGTGGCGCGGCGCCCGTGACCACGGTGCCGGCCACACCGTCCGCATCTCCTACACCTTCGGCGGCGCCCGACTCATCCGCGCTCGCCGCCGGGCCCGTAAAGATGAGCGTGGACGGCTTCTCGGCCTGGGCGCTACTCGACCGGAGCACCGGCAAGATCACGGGCTCGGCGAACCTCACGGCGACCAACTCGACCGAGTCGATGATCAAGATTTGGCTGGTCTCGGACTACCTCCGCCGCACCGCGCAGCCCTCGGCCGCCCGGTTGGCGCAGGCCAGCACCGCGATCCGGGACAGCGACGACAACGCGGCGCAGGCGCTGTACGAGGCGGGCGGCGGCGACGCGGTCGTCCAGCGAATGATCTCGACGTGCGGGCTGACCGACACGTCGATCGCCCGCCCCGGCTGGTGGAGCTACACCCAGATGTCCGCCCGCGACGCCGTACGGCTGGGCGACTGCGTCAAGAACGGCACCGCGGCCGGGCCGAAGTGGACCGCGTGGGTGCTGAAGGAGATGTCCCAGGTGCGCGGCACCACCGCCGCCGAGGACCAGCACGAAACGTCCGGCGGCGGCCGGTGGGGCATCATCGACGGCCTCCCCGACGCGGTCGTCAAGCAGGGGGTCGGCATCAAGAACGGCTGGACGGCGATCGGGGCCGACAACAACTGGCACGTGAACTGCCTGGCCGTGGCCGACGACTGGGTGCTCGCGGTGATGATGCGCTATCCCATCGACCTCGGTCTCAACTACGGCGCCAACGTCTGCAAGAGCGTTACCCAACAGCTGGTCCGGAGGTAGGCGTCTGATGGGTCGAAAGCGCCGTAGTAGTACGCGTGGACTCTGGTGGTTGCTCGGCGGTACGGCGTTCCTCGGCCTGGTGCTCGCCGGCCTCGGCCTGCGTACCCTGCCGGGCTCGCCGCTGGCCGCGACCGCCGCCGGCTCGCTGTGGGAGGCCACTACGGGACCGTCGGCCTCCGCCAAGGCATCGCCGACGCCCTCGCCCAGCCCGTCCCTGGAGCCGCTCCTGGTCGAGCCGGGGAAGGTCACCGTCAAGGCCGCCGGCTTCTGGAACTGGGCCATGCTCGACCAGCGCACCGGCAAGATCTACGGCTCGTCCAACATGGCGTCGACCAGCACCACCGCCTCGCTGATCAAGGCGTGGATCGGGGCGGACTACCTGCGACGAGCGGCCGAGAACGGGCAGAAGCCCAGCGCCGCCCGCATGCAGCAGCTCCGCATCATGATCCGGGACAGCGACAACGCCGCCGCGTCCTCGCTGTGGCAGGTGGTCGGCGGCGCCGCCTCGGTCAACCGCCTCATCAAGATCTGCAAGCTGACCGACAGCAAGGCGAGCAGCAACTGGAGCAACACCCGGCTGTCCGCCCGCGACACCGCCCGGATGGGCGCCTGCATCGCCGACGGCCGCGCCGCCGGCAAGCAGTGGACGAACTACCTGCTCAACGAGATGCAGGAGGTACGCGGCGTCGGCGACTTCGGCGTCCGCAAGGCGTTCCCGACGAAGGTGGCACAGACCATCGCGATCAAGAACGGCTGGGTGACCCGCAGCGCCACCAACGAGTGGAACGTCAACTGCCTCGCGATCGGCGACGGCTGGACGATCGGCGTGATGACCCGGTACCCGGCCAACCTCGGCTACACGTACGGCGCCAACATCTGCAAGAGCGTGGGCCAGCAGCTCAAGGTTTAGCTCTCGCTCGCCTCACTCGTAGAACGCCGGGCCCTCCGCCGGGAGGGCCGGAACGGCGCCGCGCTCGGCCGCCCGTGCCGCGAACTCGCGCAGGCCAGCCACCTGGCGCGCGCCGAGCGAAAAGTCCAGCGCCCGGAAGTACGACGCGAGCGTCGCCGCGTCGAACGGCTCCCACCGCGCCGCGCTCGTCGCCACCTCGTCGAGCTCGGCCAGGCACAGGTCGCGTGAGCGCAGGAACGACTCGTGCACCTCCTTCACCACGCCCGGGTGATCGGTGACGAACTCCCGGCGGGCCGCCCAGACGGCGAAGACCATCGGCAGGCCGGTCCACTCCCGCCACGCCTGCCCGAGGTCGGTGACGGCCAGACCCCGGCGTGGCGCCTCGTACAGGGCGCGCAGCGCGACGTCGCCGATCAGCACGCCGGCGTCCGCCTCCAGCAGCATCTGGGTCAGGTCCGGCGGGCAGCTGAAGTATTCGGGGCTGGCGCCGTACCGGTCGCCGAGCAGCATCTGCGCGAGCAGGACGCCGGTGCGGGACGTCGAGCCCAGCGCTACCTTCGCCCCGTCGAGGTCGGGCAGCGGCCGGGTGGAGACGACGTTGACCGAGAGCACCGGACCGTCGCTGCCCACCGCGAGGTCGGGCAGGAGCAGCAGATCGTCGGCGTTCCGGAGGTACTCAACGAGCGATATGGGCCCGATGTCCAGATCGCCGGCCACGAGCGCGGCGCTCAACCGGTCGGGCGAGTCCTTGTGCAGGTCGACGTCGATCAGCGCGCCGGAACGCATGAGACCCCAGTAGATCGGCAGACAGTTCAGGAACTGGATGTGGCCGACTCGTGGGCGCCTCATGATCCCCACCGTATCGGGCACCCCGGGCGGCGGGTCGGGCGGTCCGCGGAGAAGTGGCCAACGCCGCACCTCCGCCTACGGCCTCCGGTTGACCCTCCAACGCCGCTTCAGCTCAGCGACCACTGCGAGGACCTCGTCGTCGGGGACGGCGGCACCGAGTTGCGCAACGAACTTCTGTGCCCCCAAAGCAAGTTCCTGCTCGTCCACCCGTTCGGCCAAGGCGAGCAGGTCAATACGCTTTAGAAGCTTCTTGGTGATAGGCCTCTTCGCGTCCCAAAATGCGAGGGACTGGAAGAAGCCTTCGGCCTCGTCAGTGGCGAGGAGGGCTGCGACGATACCGGCCTCGGCCGGGTCATGGAAAGGCAGCAGATAACAGGTATCGTCGAAAAATACGGGCTTTCCGGCCACCGGGCCCACTGCCCGGAAGCTCGCCGACTTATGCAGACCCGAGACGGCTATCTTGTACGGTGCAAATGAATAATCACCGATACCGAAGATGCAGAACCGAGGGCGATTCCGGTAAATCGAAGACTTGCGACCGTCCAGAACGTCGGCATTCTTACTGAGATATCCCCAGAGCCTCGGAGCGTCTCGCTCCAGAAGTCGTGTGTCTTCACCGAGGGCACGCTGCGGCACGATCACCCGCCTACGCGGGTCAAGTTTTGACCGAAAAACATCGGTGCCCTTCAAGAGGGGATAAACGTAGTCGTCTTCGACGTCGACAATACGATCGCTCGGCAGCTCCATGACGCTCGCAGCATCATGCTTCATCCCCTGGCGCCATTCGACCGGGCATTCACCATCCAAATAGCGAGCCCGCTCATATGCATCAAGATCGGCCACAAGACGCCCGTCGACCATGCCGAACCTTCGTGCGGGATCGACCGATTCTAGCGTGTCGTACAGGTCGCACACTTGATCGGCACCGCCCTGGCCTTCCGCGCCCACCTCAATAGTGAGCAGGCACGCGTCGACGGCAGCGGCAAACCACTTCTTCGCGTCGATGAGCCGTAGCGAGGCGGAGGAGATAGGCAGCCCAATACGCCACGAGTGTTCCAACACGTTGCGAGCGACCTGAGTCTTGCATAGTAGGCTAATCACTGGGCGGTGCGAGCGAAGTTCAGAGATAAGCTTCAGCCAAATAAACTCAGCGATATCGAAGTTTGACGCACCAGTCAATGCGTCCATCCCGGCCAGGTTCTTGATGTTGACACGTTCTGGGCGGTTGTTGGAGTCAAGCCGCGTAAGCTGGGCATTGGTCACCCATGGCGGATTCCCGACGACGAGCATCGGACCTTCAATGCGCCACGACAAATCTGTTCCAGCATTCATCGAAAAGAGGTCAGACTCGATAATGTCAGCGGACGTGCGTCGTGCTTCACCGACATACCCGCTCTGTATTTCAATGCCTATAAGATGCGCTTCCTCAATTTCGCTTGCCAACTCATGGAGAAAGTTTCCGACCCCACACGTAGGTTCGAGGATCCGCTTCCAACTCCGCTTCGGAAGTGACCGGAGTACCCGCTGAGCCAGTTCGCGCGGCGTCTGAAAATCGCCAAACTCATTATTTGGCACGCAGATCCTCCACTCCGGGCTGACCACCAAATTGCGCAGCCTTTATCGCGTGTCCGTATTGAAGCCGCCACTGCAAGGCGTTCGAGATAGTAATGTACCCCAGCTCGGGTGGATCTTGCGAGATCCTGATGGCCAAACTCCGTCGACTCTCGGGGTCCAGGGGAATATTGCGATCCTCCAGGTAGGCGTCGATATCGTCGACGACACCCTCTAGATCGAATAGCGCATTGTCGATCATATTCCGAATGCCACGCGTCAGCTGATAGTCCGCCGTACGTTCACGCTCGATAAAGATCACGTTGCGTATGTCTAGCCGAGCGGTCGCCGTCGAGGGCGAGTCGACCTTGTCGTACACCATTACTAACAGGTGATAGCCCAGCCCGTACACCTTCTGCACCGCATCCCGAAACGGGCAACTCGACTGCGGTTTGCTATACGACGTAACCTTTAGGTCCACGTCAAGATCTGGAAAATCGATCCCTTTTGCGGCATTGCCAGGGATGTGGAGGAAATTGTTTGTGATGTAGGTGTTGAACCCGGCCTCAACGTATGTTCCTACCGCCTTTCCGTCGGTGACTCCGTATAGCTCTGGTATCTCTCGCTTACTCAAGTCGTCCGCATAGGCGACCGCCGCGACCTTGAGAGCTTGAAGGTTGAGGGGTTCCTGCATGTAAGCATCCCTCCCAGGACCGGCCAGCTAATGGTGGTCATACCCGGCGATCACCGTGGTGATGTTATCCCGCAGGCAGGCGATGATGTTGCACCGTCGCCCAGTAAATCGGTCGCGGGCGGGTACGACCGCGGGTAGCGTAGAACGCTCTCTCGGGCACAGCCGGCACCGCGTCGTACGGAGCGCCGGGCGGCCCATCCGACAACCACATGCGGAAGGTCCGCCGGATGACCCTGCCTGCCCACGATCTCGAGACCGAACGCGCCCACCTCACCGCCTCCCGCACCGCGCTGCGGCGGATGCGGGAGCGCGCCGAGGCACTCTTCTCGACCGGCGAGAACGTCGCCGGCGACGCGTACGCCGCCGAGACCCTCGGCCGTACGCTGTCCCGCCGGGTCGCCGAGCTGGCCGACGACCCCAACACCCCGCTCTTCTTCGGCCGTCTCCGGTTCGCCGACAGCGACCACCACATCGGGCGGCGGCACGTCGTCGACGCGGTGGGCGAGCCGATGGTGCTGGACTGGCGGGCGCCGATCTCGACCGCGTTCTACCGGGCGAGCGCGCGGGACCGGCGCGGGGTCAACACGCGGCGCCGGTTCGGGTTCTCCGGCGGCGTGCTGACCAGCTTCGAGGACGAGCACCTGGACCGCGGCGAGGAGTTGGGGACCGCGTCGCGGATCCTCACCGCCGAGATCGAGCGTCCCCGGGTGGGACCGATGCGCGACATCGTCGCCACCATCCAGCCCGAGCAGGACGAGCTGGTCCGGGCCGAGCTAGGCGACTCGATCTGCGTCCAGGGCGCCCCCGGCACCGGCAAGACGGCGGTCGGCCTGCACCGCGCGGCGTACCTCCTCTATGTGCACCGCGAACGCCTACGCCGCTCCGGCGTGCTCATCATCGGGCCCAACCGCGCGTTCCTGTCGTACATCTCGGCGGTGCTGCCCGCCCTCGGCGAGGTCGAAGTGGCCCAGACCACGGTGGACGAGCTGATCGCCGCTGTGGCCGTACGCGGCACCGACGCCCCGGAGGTCGCCGCCCTCAAGCACGACGGCCGGATGGCGACCGTGCTGCACCGGGCGCTGTGGGGCAATGTCCGCAAGCCGGACGCCCCGATCGTCGTGTCCGACGGGTCGTACCGGTGGCGGATCGCCGAGGAGCCGCTGCGCCGGGTGGTCGACGAGGCGCGCCGGGAGGGTCTGCCGTACGGCACCGGGCGGGAGCGGGTCCGGGCGCGCGTGGTCGGCCTGCTGCAACGCCAGAGCGAGGCGCGCCGCGGCGACTCACCCGGGGACCCTTGGCTACGCCGGATGGGGCGGGCGAAGCCGGTCACCGACTTCCTCGACGCGGTCTGGCCGGCCGTCACGGCGGAAGGGCTCGTGTTCGGGCTGTTCTCCGGCGCGGACACGCTGGGTCGGGCGGCCGGCGACCTGCTCACCGAGGCGGAGCGGGAGCGCCTGCTCTGGACCAAGCCGGCGCGGTCGGCCAAGGCAACCCGGTGGAGCGCCGCCGACGCCGTACTCATCGACGAGGCGGCCGGGCTGATCGAGCGACCGTCCGGATTCGGTCACGTCGTGGTCGACGAGGCGCAGGACCTGTCCCCCATGCAGTGCCGCGCCATCGCACGGCGCAGCGAGCACGGCTCGATCACGCTCCTCGGCGACCTAGCGCAGGGCACCGCGCCCTGGGCCGCGACCGACTGGGCGGAGTCGCTGCGACACCTCGGCAAGCCGGACACACCCGTCGTACCGCTGACCATGGGCTTCCGGGTGCCCGCCGCCGTCGTCGAACTCGCCAACCGGCTGCTCCCGGCGCTCGCGGTCGACGTACCCGAGGCACGGTCGCTGCGCCACGACGGCGAACTCACCGTCCGCGAGGCGCCCGACGTGGACGCGGCGGCGGTGGGCGAGGTGCGCGCGGCGCTGGCACACGAGGGCTCGATCGCGGTGATCGCCGCGGACGCCGCGACCGAACGGCTGCACGCGGCGCTGGCCGCGGCGGGGGTGCCGGCCGCGGGCGTCGACGACCAGACGGCCCGGGTCGCGGTGGTGCCCGCCAGCCTGGTCAAGGGCCTGGAGTACGACCACGTCGTGGTCGTCGAGCCGGCCCAGATCGTGGCCGCCGAACCCCGCGGCCTCCACCGCCTCTACGTGGTCCTGACGAGAGCCGTCTCCCGCCTAGCTATAGTCCACGCCACCCCCCTCCCCGCCCCTCTTTCCCCCTTTTCCCCCGTCGATCAAGGGCAAACGGTCGTGCTTTGATCTCTTTTCCGCGGCCGTTTGCCCTTGATCGGCGCGGAAATCCTTGATCGACGTGGCTGGGCGGGTTGCCGGGGCGAGCTCTTGTGCAACGTACGCAACGGTGTAATCGTGTAATCATGCGTGACAGGACTTGGGCGGGAGCCCGAAACGAGCCGCCGCCGGCCGATGACGCGGCGGCGTGGGTCACCGGTGCCGTGCCGGAGGGGTGGTTCAGCGAGCCGCCCGAGGTCGTGGTGGACCGGGACGAGATTGTGATCTTCGGGCGACTGCCGGATCCGCAGCTCGCCGAGGGTGCCACCGAGGCGGATCGGGGCGCCGCCGAGGCGGGACGGATCGCGCAGCACCGCGAGGACACCCGCGACCGGCGGATCCGGATCGCTCAGCAGCTTGAGCACCGCTACCAGCGCAAGGTGGCGTGGGGCGCGGTGTGCGGCGGCACCCGGGTGCTCTTCACCAGCCTCTCCGCGCCGGTCATGACCCGGCTGCGCCAGCCCGAGCGGCAGGTGCTCGACACGCTGGTCGAGGCGGGCGTGGCCCGGTCACGGTCGGACGCGCTGGCCTGGTGCGTACGGCTGGTCGGCCAGAACGCCAACACCTGGCTGGACGACCTACGCAACGCCATGGGCACCGTCGCCGAGCTGCGTCGACAAGGACCTGACAGCACGCTCAGTTGATCAGGGACGCTGTCCGGGGCACGCCGACGACACGCCAGACGCATTCCCTGATCACCGGGGAGAGGCGGGAGGGCGCCAGGATCACCGGGGAGAGGCGGGAGGGCGCCAGCCTAGGGAGCGGGAGGCTCCGCGGGAGGCGGTCAGGACGGCGGGGATGTAGGGGGCGGGCGACTCTGTCGAGGGGACTACCACGGAGAGGGCGGCGGCTACGCCGGCCGGGGTGAGGATTGGGGCCGCGATCGACAGGGCGAGGGGGTCTAGGAGGCGGTCGCTGATGGCTACGCCGGTGCGGCGTACCTCGGCCAGGAGGCGGCGTAGCTCGCGGGGTGACGTCACGGTTTGCGGCGTGAAGCGCGTCAGCGGCTCCGCGAGCACCCGCTCCTGCAGGGCGGGATCGGAATGCGCCAGCAGCGCGAGCCCTACGCCGGTGGCGTGCAGGGGCAGCCGCCCGCCGACGCGCGACACCACGCCGACGGCGCCGCGGGCGGAGAGGCGTTCCAGGTAGAGCGCCTCGGTGCCGTCGAGCACGGCGAGCTGGACGTTCTGGTGGGTGGCCTCGTAGAGGTCCTCCAGGTACGGCATGGCGTGCTCGCGCAGGCCCAGGCCGCGCGGGGCGAGCGCGGCGACCTCCCACAGCCGCAGGCCGATCCGGTAACGCCCCTCGTCGTCCCGCTCCAGCGCACCCCAGGCGGCCAGCTCGTGCACCAGCCGGTGCGTGGTGGTCAGCGGCAGGCCGGCCCGGCGGCTGAGCTGGGAAAGCGTCAAGCGAGGCTGCTCAGCGGTGAACGCCTCGAAGATCCGCAACGCCCGGGACAGGACCATGTGAGCCATCATCCCTTCCGCAGAGCGGAAGACAGCACCATCGCCAGGTCACGGCGATGCAGGCTGCTCTCATGCGTACCCGGATAGCGATCGTCGGTGCTGGACCGGCGGGCCTGATGCTGGCCCACTTGCTGTATCTGCGCGGCATCGACGCCGTGGTGTTGGAACGGCGCAGCCAGGAGTACGTCGAGCGACGGGTGCGCGCCGGCGTGCTGGAGCACCCGACCGTCGAGCTGCTGCGCGAGGCGGGCGTCGCCGACCGCCTGGACCGCGAGGGCATGCCGCACCACGGCCTCTCGCTGCGCTTCGACGGCGAAGACCACCGCATCGCGCTCGCCGACCTCACCGGCCGGTCCATCACCGTGTACGGCCAGCAGGAGGTCGTCAAGGACCTCATCGCCGCGCGGCGCAAGACCGGGGAGCCGCTGCACTTCGAGGTGTCCGACGTGGCGATCGACGTCGACGCGCCGGCCGTCACCTTCACCGACGCGGAGGGAAAGCCGCAGCGGCTCGACTGCGACTTCGTCGTCGGCTGCGACGGCTCGCACGGGGTGAGCCGGGCGTCGATGCCGGCGGCGACGTACGCCCACGAGTATCCGTTCGCCTGGCTGGGCGTGCTGGCCAAGGCGCCGCCGTCGCACAGCGAGCTGATCTACACGTACCACGAGCGGGGGTTCGCGCTGCACAGCATGCGGTCGCCCGAGATCACCCGGCTCTACCTCCAGGTCCCGCCCGACGAACGGCTGGACGACTGGTCCGACGGCCGGATCTGGGACGAGCTGGGCCGGCGGCTGGCGGCGAGCGGGTTCACGCTGTCGACCGGGCCGATCCTGGAGAAGAGCATCACCACCATGCGGAGCGTCGTCACCGAGCCGATGCGCCACGGGCGGCTCTTCCTGGCCGGCGACGCGGCGCACATCGTGCCGCCCACCGGCGCCAAGGGCATGAACCTGGCGATCGCCGACGTACGGGTGCTCGCCGAGGCGCTGGAACGGTACTTCGCCAGCGGCAGCACCGACCTGCTCGACGCGTACAGCGACACATGCCTGCGGCGCGTCTGGCGGGCCGAGCACTTCTCCTGGTGGATGACCAGCATGCTGCACCAGGCCCCAGACGCCGACGCGTTCCAGCGCCGCCTCCAGCTCTCCCAACTCCGGTACGTCGCCACGTCCACCGCGGCCGCCACGAGCCTCGCCGAGAACTACGTGGGCCTGTAGCGTCGATCCAGGAGGCCAGCATGAGCCTGGATGCCCTGCGTGACGAGCTGACCGAGGTGCTCAGGGACGGTGTGATCACCGACCCGGCCCACCTGCGGACGTACGAGTGTGACGCGTTGACCGGCTACCGCGTGGTGCCCGCCCTGGTCGCCCTCCCCCGCGACGCCGCACAGGTGGCCGCCGCCGTACGCGCTTGTGCCGCGCACGGCGTGCCGTTCGTGGCCCGCGGCGCCGGCACCGGGCTGTCCGGCGGCGCGCTGCCCACGGCCGACGGCATCGTCATCTCGCTGCAACGGCTGCGCCGGGTCGTCGACGTCGACCCCGTCGACCGGCGCGCCACGGTCGAGCCGGGGGTCACCAACCTGGACATCAGCCTGGCCGCCGCCAGGTACGGGCTGTACTACTCGCCCGACCCGTCCAGCCAGCAGGTGTGCACGATCGGCGGCAACGTCGCGGAGAACTCCGGCGGGGCGCACTGTCTCAAGTACGGCTTCACCGCCAACCACATCCTGGCCATCGACGTCGTACTCCCGGATGGGACGCCGACCCGGCTCGGCGGCGACGCGCCCCACCAGGCCGGGTACGACCTGCTCGGCGCGTTCGTGGGCACGGAGGGGACGCTGGGCATCGTCACCGGGGTGGTGGTCCGGCTGCTGCACACGCCGGCGACCGTGCGCACGCTGGTCGCCGACTTCGACTCCACGAAGGACGCCGGGGACGCGGTCACCGCCATCATCGCCGCGGGCATCCTGCCGGCCGCGATCGAGATGATGGACAACCTCGCGATCCAGGCGGTCAACGCGACGGTCGACGCCGGCTTCGACCCGGACACGGCCGCGCTGCTCATCGTCGAGCTGGACGGGCCGGCCGACGAGGTGCAGGCGCGGTTCACCGAGCTTTTGGAAAAGTGCACGCGAGCCACCCGGGTCACCGTCGCCCGGGACGCCGCGCATCGGGCGCAGATCTGGCAGGGGCGCAAGGCGGCGTTCGCGGCGGTCGGCCGGCTCAGCCCCAACTACTTCGTGCAGGACGGGGTGGTGCCGCGCACCCGCCTGGGCGAGGCGCTCACCCGGATAGCGGCCATGGGCGACGCGGCGGGCATCCGGGTCGCCAACGTCTTTCACGCCGGCGACGGCAACCTGCACCCGCTGGTGCTCTACAGCGAGGCGCGCGGCGAGCACGACCGCGCCGAGGCGCTGTCGACCGCGATCGCGGAGCTGTGCGTGGAGCTGGGTGGCTCGCTCTCCGGCGAGCACGGCATCGGCACCGACAAGGCATGCTCGATGCCGCGGATGTTCTCCGCGGACGACCTGGCCACCATGCAGCGCCTGCGGGCGGCCTTCGATCCGCGAGGGCTGTGCAACCCCGGCAAGGTCTTTCCCACGCCGCGGCTGTGCGGGGAGCGGCCCGGCCCGTACCGGCCGCATCCGCTGGAAGCGGCCGGCGTCATCGAGCGGCTATGAAGCCCACCTCGCTGGCCGAGTTGCGCGACGCGGTGCGGGACAGCACCGGGACGCTGCTGGTCAAGGGTGCCGGCACCGCAAGCGGCTGGGCCGGCACGCCGACCGGCGTCGACCACGAGCTGGAGACGACCGGGCTGACCGGGATCGTCGCGTACAACCCGGCCGACATGACCGTCGCGGTGCGCGCCGGCACTCGTTTCAGCAAGCTCCAGGAGGAGCTGGCCGCGAACGGCCAGCGGATCGCACTCGACCCGGCTCGCGTGCAGGCCGGCGCCACCGTGGGCGGCCTGATCGCCACCGCCGACTCCGGCCCGCTCCGGCACGGGTACGGCGGCCCGCGCGACCTGCTCATCGGCGTGACCATGGTGCTCGCCGACGGCACGGTCGCCCGCTCCGGCGGCCACGTCATCAAGAACGTCGCCGGGTACGACCTCGGCAAGCTGCTGTGCGGCTCGTTCGGCACGCTCGGGGTCATCGCCGAGGCGGTGTTGCGGGTGCACCCGCTGCCGCCGGCCACCCGTACGGTGTCGATCCCGTGCGACGTCACCGAGGCGGTGGAGCTGACCGGCCGGATCCTGGAGGCTCGGCTGGAGCCGGCCGCGCTGGAGTGGTACGGCGGCGCCCTGCACGCCCGGTACGAAGGGCTGGAGTCCAGTGTGGAGCTTCGGGCGGCCGCCACGCCGGGCGGGACCGTCGACCATGAGGCGAGCCGGGTCTGGGACGGCGAGTTCGTGGTGCGCTGCGGCAGCCGGCCCAGCCAGCTCCCGGCCGTCGCCAAGCACGCCACCGCCATCACCAGCAGCGTCGCCGTCGGCGTACACACGCTCGCCGTCGACAGTGCCACGGCGGTGGAACGGCTGCGGGACGAGTTCGAGCTCACGGTGTGCCGCCGCCCCGCCGGTTCGGACCTGCCGGCGTGGGGCCGCCCGCACCCCGCCGTACCGCTGATGCGGGCGGTCAAGCAGCGCTTCGATCCGGCCGGCCGGCTGGGTCCGGGCCGATTCGCCCCGTGGTTCTGAAGCGAAAGGCAGGAGGCGCCGTGGCATTCGAGGTACGCCGGGAGCTGCTCGACGAGTGTGTCCACTGTGGCTTCTGCCTGCCGACCTGCCCGACGTACGTGCTCACCGGCGACGAGGCGGAGTCGCCGCGCGGGCGGATCTACCTCATGGACCTCGCGACGCGCGGCGAGGCACCGGTGGCCGGCCCCGTCACCCGGCACCTCGACTCGTGCCTGGGCTGCCTCGCCTGCGTGCCGGCCTGCCCGTCCGGGGTGCGCTACGACGCGCTGATCGAGGCGGCCCGCCCGCAGCTCAACCGCGAGGTGCCCCGCGACCGGCTGTTCCGCGCGCTCGTGTTCGGGCTCTTCCCGTACCCGCGCCGGCTGCGGGTCGCCGCCCTCCTCGGCGTGCTCTATCAGCGGCTGGGCCTGCGCCGGCTGGCACGCCGGCTGCCGCCGCGACTGCGCGCCCTGGACGGGCTCCTGCCGCCGGTGCGCGTGCGGGACCTGTTCCGGCGTACCCCGTCGACAGCCGGGGTAAGAGGCGGGTGGCGCTGTTGACCGGCTGCGCGCAGCGGGTGTTCTTCTCGCACGTGAACGCGGCCACCGCGCGCGTCCTCGCGGCCGAGGGCTGCGAGGTCGCGGTCCCGCGCGGGCAGGGCTGTTGCGGCGCGCTCAGTCTGCACACCGGCCGCGACGAGGAGGCGCGGCGGTTCGCGCGGCGCACGGTGGACGCCTTTTCCGGGTACGACACGGTCGTGGTCAACGTGGCCGGCTGCGGCTCGGTGCTGAAGGAGTACGGCGAGCTGCTGCGCGACGATCCGGCGTACGCCGAGCGGGCCGCCGCGTTCGCGGCCCGCGTGCGGGACGTCACCGAGGTGCTCGCCGAGCTGCCTCCGCTGGCCCCGCGGCACCCGCTCGCCGCACGCGTCGCCTACCACGACGCCTGCCACCTGGCCAACGCCCAGCGCATCACCGAGCAGCCCCGCGACCTGCTGCGGAGCATCCCCGGCGTGGAGCTGGTCGAGGTGCCGGAGGCGAAGATCTGCTGCGGCTCGGCGGGCGTCTACAACCTGCTGGAGGCCGAGACCGCCGAGCAGCTCGGCCGGCGCAAGGCGGAAAACCTGGCGTCCGCGCGCCCCGACCTGATCGCGACCGGCAACGCCGGCTGCCTGCTACAGATCAGCCGGTACGCCCAGGGCGTCCCGATCAAGCATCCGATCGAACTGCTGGACGCGTCGATCCGGGGTGTGAACCCGTAGCGGTCATGCTGCCCAGCAGGGCGAGCGCGTGCTCGGACGGGCTGCCCGGCTCGGCGTGGTAGACGATGAGCAGCTGCCCGGCCGCGCCGTTGACCGTGAACGTCTCGTACGACAGCGTCATCTCGCCCACCATCGGGTGGATGAGGCGCTTCGTGCCCGCGGTCTTGGCCTTGACGTCGTGCCGCGCCCACAGCCGCCGGAAGTCCTCGCTCTTCAGCGACAGCTCGCCGACCAGCTCGGTCAGCCGCGGGTCGTCGAGGTCCGTGCCGGCGCTGGCGCGCAGGCTCGCCACCGTCTCGGCCGCCACGGTGGCCCAGTCGGCGTAGATGCAGCGCGCGTCGGGCTCCAGGAACGCCACCCGAAGCTGGTTCTGCCCCCGTACCGAGCAGTGGTTGACGGCGGCCGCGAGCGCGTTGTTGGCGAGCACGTCCAGGTAGCGGCCCAGCACCAGGGCCGGCGTGCCGGACCATGCCGCCAGCAGGCGCAGCAGGCTGGGGCTGACCCGTTCGGGCCGCCTGGGCTGGCGCCGCCGCCGGGTCACCGGCCGGGCCAGCTCGCGCAGGTGCGCCAGGCCCTCGTCGTCCAGCGAGAACACCCGCGCCAGCGCCTCGACCACCTGCTCGGACGGGTGCTTGTCGCGCCCCTGCTCCAGCCGTACGTAATAGTCGGCGCTCATCCCGGCGAGCAGCGCGACCTCCTCGCGGCGCAGGCCGGGCACCCGGCGCCGCCCCGGGTCGGGCAGCCCGAAATCGCCGGGGCGGGCCAGCTCCCGCCGTGCCCGCAGGAACTCGCCGAGCCGGTTCTCGCTGTCCATCGTCCGAGCGTATGCGGGGTTCCGATGCGTTGCCTGGTCCCCGCACTACCAGGAAAAGGCCGTCCTGGAAGCCGGCGCGGGCCGGCGCCACGGTGGGGGCATGACAAACACTCTTTCCGGCCGCGTGGCGGTCGTCACCGGAGCCACCAGCGGTATCGGCGCGGCCACGGCGAAGCGGCTGGCCGCCGAGGGCGCGGCGGTCGCCCTTGTCGGGCGGCGCGAGGACCGTCTCAAGGATCTAGCCACCGAGATTGGTACGAACGCGCTCCCGGTCGCCGCGGACGTAGGTGACCGGGACGCGGTCAACGCCGCCGCGGCGACCATCCGCGCGACGCTGGGCCGGGTGGACCTGGTCGTGGCGAACGCGGGTGTGATGCTCGCCGCACCGTTCGAGGCGGCGCAGACCGTCGAGTGGGACCAGATGATCAACACGAACGTCAACGGCCTGCTCTACACCGGCCGGGCCTTCATCGACGACCTGCTCGCGACCGCGGCGGACGGCAAGCCGGCGGACCTTGTACACGTGGGCTCGATCGGTGGGCACACGGTCTTCCCGAACTACGGCGTCTACACCGCGACCAAGGCGGCCGTCGCGCACCTGACCCGCAACCTGCGGGCGGAGTTCGGCCCGCGCGGCGTACGGGTGAAGAACGTCGAGCCCGGGTTCGTCCACACCGAGTTGGGCGACGGCATGCGGGACGCCGGCCAGCGCGCCACCCTCATCGAATGGCGGGACTCCCTGGAGGTGCTCGTCTCCGAGGACATCGCCGACGCCATCGCGTACGCCGTCGCGACGCCGACCCGGATGAACGTCGCCGAGCTGATCGTCGTGCCGACGCAGCAGGGCTAGGACTTCGCTTTCTTGGGGGTCTTCGAGGGTGCCGGCGTACCCAGCAGGTTTTCGCAGTATGCCGGCACCTTCTTTCTGGTGCCCGCCGCCTCGATCAGCACCCGGAGCTCCGCCGCCGTCAATGCCTTCGCCGGCTTCTTCTTTCCGGACTCCAGCCAGGTCCGGCACAGTTCCGCCGCGGCCGACGACGCCGGAGGCGTCTCGGTGGATACGGGCTTCGCCGCGGTAGGGGACGGGGCCGGACGGGGCTTCTTGCGCGGCGGCGGCGCCCCCACACCTCGTGCGCGGTCTGCTGGGCACCGCTCGGCAGCACGCCCGTCTGAGCCGCCACCGCCGACCCGCCGACCATGATCACTGCCGTCCCGGCGGCCACCCACAGGGCCGAGGAACGCCGCTGCCATGAGGGAGCCGGCCCGGCACCCGGCGCAACTGCCATGGGGGACCCCACTCGCGGCGCAGGGCGGACCACCAGCGCCGGCGCGGCCGAGCGGCGGCTCGATCGGCGGTCCGGACCGCCCGCTCGAATGCGGCCATCACCTCTTGCTGGCCGACCAGCTCATCCGGGTGCGGTGGAGCGGACGCGGCGGCGAGCAGCCTGCTCAACTCCGGGTGCTCGGGCCCGACCGGGTCACCCGCGAGCACCCGTTCGGCATCGCGCCGGCTGAGGCGGCGCCGCCAGTTCCACTGCATGCGCTACACCCCCTCCGGCGGCGCGGGCTTGAGCCCCAACGACGGCCCGGCCGCCCGCCGGCGGGCCTGCACCTCGGCGTTCCCGGCCAGGCGGCGCAGCCCGCGCATGGCGGCGATGCGCACCGCTCCCGGCCGCTTGCGCAACACCTGCGCGGTCTGGGCCACGTCCAGCCCGACGACCACCCGCAAAGCTACGGCCTCGGCCTGATCCTTGGGGAGCGAGGCGATGACGTTCAGCGCCCAGGCCGTGTCGGACCGCTGGATCACCTGGTGGGACGCGTCCGGCGCGGTGGTCGGCATGTCCTGATCGGACAGTTCTCGGGGTTCCTCGCGACGGCGGCCCGCGCGCCGGTGCTCGTCGATCGCGCGGTGCCGGGCGATGCGAAAGAGCCACACCCGGAACGCGGGCGCGTCGCCGGCAAAGGCGGGCAGGTCACGGGCGGCCTGAAGCCAGGTCTCCGAGGCGACGTCTTCGGCCGCGTCCCGGACGATGACGCGAAGATATCTCAGGAGTGATGGTTGCAAGGAACGCCAGAGATGGGCGAAAGCCGCGGAATCCCCCCGTACGGCCGCGACCAGGGCCCCGGCTAGTTCCTCGTCGTTCAAGAGAACTGTTCCCGTCCCAGGCGTTGTCGATCTAGGAGGGTAACAGCAATCGGATCATGGTGGGCCGACCCCTGAGGTCGGATCCGGCTGGTGGATGCGGGTGCGGTCGTCGAAAATGATCGGCGTCCGGTCCTGGGTCTGGTTCAGCGCCCACAGCCCGATGAGGTCGGCGACGGCGAACACGATCGCGATCAGCACCGCCAGGATCAGCCGGCGCCGCCGCTCCCGCCGCCGCCACTGCGCCCGCGCCGGCTCGTACGCGGGTGGCGCCGCGTCGACCTGAGCGGCCAGCGCGTCCAGCGTCTCGCGCAGGCGTTCTTCGGTGCTGCTGTCGCTCATCATCGCCGTTCCTCCAGCACGCGCGTGAGGGCGGCCATCCCGCGCGAGGTGTGTGACTTCACCGCGCCGCAGGAGATGCCCATCGCGGCGGCGATCTCGGCTTCGCGCAGCCCGAGCCAGTGCCGCAGGACGAGCGCCTCCCGTTGCCGCGCGGGCAGTTCCTTGAGCGCCGCGACCAGCGCCCGCTGGTCATCCTGCAGCAGCGCCTCGGTCTCCGCGGAGCTGCCGGGCAGCATCCCGGCATCCGGCGTGGCGTGCCTGCGCACGACCTGGAGGTGGCGCAGGCGCATCCGGGTGAGGTTGCAGACCACCGACCGCAGGTACGCCACCGCCGCGCCCGCCTCGCGCAGCTTCTTCCAGCGCCGGTAGAGCTGGTAGAACGCCTCGGCCACGATGTCCTCCGCGTCGTCGGCGCCGAGGAGCACGGCGAGCCGCAGCATCGCCCCGTACTGGGAACCGAAGATTTCGGCGAGGGCCGCGTCCTGGTCGACGGCCACCTCGATCGGCGTGGTCATGTGATCCGCACCGCCGTCCGGGTGCCGGCGAGGACCAGCGTGAGGCCCGCCGCCACGGCGAGGTTCAGGGCGAACGCGACCAGCGCGGCGTACACCGGGACGCCGGCCACGGACACCACCGCGGAGAAGCCGCCCCAGACCACCAGCAACGTGCCGGCGACCATGCCGACCGCCCAGCCCGCGAGGAGCGCGCGCCGGTCCAGCCAGGTCGTGAAGAGGCCGATCGCGATCGCCGGGAACGTCTGCAGGATCCACACCCCGCCGAGCAGTTGGAGGTTGATGGCGTCCTGGTTGCGCAGGCCCAGGACGAAGGCGACCGCGCCCACCTTCGCGGTCAGCGACACCAGCTGCGCGATCCGGGTCTGGTGCTTGGGCGTCGCGGTCGGGTGAAAGTACTCGACGTAGATGTTCCGGACGAACGCGGTCGCCGCCGCGATCGACATCACCGCCGCCGGCACCAGCGCGCCGACTACAAAGGCACCGAAGAGTACGCCGGTGAGCGCGGCCGGCATGAGCTGCTTGACCAGCAGCGGGACGGCCGATTCGGCGTTCCCCGGCGGGGCCTCGACACCGGCGGCGAGCGCCGCGATCCCGAGGACGCCGAAGAGCCCGAGCACCGCGGTCCAGGCCGGCAGCGCCACCGTGACCTTGCGCAGCGTCTGCGGGCTGGACGCGGCGAACGCGGCGGTCAGCACGTGCGGGTACATCAGCAGCGCCATGGCCGAGCCGAGCGCGAGCGTGGCGAACGCCGGGTACAGCTCGGGGTCGAGGGTGAGCGCGGTGTGCCGGGCCTCGGCGCTCTCGAACATCCGGCCCGGACCGCCCAGCTCGTCCAGGACCACCGCCACCACCGCGAGCGTCGCGCCGAAGATCGCCGCGCCCTTGACCATGGAGATCACCGCGGGCGCCCGGAGCCCGTGCCGGTACGTGGCCGCCGCCAGCACCGCGAACACCGCGATCAGGGCCAGGTCGCCGGCCAGCCCGCGCGGGTACAGGCCGCCCGCCGTGAGCACGGCCCGGATGCCGAGCAACTGCAACGCGATGTACGGCATCGTGGCCAGGATCCCGGTCAGCGCGACGGCCAGGGCGAGCAGCGGCGAGTCGTACCGGCCCTTCACGTAGTCGGCCACGGTGATGTAGCCGTGCTCGCGCGCCACCGCCCACAGCCGCGGCAGCAGCACGAACGCCAGCGGATAAACGATCACCGTGTACGGCAGCGCGAAGAACCCGAGCGCCCCGGCGCCGTAAACGAGCCCGGGTACGGCGGCGAACGTGTACGCGGTGTAGATGGTCCCGCCGAGCAGGAACCAGGTGGTGGGTGCCCCGAAGCGCCGGTTGGCCAGCGCCCAGCCCTCCAGCGTCGGCAGCGAGTCGTCCCGCCGGAACCAGCGCGCGGCGACCGCGACCAGCGACGTACCGCCGACAACGGCGAGAAACGCGCCGACGGTCAGAGGCTCGGGCATGATCTTAGGTTGCGCACGGGCCACATCCGTTTACACGAAACATCGGCGAAATCTCCGGTAAACCAGTTCCACAGGTCCGGCAACTCTGCCATGTGACGTCGAACACCGCACGACTGGTCGCCGCCGGATGCCTCGCCGCACCCTTCGTCGGCCTGCTCTGGGTGCCCTTGTACGGCAACGGTCCCAGTTGGGGCGGTGTGCCGTTCTTTTACTGGTATCAACTGGCTTGGGTGCCTTTGAGTGTTCTACTCATGTCTGTCGCGTACCTGCTGCTCCGCCGCCGCTAACCCCCGGAGGCCCCCATGTCCCGCTTCAAACTCCGATCCGTACTCATCTGGTCCGCCGTGGCGATCGCCGGCGCGGTCGCCTGGGGAGTGCTCGCCCTCTCCCGTGGTGAAGAGATCTCCGCCATCTGGCTGGTCATCGCCGCCCTCGGCTCGTACGCCATCGCGTACCGCTTCTACGCCCGGTTCATCGTCCGCAAGGTCCTGCGCGTCGACGACACCCGCGCCACCCCGGCCGAACGGCTGGACAACGGCATGGACTACCAGCCGACCGACCGGCGCATCCTGGTCGGCCACCACTTCGCCGCCATCGCCGGCGCCGGACCGCTGGTGGGCCCGGTGCTCGCGGCGCAGATGGGCTACCTGCCGGGGACGATGTGGATCGTCTTCGGCGTGATCTTCGCGGGCGCGGTGCAGGACATGGTGATCCTGTTCTTCTCGATGCGCCGCAACGGGAAGAGCCTGGGGCAGATGGCCCGCGACGAGATCGGCGCGGTGGGCGGGGTGGCGGCCCTGCTGGCCGTGTTCTCCATCATGATCATCCTGCTCGCGGTGCTGGCGCTCGTGGTCGTCAACGCTCTGGCGAAGTCGCCGTGGGGCACGTTCTCGATCGCGATGACCATCCCGATCGCCCTGCTGATGGGCTTCTACCTGCGCGTACTGCGGCCCGGCCGGGTCATCGAGACCACCGTGATCGGCGTCGGCCTGCTGCTGCTCGCGATCGCCGCGGGCGGCTGGGTGCAGGAGTCCAGCTGGGCCGACGCGTTCACGCTCAGCCCGAAGACGCTGGCCGTCTGCCTGGTGGTGTACGGCTTCTTCGCCTCCGTACTGCCGGTGTGGATGCTGCTGGCACCGCGGGACTACCTGTCCACGTTCATGAAGGTCGGCACGATCGGGCTGCTGGCGATCGGCGTGCTCATCGCCGCGCCGAACCTGCAGACCGAGGCGGTCACGAAGTTCGCCAGCAGCGGCACCGGCCCGGTCTTCTCCGGCAAGCTCTTCCCGTTCGTCTTCATCATCATCGCCTGCGGTGCGCTGTCCGGATTCCACTCGCTCATCGCGTCCGGCACCACGCCCAAGATGATCCAGAAGGAGTCGCAGGTCCGGCTCGTCGGCTACGGCGCGATGCTGATGGAGTCGTTCGTCGCCGTCATGGCGCTGATCGCGGCCTGCATCCTCGAACCCGGCCTCTACTATGCGATGAACGCGCCGGCCGGCGTGCTCGGCTCCACAGTGGAGAGTGCCTCCGCCGCCGTCTCCAACCTCGGCTTCACCATCTCCCCGCAGGACCTGAGCGCCGCCGCCGCGGCGGTCGACGAGCAGACCCTGGTCGCCCGTACGGGCGGCGCGCCCACCCTGGCCATCGGCATGTCGGAGATCTTCTCCAGCGTGCTGGGCGGGGCGTCACTGAAGGCGTTCTGGTACCACTTCGCCATCATGTTCGAGGCGCTCTTCATCCTGACCACGGTCGACGCCGGCACCCGCGTCGGGCGGTTCATGCTGCAGGACACGCTCGGCAACGTCTGGAAGCCGATCGGCCGGGTCAGCTGGCTGCCCGGGCTCTGGGCGACCAGCGCCGCCGTCGTACTGGCCTGGGGCTACTTCCTCTACACCGGCGTGACCAACCCGCTCGGCGGGATCAACCAGCTCTTCCCGCTCTTCGGCATCGCCAACCAACTGCTGGCGGCGGTCGCGCTCGCGGTGGCCACCACGATCCTGATCAAGAGCGGGCGGCTCAAGTGGGCCTGGGTCACCGCCGTACCGCTCGCCTGGGACGCCACGGTCACGCTGACCGCGAGCTGGCAGAAGGTGTTCTCCGACGACCCGCGCATCGGCTTCTTCGCCCAGCGCGACCGCTACGCCAGCGCCCTCGACCGCGGCGAGATCCTGGCGCCGGCCAAGAGCCTCGACGACATGCGGGCGGTGGTCACCAACTCCACCGTGGACGGTGTGCTGTCGGCGCTCTTCGCGATCCTGGTCATCCTCGTCATCGCCAACGCCATGCTGGTCTGGTGGCGCGCCATCCGCGCCCGCACACCGCTGCCCACGACCGAGACCCCGTACGTGGAGTCGAAGATCGTGGCCCCGTCCGGCCTCTTCCCGACCGCCGAGGAGAAGCAGCGCGAACTCGTGGGGACGGGCACTTGAGACGGTTCGTCGCGACCATCCGCTGGTACCTGCGCGAGCTGACCGGCGAGGCGGCGTACGACCACTACGTCGAGCGGCACCGGCGCCTCCACCCGGAGGAGCCGCTGCTGTCCCGGCGCGACTTCGAACACCAACGCTGCGACCGCCGCGACGACACCCCCACAGCCACCTGCTGCTAACCCGCCCTCCCCGTGCCGCCGGCACGGCGCCGGCCCGGCTTTCCGTCGATCAAGGGCATATGGTCGTGCTTTGATCTCCAATCCACGACCTTTTGCCCTTGATCGACGCGCAAAGCCTTGATCGACGCGGGGTCGGCGGGGAGATCACGCGACCCTCATCCGTCCGGGCCGCGCGACCTACACACGCGTGACTGGAACACCAGTGCTGTTATCGCGGTCCGACAACAGCACTGGTGTTCCAGTCACAAGCTGCGCCGCTCCCCGGTGATCGCTACGCCCTAGTAGGGGGACGCCGGTTGTGGGACCACCACTGAAAAGGGCGCCCCTTTGGGCGCGTGGAGCGGTATAGGGGCGCCCTCCTCACGCGCGAGCCCACAAGAGGGGACCCCTACTGGGGCGTAACAGGGGCCTCGCCGCGAGACCACCCCTGGCGCTCCCCCACACGCCGCACCCATGGCCCGCCGATCAAGGAAAACGTCGCCGATCAAGGGCAAACGGTCGTGGATTGGAGATCAAAGCACGACCATTTGCCCTTGATCGACGCGCAAGGCGGGCGGGGCGGCCGGGGCGGGCGCGGACGGCGGGTGCGCACGGCGGGAGGGGCGGGAGGGGTTAGGGGGAGGAGATTGTTAGGGCGGTCCAGGCGCCTAGGTAGATGACTGAGCCGTCGCGCAGGGGTACGGGGACGTTGGGGTCGATGGGGTTTGCGGACGGGTCGTTGACGTACGTGCCGTTGGCGGAGTCGAGGTCGACCACCGCCCACCCGCCCTCGTGCGGCACCAGCAGCGCGTGCAGGTGGGAGACGCCCGGGTCTTCGGGCGGCCCGACGAGGTCGATGTCCGGGGTGACGCCGCGGGACCGGCTGCGCCGCCCGACCACCATCTGCTGGCCGGCCAGCTCGAAGCGGCGTTCGGCCACGAAGCGGGGGAACGCGAGCGTGCCGGCGTCCTCCCCGCCCATGGCCTTGATCACCTCGAAGTACGTGGAGTCGGCCCGCACCACGACGTGCCAGGCGGCCACCGGGGCCACCACCGGCGCCACGACCGGCGACGGGGACGAAGTAGAAGACGGGGGCGCCGACGGGGTAACCGGCGGGGCGAGGAGGAAGTCGTACCCGTCCTCCTCGCAGAAGCGACCCGTCTTCGGAGTGCTACAGACGGGACAAAGCACAGCGGGCGAAGACGAAGGAGTGGCCGTAACAGGAGCAGGAGCGGCGGGAGCGGTAGGAGCACCGGTCATCAGCGAGCCGCAGGTGTCGCAGTAGTCCAGGGTCTCCGACTCGTGACCCTTGGGGCAGGTCGCCATCAGCCCTCCTCGGCCGGCTTCTTCTTGACGCGCACCGTCTTGACGGAACGCACGTCGGCCAGCTCCGCGTCCACGCTGGCGACCTGCTTCTTCAGCCGTACCGTGCCGGTGGGCGCGTCGATCACCTCGACGACGCGGTTGAGGAGTTTCGCCGTACCCTCGTGGCCGGACTCGTTGGCGAGCTGGACCGCGCGGCCGAGTTTCGCGGTGGCGGTTTCGACGTCGCCGTCGGCGTGGGCCTTGAGCCCGTCCTGGATGACCGCGGCCAGCTCGGCCTGGCCGGTGTAGTGGGCGACCTGCGGATTGATCCTCGTGGAGAGGGCCGTGTCGTCGGTCCAGCGGGCCAGCACCCGCTTTTCGGTGAGCACCTGGCCGCCGCTGACGAGGCTGATCCGGGCGGCCAGCACCTCCTCGCCGATCGCGTCGGGCTCGACCTCCACCGAGACGTGGTAGTCGCGGCTCTCCGCGCCCCAGGCGCCGGTCGGGTAGTCGCCGATCCGGGCGCTCACCTCGGTGCGGCGGCCGGTGAGGTCCTCCACCTGGGGGAAGACCTGCTTCACGAAGCGGAGCTTCGCGCCGGCGGGGGTCCACAGGCGCAGCGAAACGTCGGCCACCGACTTGCCCATGGCGGACTCGGTCATCGCCCGGAACGCGGCCGGCAGCTCGGCCGGGTCCTCCAGGCCGTCCGCCGTGCCGAGCAGCGTGGAGGCGACCTTGCGCAGCTCGGTGGCCACCCAGTCGGTGCCGATCCCCCGGCTGTCGCAGACGAACTTGCCCTCGCACGCGTCCAGTACGCGCTGGAAGTCCTGCGGGGTCTCGTGCTGGTTCTGCCCGTCGGTGAGCAGGATCGCGTGCTTCACCTCAGCCTGCTGGCCGGCGAAGAGGAAGTTGGCGAGGTCGAGCCAGCGGCCGATGGCCGTACCCCCGTCGGCCCGCAGGCGGGTGACGGCGGCCTTGGCCTCGGCCCTGGACTTCGCGTCGGCCGGGACCATCCGGTTGTCGCCCGGGTAGATCATGTGGGCGCCGGCGGTGCCGGCGATGACGGCGAACGCCACCCCGTCGCGGAGCGTGTCGATGGCGACGGCGGTCGCCTTCTTGGCCTCGGCGATCTTGGTGCCGGGCATGGCCATGGAGCCGGACGTGTCGACCATGATGACCTGCGCGGCGGTGAGTGCTGTGGAGGTGTCGCGCAGGTCGCCGCCCTGCGCGGTCACCGTGACGATCGCGTCGACGACGCGGCCGCCCTCGGGCAGGAACTCGTTCTGGTCGATCTCGGCCGAGAACTGCGCGGTCATGGGGCAGATCCTCCAGTAGCTGGGAAGGAGAGTACGGCGATCGCGATGTTGTCGTGCCCTCCGCCGTCGAGGGCGACCTTGGTGAGGTGCCGGGCCACGTCGATGGGGGTGCCGGTGGCGGCGGCGGTGAGTTCGGCTGGGTCGGACAGGTAGTGGTGCAGGCCGTCCGAGCACACCAGCAGCTGGCCGGGTCCCGCCGGCCGGAGCGTGGTGACCTGCGGTTCGGCGTCGGTGGAGTCGGCGCCCAGCCAGCGGATGAGCGCCCGGGAGGAGGCGTCACTGTCCACGGTGGCCGGTGCCGGACGCCCGGCGGCGAGCTGTCCGGCGATCGAGTCGTCGATGGTCAGGCACGCCGGCTCGGGCCCCAGCCAGTACGCCCGGCTGTCGCCGATCCAGCCCACCGTCACGGCATCCCCGCACGCGATCGCGGAGACGTACGTGCAGCTGGGCGGGGCGTCGCTGTCGTCCGGGCCGGCCGCCGAGCGGGCCGCCTTGGCCGCGGCCTGGGCGCCCTGGTGGGTCGCCTCGGTGGGATCGGCGCCCGCGGACAGGGCGGCGAGCAGCGTCGTCATGCCGGCCTCGGCCGCGCCGTGCGATGCCGCGTCCGCGCGGGTGGACGTCGACACGCCGTCACACACCACCGCCACAAGGCCGCCGTCGAGCCGGCCGATCACGACCGCGTCCTCGTTGCGGGGGCGCCGCCGGCCCTTGTCGGTGACCGCGGCGACCGTGTCCAGGTCCAGCTCGGCATGGCCGCGCCCGATCGCCCGCCGCCGTCCACAGTGGTCGCAGTAGGAGGTCGACGCGTCGACGAAGGACGCACCGCAGCCCGCACACTCGGCGCCCGCCGCCCGGGAGGAAAGCCAGACGGTGGGCACCGGCGGTGCGCCGCCGGTCTCCAGGTTGCGCCCGCAGATCTCGCAGAACCGGTGGTCCGGCTCGCTCGGCGGCCCGTGCTCGGGACATGCCCTCATGTGAGCGTCCGGGGGCGAACAGCGTTCGCCTGGTCCACCAGCGCGATCTTGTGGTCCGGGTCGCGGGCGAACTGGGCCATCGTCCGGTACGCCCGTTCCAGCCCGAACCGCAGGCCGCGCTCGGTCAGCGGGTGGCCGAGCACCTGCACCCCGTCCGGCAACCGGTGCGCCGGCAGGTGCGTGCCGGTGATCCAGTCCAGGGCGGCCTTGAGCATCTCGACGGTGAGCAGCGCCTGCCGTTCGACGTCGAGGACGAGGCGCTCCAGCCGGCCGGCCGCCGCCAGCAGGGAGTGCTGATCAGCGACGAGGCTGGCGCGTACGGCGGCCACCTGCGCGGTGATGTGGTGACTGGAGCTGTCCGGCACCTGGTCCAGGACGGCCAGCGTGCCGTCCCGGTCGCCGGCCGCCAGCCGGATCCGGGCCAGCCCGAACGCCGCGCTGATGAACCCGCGGTCGACCCGCCAGACCCGGTCGTACAGCTTCTCGGCCGCGGCCGTGTCGCCGGTGCACTCGATGGCCGCGGCGAGCGCCAGCCGGGCGGCCGGCTCACCGGGCAGCTCGCCGTAGACCGCGTCGAATGCCACCCGGGCGTCCCCCGGCCTGCCGGCGGCGAGCGCCGCGATGCCGCGGTACCAGTCAACGCGCCAGTCGAACGGGTCCGCCACCGTGAGCGCGTCCAGGTCGGTGCCGGCCGCGTCCAGGTCACCGGCCTCGATGCGGGCCCGGACCAGGCGCAGCGACACCTCCGTGCTCCGCACCGGCGGCGCCTCCAGCTGGCGGACCAGCTCGGCCGGGTCGGTGCTGCTCAGCGTGGCGAGGAAGCCGGCGCCCGGGTCGAGCACGTCCACCTGCGGCAGCGGCAGCGCACCGGCCACGTCCGCCGGCCGCAGGTCGGCCGCGACGGCGGCCGCGCCCACCTCGCCGGCCCCGGTGCCGAACGCCCGCCGCTCCGGCGTGAACTGCCGGGACAGCGCCGCCCGGGGCGCACCGTCCACAGCGGACAGCACCTCCCGGAGTACGCCGAGCAACTGCTCGCTCATCTCGGAGGCGGACTGGAACCGGCGGGCCGGGTCGCGATGGATGGACCGCCGCAGCAGCCGGTAGTACGACTCCTCCTGGGCCAGCAGCGGGATGTCGGCGCGCTCCGGCAGCGACGACGCGTACGTCGTGGAGAAGCCGCGGAACTCGAAGCTGAGCACCGCCAACGACCGCCCGACCGTGTAGATGTCGGACGCGATCGACGGGCCCACCTCGGCGACGTCCGGCGCCTGGTAGCCGGGCGTGCCGTAGACCGCGCTGACGTCGTCGTCGATCCGGCGTACGGCACCGAGGTCGATGAGCTTGAGCTGCTCCTCGGCGTGGATCACGTTGTCCGGCTTGAAGTCGCAGTAGAGCAGGTCGCGCCCGTGCAGGTAGCCGAGCGCGGGCAGCACCTCGGCGCCGTACGCGAGCACCTCGGCCAGCGGCATCACCCGTGCGCCCTCGGCGCGCCGGGCCATCAGCATGTCCCGCAGCGACTGGCCGCCGACGTACTCCATGACGATGTAGCCCACCGGCACGCCGGTCTTCGGGTCGGGGTGCTGCACGAAGTCGTGGATCTTCACGATGCTGGGGTGGTCGATCTCGACCAGGTACCGGCGCTCGGTCACGGCGGCCGCCATCGCGTCCGCGTCACCAGTGTTGATCAGTCCCTTGAGGACGACCCAGCGGTCGCTCACCGAGTCGGCGAGGTTGCGGTCCCGGGCTAGGTAGATCCAGCCCAACCCGCCGTACGCCAGCGCGCCGAGCACCTCGTACCGGTCGTTGACGACGTCGCCCGACCCCAGCCGGGGCACGAACGAGAAGGCGTGGCCGCAGTTCGGGCAGAACCCCTCCACCCGGCCCGGCTTGCCGTCCTTGCCGCGCCCCACCGGCTCCTCGCACTTGACGCAGAAGCGCCGCGACTCGGACACCTTCGGGTCGGTCATGACGGCGGTGGCCGGGTCGCGCAGCGGCACCCGGGGCAGGTCGATCAGCCCGGCGCCCAGCCCGCCGCGCGACGAGCCGCGGCTGCGCCCGGACGACGGCGTCGTACGCCCGGACGCGCTCACCGTGGCCACCGACGGGGTGGTGGCCGTCGACGCCTGCTTGGGCACCGCCGTGGCGGACGCCGGTGCCTTGCGGCCGCACTCGTCGCAGTAACCGTCGGCGCCGTACGAGCCGGGGCAGCCGGGCCGGACACACCTCATGGGTGTCCCCTCTCCGTGAGGTCGTTGAGGTAACGCTGGTAGGCGACCACCGCGCGGGTGGCCGCCGGAAGGTCACACGGGCTCGTGTAGAGCAGGTCCTGCGCGGCCCGGTGCCGGGCGGACAGCTCGTCGTGCTCGACCAGGCCCATCCGGCCGGCCCGGGAGCGATAGGCGTCGAGCCGGCCACGCAGCTCGGCCCGGCGCTGCAGCAGCCCGTCGGCCGCCTCGTACACGTGCGCGGCCCGCTCCCGCGCCTGCGCCACCGAACGCTCCACAATAGACAGCTCGTCGGCCAGCCGGGCCCAGCGCCGCTCCCGCTCCAACTGCCCGAGCTGCGCCAGGTGCGCGCGCAGCGCGGGCACCGCGTCCGGCACCGGCGGCAGGCCCGCATGCGCGATCTTCGCCTCCGCGAGGGCATGCACGCGCCGCGCCTCACTCTCGGCCGCGGCCACCTTGTCCACCGCCGCGATCAGCCTTCGGACCATTTCCGGGTACGCCGTGCGCAGTCCCGCCAGCCCGGCGATCCGTTTGGTCAGCGCGTCGATCTCGGCGAGCAACCCGGCCGGCGGCCCGCTCGCGCCGAAGGGGTCCCGCAGCGCCTCCGCCTGTGCCTCGCCCAGCCGCGCCGCGATGCCGTCCACATCGGACCGGGCGAGGGCGTCGCCGCCGAGGTCGACCGCTTCCGACCGGGCCCGCGCCAGCGCGTCCATGGGCACCACGTACCAGGCCGCGACCCGGCTGCTGGACGCCTCGACCTCGCCGAGCGCCCGTACCACCTCGGCGGCCACGGTCTCCAGGTCGCCGGCCAACCCCGGCAGTGTCTGCCATGTGGTGGGCGCGCCCGCGCTCGGATCGTCGACCACGATCCCGTCCGAGGTCAGCCCGATCACCGCGCCGCGCAGCACGGAGGTGAGGACGCGCAGTTCGCCCTCGCCCGGCCGGGACCGCTCGGCGCGTACCGTCTTGGCCCGGTCGAGCTGGGCGCCCAGCGCGGCGAACTGCGACCACAGCACGTCCACCGCGGCCAACACCTCGACCGCCACCTGCTGGGTCTTGCCACGCAGGCCGCCGCTGCGCAGCAGCACGAGGGCGGGGTGACCGTCCATTTCGTACATGGCCGCCGAGATCCGGTCGTACGCGGCCACCAGCCCGACGATGGCCCGGTCGACCTCGTCGCGGCTCATCGGCGGCGTCGTCACAGTCAATCCCGGTACCGGGCGACGGGCGGGGCCGGGGTCGCGCCGAGCGACGACAGCCACTGGTTGTAGAGGCGGGTCCAGGTGCCGTCCGCGCGCAGCTTCTCCAGCACCGCGTTGACGAAGCGCACCAGGTCGGGCGACTCCTTCTTCATCGCCATGCCGTACGGCTCCTCGGTGAACCTCTCCGGCAGCACCCGCGTGCCCCGGTCCTGCGCGGCGAAACCGGCGAGGATCGCGTCGTCCGTGGAGACCGCGGCCACCTGGCCCTGCTGCAGCAGCACGAGGCAGTCGAGGGCGTCATTGGCCGACACCGGCAGGGCCTGCGGCGCCTTCGCGGCGATGTTGCGGATCGACGTGCTGCCGGTCGCCGCGCACACCTTCTGGCCGGCCAGGTCCTTGAGTCCAGTGATCTTCGAGTCGCGGGTGACCAGGATCGCCTGGCCCGCGCTGAAGTACTCGGTGGAGAACGACACCCGCTGCCACCGGTCGCAGTTCATCGTCATGCTGCGGATGACGATGTCGACGCGGCCCTCCTGGACGGCCTTCTCCCGGTCGGCCGTGGTGATCGTACGGAACAGCACCTTGTTGGGGTCGCCGAAGATGGCCCGCGCCAGCTCCTTGGCCAGGTCGATCTCGAAACCGACGAGGTCGCCGCTGCGCGCGTCGCGGTAGCCGAAGCGGTAGTTGTTCTGGTCGACGCCGACGACGAGGCGCCCGGCCTTCTGGATGCGCGCCATCGTCGTACCGGCCGGCATCTGGCGGGGTGCCGGCAGCGCACCGGACGGGCGCAGGCTGGCCCGCGGGTCGCAGGAGCCGGACGGCGCCGCGCTGGTGGTCGGCAACACCGCCGGGTCGTGTACGCCGACCGGCAGCGGTGGGTCCACAATGGTCTGTCCACTGGAGCCGGAGCCGTTCGACGAGCACCCGGCGACGGCGAGCACCGCCAAGGCGACGGCCACGACGCGGGCCCGGGCACTCATCGGTACTCCGCCACCCGCCGCTGGATCCCGGCCGCGGCGCCGATCACCAGCAGCGCGGCGAGGAGCCCGACGCCGATGTCGGCCCCGGCGAGGGAGCCGGACGCGCTGTCCACCTTCTCCCGGAAGATCTCACCGTTGTGGTCGATCGCCTTGGCCAGGCTCTCGTCCAACCGGCTGGAGATGCTGGCCGTACTGCCCGGCTCGGTGCCCACGGCCGCGGTGACCGCCTGGGCGTACTGGCCGTTGTTGTCCAGGTCGCGCAGCTTCTGGTGGGCGGTGAGCCAGTTGCGGGCCTCGGTCGTGGCGGCCGCCAGCGCGGCCTGGGTGGTCGGGTCGGCATCGCCCGGGCCCAGCAGCCCGCCGCGGTCGTCCTTGCCGACGAGCTCCTCCATCACCTTCGTGTAGTCGTCGTCGAACACCTTGCCGTTGCCCCGGGCGACCAGCGTCAGCGACTCGTCGGTGCGGGCCTGCAGGGCGGTGATGCGCGCGTCGGCGAGCCGGGCCACCTCTTCGGAACCCTCGTCGTGGCTGGCGTCCAGGCGCCCCGCGGTCAGCACCGCGGACACCGCCAGCCACAGCACCAGCAGGACCGCGGCTCCGGTCGCCACGAGCAACCCGACGTTGAAGACCCGGTTGGTGCGCCGGGTGAGGTAGCGCTGCACCAGCACGAGCGCGACGATCGTCAGCAGGCCGAGCGCCACCGCGAACCACGGGAAGCCGCCGGCGTCACCGCGCGCCTCGTCCAGCTCGGCGGAGACCGCGTCGTACAACTCCTGAGCGGCCGGCAACAGGCGCTCGCGCATCACCCCGGACGCCTCGCGCAGGTACGCGCCGCCCACCGGCACGCCCTGGCGGTTGTAGACCCGGGCGGTCTCCACGAGTCCCGTGTAAACCGGGAGCTGGGACGCGATCCGGGCGACCGCGGCGTCACCGCGGCCCGCACCGGCGCCGCCCCGGAGACGATGGCCAGCGCGGCTGCCGCGTCCGCGATGTCGACCTGGTACCGGTCGCGCAGGGCGGCCGGCTCCACGCCACCGGTCAGGAACGCGCTCGCCGCGGTGGCGTCCGCATCGGAGAGCGCCCGGTAGAGCCGCTGCGCCGCGACGGTCAGCTCACCGCTGCGCGCCGTGGCACCGCTGACGAGGTCGGCCCGCTGGCGTACGCCGAGCGCCCCGGCGATCCCGGTGGCCAGACCCAGCACGACGAGCACCGCCGTTGCAAGGGAAAGCCGCCCCGGCGTCTGCCGAAGCCGCCGCTGGATCGCTGGGACGGCGGCCTGCCGCTGCCTCGTGAGAGTCCCTGTCACCACAGGGATCAAGGTAGCCAAGAGGTTCAACCCCGAACAGGCACCACCAGAGGTCCGTGGTCACCCTCGATGACCCGTACGCGTGCGTTGTAGTGCTCCGCTAGGAGATTTTCGGTGAGGACTTCACGGGGTGTACCCGTCGCGGCTACCCGGCCGGCGGACAGGAGCACCATGCGGTCGGCGTACTCGCCGGCGATGGACAGGTCGTGCATGGTGGCCAGCACGGTGAGGCCACGGTCCCGGCGCAGCTCGTCGACCAGGTCGAGCACCTCCTGCTGGTGCCCGATGTCCAGGGCGCTGGTCGGCTCGTCCAGCAGGAGCAGCGGGGCACCCTGGGCCAGCGCGCGGGCCAGGAAGACCCGCTGCCGCTCCCCGCCGGACAGGGTGGTGAGGTGGCGGGCGGCGAAGCGTTCGAGGTCGAGGCGGTGCAGTACCTCGGTGGTGGCGGCCAGGTCGGCGGCGGACTCGCGGCCCAGCGGCGGCACGTACGGGGTGCGGCCGAGCAGCACGTAATCGAAGACGGCCATGCCGGCCGGCACGACGGGCGACTGCGCCACCGTCGCCACGATCCGGGCGCGCTGTCGCCTCGGGAGCCGGTCGCTGGGCGTACCAAAGAGGGAGATGGACCCGGTCGCGGGCAGGAGGCCGCCGACGGCGCGCAAGAGGGTCGACTTGCCGGCGCCGTTGGGTCCGATGACGGTGACCCATTCGCCGGTGTCGACCGCGAGGTCGACGCCGGCGAGGATGGGCGCGCCGCCGAGCGTGACGCGGACGTCCTGGGCGTCGACGGCGGTGGTCATAGCGTGACCCGCTTCGTGGTGCGCAGGACGAGCACGAAGAACGGCGCGCCGAAGAACGCGGTGACCACGCCGATGGGGATCTCGGCGGGGCTGGCCACGGTGCGCGCGACCAGGTCGGTGAGGGTGAGGAACGCGCCGCCGAAGAGCACCGACAGCGGCAGGATCACCCGGTAGCTGGCGCCGGCGAGCAGGCGCACGGTGTGCGGGACGATGATGCCGACAAACCCGATCAGGCCGGACACCGACACGGCCGCCGCGGTGCCGAGGCTGGCGGCGGCGAGCATGATGTAGCGCGAGCGCTGCGGGTGCAGGCCGAGGCTGGTCGCCTCCTCATCGCCCACCGAGAGCACGTCCAGCTCGCGCCGGAAGAGCAGGAGCACCGCGCCGGTGACGACCGCGTACGGCAGGATCACCAGCACGTCGTGCCAGCCGGCCGTCGCGAGCCGCCCGAGCAGCCACGAGTAGACCTCGCGGATGGCGTCGACGTTGCGCTGCATGAGGTACGTCTGCCCGGCGGCGAGGAACGCGGAGACGGCCACGCCGGCGAGGATCAGCGTCGCCGGCGAGCGGTCGCGGCCACCGCCGACCCCGAGGAGGTACGTCAGCAGCACCGCCCCGACCGCGCCGAGGAACGCGGCAACGGGGGTGGTGAGCGGCAGCCCGGACGTCACGTCGCCGCCCGAGCTGCCGGTGCTGACCCGGTACGCGATGACGGCGGTCACCGCGAGGCCGGCGCCGGCCGCCACGCCCAGCAGGTGCGGGTCGGCCAGCGGGTTGCGAAAGACGCCCTGGTAGCAGCCGCCGGCGAGGGCCAGCATGGCGCCGACCAGGAGGGCGAGCACCACGCGCGGCAGCCGGATCTGGGTGACGATCGCGATCTCCCGCTCGTCCAGGCCGCTGTGCAGGTGGACACCGGGGATGAGGTTGAGCAGTTCGGCGGCGACGCTCCCCGGCGGCAGGCTGACCGGCCCGAACGCCACCCCCGCGAGCACGCTAACGACGACCGCCGCAATGCCCGCCGCCACCCACCCTTTGTGCAAGGAAGGGCCCCTGTTAGCGCTTTTTGCATAGCAGGGGTCCCCTCCTAACCACTGACACTCACGCGGGGACCGCGGCGACGATGGCGCGGACCAGGTCGACCACGCGGGGGCCCCAGCGGGAGGCGATGTCGTCGTCTAGCGCCACCACCTGGTTGGCCTTCACCGCGGTGATCGCCGCCCAGCCGGTACGGGCCTTGACCGTCTCGGCGGACTGCTGGCAGCACTTGGTGTCGGCCAAGAAGATCAGGTCGGGGTCCGACTTGATCAGTGCCTCGGGCGACAGCTGCGGGTAGCCGCCCTTCTTGCCGTCCGCGTCGGACGGGTCGGCGACGTTTTCCAGCCCGACGAGCGAGAAGAGCGAGCCGATGAACGTCTTGCTCGTCACCGAGTACAGGGTCGGGTCCAGCTCGTAGTAGTAGGTGAGCTTCGCGGACCGCTGCGGCACGTCCTTGACGAGCTTGGCGATGTCGTCCTTCATGCGCTGCACGAGGTCACCCGCCTCGGCCGGGTGGCCGGTGAGCGTGCCCAGTTCGGAGAGCTGCTTGTACGTGTCGTCGAGCGTGACCGCGGCCGGGGCCAGGTACACCGGGATCTTCAGCTTGGTGAGCTGATCCACGACCTTGTTGCTGTCGTTGGACAGCACCACCAGGTCGGGGTCTTGGCGGCGATCGCCTCGGCGTTCGGCTGGAACCCGGACAGGTCCGACTTGGGTGCCTCGGGCGGATAGTTGGAGTTGTCGTCGGCGGCCGTCACCTGGCCGCCCGCGCCGATCGCGAAGAGCATCTCGGTCGCGCTCGGTGACAGCGAGACAATCTTCTCGGGGCGCTTGGCGAGGGTGAGGCTGCCGACCGTCGCGGGGTAGCTCGCGGCCGCGCTGGTCGCCCCGGCGGCGGCCGGCTCGTCGGAGTCGTCGGCGCACCCACCCAGGGCGGCGGTCAGAGCGGCGATCGCTGCTAGAGCGATCAGGGGTTTCTTCATTGGTCCTCCCGTCGGTCGAGGATCCGGTGCTTCGCCGACAGGAGACCCGCTCCGCCCGCGAGGCGCCCCTCCTCGAGAGCGCTGTTCGCGACCGCGCCGCAGGCGACCTGGCTAGTCCATCCGGACATCCCGGACGGCATCACAGTTGCGGGACAGCGCCGGTGTCGCACCGGCTTCGCTACGGGCAGTCGCTAGCACGGTAGCGCACCGCTGAGCAGCCCTCCCGCGCCGATCAAGGGATTCCGCGTCGATCAAGGGCAAACGGTCGTGGATTGGAGATCAAACCACGACCGTTTGCCCTTGATCGACGGAAAGAGAGAGCGGCGGGCGCTAGGAGGAGGTGATGGTTAGGTTGTCTACGCCGGCCTCTACCAAGGAGGCGGTGCTCGCGTCCGTGGTTTCGATCAGGATGCGGATGGACTGGCCGGCGTACGGGGTGAGGCTGACGGTTTGGGTGGCCCAGGCGCCGTTGCGGTTGCTCGCCGCGCCCGCCTGGGTGAAGAGCGCCGTCGTGCCGCCCGAGTGCACCACGCTGACCCGGAAGAAGTCGGCGGATGACGAGTTCGAGCCGTGCGCCAGGTACCAGGCGAACGACAGTGACAGCGTCCCGCTGGATGGCAGGGTCACCGCGCCCGACCGCACGCTGGTCAGGCCGCCGTCGACGTCGTGGTCGCCGGCCGCCGCGCCCGCGAGCGGGCCGGTGACGAGGTCGTTGCTGCCGGCGAACGGGGTCAGTTGCTTGGCGCCGCTGGACGTGGTCGCCTGGGCGGCGCCCCGGGCCCACTGCCCGAGCGTGGCGGTGTCCGTGCTGGAGGCGTTCGTCGTCCAGCCGCCGGCCGCGGTCTCCAGGTTGTCGGACCACACGGTCGTGCCGCCACCGCCGCAGTAGGTGGCCTGCATGCCGGTCGCGCGGTACGGGCAGTCGGCGTACTCGGAGAGGATGAGCACGGCCTCGCGGTTGCGCGAGGTCTGCGCCGGGATGACCTCATCGGGCGGGTAGAAGCCGCCGCCGGAGGCCGAGCCGGGGTACATCTCGAAGGTGTACGCCCAGATGCCGTGCTGGCCCCACATCCAGTCGATGGAGTCGCCGTCGGTGATGTAGAGGTCGGAGGACTGCTCGGGCGTGTAGCCGTTGGTGGCGGCCATCTGCTGCCCGATCGTCTGGAAGACCGCCTGCTGGTCGACGCCCAGGCCGGGGGCCGTGTTGGCGGTGGTGTAGCCGTACGGCCACAGGATCAGCTGGGAGTACGTGTGGAAGTCGATGTTCACCTTGATCTGCTGGACGCCGCCGACCACCCGGCTGTTGACGAAGTCGCGCACCCGCTGGGTCTCCGGCGCGGAGAACGCGGACGGGCCGCGGTACGTCTCGGATCCCGTCGAGCCGGACGAGCCGCCGCAGCAGCCCCAGTTGTACGACCAGTTGCGGTTGAGGTCGGTGCCCACGTTGGCGGAGCCGGAGTTGGGTTGCCGGTTCTTGCGCCATGAGCGGTACGAGCCGGTGGCGACATCGTATTCGCTGCCGTCCGGGTTGACCGTCGGGATGATCCAGATCTCTCGGGTGTTGACGACGTTGGTGACCCGCGAGTCGGAGCCGTAGTTGTCGGTGAAGAGGTCCAACAGGTAGATCGCCATCTCGACGGTCAGGTGCTCGCGCGCGTGCTGCTGCGCATTGAAAAGGATCTCCGGTTCGGCCTCGTCGGTGGCCACATTGTCGGAGATCTTGATGGCCATGATGTCCCGGCCCTCGTACGAGTTGCCGAGACTGATCTTGCGGGCGATCGACGAGTGGTCGGCCACCACCTGGTTGACCTTCGTCGTCAACTCCGCGTAGTTGTGGTACGCCGAGTCGGCCGGCGGGAAGTCCAGCGCGTTGACGGCGTCCGGCGCCGCTACCGGTACGGGTACCACCTGGAAGCCGAGCCTGCCGATGGCCTGGACCTCGGCCTTGGTGGCGGAGATGTAGAGCTTCCCGTGCTCGATGTAGTCGATCGCCGCACCGGTACGGGCCACCGCGTCACGGTCAGCGAAGGTCCGCGGACCGACCACTGTGTACTGTGCGGCGACCTCGGCGGCCTTCCCGCCGGGTTCCGGTTTGGCGTTACCCGGACTGCTCATGATGAGGAGCAATCCGGCCGCCATGGTGGCCGCGAGGACGATAATCCTGCGGGTTCTGGGTATGCGGATAGGCATCAGTGACCTCCTGGGGGTGGGGAGATGACCCACTGCACCACCTGTCACATGGTCATATCAATATGTCATTGTGGTCGTCTTTTCGGCAAAGATTTTCTACTCAGAAGCCTCTGGCGAAAGTTCTCTCCAAACGACATAGTGGCGGCATGGTCAGAACCACCGCCGCCGCGGTAACGGCCCTCGCCTTGCTTGGCCCCGCGGCACCGGCCGTCGCCGGAGGAGCCATCACTCACGACGAACAGATCACCTTCCAGCGCTGGTCCAGCTATCAGGACTGGCGCGGCGGCACGCATCAGGGCACCGTGGCCCTGCCGGGCGTGCGCACCGGCATCACGATCAGCCGGCCAACCGGCACTGTGGACTACCCCGACCCGCATACCGGCATAACGAAGACATGGGCCTATTCGACTTGGACCTCGCCGGTCCGGGAGGTCGGCTTCGACGCCAGCGAGCTGGTCGCCTCCTGGAACGCGGAGACGCCCGCCGGCACCTGGATCCAGATCGAGCTGCAGGGCACCTACAACACCGGCACCCAGACACCCTGGTACGTCATGGGCCGCTGGGCCTCGGGCGACGCCGACATCAAGCGCACCAGCGTCAACCGCCAGGGCGACCCGTGGTCGACGATCTGGACGGACACGTTCTCCATCGACGACGTCGCCAACGGGGTCATGCTCAGCGCGTACCAGTTGCGCCTGACCCTCTACCGGGCGCCGGACCAGCGGCGCTCGCCGCGCGTCTGGATGCTCGGCGCGATGAGCTCGTACGTCCCGGACCGCTTCACGGTCACGCCCAGCGCCGGCGGCATCGCCTGGGGCCGCGAGCTGCCCGTGCCGCGCTACTCGCAGAACATCCACGAGGGCCACTACCCCGAGTACGACGGCGGCGGCGAAGCCTGGTGCTCACCGACCTCCACCGAGATGGTGATCGAGTACTGGGGCCGGGGGCCGTCCGAGGAGGACACCGCGTGGGTGGACCCGACGTACCCGGATCCCTCGGTCAACCACGCCGCCCGGATGGTCTACGACTACCGGTACGACGGCGCCGGCAACTGGCCGTTCAACACCGCGTACGCCGCGTCCTACCCGGGGCTGGACGCGCTCGTCACCCGGCTGCACTCGCTGGACGACGTGGAGCGCTTCATCCGGGCCGGCATCCCGGTGATCACCAGCCAGTCGTTCCTGGCCAGTGAGCTGGACGGGGCGAACTACGGCACGGCCGGGCACCTGTTCGTCGTGGTCGGATTCACACCGGACGGGGACGTGGTCGTCAACGACCCGGCCTCCTCGTCCAACGACGCCGTCCGCAACGTCTACCAACGCGAGCAGTTCGAGCAGGTGTGGCTGCGTACCAAGCGAATCAACGCGAGTGGCGGCGTGTCCGGCGGTTCCGGTGGCATCGCGTACCTCATCAAGCCCTGGTGGAAGCCCTGGCCGCGGGTGGCGGGC
This sequence comes from Phytohabitans rumicis, assembly GCF_011764445.1. Lineage (NCBI taxonomy): Bacteria > Bacillati > Actinomycetota > Actinomycetes > Micromonosporales > Micromonosporaceae > Phytohabitans > Phytohabitans rumicis. The sequence continues at coordinate 4,063,096 of NZ_BLPG01000001.1, forward strand.
CTGCCGCTGTAGCGCATGAGTCGGGCCCGTCGCCGCTGGCGGCGGGCCCGCGTCCGGGTGTATCGCTTGACCAATGACTCCCCCGAGAGCCACGCCGACCTCCTGAAGCGACCTACGTTCGCCCACCTCGCCACCACCAGACCCGACGGCGCACCGCAGACCAACGTGATGTGGTTCGACTGGGACGGCGAGCGGATCCGGATGACCCACACCAAGACCCGGCAGAAGTTCCGGAACCTGCAGCGCGACCCGCGGGTGGCGCTGTCGATCGCCGACCCGGACGATCCGTACCGCTACATCGAGGTGCGCGGCGTGCTGGAGACCATCGAGGACGACGACGCGCAGGCGTCGTTCTACCAGTCGCTCCAGCGCCGCTACGGCAAGTCGTACCCGATCCCGGACGCGGCCGTCCGGGTCATTCTGACGATCCGGCCGGAGGCTTTCGTCCCTCACTAGCGGCGTCTTCCCCCGCCAGGGCGGCGCGCAGGCGTTCCTTCTCCGCCTTGCGCCGCTCGGCGGCGGCCGACATCTGGTTGGCCATCTGGTCGCGCCACCCGCGCAGCAGGAAGTACGAGAACCCCGCGGACGCGAGCAGGGCGATCATCAGCTTGATGAAGATGTCGATCTCAAGGGGCCAGAGAGCCGCCAGTACCACGACAAACAGCCCGATACGGCCCAATGTGTACTTAATCGTGGGGCTCATGCCTATCCCTCACCCGGTCCGCTGGGCCAGCCATCGGATGCCGTAAAACCAGACCAACGCGTACGCCAGCGCGAACGCCGTGGCGGCGGCCGCGCCGCTCCAGAGCGGTCCGAGACCGTTGAGGATGCCCGCGATCAGTAGCCCCAGCGTCCCGGACACCGCGACGCCGACCAGCGCGACGACGATCCGTGCGGGCCCGGTGCCCCACGCCCGGAACTCCTCGACGAAGATCCAGGCCGGGAGGATCACCGCCAGCCAGCCGGTCGCCCGGCCGAAGTCGCCGAGGCCCAGCAGCGAGAACCCGCCGTCGAAGACGACCAGCGCGAGGACACCGATCACCAGGCCGGCCAGCGTCAGCCCGAGCAGGTCGGTCACGGTGAGTATCCGCCCCTCGGCGTCCCGCCGCGGAAATCCACTCTGCGCCTCAGTCATAACCCACTGAGCGTACGCGTTAGGCCCAGACGCGCTGGGGCTCGGCACGGCGTTCGGCGAGCGGGACCGGCGGGTCGTACTCGCGTACCACGTTGTGCTCGGCGTCCCGTTCCACCGGGCGGAGGCCGGCGTCCCAGATCAGGTGCACCACCTCGTCCCGGTCCGTGTCCGCGGGCACGAGCAGGTCGTCGGCGCCGAAGTTGAGCGCGAGCTGGGCCAGCGGGGCGCCGTGGACCGCGGTCGAGCCGGTCACGTGGGCGTTGTCGGGTGCCGCCAGGCGGGCCAGGGCGAACGCCCGGAGCGTCTCGGCCGGCGACGCCCCGACGGGCACCGAGACGGCGTCCGGCCCGTGCTCGCCGACCAGGAAAGTGACCCGCTCACCGTGCGCGGCGACCCGGCGGCCGTGCGCGAGCCGGCCCAACCAGGCCAGGTCGTCGGCGTCGGCCAGCGCCTCGACGTCCTCGGCGGTCAGCCGTTCACCTGCCGCCACTTTTACTTCCAGTTCCCGTTTGCCCACCTGAGCCAGTATGTCAGCGAGCTCTCAGGTACCCGTTACCTGTCCTCTAATCGACATCGGTGCCCCGGTGCGGTAGGACAGAATGGGACGAGCGGCGGGGAGACGGGGTATGGCGAAGCGGGCTGGCGGACACAAGGCACGGCGAGACGGGCACATCGGGCCCGTCCTTCGGCCGTTGGCCTGGTCAGCCATGCTCGGCGCCGCGGCGGCCGTCGCGTTCGCCGCCCCGGTGTACGCGGACCCCACGCCCAACACGATCCCCGACGCCGGCAGCCGGCCCGCACCGGCCGGCGCACTCCAGCTTCCCGGTGCCACCCCGCCGCCCAACTCCGGCGGGGTCAACTATCCGCCGCCCTCGACCGTCACGGGGCCGCTGGCCACCCAGATCTACAACGCCGAGATCGAGATCGGCCTGCTCGGCGACCAGCTCCTCGGGGTGCGGGAAAGCCAGGCGACGGCGCGTACCGACCTGGCCATCGCGCACCGCAAGCTCGAAGAGGCACGCGCCGCGGTGGCCAAGGCCGAGTCCGCGGCGGAAGGCGCCGCCGCGCAGGCGCTCAAGGAGGCCGCCGAGCTGCCTCCGGGGGCGTTCGGCTCCGACCTGCACGGGCTGAGCGAGCTATCCCGGCTACAGCGCGGCGAGCGGTCCACGGCCGAGAGCGACGCCGCCGAGCACGAAATGGCGCGGGCCAAGGACGCCGAGCGGGTGGCGCAGGAGGAATACAACGCGGCGCTCGCCAAGGAGCAGTCGCTGGCCGGCCAGTTCACCACGCTCGAAGCGACGTTCAAGACCAAGGAAGCCGCGCTCGTCGAGGTCAAGGACCGCAACGCGGCCCAGCTCGCCGTCATCGAGCGGCAGCGCGAGGCCGAGGAGGCCCGGCTCGGCGCCGGGTTCCTGGACGACGAGGCCATCGCCGGCAAGGCGGCCCACCCGCTGGCGATCAAGGCCGTCGAGTTCGCCCTCGACCAGCTCGGCAAGCGGTACGTCTGGGGCACCGAGGGCCCGAACACGTACGACTGCTCCGGGCTGACCTGGGCCTCGTACCGGCACGCCGACTACCAGTTGCCCCGGGTCTCCCGCGACCAGTTCGCGGGCACCCGCAGCAAGTTGGTCTCCCAGTACGCGCTGCTCCCCGGCGACCTGGTCTTCTTCAGCTCCAACGGCACGGCGAGCGGCATCCATCACGTCGGCATGTACATCGGCGACGGCAAGATGGTCCACGCGCCGAACAGCCGCGAACGGGTCAAGGTATCGACGGTCTGGTGGTCCCGCTTCTTCGCGGCCACGCGGGTCTACGGCGCGGTCGACGCGCCCACGACGACCCCGCCCGCCACCACTCCGCCACCCACGACGCCGCCGGCCACCACGCCGCCGCCGACGACCAAGCCGCCAGCGACGACGCCGCCGCCCACGACGACCCCACCAACCACGCCGCCGACCACCCCGCCCACGACGCCACCGACGACTCCACCCACGACGCCGCCGAGCACTCCGACGCCGACGCCCACTCCGACCACGCCGTCCCCGACGCCGTCGCCGGCTGACAGCCCGAGCTCCAACCCGTCGGCGACCAGCGCCGTGCCCACGTCGAGCAGCGCGAAGCCGAGTTCGAGCAGCGCGCCACCGGCGACCACCGCGGCGACCTCGGCCTCACCCAGCCCGTCCGCAACGCCGAGTTCGTCCGCTTCCGCGAGCACCGGGAAGTGAAGACCGGCGATCCGACTCCGGGTGGGCCAGCGGGCGTCGATGTGGCACGGTAAAACTGGAGGACGCTCCGATCTAGCGCGCACCGGTTTGGGGCGGCGGGGGAGCGGGAGGCGATGATGGACGAGCGACAGGATCCGCCGTACGCAGGCGACGCGGCGGTGCCCCGGCCGGGCACCGCGACAGAGCTGTCGCCGCTGCCGCCACCACCACCGATCGGCACCGCCCTGCCCGCCGCGCCGGCCGAGGACCTCCCGGACGCGTACGAGCTGCCGCCGCCACCGCCGGCCGGCGCCCTGTGGCCGGGCTTCGCACCGTCGGCTCCGTCGAGTGCGCCGCCCGCCCCGTCGAGTGCGCCGCCCGTGCAAGTGAGCGGGCCGCCCGTGCCCACCAGCGCGCCGCCGGTCTCGCCCGCGCCCGCCTGGACGTCGCCGACCCGAACGACCCGCCCGAGGTGCTGGCCCCACGCCCCGGTGTGGTCGGGCGGGCCAGTGTGTCGGCCGCCGCGCCGCTCAGCCCGGCCGACGTCGCCGGGCTGCCGCCCGCCCCCGCGAAGGGCGGCACCACGTACGGCACCACGTACCGGGCCGGCGAGTTCACGCCGCCCGAGGTGGAGCCCGCGCCCCCAGCGCCGGCCGCACCACCAGCTGCTCCGCCTGGGCTGCCCGTGCCCAAGCTGGCGCCCACGCCCGGCCCGCCCCTGGAGCGGCGGCAGCCGAAGGTCCCGGTCACCGACTCGCCCTGGTCGGCGTTCGAGGTGCCCTGGCGCGACCCCGCGGCGCCACCGCAGCCGGCCGCCCAAGCGCCGCCGCCCGCGGCCCCACCAGCTCCGCCACCGCCACCGCCGCCGGTCGCTCCCCCGGCGCCCGAGCCGACCGCCCCCGCGCCGCCGCAGTACGTACTGCCGGCGCAGCGGGCCGGCGCGCCCGACGTACCCGCTGTGTCCGCTGTGTCCGCTGCGGAAGCGGGGCAGAGGCCGGAAGCAGGGCAGAGGCCGGAAGCAGGGCAGCGGCCGGAAGCTGAGCAACGGCGGGAGCACGCCGCCCCGGCGCCGGCCGCGGCCCGGGCGCGGGCGGTCGTGCCCGGCGCGCAGGTGCCGCCCGGCCAGTTCAACGCCGCGGTCCCGGCGCCGGCCGCCCGGGCGCGGGTGTACCGGGCCGGCGCGCCCGAGCTCGCCGAGCCGAGCGAGCCGCCGGAGCCCATCCAGCCGCCCCGCCCCGAGCCGCCCGGTCCGGGGCCGGCGCCCAACCCGTTCCCGCCGCCGGAGCCGGTGCCCCCGGTGCCGATCCCGCCGGGTCCGGTCCCGGTGCCGCCCGGCCCGCCCCAGCCACCCGAGCCGCCGTCCCCGCCGTTCCCGCCACCGCCGCCCGTGATGGCGGTGCCCGGTACGCCGGCCCCGGCCCGGCCCGTCGCCGTGGCCCCGCCACCCACCTCGGCTCCGCCCTTCGTGCCGGCCCCCGCGCTGCCGACCTGGCCGCCGGCCGGCAACCCGACCGCGCCGCCCGGCTGGGGTGCCAGCCCGGCCGAGGTGGCGCCACCGGTGTCCCCGGCGCCCGCTCCCCCCGCCGTGTCGACCTCGCCCGAGTACGGGCAGTGGGCGCGCGAGCAGCGTCTACAGGGGACCGTCTACGGCGGACAGGAGGGTCCCGGCGCCGGCCCGATGACGACGGCCATGCCGGCCGGCCTGTCGGTGGAGAATTCCGGCTCGCTGACCGGTCACATCCTGGCTCAGGGGCGGATGGACGAGCCGACGCCGGCGCGCAACACCGCCAAGGTGCTGCTCATCATGGCGCTCGTGCTGGGCGTGCTGGTGGCCGTCGGCGTGCTCGCGGTGCTGGCCGCGGGCGACACGTTCACCAACCTTTTCGACGGATTTCTGAACAGTTGAGGTGAGCCTGCCCACTGCCCGGCGGCATAAATGTGTCACCGGGGGCGGTTCCCCGTACACTTGTCGAGATCACTGACTCGGCGCGCGAATCGAGCGCGCCCATGGGCGTTCTGGCGGGGTACACGCGCAGAGACGCCCCCCGCTGAGAGGTTTACTTGAGCACCTTCGCTGATCCCAGCACGTTTCCGTCCGTTTTCGACGCCCCAGCCACTTTCGCCGATCTCGGCCTGCCCGCTCCCCTCGTCCGCGAACTGGACCGGGAGGGCATCACCACGCCGTTCGAGATCCAGGCCGCGACCGTGCCTGACGCGCTCGCCGGCCGGGACGTGCTCGGCCGGGGCCAGACCGGCTCCGGCAAGACGCTGGCCTTCGGCCTGCCGCTGCTGACCAGGCTGTCCCAGGGCGAGCGCGCCCGTTCGCGCCACCCGCGCGCGCTGATCCTGGTGCCCACACGCGAGCTGGCGATGCAGGTCGCCGACGCACTGCGGCCGCTGGGCCGGGCGGTCGGGGTCTTCCTGACCACGGCCGTCGGCGGTGTGCCGTACGACCGGCAGATCGACTCGCTGCGCCGCGGCGTGGAGATCATGGTGGCCACCCCGGGTCGGCTCAAGGACCTCATCGAGCGGGGCTCCTGCTCGCTCGACGACATCGCGATCACCGTGCTCGACGAGGCCGACCAGATGGCCGACATGGGCTTCCTGCCCGAGGTGACCGAGCTGCTGGACAAGACGCCGAAGGTGGGCCAGCGGATGCTCTTCTCCGCCACCCTGGACGGCGACGTGGACGCGCTGGTCAAGCGGTTCATGACGGACCCGGTGACGCACTCGACCGCGCCGCCGGTGGCGACCGTCACCACCATGGATCACCACCTGCTGCTGATCCCCCGCACGACAAGCTCGCGGTGACCGCCGCCATCGCCGCCCGCGACGGCCGGACGATCATGTTCGCCCGTACCCAGATGGGCGTGGACCGGCTGGTCGGTCAGCTCGCGGCGGTCGGCGTACGGGCCGGTGCGCTGCACGGGGGCAAGACCCAGCGGGCGCGCACCCGCACGCTCGCCGAGTTCCGCGAGGGCCGGGTGAACGTGCTGGTCGCCACCGACGTGGCCGCCCGCGGCATCCACGTCGACGGGGTCTCGCTGGTCGTGCACATCGACCCGCCAAAGGACTCCAAGGACTACCTGCACCGGGCCGGCCGTACGGCGCGCGCGGGTGAGTCCGGCGCGGTCGCCACCCTGGTGCTGCCCAAGCAGCGCAAGTCCACCCTGGCCATGCTGCAGCGGGCCGGCGTCGATCCGGCGCAGACCCGGGTACGCCCCGGCGACGCCGCCCTGGCCGAGCTGACCGGCGCCCGGGAGCCCAGCGGCGTACCCGTGGTGGACGAGCCGACCCCGCCGCCCGCGAAGCGCGTCCCCCGCGCCCCCACGGTCACCGCCCGCCGCGCGCGCCGCACCACGGCGCACCGCGCCGCCGCGGCGATCACGAGGGTTTCCGCGGGAAAGACCGCTCGGGACGCGGATAACTTCATGATCAACGGGCAAGATGGCAACCATGGCCACCTTGCCGAGAGTGTTGATGTGGGAGCGGACCGACACCAGCGGGACTGACCTCGCGGTCCTGGACGATCGGCGGGGGTTGTACGCGCGCGGGTACGCCACCGCGCGCGACCCCATCCCGTACGTCTGCCGGTACGAGCTGGTCGCCGACGAGAGCTGGGCGACGGCGCACCTGGACGTAAGCGTCGAGGGCGCCGGCTGGCTGCGTACCCTCCGGCTCGAACGGGCGGTTGGCCGCTGGCGGGTCACCACCGGCGAGCAGGGCGACCTCGATCGCGCCCTGGTCGACGGTGGGCACGGGCCGGCCGGCCTGCCGGGCACCGAGGAGCCGGAGCGCCTGCACGACGCGATCGACATCGACCTGGCCGGCGCCCCGCTGCCCAACACGCTGCCGATCCGGCGGCTGGGCCTGCTCGGCGCGCCGCCGGGCACGGCGCACCGCCTCACCATGGCGTGGGTGCTGGTGCCGAGCCTGATCGTCATGCCGAGCGAGCAGGTCTACACGGTCGTCGACGAGCAGACGGTGCGCTTCGCGATCGACGACTTCCGCGCCGACCTGACCGTGGACAAGGAGGGGTACGTCGTCACGTACCCCGGGCTGGCCAAGCGCCGGTAGCCAGGAAGCTCTCGGCCACCCGAAGGTACGGCGACAGGTCGAGGCCCTGCGCGGCGACCCACTCGTCCGAGTAGTACGTGTCGGCGTACCGCTCGCCGCCGTCGCAGATCAGGGTCACCACGGAACCCCGTACGCCGGCCGCCAGCATCTCCGAGATCAGCGCGAAGGCGCCCCACACGTTCGTACCCGTGGAGCCTCCGACGCGGCGGCCGAGCACGGCGGAGGCCGCGCGCATCGCGGCGAGCGAGGCGGCGTCCGGCACCCGGACCATGCGGTCGACGACGGTCGGCTGGAACGACGGCTCCACCCGCGGCCGGCCGATGCCCTCGATGCGGGAGCCGCGCCCGGTCTCCACCGCCCAGTCGGCGGCTTCCCACGCCGGGTAGAACGCGGAGTTCTCCGGGTCGACGACGCACACCTTGGTCGGGTGGCGCAGGTAGCGGACGTACCGGCCGATGGTGGCGCTGGTGCCGCCGGTGCCCGCGCCGACGACGACCCAGGCCGGTACGGGGTGCCGCTCCAGCGCCAGCTGGGCGTAGATCGACTCGGCGATGTTGTTGTTGCCGCGCCAGTCGGTGGCCCGCTCGGCGTACGTGAACTGGTCCATGAAGTGCCCACCGGTGTCCTCGGCGAGCCAGCGGGCCTCGACCACGACGGCGGCCGGGTCCTGCACGAGGTGACATTTGCCGCCCTGGAACTCGATGAGCAGCACCTTCTCCGGCGACGTGGAGGCGGGCATCACGGCGATGAACGGCAGGCCGAGCATGCGCGCGAAGTACGCCTCGGAGACCGCGGTGGAGCCGGACGACGCCTCGACGATCGTGGTCCGCGGGCCGATCCAGCCGTTGCAGAGCCCGTAGAGGAAGAGCGAGCGGGCCAGCCGGTGCTTGAGCGAGCCGGTGGGGTGGACCGACTCGTCCTTGAGGTAGAGGTCGATCCCCCAGCCGTCCGGGAGGGGAAACGGCAGCAGGTGGGTGTCGGCGGAGCGGTTGGCGTCGGCCTCGACCTTGGCGATCGCGTCGGTCACCCAGGCGCGGTCGGCGTCGTTACACCGGTCGAGCTGTTCCATCCTCGGACCGTAACAGGGGCTGCGGCCGGTCCTCCCACTTGGTGGACAGCGCGATCGCGGTACGGGTGGACGCCACGCCCGGGGTGCGGTTGAGCCGCACGATCAGGTGCTCCAGCTCGGCGATCGTGGCCACCCTCGCCTTGAGCAGGAACGACTCGACGCCGGCCATGAAGTAGCAGGACTCGATCTCCGGCATGTCGTGGAGCGCGGCCAGCACCTCGTCGGTGTCGCCGCCGGAGTCCTGCACCAGCCCGATCAGCGCGGTGACCCCGAGCCCGATCGCCTCCGGGTCGGCATCCGCCCGGTAACCGCGGAGCACCCCGGTGCTCTCCAGCTTGCCGACCCGATCGTGCACCGCCGGCGCGGAGAGTCCGACCTGGCGGGCGAGTTCGGCATACGATAGTCGGGCATTCGCCCGCAATAGCTCCACAAGCCTCAGATCGATGTCGTCCACGGTGCGTAAACAGTAACAGGGCTCGCGATCCTAGCGCCTAACTTCCCAGACAGTGCGTTTTCCCTGTTTCCCGGACACGACACGCTCACGGTGCTGTAATGACCGTACGTCCCTATCGAGGCTGTCGGGCATCCCACCCGTCACTTCGTTCGACGCGAAGGAGGGGCTGTGGACACTGGAGATCGTCTGCTGACGCCAGGCGAGGTGGCTGCGTTGTTCCGCGTCGATCCTAAGACCGTGACCCGATGGGCGGCCGCGGGCCGGATCGGCAGCATCCGGACGCCGGGTGGCCACCGGCGCTTCCGTGAATCAGAGGTACGAGCGCTACTCGAGGGCGAAGGCGAGCTTGAGGAGCTGAGCGACGAAACGCCGCCACCGTCCAACCGCCCACGCAACGACGGACCGACAACGCAGCACCCAGGCGCGGTGCGTCCGAGCCACCACTCGTCGACCAACATGCGCTAAGGCTTGCCTGGCGCGTTCAGCTCGCCACTCCAGCGGCGAAAGAGCGCATGGGGTACGCCCAGCGCGTCCAGCACCTTGCCGGCTACGAAGTCGATGAGCTGCTGCGCGGATGCGGACGCCCCGGCGCCGTAAAAGCCGGGGCTGGCCGGCAGGACGACCGCGCCCGCGTCGTGCAGGTCGATGAGGTGCGCCAGGTGGCTGCGCGTGACCGGGGTCTCGCGCGGCACCACCACGACCCGCCGCCGCTCCTTGAGGTTGACCTCCGCGGCGCGCTGGAGCAGGTCCTTCGAGAGCCCGATCGCGATGCCGGCACACGCCGCCGTGCTCGCCGGCACCACCACCATGCCGCGCGCCGGGTACGACCCGCTGCTGGGCCCGGCCGCGAGGTCGCCGGCCGGCCAGTGCACGACGTCCGCGCCGGCCAGGTCGCGCCCGAGCCACCGGGCCAGGTCGTCCTTCCAGTGCGCGTCCCGAAAGGGTGACCCGGTCTCGTCGAGGATGGTCAATCGAGCCGCCCGAGACACGACGAGATCGACCGATTCGCCGGCGTCGAAGAGTGCACGCAGCACCGCCGCGGGGTACGGAGTCCCGGATGCACCAGAAACACCGACGATCCACGGATTCCGCATAGATCCAGCGTAGGGCTACCGTCGGCCCCAACTGATGTTGGCCGGACAGCAGGAGGCGGCAATGACGCCGACGATTTCACTCGACCTCGAATGCCCGATTAATCCGGTTTTCTCACCGTACGCGGAGGCTGCGGAGGAATGGCTCGGTGGTTGGATTCGCCGGCACGGCCTCCCACCGCTGTACGCCGATCGCCTCGCCGAGGGTGGCATCGCCCGGTACGCCGCCCGTCTCTACCCCGACGCGACCCTCGCCGACCTGCGGGTGGTCGCCGCCCTGTTCACCTGGTTCTTCCTGGCTGACGACGAGTGCGACCGGGCGAGCGTCCCATCACCAGAGCACGTAGGGGAGCTTGTCACCGGCGCGCTCGCCACCTTCCGTACCGGACGTTCCACCCTTGCCGGGCCGCTGGGCTCGATGCTCACCGACGCCTGGCGCGAGCCGTTCCGGCGGATGCCGATCCGGTGGTGCACCCGGTTCATCGGCGCGGTCGAGCACCACCTGAAGGGCGTGGTCGTCGAGGCCCGCAACAAGGCGACCGGCCACCGGCCCGGCGTCGAGGAGTACGTCGAGTTGCGCCGGGCCACGTCGGCGGCGTACGTGGCGCACACGCTCATCGACTTCGCCGACCGGGTGCCGGTGCCCGGCCGGTTCTACGCCCACCCGGCCGTACGCGCGTTCAGCGCCGCCGGCAACGACCTGCTCTCCTGGTTCAACGACCTGCTGTCGCTGGAACGGGACACGGCGACGTCGGGCGGGCACAACCTCGTGCTGGCCCTGGCCCGGCAGCACCGCCTCCCGATCGCCGACGCGGCCGACGTGGCGCGGGGTCGCTGGCACCGGACGATGGCGCGCCTCCCCGCGCTGCGCGCCGCCGTACCCACGACGTCGCGGGCTGAGCGGCGCTTCCTCGACGGCGTGGAGTACGCCGTGCGGGGCACCATGGACTGGTCCTTCGAGAGCGCCCGCTACCGGTAGCGGCGCCCTTTCGCTAGCGGCGCTAAAGGAGGTCGAGGAGCGCGAACGCGAACAGGGCGATGCCCACGAAGCCGTTCGCGGTGAAGAACGCGCGGTTCACCCGGGTCAGGTCGCTCGGGCGCACGACCACGTGCTGGTAGCCGAACGCGACCGCGGTCAGGGCCAGGCCCACCCACCACAGCCAGCCGAAACCGACCAGCTCGCCGTACCAGACGAACAGGGCGAACGTCACCAGGTGCACGACCGTCGACAGGCCGAGCGCGAACGGCACGCCGTACCGCGCGGGCACGCTGCGCACGCCGATCTCGCGGTCCACCTCGGCGTCCTGGCACGCATAGATCAGGTCGAACCCGCCGATCCACAGCCCCACCGCGGCGGCCAGCACCCACGCCGGCCCGGACCCGGCGAACGTCCCGGTCACCGCCAGCCACGCGCCGACCGGCCCGACCATCTGCGCGATCGCCAGGATCGCATGTGGCCAGTCGGTGAACCGCTTGCCGTACGGGTACACCACCAGCGGCACCACGGCGAGCGGCGAGAGCACCAGGCACAGCGGGTTGAGCAGCGCCGCCGCGCCGAGGAACACCACCAGCGCGATGCCCGCGCCGGTCCAGGCCGTCCGCACGCGGACGGCACCGGTGACCAGCTCTCTATTCGCGGTACGCGGATTGCGGGCGTCGATGCGCCGGTCGATGATCCGATTGGCGGCCATCGCGAACGTCCGTGCGCCCACCATCGCGACTGTGATGAGCACCAGGTCGCCCCAGCGCACCCCGCCGCCCTCCTGCCGCATCGCGGTAAGCGCGGACAGGTACGCGAACGGCAGCGCGAAGACCGAGTGCTCGATGGCGACCAGCCGTAGGAACGCCTTCATGAAATTCCGTACTCTCGCCAGCGCTTGTCGACCAGCGCCTTGACCTCCGGCGACATGACCGCCTCGGGCGGCCAGCCCCGGGTGTAGCCCTCGGTCGGCAGCTTGCGGGTCGCGTCGATGCCCGCCTTGCCGCCCCAGAACTGCTGGTACGACGAGTGGTCGAGGTGGTCGACAGGGCCCTCGGTGAGCAGCAGGTCGTGCTTGTAGTCGACGTTGCTGAACGCCCGGAACGCCACCTCGCTGTAGTCCTGCACGTCGCAGTCCTCGTCGACGACCACGATCAGCTTGGCGAGCGAGAGCAGGTGCGCGCCCCAAATCGAGGACATCACCTTCTGGGCGTGCTTGGGGTACCGCTTGCGGATCGAGACGATCACGCAGTTGTGGAAGACCCCGGCCTCCGGCATGGAGTAGTCGACGATGTCCGGGATCAGCAGCTTGAGCAGCGGCAGGAAGATCCGCTCGGTGGCGTGCCCGATCGGCCCGTCCTCCTGCGGAGGCTTCGACGTCACGATCGAGTGGTAGACCGGGTCGCGCTGCGTCGTCATGCACTCGACGTGGAGCACGGGGAACGGCTCGACCGGCGTGTAGAAGCCGGTGTGGTCGCCGAACGGGCCCTCGGGCAGGCGCTCGCCCGGCTCGACGTACCCCTCCAGCACGATCTGCGCGTGCGCCGGCACCTGGAGCGGAACGGTGAGGCAGTCGACCATCTCGACGCGTTCGCCGCGCAGGAATCCGGCGAAGAGGTACTCGTCGATGTCGCTCGGCAGCGGCGCGGACGCGCTGTACGAGACCACCGGGTCGCAGCCGAACGCGATCGCGACCGGCAGCCGCTCGCCCCGCCGTTCGGCCACCGCGTGGTGCGCCGTCGAGTCCTTGTGGATCTGCCAGTGCATGCCGACCGTGGTGGGCGAGTGCTGCTGCAGGCGGTACAGGCCGAGGTTGCGCTTGCCGGTCTCGGGGTGCTTGGTGTGGGTCAGCCCGTAGTTGTGGAAGATGCCGCCGTCGTCAGGCCAGGTCTGCAACCCGGGCAGCCGGCCCAGGTCGACCTCGCCGTCGCGGTAGATCACCTGCTGGCAGGGCGCGGTCTTGACCTTCTTCGGGGGTACGGACTTGAGCTGCATGACCTTGCCCAGGCCCTCGCGGATGCCCGACCAGCCGACCGGCAGCTCCGGGCGGACCAGCTCGCCGATCCGGGCGCCGATCTCGTCCACGCTCTCCACGCCCAGCGCCATGGCCATGCGCCGGTGGGTGCCGAAGAGGTTGATCGCCAGGGGCATCTCGCCCCGGGTGGGCCGCTCGAAGAGCAGCGCCGGGCCCTTCGCGGCGACCGTACGGGTGACCACCTCGCTGATCTCCAGCGTCGGATCCACCGGCACGGACACCCGGCGCAGCTCGCCGGCCTTCTCCAGCGCCGCGAGAAAGTCCTTCAGCCCCGTGTACGGGAAGCCACGTACCGCCATGGCAGCCAGTCTGTCCTACCGGTTGGTACCGGCAATGACGCGGGTGGGCCGCCGAGACGCGTGTCTCGACGGCCCACCTCTTCGCTTTCGCTCTCAGGTCGCGCTTAGAACACGTAGGTGAACTGCGTGGACGACGGCGGCAGGGGCGTGGTTACCGGGTCGTACACGTAGTTCGCGATCAGCGGCGAGGCACCGCCGCCCGGCGCGTTTACGAACTTTCCGTTGGCGTTGGAGATCAGGATCAACTTGTTGTCGAAGTGGACCAGGTAGAAGACCTCCCACGCCCCGATCGCCGTACGGTTGGCGATCAGCGGCTTGGACCCGGTGCTCTCCGCGACCACGATGCGGTTGTTCACCTGGGCGCGCAGCGCGATGTACCCCAGGCCCGCGTCGATGATGTCGAACCTCTCCCATGCGCCGACCGCCGCCCGGTTGGCGACCAGCGGCTTGGCACCGGCGCTCTCCGCCGTGACGATCTTGCCGTTGACGGCGGCCCGCACGCCGATCGTGGTGGCCGGCGTGGTCCAGTAGAACTTCTCCCATGCGCCGATCGCCGTCCGGTTGGCGATCAGCGGCTTGGTACCGCCGCTCTCCGCCGTGACGTACCGGCCATTGGCGTTGGCCCGCAGGCTGAAGGACCCGTCGGCGTTGTTGACGAGCGTGAACTTCTCCCACGTGCCGACCGCCGACCGGTTGGCGATCAGCGGCTTGGCGCCCGCGCTCTCCGCCGTGACGTACAGGTTGTTGATCTTAGCCCGGAGCGCCACGAACCCGCCGCCGACGTTGACGACGTCGAACCGCTCCCAGATCCCCGCGTCGCCGCGGTTGGCGATCAGCGGCTTGGTCCCGCGGCTCTCGGCCGTCACGACCTTCTTGTTCGCGTTGGCCTTGATCCCGGTGACGGTGTTGGGGATGGTGCGGGTGCCGACCTGGAGCAGCTTGGTGGTCGTGTCCTCGACGTAACCGCGGGCGCCGTTGAGGACCCCGTCGTTGACGAGAGCGGTACGCACCTGCGCCGGGAGCCAGGCCGGGTTGGTGGACAGCAGCAGCGCGGCGGCGCCGGCCACGTGCGGGCTGGCCATCGAGGTGCCGCTGTACGCCACCCGGGCGGTGTCGCTGCTGATGGCGGCCGACGTGATGTTGGCACCCGGGGCGTTGATGTCGAGGCACTGCCCGAAGTTGGAGAACGACGTGGTGAAGTCGAACTCGTCGGTGGCCCCGACGGTGATCGCGGCCGGCACCCGGGCCGGCGAGTAGAAGCAGGCGTCGTCGGCGTCGTTGCCCGCCGCCACGGCGTACGTGATGCCGGACGCGATCGACGCCTGCACCGCGTCGTCCAGCGCCGTGCTGGCGCCGCCGCCCAGGCTCATGTTGGCCACCGCAGGCTTGACGGCGTTGGCGGTCACCCAGTCGACGCCGGCGATGACGCCGTCCAGGGTGCCGCTGCCCGTGCAGTCGAGGACGCGCACCGCGACGAGCTGAACGCCCTTGGCCACGCCGACGTTCGTGCCGCCGATCGTGCCGGCCACGTGCGTGCCGTGGCCGTTGCAGTCGTCGGCGACGGCGTCGCCGTCAACGGTGTCGATGCCGTAGCTGGCCCGGCCGCCGAACTCGGTGTGCGAGATCCGGACGCCGGTGTCGATCACGTAGGCGTGCACGTTGGTCGCCGTGTTGGGGTACGTGTACAGCTTGTTGTACGGCGTCCAGGTCTGGTCGAGCCGGTCCAGACCCCAGGACGGCGGGTTCGCCTGAGTGTCCGATTTGGTCACTCGGCGGTTCTGCTCGACGTACGCCACGTCGGGATCGCCGGCCAGCTTCTTGGCCTGCGCCTCGGTCATCTTCGCGGCGAAGCCCCGCACGGTCTTGGTGAACGTCCGACGCACGGTCCCG
The DNA here is from genome assembly GCF_011764445.1 of Phytohabitans rumicis. Lineage (NCBI taxonomy): Bacteria > Bacillati > Actinomycetota > Actinomycetes > Micromonosporales > Micromonosporaceae > Phytohabitans > Phytohabitans rumicis. The sequence goes on from NZ_BLPG01000001.1 coordinate 4,078,329, forward strand.
CCGTACGTCTTCGTCAGCGCGGTGGCGCCGGCCCTCGCGGCCGTGGCCGAGATCTTGCGGTCCTTGAAGACCACGATGTAGCTGTCCTTGATGACATCCTTGGCCGACGTGCCAACGATGCCCGGAACCTTCCGCTTGGACGGGCTGGGCGGATCGGCCGAAGCCGCACCGCCTCCAGCGATGCTCGCGGTGGTCGCCATGGCGGCAAGGACGATGCCCGCCACGGCCGAGCGACCAACTCGGCGAAGTTGGGACACTTCAGACTCCCCGTTTGAGATCAGCGTCCACTGTGGATGAGGGGTGGACGGCATTGCCTCTCGATAAAGACGCTGACCATCTTCGTTGATTTACGCCTTTCGGGGGTCACCCGTTCGGACCAATTGCATTGAGTGAGTCACCGCTGGATCGATTTCTGGTTTGTCAAATGTGAGACTTCGCAGGCGGCTCGCGGCCACCGCGTTCTGCGCCGTGTTACTCGTTGCCGGCGAACCGGCCATGTCTATGGCAAGCGGCGTTTACCACCACTTGGGCGCCGGTACGACCGGGGAATGGTCCGGGGTGCTCGCCCGACTGACCGTGCGCGATCCGGGCGTACGGACCGGCACGCACGACTTTGTGGCGACCCGGCTCATGGCAAAACGTGAGTCGGATGGCCGACTCACGTGGCTGGAGGCCGGGTGGGCGGAGACCGGGTGGGCGGGTGGCGACAAGCAACGCGTCTACACGTACGACACCAACCGGCAGGCGTGGACCTTCTACGACCAATACGCCCTCGCGCCCGGCGACCAGATCTGGATCTCCATTCAGGCGGCGCGGGACGGCGTGTGGGAGGCATGGCTGTGGTGGCGGGAACGCTGGCAACTGCTCACCAGCCAACGCCTGCCGATGGGCGCCCGCGCCCAGGTCGAGCAGTACGTCGAGGTGCACACCGACGGCGCCGGGGCCATCGACGTACCGCGGATCGCCGTGGACAACGTCCAGGTCAAGGACGGCGACGCGCTGCGCTACTGGCGGCAGGACGACGTGCCCACCGCGTCCGGCGGCGGCTCCGGCGCGTACTGCCTGGACTGGGCCACCCGCTTCGACACCTGGACGGCCGGCACCTGCTAACGCCCCTGGCCATCCACGGTGATGAGGAGAGCTATAGGCCGCCGTAGGAGTGTAGGCCGGTGAAGAAGATGTTGACGCCGAAGAGGTTCATCAGCATGGTGAGCCAGCCGATCACGGCGATCCACGTCGCGGTGGTGCGCTTGACGCTCGGGGTCGCGCGGGCGTGCAGGTAGCCGGCGTACACGATCCAGGAGATGAACGCCCAGACCTCCTTGGGATCCCAGCCCCAGTAGCGGCCCCAGGCCGCCTCGGCCCAGATCGGCCCGGCGATCAGCGCGCCGAACGTCCAGATCGGAAACGCGAACGCGTGCAGGCGGAAGGTCAGCCGGTCGAGCGCGGCCGCCTCGGGGACCCGCCGCCCCAGCGTGTACGGGAAGCTGCGCTTGCCGCGGTCGTACCCGCTGCGGATCAGGAACATCGCGGCGGGCACGAAGCCGAGCAGGAAGATGCCGGACGAGGTGACCGCGGCGGACACGTGCACGACGAACCAGCTCGACTTCAGGGCCGGCACGAGCGGCGCTACGTCGGTGTAGAGCACCATGCCGGCGACGCCGAGCAGAATCACCATCACGGTGGCGACGAAGAGGCCGAGGTGCCGGATCGCCGGTCGCTTGGCGAGCACGACAAGCCAGGCGGCGCTGCCGACGAACGTCACCGAGAGCACGAACTCGTACATGTTGCCCCACGGCATGCGCTCGGCCGCGATGCCGCGGGTCACGAGCGTGCCGAGGTGGGCCAGCGCCGCGATCAAGGTGACGGCGACGGCGGCCCGGCCGGCGAAGGCAGCACGGTCGGGCCGGGCCGGAGGCGCGTCCACAACCTCCACAACGGGTGGCCCCCCGGCGCCGACGGCCACCAGCTCACGCGCGGCAGCCCGGCCCACGTGACTGGCGTTGCCGAACGCGTACTCGGCCGCATGGCAGACCATCGCCGCGACGTACGACATGATCGCGATGACCAGGAGCTGATCGGACAGTGCGGACATCAGCGTTTCTCCACAACGGTCACGGCCTTGACGGTCTCTTGGAACTCCTCGGCGAACCCGGAGTAGTCGGTGCGCGGCAGCCCACCGGCCTCGACCAATCTACTACTGCCGGTAGTGACGCGGAAGAAGACCCGGCGCCGCCGTCCGGTCAGCGACAGCATCAGCCCGGCCAGGCCGGTCGCGGCCCCGCCGAGCGCGACGAACTCGCCCGGGTCGTACCGCACCGACAGGGTGGCGTACTGCCGGGTACCGAGGAACTCCGCGGTCGTCCCGTCGTCGAGCGTCATCTTCTCGCCGACCCGCAGCAGCTTCGCCTCGCCGACCGGCTTCAACCGCCCCGAGTTCACCTGCCGCTGGTCGAGCGTGTAGACCGACTGGGGCAGGCCGACGTCCAGCCCGAGGTTGCCCCGGTACGCCCACAGCATCAGCGCCGGCGAGCGCTCCGCCGGATAGACCGACCGGGTGTACGGCGCCGCGTCCGGCGCGGTCGGCAGGTAGAGCCCCTCGAACGCGACCTGGAGGTTGGGGTCCCGGGCGCCGCCGCGCGGGTCCACATTGGCGTCCGGGAACGCGGCCACGCCCTCGCTGGTCAGCATCCCGTCGACGGTCAGGAACGGGGCGACCGTGGTCTGCGACTGGCCGTACCGGTCGGTGTAGCGAATGATCGGCGCGTAGCCGTGCCCGAGCAGGTAGACGTTCGCGTCGCCGAGCCGCAGCGGCGAGTTGACCGAAAAGCGCTGCGGGGGCCCGTCGTCCACCCGCGCGGTCGCCTGGTAGGACGACGGCTGGCCGCTGGGCAGGAACTCGGCCTTGAAGTCGGTCAGCTCCAGGCAGAAGCGCGGCAGGTCGGCCGCCTTGATGCGCGCGCCGAGGCCGTACTCGTCGTACTGCTGGAGGTTGTTGCAGAACGCGGTGTCCGAGCCGACGACCAGCAGGCGGTTGCCGTGCCAGCCGTACCAGGATCCGAAGCCCACGCCCGCCAGGACGGCGAGCAGCGCGAAGTGGAAGATCAGGTTGCCGGTCTCCTTGAGGTACCCCTTCTCGGCGGAGACCGTGTCGTCGCGGACCGCGACGCGCCAGCGGCGCTTGCGCAGCGCGGCGGCGATGTCGTCGATGCCCGCCGCGCCTTCGAGGACCGCATGCTGCGGCAGGCGGTCCAGCCGGGCCGGCACATTCGGGGGTACGGAGCGCAGCGCGCGGTAGTGGTCGCGAAGGCGCGGCAGGACGCAGCCGACCAGCGAGGTGAACAGCAGGACGTAGATCGCCGAGAACCACACCGAGGCGAACACCTCGAACATGCCCAGCCGATTGAGCCACGGCGCCAGCGAGGGGTGCTCGACGTAGTACTGGTTGACCTTCTCGATGTTGACGCTGCGCTGCGGGAGCACCGAGCCGGGGATGGCCGCGATGGCCAGCAGGAAGAGCAGGATCAGCGCCGTACGCATGCTGGTGAGCTGGCGCCACGAGTTGCGCAGAAACGCAAGAACGGGGTTCGGCCGCGCGTTCGTGGGCGGCCGCTCCTGCACCGCGACCATCAGATGCCCACCTTGCCGACCCCGACCGTGGTCTGCAACCAGATGAGGAAGCTGTTCCACCCGCCGGTGACCAGCGCGATCCCCACCACGATCAGCAGCGCGCCACCGGCCCGGGTGACCCAGCGGCTGTTGCGCCGGATCGCCTTGAAGACGCCGAGGAACCGGCGAAAGCCCAGCCCGAACGCGATGAACGGTAGTCCGAGCCCGAGGCAGTATGCGACCGCCAGCACTACGGCCCGATCGGTCTTGCCGCTGACCGTGGCCATGGTCAGCACGGCGCCGAGGGTGGGCCCGACGCAGGGCACCCAGGACAGTGCGAACACCGCGCCGAAGACGGGAGCGCCGAGCAGCCCGGCGTTGGGCAGCTTGTGGATCCGAAATTCGCGCTGCATCCCCGGCACCAGCCCGACGAACGCCAGCCCCAGCACGATGATCAGGATGCCGCCGCCGATCTCCAGCGCCCGCCGGTTGTCCAGCAGCACGCTGCTGACGCTGGTGAAGAGCACCGCGGTCAACGTAAAGACCACGGTGAACCCACTGATGAACAGCGCGGTCCCGGCGAGCACCCGGCCCGCGCCCCCAAAGGGCTGCCCTGTTGGGGATGAATTCTGAGAAGGGCTCCCCTGTACCCGTCCAGCCGGTGATAGGGCTGCCCTTTTGGCGTCAAGCTCCACCCCCGACAAGCCCGTCACGTACGACAGGTAGCCGGGCACGAGCGGCAGCACGCACGGGGAGAGGAAGCTGACCAGGCCGGCGAGGGCGGCGGCTCCGATCGCCAGCGCGATCGGTCCTCCGTTGGCGAGCTCACGGAACGTGTCGCCCACGTCAGCTCGCCTCCGCCGCGACCCGGGCGACGAGCGGCTGCAACTGGTCCTGCTTGACGGCGTCCCGGATCACCACGGCGATCCGGCCCTCCCGGTCCAGGATGATCGTGGCCGGGATCGTGTTGGGCGGAACGTCGAAGTTGAGGGCCAGCTTGCTGCCCGGGTCGACGATGCTCGGGTAGCCGACCCGGCCCTGCTGGAACGCCTTGGCCTTGTCCCGGTCGTCCCGCACGTTGATGCCCAGGAAGGTGACGCCCTGCCCCTTCGTCGCCTGGTACGTCTGCTCCAGGTCGTCGATCTCGGCCCGGCACGGCGAGCACCACGAACCCCAGAAGTTGACCACGACGACCGTGCCACGGTCCTGGGTGAGGTTGTAGCTGCCGCCCTCCAGCAGCTCGCCGGACAGGTCGGGTGCGGGCGGCCGCTTGTCCGGCGCGCACTCGATGACGCCAGCGGTGGTCTCGCAGTCGTCCTCCCACTTCCCGCCACCGTCACAGGCGGCGAGCGCGGTGCTGAGGAGGAGCAGGACTAGCGAGAGGCGCCGCAGCATCAGGCCCCCTTGGCCGTCCGGGCACCCGGTGACATCGCGACGAGATGGGCGGCCGGCTCGGAGTACCCGATGCCGACCAGCTTGGCGCCTTCGAAGTGAAACGACGTGAGGCTGGCCAGCCCGCACTGGCGCTTGCGGGGGTCGTGCCACAGCCGCTTGCGCTCGACGTACCGGCGCAGGGTCCAGATGGGCAGCTGGTGCGAGACGCAGACCGCCTCGCGCCCCTCGGCGGCGACCCGGGCGGCGTGCAGCGCGCCGAACATCCGCTCGGCGATCTGCTTGTACGGCTCGCCCCAGGACGGGGTGACCGGGTCGCGCAGCACCCACCAGTTGCGCGGGTCGCGAAACGAGCCGTCGCCGGGCGAGACCCGCTTGCCCTCGAACCAGTTGGCGCTCTCGATCAGCCGCTCGTCGACCGCCACCGGCAGCCCGAACTGCGCGGCGATCGGGTCGGCGGTCTCCTGGGCGCGCTCCAGCGGGCTGGCCACCACGTACGCGATGTCGCGGTCGGCCAGCGCCTGCGCCGCCGCCTTGGCCATCTGCCCGCCCAGTTCGGAGAGGCGGAAGCCGGGCAACCGGCCGTACAGGATCTTGTCCGGGTTGTGTACTTCCCCGTGCCGAAGCACGTGCACGACGGTGCTGCTCGTCATGTATTGCTCCCCGCTGCCGCCGCGGCCGCCGCTCCCGGCAGGGCCGCCGATATCTGCTCCAACGCCTCGTCGTCGAGCGCGGTGGATACGAACCACGATTCGAACGCGCTCGGCGGCAGGTAGACCCCGCCGTCCAGCATCGCGTGGAAGAACGCCTTGAACGCGGCCACGTCCTGGGTCTTGGCGCTGTCGTAGTCGACCACGTCGGCGTCGGTGAAGAAGATCGAGAACATGCTCCCGGCGTACGAGAGCCGATGCGGGACCCCGGCGGCGCTCAGCGCCTCGCTCGCGAGCTTGCCCACGGCGGCGGCCGTTTCGTCGAGGCGGCGGTAGACCGCGTCGTCGGCCAGGCGCAGGCTGGCCAGCCCGGCGGCGCAGGCGAGCGGGTTTCCGGAGAGCGTGCCGGCCTGGTAGACCGGCCCGGCGGGGGCGAGGCGGCCCATGATCTCCGTCCGCCCACCGAAGGCGGCCGCGGGAAGGCCGCCGCCCATGACCTTGCCGAACGTGAAGAGGTCGGCGTCGACCGGGTCGAGAGCGGCCCAGCCGCCGCGGGCGACCCGGAACCCGGTCATCACCTCGTCGAGGACCAGCAGCGCGCCGTGCCGGTGCGCGATCGCGGCCAGCGCCTGGTTGAAACCGTCGCGCGGGGCGACCACGCCCATGTTGCCCGGCGCGGCCTCGGTGATGACGGCCGCGATGTGGTCACCGTCCGCGGCGAAGGCAGCCTCCACGGCGGCCACGTCGTTGTACGGCAGCACGATCGTCTCGCTCGCCGCCGCCCCGGTGACCCCGGGCGAGTCGGGCAGCCCGAGGGTCGCCACCCCGGACCCGGCCGCGGCCAGCAGCGCGTCGACGTGGCCGTGGTAGCAGCCGGCGAACTTCACCACCTTCGAGCGGCCGGTGAAGCCGCGCGCGAGCCGGATCGCCGACATCGTCGCCTCGGTACCCGAGTTGACCAGGCGCACCTGGTCGATCGGCGTACGGGCGACCATCTCCTCGGCGAGCTCCACCTCACCCGGCGTGGGCGTGCCGAAGCTGGTGCCCTTGGCGGCGGCAGCCTGCACGGCGGCGACCACCTCGGGGTGGGCGTGGCCGTGGATCAGCGGGCCCCACGAGCACACGAGGTCGGCGTACCGGTTGCCGTCCGCGTCGAACAACCACGGACCGTTACCCCTAACCATGAAGCGGGGAGTTCCCCCTACCGCCTGGAAGGCGCGCACGGGAGAATTGACCCCGCCCGGCACGATGGCCCGGGCTCGGGTGAAGAGGGCGTCGGAAGCAGGTGTCTTGGTCACGGTGCAGCCATTCTGTCAGCGCAAGCTGAGAGCCTGTCACGGCCCCCGACCTGCGATGCCTCGCCGGGCATGTCCAGCTAGATCACGATAGGCTGATGGATGTGGAACGTCCGGAGTTGTCCATCGCGGTGCAACGGGCTCCCGGCGAGACGGTACTCAAGCTCGCCGGCGAGATCGACATGCTCACGGCCGCCCGGCTTTCCAACGCTGTCAGCGACGTCCTGACCGAGCCGCCCACGCGCATCGTGCTCGACATGGCGGGCGTCACGTTCTGTGACTCTCAAGGGCTGGGCACCCTCGTCGTCCTCAGCCGCAAGGCCAGCCGCGCGCAGAGCGTGTTGATGCTGACCAACGTCGGCGACTTCCTGCAGCGTGTGCTGGATATCACGGGCCTGCGGTCCGCGCTGATGGTGCGCTGACACCCCCGTCCCGCGACGCCGTCAGTGGCACGACGATCAATGTGTCGCGCAGCTCCTGCACGACCGGCGCGGGCAGCAAGCCCCGCGCGATGAGGTCTTCCACCGAGGCGAACTCGCCCCGGAGGCTTCGGTCCGCGACGATGATCTGCGCGGTCTGCACCGGGATACCGGGCAGGGCCCCGAGAACGTGCACCGGTGCGCCGTTGATATCGACGAGACCGCCGTCGTCGAAGGACCCCGGCAGGTCGGGCCGCCCGATGAGCAGCTCACGGGCGATCCCGGGGTGCGACCAGAGCAGTTCGCGGGCCTGTTGGCGGCGTACCCGCTGCTCGACCGTGCGGACGGCGTCCGGGTCGAGGCGTGTCCGCCGCGGCATGACCTGGAGTATCGCCGCGTGCACGGCACCGCCGAGCGACACCACGATGAGCATCAACATCCCGATGTCGGACCGGAGCGTGAACGCATCCTCGTCCGCGCCGAAGAGCAGGCAGCCCGCGACGGCTAGTACCAGGTAGCCGGCGGCCAGCACGCCGAGCACGCGGCTGCGGCGGTGCACCGCGAACGCGGCCATCAGCATCCAGGTCAGCGAGCCGGCGCTGAACACCGGCACGAGCACCGCACCGAACCGGGCCCACGCCGGCAGCTCCTTGGCGGCGGGTAGCTGCGGAGACGGCGGGCCCGGGGCGTACGGCATGTACGGCATATGTGGCATGTATGGCGGCAACGGTGGCGGTGCCGGCGACCCGGGCGGTGCCGGGCTCATCGGCATGGACAGCCCTGGATCGCTCCGGAGGATCTGCTGGTGCAGATCCTGTAGCTGTTCGCCCGGCTCGACCCCGTACTCGTCCGCCAGGAAGTCCCGGGCCTCCCGGTACGCGGCGAGCGCCTCGGCCTGCCGGCCGCACCGGTACAGGGCGAGCATCAGCAGGTAGCGCAGCTGCTCGCGAAGCGGGTACTCGGCCACGAGCCGGCGCAGCTCTGGCACGAGCGCGGCGTGGCGACCGAGCCCGATGTCGATCTCCGCCAGCGCCTCCAGGGCGCCCGCCCGGCTGTCCCCCAGCCGCTCGCGCGCAGCCTCGAAGACCCGCCCGGTGAGCCCCGCAAGCGGCTCGCCCCGCCACAGGGCGAGCGCGGCCTGCAGCTCCGGGCCGGCCGTCGTGAGCTGACCGGCGGCCCAGGCGCCTCGGGCCCGGCGTACCCGCCGGTCGAAGACGTCGGCGTCGAGGCCGCCGTCCGGGACGTTCAGCACATATCCGGCGCCGGTGAGCGACAGCGTCTGGCCGGGGGTACGGGGTGAGCGGTCCGGCTCCAGCACCCGGCGCAGCCCGGCGACGTACTTCTGGACGACGTTCGCGCCGTTCTCCGGCGGGTCGTCCGCCCACACCGCATCGACGATCTGGGTGGTCTGTACCGGCCGGTTGGCGTTCAGCAGCAGCACGGCGAGCACGGCACGCTGCTTCACCGGACCGAGCGGCAGCTCCTCTTCGCTGTCGAAGGCCCGGACCGGTCCGAGGATCTCGAAGCGTTTCAGCTCTTACTCACCCCGTTGACCAGGACATACAGCCAAACCGCAGTCGGCCGCAGCGAGGCCGCAGCCATCAGCAGCATAGCCGCATCGATACCGCAGCCCGCCTCCTCACGATCTGGGCATACCTCCACTCACACCAAAGGAAAGCCATGAAACGACGGATCGCCCTGACCCTGGCGGCGAGCGTGCTGCTCGCGGGCGGCTGCGCCGAGAAGGCAGCGCAGACGCCAGCCACGACACCTTCCGCGACGCCTTCCGCGGCACCGCCCGCGTCTGCCAAGGACAAGCTCCTCGCAGCCGCTCCGGACGAGTCGTCCGAGCGCTTCCGGTTCACCCAGAAGGTCGCGGGGACCACCGGCACCGGTGTGGTGGACGTCGCGGGCAAGCGGCTCCACTACACCACCGAGTACAAGGATCCGAGCGTCGGATTCACGATGACGATGGCCTTCCTGGTCATCGACCAGGAAGCCTGGGTCAAGATCACCTTCAGTAACACCCAGAGCGTCAGGGGCCTACCCAAGCTGCCGAAGGCGTGGCTCCACGTGGACCGGTCAAAGGTCCCCGACCTGAAAAACCTGACCTCCGACGACCTCGACCCGGGAAGCGCCGCAGCCCTCTTCGGCTCCATTGTGGACGTCACCGAGTCCACCGCCGGCTCGTACGCCGGCACTCTCGACCTCACCAAGACGGCCGAGGCCGAGGTGGTCGAACCCGACGCTCTCACCGAGCTCGGCGACAAGGCGAAGGCCCTGCCATTCCGAGCGACCGTCGATTCCGCCGGACGGTTGACCGCGGTCAGCTTCGACGTGCCCGCGCTCGGGAAGGAGCCGGCCTTCACCTACGAGACGAAGTACAGCGACTACGGCACCGCGCCCGCCGTTGAAGAACCGCCGGCGGATCAGGTCCAGGAGGCGCCGGCCGAGGCGTACGAGTTCCTGAACGGCTGAGGCGACAGACGGCCGCACCGCCTTTCATACGGGGGAAGGCGGCGCGGTCGACTGTCGCTTAAGAGCCCCAGCGGGCCTGCTCCAGCAGGGCCACCGCCCGGTCCCGGCTGTCCGGATCGGCCGACCGCAGCAGCGCGGTGGCCTCCTCCACGGCCTCGATGAGCGCCCGCCACTGCGTCTCCCGCTCCCGTACGACCTCGGACTGGGCGTTGAGCTGCTGCGTCTTGATCCACAGGTCGACGAAGACGGAGACCTTGGCACGCAGCACCCACGGGTCGAACGGCTTCGTCAGGTAGTCGACCGCTCCCACGGAGTAGCCGCGCAGGGCGAGCTGCGCGTCCCGGTCGGCGGCGGTCAGGAAGATGATCGGTACGTGGCGCGTACGCTCCCGCCGCTTGATGTGGCTCGCCGTCTCGAAGCCGTCCATGTCGGGCATCTGCGCGTCAAGCAGGATCACCGCGAAGTCGTCGACGAGGAGCTGCTTGAGCGCCGCCTCGCCGCTCTCCACCGCCACGGCGTGCACCGGCAGGCCCTGCAGGATGGCCTCCAGCGCGACGAGGTTGTCGCGCCGGTCGTCCACCAGAAGCGCCTTTGCGACACCCATCAGTTGACAACCTCCCTGCCGCCACCGTTCACCCAGGCGGCCATCAGCTCGATCAGCTCGTCCAGGTCGACGGGCTTGGTGATGTAGTCACTGGCCCCCGCACCCAGCGCCGAGTCCTGGTCCCCGGCATCGCCTTGGCGGTCAGGAACACCACCGGCAGATCGGCGAAGCGGTGGTTGCGGCGGATGGCGCGGGTCGTCTCGTAGCCGTCCTGGTCCGGCATCATCGCGTCCATCAAGACGATGTCCACCTCCGGATGCTCTGCCAGCAACCGTACGCCGTCCACCCCGTTGTCCGAATACAAAACCGTCATTCCGTGCAGCTCCAACGCGCTGGTCAAGGCGAAGACGTTGCGCACGTCGTCGTCGATGATGAGCACGGTGGCGCCGTCCAGCTTGCGCGTCGAGGGCGACGGCGGCCGCTCGGCTTCGAGGCCCTGCCGCAACAGCGGCAGATCCGCCAGGTTGGGCAGGTCGGGCAGGCTGGCCCTGCTCACGGGCAGCGGGATCGGCAGCGTCGCCTGCAACGCATCCGGCACGAGTACGTCCGGCACCAGCAGCGTGAACGTGGAACCCTGGCCGGGCGTCGACGCCACCGTGATCGTGCCGCCGAGGAGTCGGGCCAGGTCGCGACTGATCGACAGGCCCAGGCCGGTGCCGCCGTACCGCCGGCTCGTGGTGCCGTCGGCCTGCTGGAACGCCTCGAAGATGATGTCCAGCTTCTCGTCCGAGATGCCGATGCCGGTGTCCACGACGGTGAACGCGATCACCGGCCGGGTGGCCGTGCCACGCTCTTCGGGCGGCGCCGGCGCGATGCGCAGCGTCACCGAGCCGCTGTCGGTGAACTTGACCGCGTTGGACAGCAGGTTGCGCAGGATCTGCTGGAGCCGCTGGGCGTCGGTGACCACCGCCGCCGGCAGCCCGCGCCCGAGGGTGACGCTGAAGTCCAGGCCCTTCTCCTCGGCCTGCGGCGCGAACGCCTGCTCCACGTACGCCTGGATGTCCTGGAAGCCCACCTCGGTTGGCTCGACGTCCATCCGGCCCGCTTCGATCTTCGACAGGTCGAGGATGTCGTCGATCAAGGAGAGCAGGTCGGAGCCGGCGCTGTGGATCGTGCGGGCGAACTCGATCTGCTTGTCGGTCAGGTTGTGCTCGGGGTTGTCGGCCAGCAGCCGGGCCAGCAGGAGCAGCGAGTTCAGCGGCGTACGCAGCTCGTGGCTCATGTTGGCGAGGAACTCGGACTTGTACGCCGACGCCCGGGACAGCTGCTGTGCCTTCTCCTCCAGGCCGATCCGGGCCATCTCGATCTCGCGGTTCTTGGTCTCGATGTTGCCCTTCTGCTCGGACAGGAGCTGCGCCTTGTCCTCCAGCTCGGCGTTGGTGCGCTGCAGCTCCGCCGACTGCTCCTGCAGCTCGTGCGCCAGCCGCTGGGACTGGGAGAGCAGTTCCTCGGTACGCCGGTTGGCCTGGATCGTGTTGAGCGCGATGCCGATGGTCGACACGAGCCGCTCCAGGAACGAGATGTGCAGCTCGGAGAACGCGTTGACCGACGCGAACTCGATCACGCCGAGCATCTCGCCCTCGAAGAGGATCGGCAGGACGACGATGTCCTTCGGCTTCGCGGTGAGCAGGCCGGACCGCAGGGTCAGGGCGCCGCCGGGGTCGGTGCCGACCCGGATCATGCGCCGCGACACCGCGGCCTGCCCGATCAGTCCCTCCCCGGTCCAAACACCACCTCATTGGTACGCGCGACGTAGCCGTACGACGCGGTGAGCCGCAGCCGGGTGATCGCCTCGTCGTTGTCGATCAGGAAGAACGCGCCGAGCTGGCCCTCGACGAGCGGGGTCACCTCGCCCATGATCATGCGGCAGACCTCGCCGAGGTCGCGCTGGCCCTGCAGCAGACCGCCGATGCGGGCCAGGTTCGAGTCGAGCCAGCCCTGCTCGGCGTTCTTCCTGGTGGTCTCGCGCAGGGTGACGATCATCTGGTTGATGTTGTCCTTCAGCTCGGCGACCTCGCCCTGCGCCTCGACGGTGATCCGCTGGGTCAGGTCGCCCTTGGTCACCGACGTGGACACCTGGGCGATCGCGCGCAACTGCGTGGTCAGCGTCGCGGCGAGCTGGTTGACGTTTTCGGTGAGGTCGCGCCACGTACCCGAAACGCCCTTGACCCTGGCCAGACCGCCCAGCTTGCCCTCGATGCCGACCTCGCGGCCGACCCGGGTGATCTCCTCGGCGAACGACGAGAGCTGGTCGACCATCGTGTTGACGGTGTTCTTCAGCTCCAGGATCTCGCCCTCGGCGTCGACGGTGATCTTCTGGGACAGGTCGCCCTTCGCCACCGCCGTGGTGACCGAGGCGATGTTGCGGACCTGAGAGGTGAGGTTGGACGCCATGAAGTTCACGTTCTCGGTGAGGTCGCGCCAGGTGCCCGAGACGCCGCGCACCTGCGCCTGACCGCCGAGCTTGCCCTCCGTACCCACCTCGCGGGCCACCCGGGTGACCTCCTCGGCGAACGACGAGAGCTGATCCACCATCGTGTTCATGGTGTTCTTCAGCTCCAGGATCTCGCCCTGCGCGTCCACCGTGATCTTCTGGGAGAGGTCGCCGCGGGCCACGGCGGTGGACACCTGGGCGATGTTGCGCACCTGGGCGGTGAGGTTGGAGGCCATGAAGTTGACGTTGTCGGTGAGGTCGCGCCAGGTGCCGGCCACGCCGCGCACCTGGGCCTGGCCGCCGAGCTTGCCCTCCGTACCCACCTCGCGCGCCACCCGCGTCACCTCGTCGGCGAACGACGAGAGCTGATCCACCATCGTGTTCACGGTCGACTTCAGCTCCAGGATCTCCCCGCGCGCATCCACCGTGATCTTCTGCGACAGGTCACCCTTGGCCACCGCCGTGGTGACGGACGCGATGTTGCGGACCTGAGAGGTCAGGTTGGACGCCATCGAGTTGACGTTGTCGGTCAGGTCGCGCCACGTACCGAGCACGCCCTTCACCTGGGCCTGGCCGCCGAGCTTGCCCTCCGTACCCACCTCGCGCGCCACCCGCGTCACCTCGTCGGCGAACGACGAGAGCTGATCCACCATCGTGTTCACGGTCGACTTCAGCTCCAGGATCTCCCCGCGCGCATCCACCGTGATCTTCTGCGACAGGTCACCCTTGGCCACCGCCGTGGACACCTGGGCGATGTTGCGGACCTGGGCGGTGAGGTTGCCGGCGAGCTGGTTGACGCTCTCGGTGAGGTCGCGCCAGGTGCCGGACACGCCGCGCACCTGCGCCTGACCGCCGAGCTTGCCCTCCGTACCCACCTCGCGGGCCACCCGGGTGACCTCCTCGGCGAACGACGAGAGCTGATCCACCATCGTGTTCATGGTGTTCTTCAGCTCCAGGATCTCGCCCTGCGCGGCGACCGTGATCTTCTGGGAGAGGTCGCCCTTCGCCACCGCGGTCGACACCTGGGCGATGTTGCGGACCTGGGCGGTGAGGTTGGACGCCATCGAGTTGACGTTGTCGGTGAGGTCCTTCCAGATGCCGGCCACGTTGGGCACCTCGGCCTGACCGCCGAGCTTGCCCTCCGTACCCACCTCGCGAGCCACCCGCGTCACCTGCTCGGCGAAGGTCCGCAGCGTGTCCGTGAGCGAGTTGATCGTGTACGCCAACTCGGCGACCTCGCCCTTCGCCGAGACGGTGATCTTCTGCGACAGGTCGCCGCGGGCGATCGCCGTGGTCACCTGCGAGATCGAGCGCACCTGGCTGGTCAGGTTCGAGGCCATCGTGTTCACCGAGTCGGTGAGGTCGCGCCAGGTGCCGGCCACGCCGCGCACGTCGGCCTGGCCGCCCAGCGCGCCCTCGGTGCCCACGTCACGGGCCACCCGGGTCACCTCGTCCGCGAACGAGGAGAGCTGGTCCACCATCGTGTTGACCGTCCGGCCGATGCGCAGGAACTCGCCGCGCAGCGGACGCCCATCGATCTCCAGCGCCATGTGCTGGGTCAGGTCGCCGTCGGCCACCGCCACGATGACCCGGGAGATCTCCGTGGTCGGGCGGCCCAGGTCGTCGATGAGCGAGTTGATGGCGCGGGCATGGTCGGCCCAGGCGCCGTCGACGCCCTCCTCGTCCAGGCGCTCGGTGAGCCGGCCGTCCCGTCCGACGATCCGGCTGATCTTCCGGACCTCGAGGTTCTGCCGCTCCTGCAGCGACACCACGTCGTTGAACGCGTCCGCCACCTCGCCGCCGACTCCAGCGCGCCGGGGCAGCCGTACCTTCAAGTCACCGCGGCCCACCCGACGTAGCGCGTCCGCCAGCTCACGAAGAACGGCGGCCTCGTCGGTCATCTGCTTCGCCGTGGTCATGCGATTCCTCACTCACCCTCGGTGTCCACTCATCATTGCGCCTAGGCAGTGACAGATGCGAGCGTCCGGCTTGGATGAACCCGGTCGCGCGGTAGAGGATGCAAACGTGTCAGCGGAGGTCAGCGGTGCGGTGGTGCCCCCCTCGGTCGAGGAGCACACCCGCCACGTACGCCTACCCGCCGACCGCCGTACGCCCGCGGCCGCCCGGGCGGTCGTCCGCACCGTGCTCGCCGAGGCACACCTCGACGAGCTGCTCAACGAGGCCCTGCTGCTCACCACCGAGCTGACCACCAACGCGGTCGTGCACGCCGGCACCGAACTCGACATCGAGGTCGTCGCCGGCCCGACCGGCCTCACGGTGACGGTGACGGACTTCGAGGCCACCCCGGTGGAAAGCCTCACCGCCGGCCCGCGTAACGACAACATAGACATCTCTGATGTATCGGAACGCGGTCGCGGATTGTTACTGGTCGACCATTTCGCCAGCCGCTGGGGCACCACCCACATGCCCACCGGCAAGGGCGTCTGGTTCCGGCTGGACCGCAAGGAGCCCGTTCATCCGGCGGCGCCCGCGGACGGGCCGGCGCCCACCGCCGGTGCGCTCACCGCGCTGCTGCAGATCATGCCGGAGCCGCACGCCGAAGACGCGCTCGGCGACTTCGCCAGCCACCTGCTCGTACGGGTCGCCGAGCTGGTCGGCGCCGCCGGCGGTGCGGTACGCCTCGACCGCGGCGACGGCGCCGGCGCGCAACTCCTCGCCCGGTACGGCCGCCCGTCCGGCCCCGGCGCCGACCTGCTCCGCGTGCCGCTGGCCGTCAACCGCCCGTACGCCGGCGAGCTGGAACTCGACGTGGCACCGTCCGGATACGCCAGCCCGCTCGCCGCACTCGCCGCCGAACGCCTCGCCCTGCACCTGGAAAACGACCGCCTGCGCCGCGCCGACCTGCGCCGCCAGACCTGGCTCACGTTTCTCGCCGAGGCCAGCGAGCTGCTCGCACAGTCGCTCGACGTCAACCTCACGCTCGCGCTGATCCCCCAGCTCGTGGTGCCCCGCCTCGGGCAGTGGTGCGCGGTGCACACCACCGACGAGTGGGGCCGCCTCCAGCTCGCCGCCGCCACCCACGCCGACGAGTCCGCGCTGCCCGAACTGCACGCGATGTTTCTCCAGACCGGGCCGGACTCGGCGATCGCCCGGCTGCGGGAGGCGTCCCGCTCCGGCTCGCAGGTGCCGCTCAGCGCCCCGGCCGAGGGCTTCGCCGTACCGCTCGTGGCCCGCGGTCAGCGGCTGGGCACGCTCGCGGTCGGCCGGCACCTGCGCCACCGGCACGACGCCGACGAGATCGCGATCCTGGAAGACGTCGCCCGCCGGGCCGCCCTCGCCGTCGACAACGCCCGTATCCACGACGAGCGCCGCCGGGTGGCCCACACGCTCCAGCAGTCGCTGCTCCCGCCCGTACTGCCCGTGGTACGGGGCATCGGCTTCGCCGCCGAGTACGTGCCCACCGGCGACGCGGCCGAGGTGGGCGGCGACTTCTACGACGTGGTGCCGCTGCCCGACGGCCGCTGGCTGGTGGTGGTCGGCGACGTCTCCGGCAAGGGCGTACAGGCCGCGGCGGTCACCGGCCTGGTCCGCGACGTGATCCGGGTGCTGGTCCGGGACGGCAAGCCGCTGCCCGAGGCGCTCGGCCGGCTCAACGACACGCTCGTCGAACGCGGCGGCGGCCGGTACTGCACGCTGGCGCTCGCCGCGGTGGAGCGCGGCGACGACGGCCGGCTGGACGTCTCCCTGCACCTGGCCGGCCACGACCGCCCGGTCCTGGTACGCGGCGACGGCCGCGCCTCCTTCGTAGGTACCGGAGGCACCGCACTCGGACTGCTCGACTCCATCGCCACCCCGGTCGCCGCCGTACCCCTGGCCCCCGGGGACGCGCTGGTCTTCTACACCGACGGCGTGACCGAACGCCGGCGCGGTCGGGAGCTCTTCGGCCCCGAGCGGCTCCGCGACACGGCGGCGCCGCTGGCCGGCTACTCCGCCGACGTGGTGGCCGCCCGCCTGAAAACGGCCGCGATCGGCTTCTCCACCGAAGCCCCGCGAGACGACATAGCCATCCTCGTCCTCCGCAACGACCCAGACCCCACCTAGCCCTCTGCGCCCGCTCCCCGCGCCGCCCGCCCCTCTCTCCGCGCCGATCAAGGGCTTGCCCGTCGATCAAGGGCATATGGCCGTGGTTTGATCTCTTTTCCACGACCATTCGCCCTTGATCGACGCAGAAGTCCTTGATCGACGAAAGAGGAGAGAGCGGAACGGAGGGCTAGCTCTCCAGGGAAGCGCGGAGGGCGCGTTCGGTGGATCGCTGGTCTTCGGTCATGTTCTCCAGTTCCTCGGACTCGCCGACCTGGCGCACCTCGACCACGGCTTCCTGGCCCGGCCCGACCGCAACGTCCACGGGGCAGCGGGAGGCCCACTCGATGGCCTCTTCCCTCGATCGCACCTGGATGATGTAGAAGCCGGCGATCAGCTCCTTCGCCTCGGCAAACGGCCCGTCGACAACGGTGCGCTTGCCGTCCTTGTAGATCACCCGCGCGCCGGACGCGCTGGGGTACAAGCCCTCGCCCGCGAGCAGCACCCCGGCCTTGGCCAGGTCCTCGTTGTACTTCAGCATCGCGCCGATCAGCTCCTCCGGCGGCTGGGAGATGGCGTCGGTGGAATCGCCATCGACCTGCGGGTCGCCCTTGAGCAGCAGCATGAATCGCATCGTCGACACTCCTTCGATCTGTCGGAGCCACCCTGGCTCTATCAGGGCGTCGAACAAGGGAGAGCGACTTCGACCTTAGACGCCGAAAAATCTTCCGGGCGCCAGCCGGTGCCGCGGGTCGAAGCGGTTCTTGACCCGGCGTACGACGTCGGGGCTCGCGCCTGGACCCCACATGTCGACGGCCTCCCGCACCGCGGCCGGGGCGGACACGACGACGCAGGAGCCGGCCCGCCCGAGCAGTACGCCGCGGACGGCCTCCAGGATCGCGGTGATCCGATCGGGCTCGGTGCCCCGGGCAGTGCCGCGTGGATGACCCCGGCTCCGGCCGACCCGCGTACGGGCACGGTGACGCCGGCGGCGTCGCGTACGGCGTAGATCGCGGCGTGCAGGTCGGCGGTGGGCACGGTGATGCGCAGCGCCACGTCGCCGGCGCCGAACGGGTAGCGCCCCCACCACGGGGGTGCCTCGGTGCGGACCTCCGCGTCGCCGCCGAGCAGGTCGACGATCCGGGTGGACCGCTCGGCCACCGCCCCGGGCTCGCCCTCCAGCAGGATCGCGAGGGTGCCGGGGCCGCGCGGAGCCCGCTGGCGGGGCACGAGTACGGGCTTGGTGGTCGGGAGGTCCAGCTCCACGGCGGCCACCTGGACCGAGCTGGCCTGCACCTCGCGGACCAGGTCGTACAGCTCCAGCGGGGTCCACACCGACCGCTGCACCCAGGCGCGCGCGGCCGGCTCGACGTGGACCCGGAACGTGGCGGAGACCAGTACGCCCAGGGCTCCGAACGACCCGCACAGCAACCGCCCGACGCCCTGGTCCGTGTCGCCGGAGTGGGTCAGC
Source organism: Phytohabitans rumicis (assembly GCF_011764445.1). Taxonomy (NCBI): domain Bacteria; kingdom Bacillati; phylum Actinomycetota; class Actinomycetes; order Micromonosporales; family Micromonosporaceae; genus Phytohabitans; species Phytohabitans rumicis. Next base: position 4,096,722 of record NZ_BLPG01000001.1, read on the forward strand.
GTGCCGTCCCCGTTCACGTAGCTGACGCCGAGGATCTGGTCGGCGGCGGTGCCGTAGCGGTGGGCGAGCGGGCCGGACTCGTCGGCCGCGATCAGGCCGCCGATGGTGGCGCCGGCCGACGGGCTGTCGAGCGCGAGCCGGCGCCGGGACTGGCTCAGCACGGCCTGCACCGCGCGCAGCGGTGTGCCTGCGCCGATCTCCGCGAGGAACTCGCCGGGCGGGTGGTGCCAGACGCCGGCGAGCCGGGCGGTGTCGAGCACCAGGTCGGCGCGGGTCGGGCGGGAGCCCCAGTCGAGCTTCGTCCCGGCGCCCCGCGCGACGACGGCGAGGTCGTGCTCGGCGGCGAACCGCACCGTGGCGGCCACGCCGTCCACCGTGGCGGGTGCGGCGACCCAGCTGGCCGGCACACCGGCGACCGTGTCCGTCGCGCCGGCCAGCCGCACGAACCGCATCCCGCAGATGTCCACGAGTCCCCGAAAGATCGCGCCGCGTGTCGGCATCGAACAAGTGTACGACTGGCTGCCACCCGACGCCATCCCGAGGGCTGCCGGTAACGTGGTCGGACGTGACCACCGAACCCGCTGCGACCCCGCCGGTTGCCAAGCGTGTCCCGGCCGAGCGCACCCACCACGGCGACACCGTCGTGGACGAGTACGCCTGGCTCGCCGACAAGGAAGACCCGGACACCATCGCCTACCTCAAGGCGGAGAACACGTACACCGAGGCCGCCACGGCTCACCTGAAAGAGCTGCGCGAGACGCTGTTCGAGGAGACCAAGCGGCGCACCAAGGAGACCGACCTGTCGGTGCCCAGCCGCAAGGGCGGCTACTGGTACTACACGCGCACGGTCGAGGGGCAGCAGTACGGCATCCAGTGCCGGCGGGCGGTACGGGACGGCGAGACGGACCCACCGTCCACGGTGGACGGCACCCCGCTGGACGGCGAGGAGGTGCTGCTCGACGGCAACGCGCTCGCCGAGGGGCACGAGTTCTTCGCCCTCGGTACGTTCGACGTCAGCCCGGACGGGCGGTGGCTGGCGTACAGCACGGACTTCGCCGGCGACGAGCGCTTCACGCTGCGGGTCAAGGACCTGAACACCGGCGAGGTGCTGGGCGACGAGGTGCCGGACACGTTCTACGGCACCGCGTGGTCGGCTACCGGCTCGACGCTGTTCTACCTGACGGTCGACGAGGCGTGGCGGCCGTACCGGGTGTGGCGGCACGCGGTGGGCACCCCGGCCGGCGACGACGTCATCGTGTACGAGGAGAGCGACGAGCGCTTCTGGGTCGGTGTCGACCTGACCCGCTCGGAGAACTTTGTCGTTATCGACGTACACAGCAAGGTGACCAGCGAGGTGCTGGTGATCCCGGCGAGCAACCCGACCGGCGAGCCGGCCGTCATCGCGCCGCGCCGGCAGGGCGTCGAGTACTCGGTGGAGCACCACGGGCATCGCTTCCTGATCCTGCACAACGACGGTGCGGAGGACTTCGCGCTGGCGTACACCTCGGCGGACGCCCCGGGCGAGTGGGCGACGCTCATCCCGCACTCCCCGGGCACCCGACTGGAGTCGGTCGACGCGTTCGCCAACCATCTGGTCGTCTCGCTGCGCAAGGACGGCCTGACCGGCCTGCGCGTGCTGCCGGTGGGCTCCACCGACACGTACGACATCGACTTCCCGGAGCCGCTCTACAGCGTCGGCCTGGAGGCCAACCCGGAGTACGCGACGGCGACCGTGCGCCTGCACTACGCCTCGCTGGTCACCCCGGATTCGGTGTACGACTACGACCTGGTGACCCGGGAGATGGTGCTGCGCAAGCAGAAGCCGGTGCTGGGCGGGTTCGACCCGGCGGCGTACGAGCAGCACCGCGACTGGGCCCTGGCCGACGACGGCACCCGGGTGCCGATCTCGCTGGTGTGCAAGGCCGGCACCCCGAGGGACGGCTCGGCGCCGTGCGTCATCTACGGGTACGGCTCGTACGAGGCCAGCATGGATCCCTGGTTCTCGATCCCGCGGCTGTCCCTGCTGGACCGTGGCGTGATCTTCGCGGTCGCGCACATCCGCGGCGGCGGTGAGCTGGGCCGCCGGTGGTACGAGGACGGCAAGATGCTGGCCAAGAAGAACACGTTCACCGACTTCGTGGCCTGCGCGCGGCACCTGGTCAAGGCCGGCTGGACCTCGTCCGACCGGCTCGTGGCTCGGGGCGGCTCGGCCGGCGGCCTGCTGATGGGCGCGGTCGCCAACCTCGCCCCGGACGCGTTCGCCGGGGTGGTCGCGCAGGTGCCGTTCGTCGACGCGCTCAACTCGATCCTCGACCCGTCGCTGCCGCTGACCGTGACCGAGTGGGAGGAGTGGGGCAACCCGCTCGACGACCCGAGGTGTACGCGTACATGAAGTCGTACACGCCGTACGAGAACGTGTCCGCTGTGGACTATCCGCCGATCCTGGCGGTGACCAGCCTCAACGACACCCGGGTGCTCTACCACGAGCCGGCGAAGTGGATCGCCCGCCTGCGGGCCACCACCTCGGGCACCTACCTGCTCAAGACCGAGATGGGCGCCGGCCACGGCGGCCCGAGCGGCCGGTACGACTCCTGGAAGGAGGAGGCGTTCGTCGCCTCCTGGGTCCTGGACCGGCTGGACCGAGCCTAGGGCCGCGCCGGGCGGTGTGCCGGGCCGCCGGGCCGGCTGGCCAGGTCGGCCCAGATGTCGTCCGGCACCGGGACGCCCTCGCGCACGCGGGTCATGCGGGTGGCCGACTCGATCTCGCCGGGGATCGGGCCGGCGCCCGCCGACAGCAACGCGCAGAACTCCTCGGCCCGCTGCCGAAACTCGGCCACCGGCCGGAACGCCGCGATCTCCATCGCGACGATGACCGTGCCGTTGCTGTCCTCCCGGGTGGTGAGGCCGGACACGCCCGCGCCGGAGAGCAGGCCGCCGATCAGCTCGATCAGCACGCCCAAGCCGTGACCGGCCTCCGGCGCGGCGAAGTCGACCACCAGCGCCGGTCGCCCCGGCGCGCGCGGCGCCGCTAGCGCCAGCGGGTTGGTGCCGCGACCGCCGAGGGCCAGCCCGACCGTCTCGTCGTTCGCGAGCAGCTGGACGTACTCGCCGAGCCGGCCGACGTGTTCGCAGTTGTTGATCGCGACGCTGGCCACGCCGTACTGGCGGGCCAGCCGCCGGACGTGGTCGACCGCCGTGCGGGCCGCGAGCTGCCCGAAGCCGCTCCGCCCGTCCACCACGGCCGCCGCGGCGCGGACACCGCCCAGCTGCGGCCGCGCCGCCGGGTCGATCCGCCCCGCGCGCACCATTTCGAGGTACGACGGGAGCCGGCGAACGCCGTGCGAATCGTGCCCGACGAGATCCGACTCGACCAGCGACGCGGCGACCACCTCGGCACCGGCGCGCGGGGTGCCGGCGGCGAGCAGCACCTTCGTCGCGATCGCGGTCAGGTCGTTGGCATGGACAAGGGTCATGAATGTGGTCCCAGACGGTGCGTTCCGCTACACGGGAACCTAATTCCATCACGCTGGTATGGAAGCCGTAAAGCCGAGCGCTTTTGGACACTTGCCGCGCTACGCCCGAGACCGCCTCAGCCCAGCGCGGCCGCCAGCAGCGCCGGATCCACATTGCCGCCCGAGATCACCGCGACCGTACGGCCAGCGGGCAGCTCCTCGCGGTGGAAGAGGCGCGCCGCGGCGGCCACCGCCCCGCTCGGCTCGACGACCAGCCGGCTCTCCCGGACGATCCGGGCCATCGCGGCACGGATCTCGTCCTCGCTGACGGTCACCACGCGATCGAGCCGGGCGCGCAGGTGGGCGAGGGTCAGCTCGGACAGGTTCACCCGCACGCCGTCCGCGATCGTGCGGTAGCTGCGCTCCTCCGGCCAGGTCACCAGGCGGCCGGCGGCCAGCGACTCCTGGGCGTCGGCGGCCAGCTCGGGCTCCACGCCGATCACGACCGCCCGCTCGCTGAGCGCGGTGACCGCGGTCGCCACGCCCGAGGCGAGCCCGCCGCCGCCCACCGGCACCAGCACGACGTCCACGTCCGGCAGGTCCTCGACGATCTCCAGCCCGGCGGTGCCCTGGCCGGCGATGACGTCCCGGTGGTCGTACGGCGGGATGAGCGTGAGGCCGCCCTCGGCCGCCCGCTGCTGGGCGACCGTGAGCCGGTCCGCCGGTGGTACGAGGACGACCTCGGCGCCGAGCGCCCGCACCTGTTCGATCTTGACGGTCGGGGCCACGTCGGGGATCACCACGGTGCAGGGTGCACCGGCCTTGCGGGCGGCGTACGCGAGGGCCTGCCCGTGGTTGCCCGACGAATGCGTGATCACGCCGCGGGCCCGCTGCTCGGCGGAGAGCCGGGCGACCGCATTGGTGGCCCCGCGCAGCTTGAACGAGCCGACCGGTTGCAGGCTCTCCGGCTTGAGCAGGAGCTGGTCGTCCCACCGGCAGGGCAGGAGCGGGGTGCGCAGGGTCACCCCGGCGATGCTGCGGGCCGCGGCGCGTACGTCCTCGATGGAGATCAGCTGCATGGCGTCAAGAATGCGCCTCGACGTCCCGGACAAAAGCCTAGAATCGCCCAATGACGACAGCGGATGACGCGCCGAACGGCAAGGGCGCGCGCGTCGCGGTCTTCGTCGGCGCCGCCATCGCGCTGCTGTCGCTCTGTTGCTGCGTCGGCTTGATCGTGAGCGCCGCGACCTGGGGCGACGACCTCTATCACCGGGTCACCCGGGAGCGCGGCGACACCGTACGGATGGGCACGGCCGGCCGGGACGGCGAGTTCGAGTTCACGGTCGTCCGCCTCGACTGTGGAGTGGCCCAGATCGGCGACTCGTTCGTCAGCCAGACCGCGGTCGGCCAGTTCTGCCTGGCCGAGATGACCGTGCAGAACGTCGGCACCAAGCCGGCGACGTTCACCGACACGCTGCAGCGGGCGTACGGGCCGGACGGGGTGCGCTTCGGCGCCGACAGTGCGGCCGGCATCCTTGCCAACTCCGACCAGCAGGTCTTCCTCAACGAGATCAACCCGGGCAACCAGGTGACCGCCGTCGTCGTCTACGACATCCCGCCCGACAGCCGGATCCTCAAGCTGGAGCTGCACGAGTCCGCGAGCACCCCGGGCCTGACCGTCAACGTCTAGGGCGTGTCTGGTGGATCTTGTGGGTGCGAGGCGAGGTCCAGGCGGCGACCGGTGCCGCTGGTCGTCGTCTGGGCCCGCCGCAGCCCCGCAAAGATCCGCCAGACACGCCCTAAGCTCGGCGGATCGCCACCAGGGCGATGTCGTCGTCCACCTCGGGGCCGGACAGCTCGGCGAGCAGCCGGTCGCAGAAGCGCTCGATGTCGGCGTCCACCCGCGACGCGGCGTTGGCCAGCGTGCTCAGCCCCTCGTCGATGTCGCTGCCCCGCCGCTCGATCAGCCCGTCGGTGAAGAGGACGAGCGTGCCGCCCTTCGGCAGGGTGAACTCGATGTCGTCCGGCCTATGCGCCCGGACGCCCAGCAAGGTGGCCAGGTGCTCGTGATACCGCACCTTCCGGTCGCGGGTGACCACCAGCGGGGGCAGGTGTCCGGCGCTGGCCATCCGGATGCGGCCGGTGCCCGGGTCGAGCAGCAGCAGGCAGAGGGTGGCCAGCTCGCCGGGCAGCAGCGTCCGCATCATCACGTCGACCCGGTGCAGCACCGCGCCGGGCGGGTGCCCCTCCACCGCGTACGCGCGGACGGCGTGCCGCAGCTCGGCCATCACGGTCGCGGCGTGCAGCGAGTGGCCGGTCACGTCGCCGATCGCCACCAGCAGGTCGCCTTCGATCATCGTCAGCTCGTAGAAGTCGCCGCCGATCTCGGTCTCCGCGCTCGCCGGCTCGTACCGCACGGCGATGTCCAGCCCGGCGATCTGGGGCACCCGCGGCGGCAACAGGCTGCGCTGCAACGTCACCGCGATCCGGTGCTCCTCGTCGTACGAGCGCTGCGCCTCGACCGCGGCCGCGACGGCCTGGGCGAGCTGGCGCAGCATCGGGTAGCCGGACATCTGGGTGCCGGTGGCGACGGCCACGTACACGGGCGCGCGGTCGACCCGCAGCCGTGCGATCGCGACGGAGACGGTGTCGCCGGCGGGCCACGCGGCGAGCGGCCATCCGCCGGGCGCGTCGACGCGTACGGCGATGCCGACCGGCGCGCCCGGATCGTCGACGTTCATCACGTGGATGGCGGTGGGCGAGTCCGGACCGTTCGTCGCGGCGGCCATGCCGGCGCCGTCGACCGTTTCGGCGAACACCACGGCCGGGCCCTCGAAGATGCGCGCGGCGCCGGCGGACGCGGCCTCCAGCAGCTTGGCGACGGACGGAGCCAGGCTCAGCGCGAGGGTGGTCTCGGCCAGCCGCGTCATCCGCTGGGCGAGCTGCTCGGCGTGCCGCCGGGCGTGGTAGTAGCGCAGCAGCGAGTGCACCGACGCGATCAGCTCGTCGGCCTCGAACGGCTCGGTCAGGTAGGCGTCCGCGCCCCCGGACAGGCCGCGCGTGCGGTCGATCATCTGCACGGCCAACGCCGACACGTAGATCACCGGCAGGGCGGCGTGCCGCTCGGTCGACTTGATCCGCTCGCACACCTCGAAGCCGGTCACGTCGGGTAGCTTCACGTTGAGGACGACGAGGTCGACCGGCTCGGCATCGACGAGCGCCAGCGCTTCCGCGCCGGTCCTCGCCTCGATGGTCCGGTGGCCAGCCGCCTTCAACCGGTCCACGAGCCGCTGGCGTTTTGCGGCGTCCTCGTCCGCCACCAGCACGACTGCAGACTCAGCCACGCAGAGAACTGTACGGGTTATGCCCCTCTCCTGCGCACACGCTCGCTGTGGAGTACCTTCGTCCCGTAACGGGAGGTCGCGAATGTCCTTGACAGTGAGCACCGAGCAGCGCGGCGACATGGTCATCGTCGTGGTCGCCGGTGAGCTCGACATGGCTACCGCACCGCAGCTCCAGGACCAGATCACCGACCTGCTCGACAAGGGGCGCAGCCGGCTGGTGTTCGACCTGGCCGAGGTGTCGTTCTGCGACTCGACCGGGCTATCGGTGTTCGTCCGCGCGAAAAACAACACCGACGAGGCCGGAGGCACGGTCCGGCTCGCCGCACCGCAGCGCGGCGTGCTGCGGATTCTCGAGGTCAGCGGCCTGGTCGAGGTGCTGGACACCTATCCCAGCGTCGACGAGGCCCTCGCCGCCGAGACTGCGCCCGTCACCGACTAACAACGTGATCAGGGCGTCCTTCAAGTCGTTAGAACGACTTGAAGGACGCCCTGATCACGAGACCTTGAGGCGCTCCGCGTCCGCCGAGGCGTCGTCGGGCTGCTCCTGCGACGCGCGCTCCGCGCGTACCCGCGCGAGGTAGTGCGCGACCTCCTTGTCGACCCGCTCCGGGGACCAGCCCAACACCCCGGCCATGAGCTCCGCCGCGGGCCGGGCCGCGGTCACGCCGCGGTCGAAGACCTCGATCGAGATCCGGGTACGCCGAGTGAGCACGTCTTCCAGCCGCAGCGCGCCCTCGTGGCTGGCCGCGTAGACCACCTCGGCGCGCAGGTAGTCGTCGGCCCCGTCGAGCGGCTCGCCCAGCGCGTGATCCTTGTCGATCAGCTCGAAGAGCTCGTCCACCAGCGTGCCGTACCGCCCGAGCAGGTGCTCGACCCGGGCGATGTGCAGCCGGTGCTCGGCGGCCAGGGCCCGGCGCTGGTTCCACCGCGCGGCGAAGCCGTCGGCACCGACCAGCGGGGTCCGGTCCGTGACCGACCCCGGCGCGGAGCCGCCCAGCCCGTCCACCGCCGCGTCCACCGCGTCCGCGGCCATCACCCGGTACGTGGTGAACTTGCCCCCGGCCACCACGACCAGGCCGGGCGCCGGGCTGCCCACGACGTGCTCGCGGGACAGCTTGGAGGTCAGTTCCGACTCGCCGGCCAGCAGCGGGCGCAGCCCGGCGTACACGCCCTGGACGTCCTCGCGCGTCACCGGCGTCACCAACACCCGATTGACCTGCTCCAGCAGGTAGTCGATGTCCTTCCGGGTCGCCGCCGGGTGCGCCTTGTCCAGATGCCAGTCGGTGTCGGTGGTCCCGATGATCCAGTGCCGCCCCCACGGGATGACGAACAGGACGCTGGTCGCCGTGCGCAGGATCAGGCCGGTCGAGGAGCGGATGCGGTCGCGCGGCACCACGAGGTGGATGCCCTTCGACGCCCGTACGTGGAACTGCCCGCGCTCGCCGACCAGCGCCTGGGTGTCGTCGGTCCAGACGCCGGTCGCGTTGATCACCTGGCGGGCGCGCACCTCCACCTCGCGCTCGGTCTCCTCGTCGCGCACCCGTACCCCGGAGATCCGGTCGCCCTCGCGCAGGAAGCCGACGATGCTGGCCCGGGACACGGCGTACGCCCCGTACGACGCGGCTGAGCGCACCAGGAACTCGGTGAACCGGGCGTCGTCCACCTGCGCGTCGTAGTACTGCAACGCGCCGATGAGCGCGTCCTTCCTGAGGCCGGGGGCGACGCGCAGCGCGCCGCGCCGGGTCAGGTGCCGGTGCCGGGGCAGGCCGCGCGAGTGTCCACTGGAGACGGCCAAGGTGTCGTAGAACAGGACGCCGGTGCCGGCGTACACGCGTTCCCAGGCGTGGTGCTGCAAGGGATAGAGGAACGGCACCGGCCGGACCAGGTGTGGGGCGAGGCGTTGCAGGAGCAGGCCCCGCTCCCGCAACGCCTCCCGGACGAGCGCGAAGTCCAGCATCTCCAGGTAGCGCAGGCCACCGTGGATCAGTTTGCTGGATCGGCTGGACGTACCACTGGCCCAGTCACGGGCCTCGAACAGCGCCACGGACAGGCCGCGGGTGACCGCGTCGAGCGCGGCACCCGCGCCCACCACGCCGCCACCGACGACCACCACGTCGAGCTCGGGCCCGCCGGCGAACGCGGCGAACGCCTGCTCGCGGGCCTGCGGGGACAGGGGTACGGGGTTCATCAGTCCACTTCCACCCAGTCGAGCGTGCGCTGCACGGCCTTCTTCCACTTGGCGTAGCCCTCGTCGCGCCGCTCCTGCGACCACGTGGGCTCCCACCGCTCGCTCTCGTTCCAGTTCTGCCGCAGCTCGTCGGTGGACTTCCAGAAACCGACCGCGAGACCGGCGGCGTACGCGGCGCCGAGCGCGGTGGTCTCGGCGACCACCGGCCGGCTCACCGGTACGCCGAGGATGTCCGCCTGGAGCTGCATGCACAGCCGGTTGGCGGTCACGCCACCGTCCACCTTGAGCACGTCGAGGTGGACGCCGGAGTCCTTCTCCATCGCCTCGGAAACGTCGCGGCTCTGGTAGCAGATGGCCTCCAGGGTGGCGCGGGCCAGGTGCGCGTTGGTGTTGTAGCGGGAGAGCCCGACGATCGCGCCGCGGGCGTCCGAACGCCAGTACGGCGCGAAGAGCCCGGAGAACGCCGGCACGAAGTAGACGCCGCCGTTGTCCTCCACCTGCGCGGCGAGCGACTCGCTCTGCGCCGCCCCGCTGATGATGCCGAGCTGGTCGCGCAGCCACTGCACGGCCGACCCGGTGACCGCGATCGAGCCCTCCAGGGCGTACACGGCCGGATCGTCGCCGAGCTGGTAGCACACCGTGGTCAGCAGGCCGGAGTTCGAGCGGACGAGCGACGTACCCGTGTTGAGGAGCATGAAGTTGCCGGTGCCGTAGGTGTTCTTCGCTTCGCCCTCGGCGAAGCAGACCTGGCCGACGGTGGCCGCCTGCTGGTCCCCGAGGTCCGCGGTCAGCGGCACCTCGCCACCCAGCGGCCCGCTGGGCAGCGTGACGCCGTAGCGGCGCGGGTCGGACGACGGGCGGATCTGCGGCAGCATCGACCGCGGGATGTTGAAGAACGACAGCAGCTCGTCGTCCCAGTCGAGGGTCTCCAGGTTCATCAGCATGGTGCGGCTGGCGTTGGTCACGTCGGTGACGTGCACGCCGCCGTCGACCCCGCCGGTGAGGTGCCACAGCAGCCAGGTGTCGGTGTTGCCGAAGAGGGCCTCACCGCGCTCGGCCGCGGCGCGTACGCCGTCGACGTTCTCCAGGATCCACTGCACCTTGCCGCCGGAGAAGTAGGTGGCCGGCGGCAGGCCGGCCTTGCGCCGGATGACGTCGCCGCGCCCGTCGCGGTCGAGCGCCGCGGCGATCTGGTCGGTGCGGGTGTCCTGCCAGACGATCGCGTTGTAGTACGGCCGCCCGGTGCGCCGGTCCCAGACCACGGAGGTCTCGCGCTGGTTGGTGACGCCGAGCGCGGCCAGGTCGGAGGCGTGCAGGCCGCGGGCGTTGAGCGCGGTACGGATGACCGCCGTGGTCCGCTCCCAGATCTCCACCGGGTTGTGCTCGACCCAGCCGGCCCGCGGCAGGATCTGCTCGTGCTCCAGTTGGTGGCGGGCGACCTCGTTGCCACCGTGGTCGAAGATCATGAATCGGGTGCTGGTGGTGCCCTGATCCACCGCGCCGACAAAGTCAGCCATGCTGGGTCTCCTTTACTGTCCGGCCTTCACGGTCTCAGCATCTGCTGGGGTGGGCACGCGGCCCGGCTCGGGCGGCTCTTCCTTTGGCAGGAACCTGCCGATCAACGCCTGGTAGAGCCCGGCGCCGACGAGTCCGCCGATGAGCGGGCCGACGATGGGCACCCAGAAGTAGAGATCACCATATTGATCTCGCCAGGCTGTGCCGTACCCCGTGATGTAGGACGCCAGGCGCGGGCCGAAGTCACGGGCGGGGTTGATGGCGTATCCGGCGTCGGTGCCCCAGGCCATGCCGATGGCGACGACCAGCAGGCCGATGACCACCGGGGCGAGGTTCGCCAGCGGCGGGGTGCTGCGAATGTCGGTGAGCGCGAGGATCACGAAGAGCAGGATCGCCGTACCGATGATCTGGTCCCGGAAGCCGCCCCACATGCCGACCGGGAGGGTGCCGTTGCCGGGGAGGGTGGAGAAGACGCCCTGCGACTTGATCGTGTGGCCGGGGTCGAAGGCGCCGAGCACCTCCGTGTAGTTCCACCGGACGATCAGCGCGGCAATGAACGCGCCGGCGGTCTGGGCCAGGACGTACGGCATCACCTTGCGCCAGGAGAAGCCCTTGAAGACGGCGAGTGCGAGGGTGACCGCGGGGTTGAGGTGAGCGCCGCTGATCCGGGCGGCGACGTAGACACCGAGCGTGACGCCCAGGCCCCAGGCCCAGGCGATGCTGTCGTGGTCACCGATGCCGCCCGCAACGACCTGGGCCACCACCCCCACCCCGAAGAGGATGAGGATCATCGTGCCCGCGAACTCCGCGGCCAACTCGCCGAGGAGTCCGGGGAGTCTCATGCGCTGTGCCATGTTTCCTCCTCGTGCCCGGGTTGTTACGAAGGGCAACGCTAGGAGCTTGGGTTGGGGCGGTCAACGAACCATGGTCGGCATTGTCGAACATTGTTGGTGAAGGCGGAACAGAGTTAGCATTCGCCCGTGCCCGGTCAGGTCCAGTCCATCGCCCGTGCGGCAGCCATCCTTCGACTGCTCGCCGGCGGGTCAGGCCGGCTCGGGCTGCTCGAGATCGCCCGCTCGTTGGACCTGCCCAAGGGCACCGCGCACGGCATCGTGCGCACGCTGCAGGACGTCGGCTTCGTCGAGCAGGACAAGACCTCCGGCAAGTACCAGCTCGGCGCGGCCCTGCTCCACCTCGGCACCAGCTACCTCGACGTCAACGAACTGCGTTCGCGCTCGATCAACTGGGCGGATCCGCTCGCGGCGCGCAGCGGCGAGGCGGTCCGGATCGGCACCCTCCTGCAGGACCGGGTGCTCGTCGTCCACCACGTCTTCCGGCCGGACGACACGCTCCAGACCCTGGACGTGGGGGCGCTCCTGCCCCCACACGCCACGGCGCTGGGCAAGGTGCTGCTCGCGTACGAGACCGGGGTCTTTTCCGGCAACCTCGAGCCGTACACCCGGCGTACGCTGGCCTCCCCCCGCACCCTCGCACGGGCGCTCGCCGCGATCCGCGAGGCCGGCTGGGGAGCCGACATCGAGGAGATGACCATCGGCGAGGCCGGCATCGCCGCCCCGATCCGGGGGTACGGCGGCCTCGTCGTCGGCGCCATCGGCATCTCCGGCCCGGTCGAACGGGTCTGCGACGCCCACGGCAGACCCGACACATCGCTGGTGGCGTACGTCCGCGACGCCGCCCGCGCCGTCTCTCGTGACCTTGGAGGCCGGGTGTATGACCTCTCTCCGTGACCGCTACGTCCTCTCCATCGACCAAGGGACCACCTCCACCCGGTGCATCGTCTTCGACCGTCGCGGCCAACTCGTCTCCGTCGACCAGCGCGAGCACGCCCAGCACTTTCCCCGCCCAGGCTGGGTCGAGCACGACGCCATGGAAATCTGGCGGAACGTCGAGAAGGTCGTCCCGCGCGCGCTCGCCCGCGCCGGGATCGACGCCAGCCAGATCGCCGCGATCGGCATCGCCAACCAGCGGGAGACCACCGTCGTGTGGGACCGCCGCACCGGCGTACCGGTGGGGCACGCGATCAACTGGCAGGACACCCGGACCGACACGCTCGTCGAGGAGCTGTCCCGCAAGCCGGGCGCGTCGGCCGTTCAGCATCGCTGCGGGTTGCCGCTCGCCACGTACTTCGCCGGGCCCAAGCTGCGCTGGCTGCTCGATCACACGCCCGGCCTGCGGGAACGGGCCGAACGCGGCGACGTGCTCTTCGGCACCATGGAGAGCTGGCTGATCTGGAAGCTGACCGGCCTGCACATCACCGACGTGACGAACGCCAGCCGGACCATGCTGATGGATCTCGCGACGCTGTCCTGGCACCCGGACTCGCTCGCGTTCTTCGACATCCCGGCGGCGATCCTGCCGGAGATCCGCTCCTCCGCCGAGGTGTACGGGACCACCCGCACCGTGCTGCCCGGCGTGCGACTCGCGGCCGCGCTCGGCGACCAGCAGGCGGCGCTGTTCGGGCAGACCTGCTTCACCCCCGGCGAGGCCAAGTGCACGTACGGCACCGGCAGCTTCCTGCTGCTCAACACCGGTGCCGGGCCGGTGCGCTCCAGCCACGGGCTGCTCACCACCGTCGGCTACCGCATCGAGGGCGAGCCCGCCGTCTACGCGCTGGAAGGCTCGATCGCGATCACCGGGTCGCTGGTGCAGTGGTTCCGCGACGGGCTGGGCCTGATCACCACCGCTCCGGAGATCGAGACCCTGGCCCGCACGGTCGACGACAACGGCGGGTGCTACATCGTGCCGGCGTTCTCCGGGCTCTTCGCGCCGCACTGGCGCAGCGAGGCGCGGGGCGTGATCGTGGGGCTCACGTCGTACATCACCAAGGGTCACCTGGCCCGCGCGGTGCTGGAGGCGACCGGCTGGCAGACCCGCGAGGTCGTCGAGGCCATGAACGCCGACTCGGGGCTGTCGCTGAAGGCGCTGAAGGTGGACGGCGGGATGACGTCGGACAACCTGCTCATGCAGTTCCTCGCCGACGTGCTGGACGTCCCCGTCGTACGCCCGATGGTGGCGGAGACGGTGTCCCTGGGTGCGGCGTACGCGGCCGGGCTGGCCGTGGGCTACTGGCAAGACCTGTCGGAACTACGCCGCAACTGGCACCGGGCGGCCCAGTGGCTGCCCGACGTGGACCCGCAGTGGCGCAAGACCGAATACGACAACTGGCAACGCGCCGTGGAACGCACCTTCGGCTGGCTCCAACCCCACTAAGCCCGCCGCCCGCGCCAGGCCCCGCGCGGCGTACGGCGCGCGCCGCCCGCGCCGCGCGCCGATCAAGGTCTTGCCCGTCGATCAAGGGCAAACGGTCGTGCTTTGATCTCCAATCCACGACCGTTTGCCCTTGATCGACGCGAAAGTCCTTGATCGGCGCGGGCCTGCTGTCCTGCGGGACCGGAGCGCCAGGGACGTTATGTGGACGGGATAACGTCCCTGGCGTTCCACTCCCGAGGGCTACTTGCTCTCGGTCACCGACTCCGCGGTCACCGTGCCCTCGGCGTCTGTTGCGCCCTCGACCGAGACCTTGTCGCCCGCCTTCAGGTCCTTCAGCGCCCCGGGTACGCGTACAGCCGTCTCCCCGTCGGTGCGGACCGTGATCAGCTCGCCGGACGCCGTCTGCACGTACACCGTGGTGCCGTCGACGAGCTTGACCGTGCCGGTGGTGGCGTTCGACGCGGCCGTGCCCTGGGCACCGCCTTGCGCACCGCCGGGGAACGCCGTGGGCATCCCGCCACCGGGGAAGCCGCCGTAGCCGCCCGCCCCGCGCTGGCCGGTGCCGCCGCCGGGCCCCGCCGCGGTGCCGGTGTCCGAGCCGTACGCCTTCTGCACCTCGATGCCCGCCACGAAGCCGCCCACGAGCACCAACGCGACACCGAGGATGACGGTGTACCTGTTCCACCACCGCCGGCCCGCGGCGGCGGCAAGCTCAACGTCAAGGGTCGTCACAACGGTCTCCTCGGTTTACTCGTAGCGCAGCGCGTCGATGGGGCGCAGGCCGGCGGCCCGGTTGGCCGGCACGCTGCCGAAGAACAGTCCGATCGCGACGGACACGCACAGGGCCAGCACGACGGAGCTCGGTACGATCACCGGCTGCACGCCGACGATCTTGAAGTTGCTGCCGATGAGCGCCGCGGCGACGCCTAACCCGCCACCCAGCAGGCTCAGCATGGTCGCCTCGGCCAGGAACTGGGTGAGGATGACGCGGCGCGGGGCGCCGAGCGCCTTGCGGATGCCGATCTCGCGGGTCCGCTCGGTGACCGTCACCAGCATGATGTTGGTGATGCCGATGCCGCCGACGAGCAGGCTGATGCCGGCCACCGCGCCCAGCAGCGTCGTGAACGTCTCCGCCGTCTCGGTCTGCGTCTCCAGCAGCTGCGAGGCGTTCTGGATGCGGTACGGCGTGCTCGTCGACGAGCTGGTCGAGGTGGCGGACACCTTCAGCCGCTGGTCCAGCACGGTCGCGATCTGCGTCTGCACGTCGGAGACCTTGTCCGGCGAGTCCGCCTCGACCACGATCGAGTTCAGCGAGCCGAACCCGGTCAGCGCCTGCCGTACGGCGGTGAGCGGCGCGACCGCGACGTCGTTGGCGTCCTGGAAGCCGCTGGAGGAACTCTTCTCGTCGAGCACGCCGACGACGGTGAAGAGCGCGCCGCTAACCGTGAGCTCCTGGCCGATCGGGTCGACGCCGGGGAAGAGCTCCTCCGCCACGGTCTGTCCAATCACGACGACGCGCCGGCCCTGCTCGACGTCCTCGGTGGTGAACGCGGAGCCGGTGCCGACCGGAGAGTTCGACGCGCCGAAGTACGTGGGGTACGTGCCGACGAACTGGTTCACCGAGTGGTCGGTGCCCTCGTACGTGAGCGTGGCGGACGTGCTGACCACCGGCGAGACCGACTTCACGTCGGGGGCGAGGACCGGATCGTGCAGCGCCTCGGCGACCTCCACGGTCAGGGCCGAGCTGCCGCCCGTGCTCTGCACGGTCAGCGTGTTGGTGCCCAGCGCCTCGATGCGCTGCGCCACCTCTTGCGCCGAGCCGTTACCGACGGCCACGAGCAGGATGACCGCCGCCACGCCGATCAGGATGCCCAGCATGGTCAGGCCGGAGCGCAGCTTGTTGGCGCTGATGCCGCGCACGGCGAAGCGCAGGATCTCCCACGTGCTCATACCGCGGCCACCCGGTCCTGTCGTACGTCGGAGGCGATCTGCCCGTCGAAGAGCTTGATCAGGCGCTTGGCCCGGGCGCCGACCTCGGGCTCGTGCGTGATGAGCAGGATGGTGCGACCGGCCGCGTTCAGGTCGTCGAAGATCCCGAGGATGTCCGCGGTGGACCGGCTGTCGAGGTTGCCGGTCGGCTCGTCGGCGAGCAGCAGCGCCGGCTCGGTCACCAGCGCCCGGGCCACCGCCACCCGCTGCTGCTGGCCGCCGGACAGCTGGTTGGGCTCGTGGTCCGCCCGGTCCGCGAGCCCAACCATGTCCAGCGCGACGCGCGCCCGGCGCCGGCGCGGCGTCGCCTTGACCCCGGCGTACGCCAGGGGCAGCTCCACATTGGCCAGCGCGGTCGTACGCGGGATGAGGTTGAAGGACTGGAAGATGAAGCCGATCCGCCGGTTGCGCACCAGGGCGAGCTGGCGGTCGTTGAGCCGGCTCACGTCCACGCCGTCGAGCAGGTATTGGCCGCTGGAGGGCACGTCGAGGCAGCCCAGGATGTTCATCAGGGTGGACTTGCCGGAGCCCGACGAGCCCATGATGGCCACGTAGTCGCCCTGCTCCACGGTCAGCGACACGCCGCGCAGGGCGTGCACGGTCGCCTCGCCCTCCCCGTACACCTTGGTCACCCGACGCACATCGAGAACGCTCATCTCCCTCCTCCGGTGCGGGTGCCGCCGCCGGTGAGGCCGCCGCCGGGCCCGCCGCCGCCCTGGAACCCGCCTCCGCCGGGGAAGCCGCCACCCGGGAAGCCGCCCTGCGTCGTGGACGTGGACGACGTGTTGATCACGACCTGCTCGCCCACGGTGAGGCCGGACGTGATCTCGGTGGCCTGGTCGCCTTCGAGTCCGATCTCGACGCTCCGGGTCACCCGCTGGCCGTTTTCCACCACGGTCACGGTGTGCCGGGTGCCGACGCTGGTGAGCGCCGCGGAGTTGACGTAGACGGCGTTGTCCACCTGGCCCACGACCACGGACACCTCGACGCTCTGCCCCGACTTCACCCCGTCGGGCAGCTCGCTGAGGGTGAACGTCACCCCGTACGTCACGACGTTGTTCGACGTGGTCGCGTTCGGGTCGATGGCGGCGAGCTTGGCCGTGGCCTGTGCCTCGGGCAGCGCGTTCCAGGTGACCGTGCCGGCCTGCCCGGCCTTGAGCTTGGTGGCGTCGGCCTCGGCCACCGACGCCGAGATCTCCAGCTTGCTGAGGTCGGCGATCTCGACGAAGCCGGTGGACGAGGACGAGGAGGACGACGAGGAGTTGGAAGGCGAGGACGAGCCCCCGGACGAGCCGCCCGACGAGCTGCCGACCGTCCCGGAGACCGCGGTCACCGTGCCGGCCATCGGCGCCTTCAGCACCGTGCCGGACACGCCGTCTTCGGCCTCGTCGACGTCGAGCTCGGCCTGGGTGACCTGCGCCTCGGCGTCGGAGGTGTCGCTGCCCTCGTCTTCCGCCCGGTCGAGCGCGTCCTGGGCGGCATCGAGGTTGGCCTCGGCCGCCACGAGCTGTCGGTTGGCCGCGGTGGCGTCCACCTTGGCCAGCACCTGGCCCTTGGTGACCTTGTCGCCCACCTTGACGCGGATCTCGGTGACCGTGCCGGACGTGTCGAACGACGCGCTGGCCGTCGAGGAACTCTGCACGGTGCCCGAGGCGGACACCGTGGACGTGACGGTGCCCTGGGCGACCGCCACGGTCCGGCTGCTGCCGGCGCTGGTCTCGGCCGCCTCGGCGCTATTGAAGGAGGTATATGCCCATGTCCCGGCGCCAATGACCGCAACCGCGAGCACGGCGTTGACGAGCACCGCCGGAGGAGGCAAACGCATGCGCGTCAGCTTCAAGCAAACGGCTCGGAGCAACCCCCGCGCTAGCTCAAAGCTGACTGAGAACCGGTCGGCAGCAAGACCCGGAACGCCGAACCGCGCCCCTGCATCGTATCCAGCTCCACCCGGCCACCGTGGCTGCTGACGATCGCGGCCACGATGGACAGTCCGAGACCCGAGCCACCGTTACGCCGGGTGCGGCTCGGATCGGCCCGGTAGAGCCGCTCGAAGATCCGCCCCGCGTGCTCGGGCGGCACCCCGGGCCGTTGTCCACAACCTCCAGCACCGCGATCGGCACCTGGCCCGCCAGGGCACCGCCGACGGCCGCGGCCGGCGCCCGGTACGGCTGGTACGCCCCCAGCCGCCCCACCCGTACGGTGATGTTCGCCTGCGCGGGGTGTGCTGGAGCGCGTTGGCGACCAGGTTGGTGGCCACCTGGCGGAGCCGGTGCTCGTCGCCCAGCACCGTCACCGGCTCGAAGCCGCCCTCGTCCGGCCCGTACCCGGCCAGCCGCACCGGCCGGTCGGGGCGGCGGGCGTGCGCATCGCGGATGGTGTCGGCGGCGATCGCGAGCAGGTCGACCGGGCGCCGCTGCGGCTCGCGCTGCCGGTCGAGCTTGGCCAGCAGCAGCAGGTCTTCGACCAGGATCCCCATCCGGGCGGCCTCGGCCTCGATCCGGGCCATGGTCTCGTCGAGCACGGGGCCGGGCGGGTGCCACCGCGCCGGTACAGCTCGGCGAAGCCCCGGATCGAGGTCAGCGGGGTGCGCAGCTCGTGCGAGGCGTCCGCGACGAACTGGCGGATCCGCTGCTCCGACGCCGTACGCGCGGCAACCTCGGACTCGATCCGGTCGAGCATGGAGTTGATCGCGATGCCCAGCCGCCCGGGCTCGGTATGCGGGTCGGCGTCGTCGACCCGGCTGGACAGGTCGCCCGCGGTGATCTCTGCCGAGGTCCGCTCCATCTGGGTCAGCGGGCGCAGCCCGATCCGCACCACCGACGCCGCAACCATGCCCAGCAGCAGGAGCACGATGAACATCACGGCCAGGTCGATGACCAGCAGCAGGTCGGCGGTGGCGTCCACCTGACGCAGCGAGATGGCCGCGACCGCGACGCCGCCGCTGTCGCGCGAGACGACCACCACCCGCCAGGAGCTCTCACCGTCGGCGGACTGCACCGTGTACGGCGCGCCACCCGCCCGCTCCGTCAGCTTGTCGAACGCCTCCAGGTCGGGCAGCGAGATGGCGGAGTCCACCGTCCTCGGCCGCACCCGCTCGCCCTCGGCGTTGAAGGAGAGCATCACCTTGTACGGGTCGAACTTGGTGCTGGGGAACGGGTCCGACTCGGGGTTGGGCTCGATGAACGAGTCGGAGGGCGGCGGGCGCTCCCGTTGGGCCATGCGGCTCATCCCGACGAGTTGGTCGTCGATCTGGTCCGTCAGATACCGGCGCAGCAGGAGCAGCCCGGCCGCGTTCGCCACGATCAGCGCGACCGCGGTCAGCGCGGCCGCGACGACGACGAGACGGGACCGGAGCGTCCAGTGCCGCCACCGGGGAAGCTTCATTCCTCCGGCGCCCTCGGCAGGCGCAGCGCGTATCCGACGCCGCGCACGGTGTGGATCAACGGTGGCTCCCAGCAGTCGATCTTCTTACGGAGGTAGTAGACGTAAGACTCCACGATCCGGCCGTCGCCGCCAAAGTCGTAGCTCCACACCCGGTCGAGGATCTGCGCCTTGCTCACCACCCGCCCGGCGTTGACCATCAGGTAGCGCAGCAGGTTGAACTCGGTCGGCGACAGCTCCACCAGCTTGCCGGCACGCCGTACCTCATGGGCGTCTTCGTCGAGCTCCAGATCGGCGTAGCGCAACACCCCGGCGTCGCCCTCGCCGTCCGGCTCGACGCGGCTGCGCCGCAGGATCGCGCGGATCCGCAGCACCACCTCTTCCAGGCTGAACGGCTTGGTCACGTAGTCGTCGGCACCCACGGTCAGGCCGGAGATGCGGTCCTCGACCGCGTCGCGCGCGGTCAGGAAGAGCACCGG
Organism: Phytohabitans rumicis; assembly: GCF_011764445.1. Classification (NCBI taxonomy): domain Bacteria; kingdom Bacillati; phylum Actinomycetota; class Actinomycetes; order Micromonosporales; family Micromonosporaceae; genus Phytohabitans; species Phytohabitans rumicis. Next base: position 4,116,301 of record NZ_BLPG01000001.1, read on the forward strand.
CACGCCGGGGCCGGAGCCGGCCCGCAGCCGCTGCGCGACCTGAAAGCCATCGAGGTCCGGCAGCATCACATCGAGTACGACGAGGTCGGGCTCGAACTCGGCGGCCGTGATCAGCGCCTCGTGGCCACCGCTGGCCACCTTCACCTCGAAGTCGATGAGCCGCAGCGTCGCCGACAGCAGGGCACAGATATTGGGCTCGTCATCAACCACGAGCACTCTCGTCAACCGCGCAGCCACGTCACACTTCTAAGGGTGTTGGCTCAGAATTAGCTGGGAGCCACCTAGGTGCCAGCTATGACGACCTCATCGCCTTCGATGAGACCGGACTTTATCTCGGTGTACTGGTCGCCGCGTACCCCGATCTCGACCGACCGGGTCTCGTCGCCCGCCGCCGCGCGGACGACGACCTGCCCGTCGCCGCGGACCGCCGTGGACGGCACCCGCAGGACGTCGGCGAGCTTGCTGATCACGACCTTCACGCTGGCGCTCTGACCCACCAGAAGGTCGCTGGGCACGGTCTCGAACGCGAGCACGGCCCCGTACTTGACCATGTTGCCATCGGCGACCCCCACCGGATCCACCTGCACCACGCGGGCCGCGAACTGCTCGCCCGGCCGGTCGGCCAGGGTCACCGTGGCGGTCAGGCCGGTCTCCAGGTGGCCGGCGTCGGCCTCCGGGAAGCTGGCCGCCACCTGCATGCCGGCCACGTCGGCCAGCGTGACGAACGTGCCGCCCCCGTTGACCTCGGCGCCCACCGAGCCGGCGACCGTGAGCACCTTGCCCGCGATCGGCGCCTTGACCTTCGTACCGGCCAGGTCCTCCTCGGCCTCGGCGAGCGCCAACTCGGCGCTGGTCACCCGCTGCTGGGCGCTGAGGATGGGGTCGCTCCTGCTGGTGCAGGTCCGGGACGAGGCGCTGGGGCTCGGCGCCGTGCTCCGCGTCGAGCGCGTCGGTGACGCGGTCGGAGCCTGCGTGGTCGCCGAGGCGCTCGGGGTCGGTGTGGGAGTGGCGGACGGCGTCGGCGTGGCGGAGGTCAGCGCCGCGGGCACGATGGACCCGCTGCCGCTGCCGCTGCCGCAGCTGCTGCTGTCGCCGCTCTCGGCCTCGTCCAGCGCGTCCTGCGCCTCGTCGAGCGTGTCCTCGGCGTCGTCCACCTTCTCCTGGGCGTCGGTGGCGTCGATCTCGGCGAGCACCTGACCGGACGCGACCTGGTCCCCCGGGCGCACCTTGACCGTGGTGACCGTCCCGGCGACGGCGAAGCCGAGGCTCCGCGTCTGCGCCGGCTCCAGCGACCCGGTCGTCGCGACGGCCGTGGTCACTTCGCCCCGGTCGACCTTTGCCGTGCTGGTCTTGGCCGGCGCCGCCGGCTCGTCACTGGCCAACGCGTACGCCCCGACGGACGTGAGCAGGATGGCCACCGCGACCAGGCCACCCACGACCCACCGCCTTATACCCATGAGCCGCGAGTGTCGAGCGCTCACCTCGCAGTTGACTGAGGTGGACCTCGGAGTTGCCTCAGAGTCTATTTGGAGCGTTCTCCCAGGTTCGCCTGACGTGTCGTGGAGGTTGAACCAGTTGCATTCGTCATCGTGCCGCGGTGCAACCCCCAGGCCCGCGGCACGACCTAAGTTCCTGCGGGCATGACCACGATGGAGGAACCAGTAGCAGTGATGAACCGGCGAATGCGATGGACCCTCGCTCTGGCAACCGGGTCCGCGGCGCTGCTCTTCGTCGCCGCGTGCGGCTCCGACGACAACTCCGACGCGGGTACGGGCAACGGCAGCGCGGGCGGCTTCAACGCCTACGCCGACTGCCTTCGCGAGCAGGGCATCACCCTGCCCACCAACCAGCCTCGCGCGAACGGCTCGGGGCGCCCGACGGCGTTCCCGTCCGACCGGCCTACCGCGTTTCCGTCGGGCCGGCCGTCCGGCGGCCCCAGCGGAGAGCCCAGTGGCGGCCCGGGTGGCGGCATGGGCGGGCCCGGCGGCGGCTTCCGGCCGGAGGGCGTCGACGACGCGACCTGGCAAAAGGCGCAGGAGGCGTGCCAATCGGTCCGGCCCACGGGCGGGCCGGGCGGCGGCGGGCCGGGCGGCAACAACGGTGGCGGCAACCGCCAGGCCGACGCGGCCTACCGCAACTGCATCAGCGACCGCGGCGTCGACCCGCAGGCCACGACCGACCCCAAGTACGCCGCGGCCGCGCAGGCATGCGCCGTGCTCTCCCCATCCCCCTCACCGTCCTCCTGATGTGCAAGGAAGGGCCCCTTGTTATCGCTTTTTGCATAACAAGGGGCCCTTCCTTGCACTTCAGTCTTCTACGTAGCGGACGCGGGACACCGCCAGGCCAGCCACCAACTGGACCAGGGCGGCGGCGATCAGGAAGACCAGCGGGATCCGCCAACCGCCGGTCGCCTCGTAGAGGGCACCGACCACGAGCGGACCGAGCGCCGCGATCAGGTAACCGACGCACTGCGTGAACGCCGAGAGGGCCACCGTGCCCTCCGGCGTACGCGCGCGTAGGCCGATCACCACCAGGCTGAGCGGAAACGCGCCCTGCCCGATCGCCAGCAGCACCACCCACGCCAGCGCACCGCCGTGCGGCGCCAGCGCCAGGCCGACGTACGACGAGATCATGGCGACGGCCAGCACCAGCACCAGCGGGCGCAGGTTGCCCAGCCGGGTGGCGAGCGTCGGCATCGCCAACGCCACCGGGATGCCGACCGCGGTCACCGCGGCGAGCAGCAGTCCCGCCGACTGCGGCCGGTAGCCCGAGTCGCGGAAGAGTTGGGCCAGCCAGCCGATCGTCGCGTACCCGCTCAGGGCCTGCGTGCCGAAGTAGACCGCCATCGCCCAGCCCAGGCGGGTGCGGCCGGCCCGTACCCGACCACCGGCCGCCGTGGGCACGGCCCGCGCGCCGGTCCGGCGCCGCAGGATCGGCAGCCACGGGAGTACGGCCACCGCGGCGAGCAGCGTCCACGCGCCCAACCCGGCCCGCCAGGAGCCGAAGGCGTCCGCGATCGGCACCGCCGACGCGGCGGCCACCGTCGCGCCGGCCGTCAGCGACACCGTGTACGCCCCGGTGATGAGCCCGGTCCGCTCCGGGAAGTGCTGCCGGACCAGCAGCGGCAGCAGGATGTTGGCGACCGCGATCCCGGCGAGGGCCAGCGCGCTGGTCGCCACGAAGACGGCCGTCGAGCCGGTGCTGACCCGTACCGCCTCGCCGGCGACGAGCGCGACCATCGCCGCGACGAGCACCCGGCTCGGGGCGAAGCGGCGGACCAGCCACGGCGTCACCGCCCCGAACACGGCGAACGCGATCGTCGGCATGGTCGTCACCACGCCGGCCATGGCGCCGGAAAAGTGCAGGCCGACGCGCACCTCGTCGAGGAGCGGGCCCAGGCTGGTGATGGCGGCCCGCAGGTTGAGCGCCACGAGCAGGATGCCCGCGAGGACGAACGCGGTGCCCTTGGTGCGACTGGTGGGGAGGGTCGTTGCTGGCGCTACCACGGATCCGATCCTAGAATCATGGGATGATTTATGGTCGGGTGATGTAACCGATGACACTCGCTGTTGGTTCCCGCCCGACGCTGGTCCGGCAGGTGATCGATCAGCTGCGCGAGCAGGTCGCCAGCGGGCAGTGGCCGGTCGGCGCCCGGATCCCGACCGAGCCGCGGCTCGTCGAGGCGCTCGGCGTGGGCCGTAACACGGTCCGGGAGGCGGTGCGCGCGCTGGTGCACGCCGGCGTGCTGGAGTGCCGTCAGGGCTCGGGCACCTATGTGATCTCGTCCGACGAGATGTCCGGTGCGGTGACCCGCCGGCTGGCGGCCGCCCGGACGGCCGAGGCGGTCGAGGTGCGCCGGGCCTTCGAGGTGGAGGCGGCACGGCTGGCCGCGCTACGGCGTACCAAGAAAGACCTGGCGGCGCTCGACGGCGCGCTCGCGGACCGCGAGGCCGCGTGGCGATCCGGCCGGGTCTCCGCTTTTGTCGAGGCGGACGCGGCGCTGCACATCGTGATCGTGGCGGCCGCGCACAACGCGATGCTCGCGGAGCTGTACGCGTCCTTCGACGCGGCCATGCGCGCCACGATCGCCGAAGGGGTGGGCGGCGAGCTGCACCCGGACCGGTATGTGGATCACACGCGGCTGGTGGACGCGATCCGGGCCGGCGACCCGGATCGGGCGGCGGCCGAGGCGGGTGCGTTTCTGGAGGTATGACCGCCGCAGGCACTACGGTGCTGGTCATGCTCAAGGGTTTCAAGGACTTCATCATGCGCGGGAACGTCGTCGACCTGGCGGTCGGCATCGTGATCGGCGCCGCGTTCACGGCCGTGGTGACACAGCTCACCAACTCCTTCCTCAAGCCGCTCATACAGGTCCTCGGCGGCGGCGGCCAGCTCGCCGGCGTCTGGAAGATCCGCGGCGTGGACTTCGACTGGGCCGCGTTCGTCAACGCCGCCATCACTTTCCTGCTGACCGCCGCGGCCCTCTACTTCCTCATCGTCATGCCGATGAACAGGCTGGCCGAGCGGCGCCGGCGGGGCGAGGAGCCGCCGCCCGCCGCCCCCAGCGAGGAGATCAAGCTGCTCACCGAGATCCGCGACGCGCTCGTCGCCAACGCCACCAAGACCCAGGTCCCCGGGCAGCGATAGTCGAACATCTGTTCTATACAGTGTGCCGATGGAGCAGCGAAAACACTGGTGGAACGGCAAATGGGGGCGGATCGCACGCAAGGACGTGTTCCTGCGTAACGACGCCGACCAGTGGTACGTCGAGCAGCGCGCAGGCGGCGCCGAGGGCATCTCCCGCTTCTATGAGTACGACAGCGAGGACGAGGCGTACGACGCGATCCGCGCGCTGCTCGACGGTCCGGACGAGTGGCGCCCACTAGATGGCGGCACTATCTAGGTAGCCGTGCTACCTTCTTCGGCGTGGATCAAGACCGGCGGGGTCAGTGGCTGCGCGGCGTACTCGACGTCTGCGTGCTGGCGCTGCTGAGCCACCGCGAGTCATACGGCTACGAGCTGGCCCAGGCGTTCGACGAGGCCGGGATGGGCCAGATCCAGGGCGGCACGCTGTACCCGGTGCTGCTGCGCCTGCAGCGCACCGGGCTGGTCGCGGCCGAGTGGCGCGAAGGCGAGGCCGGTCCGGCCCGCAAGTACTACCGGCTCACCCCGTCCGGGGAGCAGAGCATGCGCCAGCTGACCGCCGACTGGGCCGCGTTCGCCGGCCGGGTGGACGCCATATTGGGAGGTGGCTCTCAGCATGAACAATGACCACTGGTTGCACGCCCTCGGCCAGGAGTTGGCCCGGCAGCAGCTCGGCCCGGACGTGGCACGCCACGTCATCGCCGAGGCCGCCGCCCACCTGCGCGACAGCGGCCAGCCGGCGCTGCGGGCCTTCGGCACGCCACAGGGATACGCGACCGCCGTCGCCGAGAGCCTCACCGCCCAGCGCCGCCCACCACGGCGTCCGCCCGGCGGCGTCCGGCTCGACGCCCGCCGGATCACCAAGCGGTACGGCCGCCGCGCCGTCCTCAAGGACGTCAACCTGACCGTACGGGCGGGCGAAGTGGCGGCCATCGTCGGCGCCAACGGATGCGGCAAGAGCACGCTCCTGCGGATCTGCGCCGGCCTGGTCTCCCCCGACTCGGGCACGGTGGTCGTGGACGGCGTGCTGGGCTACTGCCCGCAAGACGCCGGCACGTACGACTTCCTCCTGCCCGACGAGCACTTCGTCCTGGTCGGCGCCGGCCGGGGCATGGACCGCGCCCAGTCCCGGCGGGTCGGCCGGGCCGGCGCCGCCACGTTGCAGTGGGAGCCGACCGTTGGCGTGCAGGCGCGCCACCTGTCCGGCGGCACCCGGCAAAAGCTCAACCTGGTGATGGCGTCCATGGGCGACCCCGACGTGCTGCTGCTGGACGAGCCGTACCAGGGGTTCGACCGCGGCACGTACCTCGACTTCTGGCAGCACGTGTGGCGCTGGCGCGACGAGGGCCGGGCGATCGTGGTGGTTACCCACCTGCTGAGCCAACTGGACCAGGTGGATCAGGTGGTCACGCTGGAGGGAGCCGCATGAGGATCATTACCGTCGCCGAGATGGCGTTGCGCGAGATGCTGCGCCGCCGGGGCGTACTCGTCCTGCTGCTGACCCTCCCGCTGGCGTTCTACCTGGTCCGGCGGGGCGACCACGTCGGGCAGTCGATCCGGTTCCTGTTGCTGGGCATCGCCTGGGCGGTCAGCACCGCGGCGCTCTTCGCCAGCGGCACCAGCCGGCCGATCGAGCCCCGCCTACGGCTGTCCGGCTACCGCAGCCACCACCTCTACCTCGGTCGGTTGGCCGCGATGTGGCTACTCGGCCTGTCCATCGCGGCAGCATTCTTCCTGCTGATCGCCGTCGACCACGGCGACCAGGTACGCCTCGGCGCGGTCGCCCTGGCGATGCTGCTCACGGTCACGGTGGCCGCACCGTTCGGCCTGCTGATCGGGGCGGTGGTGCCGCGCGACCTGGAGGGCACACTGCTCCTGCTCGTCGTGGTCGGCGTCCAGATGATGATCGACCCGGCCGACTCCGTTACGCGGATCACGCCGTTCTGGTCCAGCCGCGAGCTCGGCACGTACGCCGTCGACCACACCGGCACCGAGTACCTGACCCGCGGCCTGCTGCACGGCGTCCTCTTCACGCTGGCGGCAACGCTCTTGGTCGCGCTGCTCTCCACCCTCCGCCTCCGAACCCGCCCCACATCCGCTACCTCTAACCCATCCCCACTCCTCACCCCGTCCCCTCCATCCCTCTCCCTGCGTCGATCAAGGACTTCCTCGTCGATCAAGGGCATATGGTCGTGCTTTGATCTCTAATCCACGGCCGTTTGCCCTTGATCGACGCGAAAGTCCTTGATCGACGCAGGGTGCGGGTCGTGGGTGGGGTGGCGGCGGTCCTGGGGTGTGCGCCTGCCCCCAGAAGGGGACCCCTATTGGGTGTTCGCGCGTGAGGAGGGCGCCCCTATACCTGCGTGGGCGGGTGTAGGGGCGCCCTCCTCAGGGTCCGCACCCCATAGGGGCCCCTTTTGGTGGGCGGGGCGGGCGGCGAGGCCGCTCGAATCAAGATCTGCGCAATGTCCCGGAAACTGCTGCCTCAGCGACCCTAGGAAGCAGCAATGTCCCCGACATTGCCTCCGGAGGGCCGGCCCAGTGTCGGGGCTCGCACACCGCCTCGGCGCCGAACGCAGGGCGCCTCGCCCGCGCCAACCGTGGGCCGCACCCCGCCACCCTCGGCACGGGTGGGCCGCCACGCTCAAGCGCCCACGCCCGGCACCCAACCCGCTCCGCCCGCGCCGTCGATCAAGGACTTTCGCGTCGATCAAGGGCAAACGGCCGTGGATTAGAGATCAAAGCACGACCATATGCCCTTGATCGACGGCGCGGGGCCGAGGCCCGGGCGCGAGCCGGGCGCGGGCGCGGGCCGGGCGCGGGCGCGGGCCGGGCGCGGGCGCGAGCCGGGCGCGGGCGCGAGCCGGGCGCGGGCGCGAGCCGGGCGCGGGCGCGGGCTGGATATAGGGGCGGGAGTTGAGGGCTACGCCGATCGTGGGCTTTCGGCGGGGACGGAGTGGCGCGGTTGGGAGGCGGCGGCCGGGGTGAACGGCGGAGCCGCCAGCGGAGGAAGCGTGATGGTGAACGTCGTGCCCACGCCCAGTTCGCTCGCCACCGTGATGGTGCCGCCGTGGTCGGTCACGATCTGGCGGGCGATCGCCAACCCCAGCCCGCTCCCGCCCGTACGGCGGCCACGCGCCGAGTCGGCCCGCCAGAATCGGTCGAAGACGTACGGCAGTGAGCGTGCCGCGATGCCCGTCCCCGTGTCGGCCACCCGCACGACCACGGAGGGGCCGACCGGCGCCGCCGCCAGCGTCACGCTCCCGCCCGCGGGGGTGGCGCGCAGCGCGTTCGTCACCAGGTTGCCGAGCACCTGCCGGAGCCGGTCCGGGTCGGCGTGCACCAGGACGGGCGACACGGCGGCCACGACCAGCCGTACGCCCGCGGACTCCGCCACGGCGTGGTGCGCGGCCCGGCTGGTCTCCATCAGTTCGGCCAGGTCGATGACGGTCCGGTGGTAGTTCAGCGTCCCCGCCTCGGCCAGCGCCAAGTCTTGCAGGTCGTTGACGATGCGCTGCTGGAGCACCGCCTCCTCGTGCAGTGACGCGAAGAGGTCGACGTCCGGCGCGATCACGCCGTCCTTGAGCGCCTCCAGGTAGCCGCGCAGGTTCGCCAGCGGCGTACGCAGCTCGTGGGCGACGTCGGCGACCAGCCGGCGCTGGCGTTCTTCGCCGCGTTGCAGCGAGTCGGCCATCCGGTTGAACGACCGCCCGAGCTCCGCCACCTCGTCGCTCCCGACGACGGCGACGCGGCTGCTCAGGTCGCCCTTGCCGAGCCGGCCCGCCGCCTCGGTGAGCCGCGCGATCGGGCGTAGCACCCGGCGGCTGAGCAGCGCCGTACCCGCGATGGCCAGGACCGCGACGCCGGCCGCGGCGGCGAGCATCGGCCCGGCCTGCAGCGGCGACTGCTGTTCGCCGACCACTCCGATGGTGACCCGCAGCGGCACGGCCGCCACGTCGCTGATCTGGTCGGTGAACACGCGCGCCAGGCAGGTGCTCAGCGGCTCGAATTCCACGCCGGCGTGGCACGCCTCGATCCGCTGCTGGTCCACCGCCAGGTCGCGGCCGGGCTCGCGGGCCCGTTCCTGGCAGTCGGCCTCGGCCGTCTTGTCGGTGCCGGCGGCCGCCGCGAACCCCGGGACGCCCAGCGCGCCACTCGTCATCGTGACGTCGTACCCGCTACGGGTGAGGCAGGCCGCGAACCGCACCCCCAAGCGGTACACGGTGATCGATTTGAGCACGGAGCCCGACGGGTCACCGTTGGTTGGCAGGGTGATGGTTGGGCGCGGGTCGACCAGCGTCACATCGCTGCCCAGCGGGCGCGCGGTTCGGCCGTCGAGCTGGTCGGTGTCCGACACCACGACGCCGGTCTCGCTGGCCAGGTGGATCCGCTCGCCGGTCTGCTGCCCCAGGTCGATGACCGTGGATGGCACGCCTTCCCACGTGCCGTGCCGCTGCCCGTACGACAGCAGCTGGTCGTGGACCAGCTGGACCACGCGCTGGTCGGCCCGGTCCGACTCGGTGATCTGCTGCGACGCCTGGCGCAGCGTCAGCCAGGCGGTCGCCCCGATGGCGGTGACCGCCACCAGCATGACCAGCGCCAGGACCCGCAGGCGAAAGCTCAAGAGTCCGCCAGGCGATATCCCCGCCCGTAGACGGTCTGCACGTACCGCGGCTCGGCGGCGTCCTCCTCGATCTTGCGGCGCAGGTTCATCACGTGCGCGTCCACCGTGCGCTCCAACACGTAGTGATCGAACCCGAACGCACGGTCGATGATCTGCGCCCGGGTGAAGGCCCGCCCCGGCTCGGCCGCCAGCACCTCCAGGATCCCGAACTCCTTCGCCGTCAACACGATCGGCCGCCCCGCCACGCGTACCTCAAATCGGCCTGGATCGATCTCCAGGTCGCCGACGCGCAGCACCGCGTGGTTGCCGGCGCTCACCGCGCCGGCACGGCGGAGCAGCGCGCGCACGCGCGCGGCCAGCTCGCGCGGGCTGTACGGCTTGGTGATGTAGTCATCCGCCCCGATGTCGAGGCCCAGCAGCACGTCCTCTTCGGTGGTCCGGGCGGTCAGCAGCAGGATCGGCACGTCTGATTCGCCGCGCAGGATCCGGCACACGTCCAGCCCGTCCACCAGCGGCATCATCACGTCGAGCACCACCAGGTCGGGCCGGCGCGTCCGGCACTGCTCCAGCGCGGCCCGGCCGTCGCCGACGAGCAACACGCTGTGACCCTCCCGCTCCAGGTAGACCCGGACCAGGTTGGCCTGCTTGGGGTCGTCCTCGGCGACCAGGATCCGCGCGCTCATGGTGTTCCATACTGCATGCTGATGCGGTGAAGATGCAGTGAAGAACGGCAGACAGACGGCTTCTTCAATGGTTCTTCATAAGCACGTTCGTACCTTCCAGATATGAAAAGCGTCGTTGTCGCGGCCCTCGCCGCCGTCGTGGGCGGGCTCCTGATCGCAACCGCCGGCTACGCGATTGGTGATAATTCGGGTACGCCCGCCGCCTGGTCCGGGGCTTCGAGCGATCCGACGCCAACCTCCGTCAAGCCCACCACCGCCAAGCCGACGCCCCCGCCCACCACCCCGCCGCCCACGTTTCCGCAGTCGGGCGAGGGAACGTTTCGCAAGGCCAGCGGCAGCGCGAAGCGGGTCGGCACCGGAAAGGTGCTGCGCTACCGGGTCGAGGTGGAGCGGGGCCTGGACGAGGATCCGGAGGAGTTCGCCGAGTGGGTCGACCAGATCCTGGCCGACCCGCGGGGATGGACGGCCGCCGGCCAGTGGGCCTTTCAACGCCCGGCCGCCGGCAGCGTGGACTTCATCGTGCGGCTCTCCACGCCGGACACCGTCGACCGCATCTGCGGCTCGTACGGCCTGGACACCGGCGGCGAGGTCTCCTGCCGTGGCCAGGAGAACGTCATCATCAACATAAAACGGTGGCTCCTGGCGATCCCGGCCTACAACGGCAATGTGGACATGTACCGCCATACGGTGGTCAACCATGAGGTGGGTCACTTCCTGGGCCACAGGCACGCCACCTGCCCCGGAAAGGGCAAACCGGCACCCGTCATGCAGACCCACATCTACGGCATGCACGGTTGCGTTCCCAACGGCTGGCCGTACCCAAATCGAGGCTAGCTGAGGCGGCGGGCAGCGCCTATGCTCCGGAATCGTGTCAAGCGTCGGCGGGGGGCCGGGCGCGGGCCGGCAGGGGCTCGGCGCCCGTATTGTCGCTATTCCACTGCGTTGGCTCGGTTTGAGCGCCGGGGCCGCGGCGCTCGCCGCGTCCGGTCTCTTCGGCGGCTTGGAGCAGGTCAGGAAGCCCGAGATCCCGCCCGCCACGCTCAACGAGCTCAACAAGGGCGAGCCGTGGAACGTGACGGTGACCGGCGGCCGGCTCGTCGGCGAGTTGCCCGGGCTGAGCCTGCAGGACGACGCCAACCACTGGGTCGCGGTGGTGGCCACAGTGGAGGTCACCGCCCCGGAGAGCCGCAACGACATGCGGGAGATCGTCGACATCTCGGGGGTTGACGGCCTGCTCCACCCGGACGAGCCTGACCGCATCCTGGTCGTACGCGACGCGACCCCGGTCGACTACCTCAACCCGGGCATGCCGGAAAAGCTGGCCTTCCTGTGGGAGCAGTCCGGCAGCGTGCCCGTGCCGACCGAGATGCGGGTGACCATCTACCAGAAGACGTACCGGCTCGACACCCTCGGCCGGAGCATGGAGTGGCTCGACCTGGAGCCACGCGCCGAGCTGACGGTGCCCATCGAAGACCGGCGCGAAGCATGAACCCACCCGGCACCGACCCCGAGCAGGTACGCAGCCACCGGGCGCCACCCGGCCCGGTCCAGCGCGCCGGCACCCGGGCGAGCGTCGGCTCCCTGGTCGTCGCGGCGCTGGCGGTCGGCGGGCTGGTCGCCAACTGGCGTCCCGTCGACGGTGCCCGCGCCGACGCCCGCGAACGCCCGTACATCTCCGCCGGCCAGGTCGGCGACTCCGTGTCGGCGCGCTCCTTCGAGGCCAAGGTGCTCGAGGTCCGGGGCGCCAAGGTGGTCGGCTTCCGCGGCACCGGCCACGACACCGACGGCGTCTGGATCCTGGTCCAGGTACGGATCACCGCGACAACCGAGGACACCCTGCTCAACTATGCGGCGCTGGTGGACGACAAGGACCGCGTCTACCGGGCCACGGGCCGGTTCGACCAGCCGTTCACCGCCGGCCGTACGCTCCAGCCCGGCATCCCGGTCGAAGGCGAGATCGCGTTCGAGGTGCCCCGCGACGTGGCCACCTCGCTGCGCATCCGGCTCGCCGCGCCACTGATCGACCAGCGCATGGACGGGATGGCGGAGATCGAGCTGCCGAAGTTCGACACCGCGACCATCGACAAGTGGGCCACCAACCAAGAACCGGTGATCTTCAAGACCCCGGCGGTGGCACCGTGACCCAGCCCCCGCTGTCGCCGTGGGCCCCGCCGCCACCCCCGCCTCCCGAACCGGGCGAGACCGACACCGCAGTCATCCCCGCGGTGCAGCCCGACGAGCCCGTCACCGCCGCGATCCAGCGCCCTGTCGACGCGGACACAGCGGCTCTACCGCAGGTCACAGCCCGCGGCTTTGCACAGTCCCCCACCCCTTTCCCGCCGCCCTCATCTGTCGCCCCTCTGGAGGCACCGACACAGCCGCTGGCCACGACGCCGCCGCCGTTGACGCCCGCGGCGCTGGCCCTGCTCGCCGCCGCCCCCAGTGCTGGCCCGCCGCCAGCACCGCCGCCCCCGACTCCGTCGCCCCCGGTCCCGCTGCCAGCACCGGCCGCCGGCCCGCCATTGTGGACGGCCGCACCGCCGGGCCCTCCCCCATTGGCGCCGCCAGCTGTCCCGCCGCCCGGTCTCGTTGTCCAGCCCGCGGCGGTCCATGCCCCGACCGCCCCGAAGGGCTGGTGGCGCCGGAACCTGTGGGGGTTGCTGGCGCTGGTGCCGGTCCTCGCGCTGGCCATGGGTCCGGGGGTCAAGGAGGGTTTGGACGTCTACAACCGGGTCGACTTCCACGAAGCGGTCAACCCCGGCGCGGATGGCTGGGTCAGCTACTCCGACGCCCGCATCAAGCTCGCCGAGCTGGCCCCCACGACCGACGTCAAAACCTACGGTGGCGAGCCGTTTCCGGTGCCCGCGGGCACGCGGGTCTGGCGCGCCACCATCACGTTCGAGGCGTCCACCACCAAGGCGGTCGGGGGCTGCACGCTCGCACTGGAAGACAAGGACGGCCGCATGTTCGGCCCTAACCCGGACGAGCTGGATGGCGCCCGCGTGGGCTTTCCAGCATGTACACCGGAGGACGACAACGCGCCTTCGCCATGGCAAACGGTGACGTACTTCGTCCTGCCCGAGTCAGCCACGCCGGCCGCCGTCTGGGTCTCCCGCGCGACCTCCATGCCGCGCTACGCCCGCCTCCCCGCTTAGGGATTGGCTAGGGTGCCGCAGTGACTTCTGCACGCGGGATGGACCCGATCGAAGCGATGAATGCGTTTCTCGCCAGGATCACCGCCCACGACCCGGAGCCCGACACCACGGTCATGTCCCTGCAGGTGCAGGTCGGCCGGGCCCGCGAAACACTCCAGCTCAGCGCGCGGGCGGTGCACGCCCTCACCGAGGCGCTGACCCGCTACGTCGACCCGGACGACCACGGCACGTGCGCCAACTGCGGCAAGCCGCTGAGCAAGGACCTCTACTGCCCCGGTTGCGGCCACGTCGACGGCATCTTCGGCCAGACAGTCGCCAACCACGCGGCCACCGTCCTGCGGCAGGCCGATCGCACCGACGCGACCTGAGTAGGGCCACCCAACAGGGGCGCCCTCAAGGCCGCAACATTAGGGACCGGTGCGGACGTCAAGGCAGCGACGAGGCGGGGTAGATCTAGACGAGTTATGGCTGACATCGAGCCCTAACTCGTCTAGATCTACTGCCAGCTTCGACCTGGCTAAGGGGTGGGCCGGGCCTGCACCCGGATGTATCCGACACAACCAGCCGCTGGATCCCGGTCCGCCCACCGGGCCGGTGATGTGTTCGACGGCGGGGCCGACCTACGCCGCGACCGTGGCGAACAGTTGCCCCTGGGCGGGCAACTTCTCGACACAGTCGCCAACTACCCGGCCTTGAGGGCGCCCTACTCGGGGGTGAAGGCGGGGGCGGGGGCGTCGGGAGGTGGTAGCGGTTGGAGGCGGAGGACGCGGTCGACGGCGGCGCCCAACAGGCACGCCAGCAGTACCACGCCGACCGCGTCGTTGAGGAGGGCGAGCGGGCCGGAGATCGGTATCCACACTTCCTCGAGGTCGCGGGGCCCGATGAGGAAGCGCTCCGCCTCCCACATCCAGTCGCGCGCGGTCTGCGCCACCAGGAACGCCACGCAGAAGAAGAGCATCGGGGCCAACCCGGCGCGGGCGATGACGCGGATGCCGTGCACCAGCGGCGTGAACCGCTCCCGTACGTCGGCGGTCACGTTGGTGCCGACGACGCGTACGGGCTTGGGCAGCGCGTTCCATCGCTTGCTCGCCCGTTGCAACAGTTCCGACCCGGACGGCGCGGGCGGGGCGAGCTTGTGGCCGTACACGACCGCGCCGACGGCCAGCCACGCCAGTGGTACGACGATGACGGTGTCGGCGTTGGCGATGGCACCGGCGAGCCACTCGCCGGCGGTCCGTACGGGGTTCGTCAACGGCCCGAGCTTGTCCACTGTGCTGTTCCACGCGTCCTGCACCCAGAGCACCACCCGGCGTTCCATCACCCAGGTGGTCAGCGGGTCGCGGGCGTTGTTGAGCGCGGCCACCGAGACGATGATCCAGATGACCTCGACGTACGCGCCGACGAGTCCGAGCACCCACCAGCGGCGCTTGCCCTGCCACCAGTTCAGCAGCCAGCGCAGGAGCACCGCCACCGCGATCACCGCAACGAGCGTCACGGTGACGTCGAACGGCAGTCGGTCGGCCAGTTCGCGGCGGACCACGCCGGGATCGCTGAAGATGCGGGCATCGCCGAAGGTCGCGTCGGCCCACACGTCGTACACGTACTGGGAGATGTCTTCCTCGAGGTAGCCCCACGACGCGTACACGGCGAGGAACGGCACCAGGGCGCTGGCCAGGTGGTCCATGAGGGTCTTCGGGCGGGCCGGGTCGGTGGCGTCCGGCGCCGTCGCGGCGGCCAGCCAGGGCAGCGACGGGCGGATGACGCGCAGCATCAGCACGAGCGCGACGAGCGTGGCGACCGGGCCGAGGATGACGACCAGCGCCCCGAGTACGCCGTTGAGCTTGCTCGCCCGCACCGCCCCGATGAGGATGAACTCCCGCGCCGCGGCGCCCGCGAAGTAGAGCGCGAACAGCGCCGGCCAGTGCCGCCACAGTAGGCGCAACGCGGTGGCCAGCACGGCGCCGGTCTCGACGACGGCGGCGCTCAGCGTCCGGTAGCGGCGCGGCCGCGGTGGCAGCGGCGGCGCGACCACTCCCCCCATGGCGGTCACGCGGCACAGGCTAACTGTGCTGCCGGGTGCGCCGCCAGTACTGGCGCTTGCCTTCCTCGCGTACCACGATGCCGAGCTTTGCCAACTCCGTACCCAACTCTTTGATGTCGGTCTTGTCGTCCTTGTCCAGCGCTTTCGCGCGGGCCTTGAGCACGGCGGCGGCGCTTCCCGGCAGGTCCGGGTCGTCCGGCACCCAGCGCCGGAAATCGCTCCGGTACGGGTCACCGCCGGTCGCCCAGGGGTAACCGTGCGCGACGAACGCCTCGCGGAGCCGATCGGCGCTCAGGTCGAAGCCCTCCCGGGCAATTTCCTCGGCGTCCCGGCCCTGCAGGACGAGCTTCTTGCCGTCCACGAAGACGGCGGTGACCGCGGCCCGGCCGATCTCCTGGGCCGAGTCGCCGCGCCCCAGCAGCACGCGGTCGCCGGCCACCGTGACGGACAGCGTCTCCTGCGCCCCGATGAACGCGAGCACGAGGCCGGCCAGCCCACCGATGGCGAGGGCGCCGATGGTGGCCTGCGGCTCGGCGTCGGCGACGGAGGCGACGAGGTTGAGCGGTCCTTCGAACGGGACCCACGGCAGCGACGCCAGCCACCCCGCCGCCGCCTGGAGCGCCCACGCGGCGCCGGCGCCGGCGACCGGGAGGCCGCCCCACATCACGGCCGTCGCCCAGGCGGGATCGGAGACGACCGTCTCGTTGTCCATGCGTTCAGCCTGCCAACGCATGGCGGGCACCGCGTCCGCCCGCGGTCTATCCGGGTACGACTTTGGTCGCTGGCCGGCCCGGCGGCCACCGGGCCGGCCAGCCTCAGCTCAGCTCACCGAGCAAGCCGAGCCGTTCAAGGTGAACGCGGTCGGTTTGGCGTTGCTCCCGGTCCAGCTTGCGAGGAAGCCGAACGTCGTCGAGGCGCCGGCCGCGATCGAGCCGTTGTAGCTCACGTTCCGAGCGGTCACGGTCGCCCCGCTCTGGGTGTGTGTGGCGCTCCAGATCTGCGAGATCTGCTGGCCGTTCGCGAACGACCAGACCAGCGTCCAGCCGTTGACGGCGGTGGCGCTGGTGTTCGTGATCTTCACTTCACCCTGGAACCCGCCGGTCCACTGACCGGCGATCGTGTATGTCACCGCACAGCTACCAGCGGGGCTGGACGTGGGCGGAGTGGTCGGGGGCGTGGTGGGTGGGGTCGTCGGCGGCGTCGTGGGAGGCGTCGTCGGCGGGGTGGTTGGCGGCGTTGTAGGTGGCGTTGTCGGCGGCGTTGTCGGCGTGCCGCCGGTGCGGTCCGCGTACAGCACGCCCCGGCCGTTGGTGCCGAGGTAGACGCGGCCGTAGATGCGGGGGTCACCGGCGAGCGCCTCACCCATGTTGCCGTACTGGTGAAGGTCGTCGTTGATCCGCAGCCAGGTCGTGCCGGTGTTGTCCGACCGGTACACGGCCTTGACGCCGTCGACCGTGCCGACCAGGAAGACCGCCTGGTACGACTGCCCGGGCGCCGCCCTGCCGAAGGCGACGTTGACCCCCTCGGTGACGTTCGTCAGCTTGGTGAAGCTCGTGCCGGAGTTGGTCGAGCGGAAGAGCCCGGTGCTGCCGGTCAGCCAGATGTCGCCCTCCCGGCCGGGTACGGCCTTGAACTTGACGCCGGTGGTGGGCAGGCCGGTCGCCGCCGCGGTGAACGTCTGTCCGCCGTTGGTGCTGACGTAGAACGTGCCGTTGCTGACGCCGTAGAACTTCTGCGAGTTGACCCGGTCGGACTCGATGACCGCGTTCGCCGGGATGCCCTGCGACTGCGACCAGCTGTTGCCGAAGCCGACCGAGTAGTGCACCTGGATGCCCGAGTCGCCGGGCGCCCAGACGAACCGGCTGCCGTCCGCAGCCGCGGCGATCGTGCCGCCGGAGTTGATGCCGCCGGGCTCGCCGCCCTGGAACCAGTTGGCCCCACCGTCGGTGGAGAACGCGGCATGGCTGTCGTTGGGCCGGTCCGCGTCGGTGAAGTTGCCGGACCGCACCATCACACTCGGGTTGGTCTCGGCGTAGTCCAGGCTGGTGGTGCTGGTGAAGTACGGCTGCTGGAACATCATCGGCGGTACGGCGTCCAGGTTGGTGTGCCGGAAGCCGCCGATGTCACCGAGGCCGCTGATCAGGGACGCGCCGGACGGCGGGCTGATCAGGTCGAGTACGGCCGTCTCCTCCAGGCCCTTCACCATCGGGCGGATGGTGACCGTGCTGCCGGTGTCCCAGTTCTTCAGGTTGGTGGCGCCGTAGATGGTGGCTCCGGTGCCGTACATGAAGCGGTTGCCGTCGAACGGGTCGATCTCCATGGACTCGGTCATCCAGCCGAGCTTCGGGGTCTCCTCCGGCGGCGACGGGTTGGCGCCCAGCGAAAGCCACGGCGCCGAGCTGATATCCATCGTGTAGCGCTTGGTCCTGTTTGGATAGCCGTTCCAGTCCCAGATCCGGGTCCAGGTCGTGCCGCCGTCGGTGCTGCGGAAGAAGATGACGTCGGGCCACCAGGAAATCTGGGTCGCCACCATGATGGTGTTCGGCGCGGTCCGGTCGATCGTCAGGCCGCTGTACCCGAAGTAGTCGTCGGCGCTGCTCGACGGGATCGGGCTGATCTGCGTCCACGCGCCGGTCGCGGTGTTGTATTTCCACACGTCGCCCTTGGCACCGTCGTACGGGCCGCCGGTGTCGCTGGTGGCGATGTAGAGGAAGCCACCGACCGTGTCCAACACTCCCTTGTGGGCGATGTATCCGGTCGGCTGGCCGGCGACCCGCTCCCACGTCGTACCGCCGTTGGTGGTGCGGTAGACGGTGTTCTGCTTGTCCGCCACGCCGACGTAGATGGTCTGGGTGGTGTTTCCGGCGGTGGCGCTGCGCTTGTCGAACGTCACCCAGACGATGCCCTGGTTGTCACCCTGGTACACGTCGCCGGGTGCGGCCACGTAGTTGCCGGCGTTGGGGAAGTTGGTGACCTTCGCCCAGGTGGCGCCGTAGTCGGTGCTTCGCCACAGGCCGTTGCCGCTCGGCGCGCCCAGGTACAGGACGCTGTTGCGGTTGGGGTCGACCGCCAGCCGCTCGCCCATGCCGCGGCCCGGCATGTTGCCGCCGAGCTTGAACGGCAGCGGCGACTCGGCCCAGGTGTTGCCCTTGTCGGTGGAGCGCAGGATCGCACCGTTGTTGGGGTCCCACGAGTTCGTGTACATGCCCGCGGCCACGTACACCCGGTTGGTCTGCACCGGGTCGGTGGCCAGGCTGACGACGCCGTTGTATCCCCATTGGCTGTAGCCGTACTTGTCCAGCAGCGGGATCCACGACTGGCCGGCCTGGTCCCACCGGTACGCGCCGCCGATGTCGGTACGGGAGTAGATGAGGTTGCGCTCGGTCGGGTTGAAGATGATGCCCGGCACGAACCCGCCGCCATCGATCCGCACGTTCTTCCAGTTGTACGGGTCCGAGGCGGCCGCCGACGCGGTTGTGGTGCTGAGGGCGGCCTGGGCCACGACGGCCACCACGCCGGCGGTCACGACGGTCGCGAGCACGCCGGCAAGACTTCTTCGCATGTAGGGCTCCTAAAGGGAAGCAGGCGCTAGTGAGGTGGTGATGAGGGAAGCTGCCCAGGCTTCCGCGCCGGCTCCGTGGCAGAGATTCACACATGCGACTGTGAGCTGTCAATAGTTTGGCGTGCCAACTAATACGGAGGCAGTGGCGTCCGGCAGGCCGTGTCAGATCTTGCGAAATCCTGCAACAACAAGCATACTCTTGCAAATATCGGCAACTCGAAGGACCAGTAATGACGCTCCTACCCGCGAACACGCCGCGCTCGTTCTACCGCGGTGCGGGCCGCATCCACCGCTTCCGGGGCGTCGCGGCGCCGGAGGACCCGTTCTACCCGGAGGACTGGATCGCCTCCACCACGAGCCGCTTCCAGCAGGCGCCGCTGGGCCTGACCACGCTGCCGGACGGGCAACTCCTGGCCGACGCGATCGCGGAGAGCCCGAAGTGGTGGCTCGGCAAGGAGCACGTGGCCGCCCACGGCGCCGACCCGGCCATCCTGGTGAAGCTGCTCGACGCCGGCCAGCGCCTCCCGCTGCACGTCCACCCCGACCGCCCGTTCGCCACCGACCACCTCGCCTCCCCGTACGGCAAGACGGAGGCGTGGGTCATCGTCGAAGCGGCCCCGGACGCGGTCGTACACCTGGGCTTCGCCCGGGACGTCGAGCCGGAGGAGCTGGCGGACTGGGTCGCGAATCAGCGGGTCGACGCCATGCTGGCCGCCACGAACGCGGTGCCGGTGCGGGCCGGCGACGCGGTGCTCTGCCCGGCCGGCGTGCCACACGCGATCGGCGCGGGCATCCTCCTGGTCGAGGTGCAGGAGCCCACCGACTTCTCGGTGCTCCTGGAGTGGGAAGGGTTCGCCATTGACGGGGCCGCCGCCGGGCACCTCGGCCTCGGCTACGACCTCGCACTGTCCTGCGTGGACCGGGCGGCGTGGACGCCGGACCGCCTGACCGGCCTGCGCGGTACGCGGGCGGGCGATCGCCCCGGCGTACAGCGGCTCTTCACCGAGCTGGCCGACCCGTTCTTCGCGGCCGAACGGCTCCACCCCGACCCGGAGAGCGTGCTGGAGCCGGCGTTCTCGGTCGTCGTGGTGACGTCCGGGTCCGGCGTACTCGAAGCCGAGCACGACGCCCCGCTCGCGGTCCGGGCCGGCGACACGGCCGTCGTGCCGTACGCGGCGGGCCGGTGCGTGCTCCGCGGCCCGGTAGAGGCAGTGCGCTGCAAGCCCGCCACGCCTTGAAACCTCCGCGCGAACATCGAAACACTCAGATGTATGCAGCTTGTATGCCCCGCTGCGACCCTCCTCGATCAGCGGCCGCTGGCCGGCTGGCAGGAGAAGAGGTTCGCCCTGCCCGGCAAGCCCGACCACGCGGCGGCGTTCAAGGTTTGCGTCCAGCGAAGCGGCAAGTACCTTCGCGCCTACATCAGCTGGAAGGAAACCGACGTAGCAGACCTGGCCTTGGGCCAGAAGCGCTACGACCTGTTCACCCTCGGTACTCGGCTGGAGCGCTACGACGGCCACATCGCCTGGAAAAACTGCAACCTGCTGGCCGACATGAACGAAGGCTTCTGGGATGACGGGACGTGCTACACGAGCTGGGTCTACACCACGCTGACCGGCGGCTGGACCGGGGACGGCACCCTCTCCGTCGACATCGACAACGACGGTAAGGGTGGGTTCGTTCGGGAGTTGACGGGCTCGCCGGTCCTGTACTGACGCTGCCGCCACGGGAGTCGGGGGTTTGCCTGTCAGGCGAGACCGGCAGAGCCCCGACTCCCCACCGAGGATCAGCGGCCCTGGAGCGCGTCCAGGCCCACCGCCATCGCGATGACGAGGCGGCGGTCGAGGCGCGGGTCCTGGATGCTGACGACGTACTTGTCGCGCAGGCCCCACTTCTTCACCACCGAGAACGCCGGCTGGCCGTCCTCATACACGAAGTCGAAGTGGTAAGGCAGGAACGACAGCGACTCGACGAAGCGGCGCAGGATCGCCACCAGCTGGCTGCGCTCCTGGCCGGTCGCCGGGGGCATGCCGCCCTGCTCGACGATCCATGTCGAGCGCAGCAGCGACCGCTTGAAGTCCTTGCGGAACAGGCCGATCTGCGCACCGGCCGGGTCGGTCACGTCGTACGTGGCGCCCAGATCCATCACCGAGCGGGCCTTGAAGCCCAACACGGGCTGCTGCTTGGTGTCGTCGGTGTAGAGCGTCACCTGCTCCTTGAAGGCCATGCGCTTCTGCTGCGCGAACGCGACCATCCCGGCCTCGGAGCCGTCCGGCCCGGCCGCGTGCACCTCGTACTGATTCACCATCATGCGGATCCGCTGCCGCACGATGAGCTCCTGCAATCCCTGAATAGTATTCACCCGCGGGAGTGTGCCACATCACTGCACTCGCAGAATTTGGCGTCCTGACTGCACCAGGGCCATCACATCCGCCGATGCCCGCTCCGGCGACCATACGAGGCCGTACGTCATGCGCAGGTCACCGGCGTCCAGCGGCACAAACCGCACGTCGGGCCGGCGTACCGTCTCCACCAGCAGGTGCGGCGCGGCCAGCAGCCCGCGTCCGGCCGCGACCAGGTCGAGCGCCGCCGGCAGGTCGTCGAGGTCGGCCGGGACGGCCGGCGAGCGCAGCCGGGAGGCCAGCGCGTGCCACACACTGCCCGGCGGGCGCAGGCGCGGCAGGAGTACGCCGCACAACTGGTCCAGCCCCAGCCGGGTGGCCGTCGCCAGCCGGCTGGCCGCCGGGACGGCCAAATGCGTCACGGGTACGTGGAACCGAGCCGTCATCGCGTACCCGGTCGGGAAGGGTGTGGTCATGAACGCCGCGGCCGCGTATCCCTGGGTGAGCTCGGCGGTCGCCGCGCTCCACCCGGCCCGGCGCAGCTCCACCTCGATCTCCGGCGAGCGCCGCGCCAACCGGCGGGCGACCCGCGCCGCGAGCGCCCCGACGAGCGGGCAATAAGCCAGCCTGATGGATTCGCTCGCCGGCTCGGCCAGCCGGGCCG
This sequence comes from Phytohabitans rumicis, assembly GCF_011764445.1. Taxonomy (NCBI): domain Bacteria; kingdom Bacillati; phylum Actinomycetota; class Actinomycetes; order Micromonosporales; family Micromonosporaceae; genus Phytohabitans; species Phytohabitans rumicis. The sequence continues at coordinate 4,138,016 of NZ_BLPG01000001.1, forward strand.
CCTCGGCGGTGAAGGCCGCGGCGTGGTCGAGCATCGCCTCGGCGTACGGCAGGAGCACCTTGCCCGCGTCGGACAGCGCCACCTCGCGGCTGCTCCGGTCGAAGAGGCGCAGCCCCAGCGTGCGCTCCAGGCGCGCCACCGCCTGGCTGACCGCCGGCTGTGTCATGCCCAGCGCGGCCGCCGCCCGGGAGAAGCTCAGCCGCTCCGCCACCTGCACGAAGCAGGCGATCTCACGCTGCGGCGGGCCCGGGTCCACACGTCCCAGTATGCCCACCGGGCACATAAGCAGCGGTTATAGACGGCTCGCGGGCTCTTTCTCCGGTGCAGGATGCCCGGGTGCGATCGACAATCCTGGGCTATCCGCGGATCGGCCCGCAGCGGGAACTGAAGAAGGCGCTCGAGGCGTACTGGGACGGGCGGGCCGGCCGCGCGGACCTCGACCGGGTGGGCGCGCAGCTGCGCGCCGCGGCCTGGCAGCGCCTCGCGGCCCTCGGCCTCGACACCCTGCCATCCAACACCTTTTCCGAGTACGACCAGGTGCTGGACACCACGGTCCTGCTCGACGCGGTGCCGGCGCGCTACCGGGCGGCCGCCGACCCGTACTTCGCGATGGCCCGGGGCGCCGACGGGCTCCCGCCGCTGCGCATGACGAAATGGTTCGACACCAACTACCACTACATCGTCCCGGAGATCGGTCCGGACACGGCGTTTCGGCTGGTCGCCGACAAGCCACTGCGCGAGGTACGCGAGGCGCGGGCGCTCGGGTACGCCACCCGGCCGGTGCTGGTCGGACCGGTGACGTTCCTGCTGCTGGCCGACGGCCCGGCCGGCTTCGACCCGCTGGGCCGCCTGGACGACGTGCTCGCCGTGTACGCGGAGCTGCTCGGCGCCCTGAAGCGGGAGGGCGTCGACTGGGTCCAACTCGACGAGCCGGCCCTGGTCACCGGCGCGGGAATCGATGCCGCGCGGCGGGCGTACGGGCGCCTGGGCGGGCTCACCGACCGGCCGCGCCTGCTCGTCGCCTCCTACTTCGGGGAGCTGGGCGACGCGCTGCCGGTGCTGGCCGCCACGGAGGTCGAGGCGATCGCGGTGGACCTGGTCCGCGGCGACCCGGTCGACCCCGCGCTGCTCGGCGGCAAGACGCTCGTGGCCGGCGTGGTGTCCGGACGCGACCCGTGGCGCACCGACATGGACGCCGCGCTGCACACCCTGCGGCGGTACCCGGACGTCGTGGTCAGCACGTCCTGCTCGCTGCTGCACGTGCCGTACGACCTGGATCAGGAGCCCGACCTCGACCCTGAGCTGCGGGCCCGGCTGGCGTTCGCCGACCAGAAGGTGGGCGAGGTGGTGGAGCTGGCCGCGCGCCTGGCCCGGGGCGAGGCCGGGGCGCCGCCGGCGGCCTCGCCAGCGACTCCCGTCGTTGGGTCCACATGGGACAGTCGGGCGCCGTATCGGTTCCGCGCCGCGGCGCAGGCGGCCCGGCTTGGGCTGCCCGAGCTGCCGGTCACCACGATCGGTTCCTTCCCGCAGACCGGTGAGCTGCGCGCCGCCCGGGCCGCGCTCACCGCCGGGCGGCTGTCCGAGCCGGAGTACGAGCGCCGGATCGAGGCCGAGATCGAACGGGTGATCCGGCTGCAGGAGCGGCTCGGCATCGACGTACTGGTGCACGGCGAGCCGGAGCGCAACGACATGGTGCAGTACTTCGCCGAGCACCTGGACGGCTTCGCCACCACCCGCCACGGCTGGGTCCAGTCGTACGGCTCGCGGTGCACCCGCCCGCCCATCCTGCACGGCGACGTGAGCCGCCCGGCGCCCATCACCGTGCGCTGGACCGGTACGCCCAGTCGCTGACTGACCGGCCGGTCAAGGGCATGCTCACCGGACCGGTCACGATCGTGGCGTGGTCGTTCGTCCGGCGGGGCATCCCGCTGCGCGACGTCGTGGCCCAGGTCGCCGAGGCGGTACGCGACGAGGTGCGCGACCTCGCGTCGGCGGGCACCTCGATCATCCAGGTCGACGAGCCGGCCCTGCGCGAACTCCTGCCGCTACGCCGCGAACGGCAGGACGAGTATCTACAGTGGGCGGTCGCCGCGTACCGGCACGCGACCTCCAGCGCCGGCGACACCGCGCAGATCCACACCCACCTGTGCTACTCGAACGCCGACGAGGTCATCGCCGCCATCGACGGTCTCGACGCGGACGTGACGACGATCGAGTCCGCGCGCTCGGGCGGGCGCGTCCTCGGCGAGCTGGACGGCTTCGCCCGCGGCCTCGGCCCCGGCGTGTACGACATCCACTCGCCCCGCGTCCCGGCCGTCGACGAGGTTGTGGACATGCTGGAGGCCGTGCTGAAGGTCGTGCCCGGCGACCGGCTGTGGGTCAACCCCGACTGCGGCCTCAAGACGCGTGGCTACGGCGAGGTCTCGGCCGCGCTCGCCCATCTGGTCGAGGCCGCGCAAACAATCAGGGAGTCCACCCCGCGACCGCTTCGAGCAGCCGATTGACATCTGATTCGTTGTTGTAATGCACCAGTCCGGCGCGCACCGCGCTACCCGCGTCCCGGATCCCGAGCGCGCCGGTGAGTTCCCAGGCGTAGTTGTGTCCATTCCACACGTTGACCCGCCGCTGCGCGAGGTGGGCGGCGACCTCGCCCGGCGTACGGCCGGCGACCGTGAAATACACCGTCGCGGTGCGCCGTGCAGGCTTGCCGTACGTCGTCACATGCGCCATCGACTCCAGCCCGCTCAGCAGGGTGCCGAAGAGCGCGCGCTCGTGCTCCTCGGCGGCGGCGAGGGACACGAGCAGCCGCTCCCGCCGGGTGCCGGTGACCGCGCCGGCCAGCCCCGCCAGGTGCTCGACCGCGGCGACCACCCCGGCGAAGTCGGCGAACGGCGACGTACCGGTCTCGAAGCGCGCCGGGACGGTGTCCGGTGACGACGCGAGCTTGTCGGGGCGGAGCGTCTCCAGCAGCCCGGGATCGGCGACGACTGCGCCGATGTGCGGACCCGACCACTTGTAGGCGCTGGTCGCGTAGAAGTCCGCGCCCAGCGCGACCATGTCCGTCGGGCCGTGCGCGCTCGCGTGCACCCCGTCGACGTAGCTCAACGCGCCGGCGGCCCGCGCCTTCGCCGTGATGGCGGCGACGTCCGGGCGGGTGCCCAGCACGTTGCTCGCCGCGGTCACCGCCACCAGCCGGGTACGCGGGCCGAGCAGCGCGTCGTACTGCTCCACCCCCAGCTCCCCGGTCGCCGTGTCGGCCTCGGCCCAGCGCACCGTCGCCCCGGCGCGGTCGGCGGCCTGGACCCACGGCCGCACGTTCGCGTCGTGGTCGAGCCGGGAGACGACCACCTCGTCGCCCGGACCCCAGTCCCGCCCGATCGCGTACGCCAACCGGTACGTCAGGGTGGTCATGTTGGGCCCGAGGATCACGCCGTCCGGCTGCCCGCCGACGAGGTCCGCGACCGCGGCACGGCACTCGGCGACGATGCCGTCCGAGCGGTGGCTGGCTGGGAACGCCCCGCCGACGTTGCCGATCCCCCGCCGGTACGCCTCCGCGATCGCGTCGATGACCGGCTGCGGCACCTGGGTACCGGCCGCGCCGTCCAGGTAGGCGTAGCCGTCCGCGAGCGCCGGATAGGCCGCGCGGACCGCGTGTACGTCGAAGGGCATGCGCCCAGTCTTCCTCACCGCGCCCGTCGCGGCCGCATGACCAGCGCCGCGACGTGGTACGTGCACGGCGTCGGGCCCGCGTTGGCGTACCCGTGGACGGCGTCGGCGGCGAAGTAGACCGAGTCACCCGCGTGCAGCTCGACGGCCCGGTCGCCGACGGTCAGCAGCAGCGTCCCGGACTCGACCACGACGTACTCGTGGGAGCCGGCCGCGTAGGCCGGGAAGTCGCCGGCGTCGCAGCCCACCGGCAGGGTGGACCGGATCCACTCGAAGTTCACGCCCGGCACGACCGGGCTCAGGATCACCCGCCGCCAGCCGCCGGGCTCGTCCACCGCGTCCTGATCGGCCGCGCGCCGCACGATGACCCGGTCCCGGTCCGGCTCCGCGACCAGCGCCGCCAGGGGTACGCCCAGCCCGTCGGCGATGCGGGCGAGCACGACGACGGTGGGCGCCTTCTGACCGCGTTCCACCGAGGAGAGCATGCTCACGCTCACCGACGCCGTGCCGGCCAGCGCATGGAGGGTGAGCGCCCGGTCGAGCCGCAACGCCTGGATCCGCCGGCCGAGCTCAACAAGATCCAGCATTTCGCTATAATAACGACCGTGTCCGCTATAGAGAAATCAGTCCGGTCGGCCACGGCCGCCGACATGGCTGCGATTGCCTCGATCTACGCCCACTACGTCGCCCACACCGTGGCCACGTTCGACGAGGTCGCGCCCACCGCGGACGACTGGCGGCGCAAGCGCGACGACCTGACCGGGCGCGGCCTGCCGTTCCTGGTGGCGCTCGCCGGGGACGAGGTCGCCGGGTTCGCGTACGCCGGCCCGTTCCGGCCCAAGCCCGCGTACCGGCACACCGTCGAGGACACCATCTACCTCGCCCCCGCGTACACCGGAAAGGGCCTGGGCAGCACGTTGCTGGAGGCCGTGCTCGCCGGCTGCGCCGAGGCGGGCGCCCGGCAGGTGGTGGCCGTCATCGCGGACACCGGCAGCGACGCGTCCGCCGCCCTGCACCGCCGCTTCGGCTTCGCCGAAGCCGGCCGCCTGGTCAACGTGGGCTACAAACACGCCCGCTGGATCGACACCCTCCTCATGCAACGCCCCTCTAACGCCCACCCCGCGCCCGCCCGCGCCCAGCGCGGCCCCCGCCGATCAAGGCTTTCCCCGCCGATCAAGGGCATACGGTCGTGGTTTGATCTCCAATCCACGACCGTATGCCCTTGGTCGACGCAAAAGTCCTTGATCGGCGGGGGCCGGGCTGGGGCTGGGGGAAAAATCTCGGGGCCGTGTCGAATGTGGGCCACCTTGTGCGACGCCCTGGTAGAGGCTGGCCACATCGGGCACAGCCCAGCAGACCGAGGAGCGGAACGATGACGAAGATCACGACCGGGGCCACGATGTCGCTGGACGGCTACATCGCCGACGCCAACCACGGCGGCTTCGAGTACCTCTTCCAGTGGTACACCGCGGGCGACGTCGAGGTCCCCACGGGCTTCCCGGACATGACGTTCCGGGTATCGCCGGCCAGCGCCAAGCACCTGCACGAGCTGCAGGAGCAGCTCGGCGTGCTGGTCTGCGGGCGCAGGCTGTACGACATCACGAACGGCTGGGGCGGTCGCCACCCGATGGACAAGCCGGTCGTGGTCCTCTCGCACAGCGTGCCGGAGGGCAAGCCGCAGGAGGACGAGAACTTCGTGTTCGTCTCCGCGGGCATCCACGCCGCGATTGACAAGGCCAAGCAGATCGCCGGTGGCAAGGACGTCGGAGTGAACGGCGGCACGATCGCCCAGCAGTGCCTGGACGCCGGCCTGCTGGACGAGGTCGCCGTCGACCTCGTGCCGGTGATCCTCGGCAGCGGTATCCCGTTCTTCGGGCAGTTGGAGAACGCGCCCGTGCAGCTCGAAGGCCCGATCTCCGTCGTGGAGGGCATCGGCGTCACGCACCTGAACTACAAGGTCGTACCGAAGAAATAGACTGCCGTCATGGACCTGGAGGAGGGACCGACGCGCCCGCTCACGATCGCCGGGGTGGCGAAGGCGGCGGGCGTGTCGGTGCCGACGGTGTCCCGGGTGCTCAACGGCGAGGCCGACGTGTCGGCCGCGACCCGGGCGCGGATCGAGGCGGTCATCCGGGCGAGTGGATACCGCCGGCACGACCGCGTGCACCACGCCGGCCTGCTGGAGCTGGTGTTTCACGAGCTGTTGGGGCCGTGGGCCATGCCGACGATCCGCGGCGTCGAGCAGGTGGCCGCCGACCACGAGCTGTCGGTCGTCCTGTCCGAGCTGCGCGGCCGGCACACGCCGGAGGGCGACTGGATGCGGCAGGTGCTCGCCCGCCAGCCGGCCGGCGTCATCTCGGTCTTCGCGCAGTTGACCGCGGAGCAGCGAAACCAGCTCCGCGCTCGCAACATCGCCGTGGTGGCGGTCGACCCCACCGAGGAGCCGAGCGAGCCCACGCCGTCCGTCTCCGCCACCAACCGGCTCGGCGGGCGGGCCGCGACCGAGCACCTCCTCGAGCTCGGACACCGGCGGATCGCCATGATCGGCGGCCCGGAGCGCATCTGGTGCTGCCGCGAGCGGCAGGCCGGCCACGATGAGGCACTGTCCGCGGCCGGCATCCCGGCCGACCCCACCCTTGTCCGGTACGGCCACCTGATCGTCGAGGACGGCTACCGGCACGCTGCCGACCTGCTCCGGCTGCCCGACCCGCCGACGGCTGTGTTCGCCGCCAACGACCTCCAGGCGATGGGCGTCTACCAGGCGGCCCGCGAGGCGCGCGTGCGGATACCGGAAGACCTGAGTGTGGTCGGGTTCGACGACGTGCCGGTGGCGGGGTGGCTGGGCCCCGCGCTCACCACCATCCGGCAGCCGTTGACCGACATGGGAGCGACCGCCGCGACGATGGTGCTCGCGCTGGTCGCCGGCGAGCCCACCGAGCCGCGCGTCGAGCTGCCCACCACCCTGGTGGTGCGGGGCAGCACCTGCCCCGCACCACCGCCCGACGCTACGGGCTTGAGCAGGTGACGCTCGCCGGTACGGCGTTGGTGCCGTTCCACGAGCCGAGGAAGCCGAACGACGTACTCCCGCTGGCCGGGATCGAGCCGTTGTAGCTGGCGTTCCGGACCGTCACGGCGGACCCGCTGCTGGTCACCACGCCGTTCCACAGGTTGGTGACCGTCTGTCCATTGGCGAACGTCCAGCGCACCGTCCAGCCGTTCACCGCGGACGTGCCGGTGTTCCGGACCGTCACGGTCGCCTGGAAGCCGCCCTGCCACTGACTGACCACTTGGTACGTGGCGCTACAGCCGCCGGGGTTCGGGGCCGCCGTGGTCGGCGGCGCCGACGTGGGAGTGGTGGTTCCGGCGAGCGCGTCGTGGATCGCCGTGTACGCCGGCTTCTTGTTGAGGTTCTCGTCGTACGGCAGCGCGGCGCCCTGCCCGGGGAAGACCGACGGGATCCACGAGTACTTGTCGGTGTAGTCCCACACGGTGATCCCGACGCACCGGGTCACCGCGAGGCAGGCGTTGACCACGGTGCGGTAGTCGTTCGCCTGCTGGGTGTCCTTGGTGGTGTCGCGGGGCAGGTTCATCCGGATGTCCAGCTCGGTGATCGCCACGTCGACGCCGAGGGCGGCGAAGCGCTGGATGTTCTGCTGGACGCTGCTCGGCACCTGGCCGATGATCAGGTGCGCCTGCATGCCCACGCCGTCGATCGGCACGCCCTGCTGCTTGAACGACTGGACGAGGTTGTAGACGGCGTCGCTCTTCGCGCCCAGCCCTTCGATGTTGTAGTCGTTGTAGTAAAGCTTGGCGGTCGGGTCGGCGGCCCGCGCGGCCCGGAACGCCTCGGCGATGTAGCTGTCCCCGATGTTGCGCTGGAAGACAGACTGGCGCCGGGTGCCGTTCTCCTCGAACGCCTCGTTGACCACGTCCCAGTGGATGACCTGGCCGTTGAAGTGGCCGGCGACGTTGGAGATGTGGTTGCGCATGACGCCGAGGAGCTGGCTGGCCGGCACGCTGTCGACCCAGCCGGGGTACTGGCTGTGCCAGACCAGCGTGTGCCCGCGGACGGACTGGTTGTTCGCGCGGGCCAGGTTGACGATGGTGTCGGCCTGGCCGTAGCTGAACTGACCCTGGGTGGGCTCGGTGTACTGCCACTTCATCGTGTTGCCGACGGTGATCTGGTTGAACTCGCTGCCCAGGATCGACACGTACGGCGCGTCGGACAGCTCCGGATTGTCCGTCGCCGAGCCGAAGTACTTGCCGCGGGCGGCGGCGTGCTGCCCGAGCGTCGTGGACGCGTCGGCGAGGGTGGGCACAGCCACCGCGACGCCGAGGGCGAGGAGTGCGGCCGCCCCAAGGGTGAGCGGCCTACGGATGCGGGATGTCACGGCAGGATCTCCTTATCGCACGAGCCGGGCCACGCCCCAACGGGAGGTGTCCACGTAGGACCGCCCGGTCGGGTCGTGCCAGGTGGTGGCGGCGGTACGGGTCCCGCCGGTCGCGTCGTTGACCTGTAGGTCGAAGCCGAGCAGGGAGCCGATGGCCGGCGTGATGCTGTCCAACTCGATGGACGCCTCGACGACGTACCCGCCGGGCACCACGCGGGTGGCGCTACGCAGGTTGTCGGCGATCCGGAAGCCGCCGAAGTTGCTGGTGACGGTCTGCTTGTTGGTGAAGCTGACCCGGTACTGGCCGTCCTCGTCGTTGTATCCGCTGCCCTTCGAGTTGTCCGGGTCGACGAAGATCTCGATGGAGTCCTGCTCCCAGGTGTTCGGGCTGGACTCGTCCAGGGTCGGGTCGGTGACGGTGGCGAGGACGTAGAGGTGCCCGGCGTCCCACAGCAGCTTCGCCGTGGCGGTCGCACCGTCCGAACCGGACACTCGCACGTTTGTCGTGATGGCACATGCCTTGGACCAGACCGCCTCGGCGACGCCGTCGAGCACCGGCGTACCCCGTACCACGTCGACGGTGGACACGGCCGGGACCAGCGTGATCTCGCCGCGCTCGGCGGTGCTGGTGTCCTGGGCGTGCGACTGGTCGTTCCAGGACGCCTGCGCCCCGGTGGCGGCGTCGCGGACCCGCAGGTCCACGCGGAGCTTGGCACCGGCGGACACCGCCGGGCTGAGCGGGATCGCCGCCTCCACGCGATAGCCACCGTCGATGGGCTTGCTGTTCTTACCGCCGCGCTGGATGCGATGGCGGGTGTCGCCGACGAAGACGTCGACCGTGTCCGTCTTGTTGTTTGACCGGTCAGTCACCTCGGCGAGCACATACAGCGTGCGGGTGTCCCAGCGGAACTGGAAGGTCGTGCCCAGGCCGGTCGCGGAGTGCACGTCGGTGCCGGGCAGGTAGTCCCACACCTGATCGCGCTTGCCATCCACTGTGGGTCGTGCACTGGGGACGGTGAGCGTACGGCCGAGCGACGGCAGCTTCGTCGGGTCGGCGACGCCCCAGTACGCCGGCTTGGCCTGCAGGTCCCGGTCGAAGAGCAGCGGGTCGTCGCGGCGCGGGAACGGGAACGTGTCCAGCCAGGTGCCGTCGTCGGCCGCGCCCCACAGGGTCACCGAGCTGATCTGGCTGGAGTACCTGTCGAACAGGTCGAACAGGTCCCGGTAGCGGATCCCCTGCTGGGCCATCGTGGTGGCCGGGAACGACGGGTACGACTCGACAAAGTTGGTGTAGGCGCTCATGTCCAGCTCGGTGACCTGCTGGTCGACGCCGAGCGTGGCGAAGAGCTGGATGCTCTTCTCGATCTCGCCGATCCGCTGCCGCTCGATGTTGACGTGCAGCTGGTGGCCCACCCCGTCGATCGGTACGCCTTCCGCCCGCAGCAGCTTGACCAGGTTGAAGAGGGCGACCCGCTTGGCCGGGTACTCGGTGTTGTAGTCGTTGATGAAGAGCTTGGCGTTCGGATCCACCTCGCGGGCCACCCGGAACGCGGTACGCAGGTAGTCCAGGCCGGCGACCTCGAACCAGCGGCTGCGCCGGTAGCCGTCCGGCTCGCCCTCGTCGACGACCTCGTTCGCCACATCCCACGCGTAGATCCGTCCGGCGTACCGGCCGGCGACCGCGCGGATGTGGTTTTCCAGCCGGCTCAGCAGCAGGGCCTTGTCTTCGGCGCTGCTCGTGAGCGGGGTGCCGTCCGGGCGCTGGAACACCCAGGCCGGCGTCTGCTGGTGCCAGACGAGCGTGTGCCCGCGCAGCCCCATGCCGTTCGCGGTGGCGAAGTTGGCGATCGTGTCGGCGTCGGCCCACGAGAACTGGCCCTCCACCGGCTCGGTGGCGTCCCACTTCATCGCATTGCCCGCGGTCGCCGAGTCGTAGTGCTTGGCGACGAGCTTCGCCTTCTCGCCCAGGGTGTCGCTGGGCACCAGCGCGGTGCCGACCGGGAAGTCGTCCGCGAGCACGTCCTTCAGCGATGGGATGTCGGTCTGGATCGGCATCGGCACCACGTACGTCATCTGGAAGTCGTCCAGGTAGAACGAAGCGGAGGATCCGCCGGCGGTCTCCACGTACACGCTCAGGAAGTCGACGTCGGCGCCCAGCGTGTACGAGCCGGAGATCTGCGACCAGGCCCCGTCGTTCACCGCGGACGCCCCGGCGAGCAGCTCGTACGACGGGGTGCCCTGCCACCGCCGCTCGATGGTGAGCCGCAGGTCAGCTGGCGCCTGGCCGGGCGCCAGCTTCACCCACAAGGTAAAGGTGTACTTCTTGCCCTTGCCCATCCGGCCGAGCATGTTGATCGCCGGACCGGTGTAGCTCTGGGTACGGCCGGTGGTGAGCAGGCTGCGGGTGCCACCGTGGGCGTCGGCGTCGGTCACCGTCACGGTTTCCGAGCCGATCCGCGGCGCCCAGCCCTGGGCCGTACCGGCCTCGAAGTCGCTGGTGACGCCGGCCTCGTCCGGCGGACCGCCCGGCGGCGGCGCGGTCATCGTCACGGTGACGTCGTCCATCAGGAACGAGACGGTGGCGTCGGCGCTCTCCAGGTAGAGCTGCAACTCGGTGACGTCGCCGCTGAAGCGGTACTCGCCGCGCAGCACCACCCAGCCGTCGGGCGTGACGGTCGCGCTGGCCACCCGCTCGAAGGCGGTCGAACCGCCGGCGGGCGTGCGCTGCATGGTCACGTGGATGGCCGCCTGCGGGCCACCGGCGGCGACCCGGGCGTACGCCTCGACGACGTACACGGCCTCGGGCAGCAGGACGGCGCGCATGTCGCGGCCGGGCCCTTGCCAGGTGGCCGCGCGGTTCGTGGTGAGGAGGCTGTGCGTGCCGCCGTGCGCCGCGTCGGTGGTGTTGGCGACGGCCGCCGAGCCGCGGGCGAACCAGCCCTGGGTGGCGCCGTCCTCGAAGTCGTTGGTGAGGACGACCTGCGGCGCGGCGGAGGCTGCCGTCGATGGGACGGCCACTGCGGACACCGCGAGGCCCAACAGGCATGCGGCGACCATGATCCGCGGGTATCTCATGTATCCGGCCTTTCGTGGGGGTGTTTACGCCGGTCGGAACTTTCGGTGCCCATCCGAAAATCACGCGATGCCGCGCACGCTACGGCGCCCGAATCACCGGGGTCAATACCCGTCTCATGCCCAGATTCAGGGCTGGAAGACTTCCGAAATACTCCCGGTACCCGACGCCCGCGCACTGATGCCGTGGACCCCGCCGGCGAGCGCCCGGATCCAGCCGGAGGAAGACCCTGATGAATATCGTAACTTCGGCCGATGTCGGTATACGCGGCCCACGACGTCCTGGAGCTGGTGGGGATCTACGTCTTCGCCACCTCCGGCGCCCTGATGGCCATCCGCAAGGGATTCGACGTGGTGGGGATCCTCATCCTGGCGGAGGTCACGGCGCTCGGCGGCGGCGTCCTGCGGGACCTCATCATCGGTGACATCCCGCCGGCCGCGTTCACGAAGACCAGCTACCTGCTGCTCCCGATGCTCGCGGCGGCGGTGACCTTCTTCGCGCACCCCGTGGTGGAGCGGCTGAACACCACGATGCTCGTGTTCGACGCGGCCGGGCTGGGGATGTTCTGCGTCACCGGCACGCTCAAGGCGCTCGACTACGGCCTCGGCTCGTTCCAGGCCGTGGTGCTCGGCGTCACCACCGCCGTCGGTGGCGGCCTGCTCCGCGACATCACCGCCCGTGAGACGCCCACGCTCGTACAGGTCGACACGGACCTCTACTCGATCCCCGCCGCGGCCGGCGCCACCCTCGTCGCCGCCGCCTCCCACACCGACCTGCCACTGCCTGCGGTCGCGGTGGGCGCGGCGATCTTCGTGTTCCTCTTCCGGGTGGTCGCGATGATGCGCCACTGGACCGCGCCCCGGGCCTGGGAACGGCACCGCCGCACCGGGTAGCGGTGCATGCGCTGACGGGGCCGGGGGCGGCCCCGTCAGCAGATCTCGTTGAGCGGTGCTGGTCAGGACGTAAGCGTCGGCCTGATTCGTACGGCCACCAGCCAGCTGGAATCCCTCGCGGCATCCACCTTGAGCTGGTCGAGGTTCACGGCCTCACCCACGGCCACACCGCCGGCGAGGGTCTCGACGCCGGTCGCCGTCTTCCCGTCGGCCGCGGTGCACGTGTGGTGCCTTTCGACAACCCACATCGAGGGTGGGGCCAACGGAACGTCCGAATAGGAGCAGACCGGTGCCAGGTCCCGGATAATCTTGTCGGTCACCTCGATGTAGTCGTGCAGGAGGCTGGCGTAGCTGTTTCGGAGACCGGCGAATTCGTAGCCCGTCAGCCCGATGGGATAGAGCTTGTGGACAGCGTGCCCCATCTGGTCCGCCGCCCGCCTGTCCTCGACCGCGTTGAGCATTCCCTTGACATCCGTCGCCTTATGGCCGACCTCTCTCGCCCATTGATCCAGCACGAGATCGTCCTGCCTGATCTGGTCGAAGTCGGCGAAGTCCCGGCTGGCGCTGATGGCCGCCGACCTCGCCGCCTCCGCCGCGTACGAGTCGATGTGGACGATGACCTCGTTGGTCGCCTGGCTGGACGCGGCGAGGACCACCTGGATCAGCGCATGGATATTTGCCGCCGAGGCACCACCCTTGATCAGGTTGAAGACGGCGAACACGAAATCCACCATCGGGCCGGCGGGCGGCATGTCGTCCGGGCATACGACGTACTCGCATGGTGGATTAGCGGCCTGCGCGGGCTGGACGGCGCCGGTCGCGCCGATCGTCGCGGCCAGGATCGCGGCGACGGCGCCGCGTAACAGTTTCCCTTTCATCATCAATCACCTTCCTTGACGTTGCCGGCGCGGTGATTCTCTGGACGAGTGCCACGCGCAGGCAATGAGTCGGAAGGTAATTGCGTGAATCGGCAGGGCCGCGGCGCGTAATCACGCACCGGACGCCAGAACCGCCCTCGCCGTCCAGGTCGGCCCGGGTGGGCCGACCTGGACGTCAGGATCAATCAGACGAGGTCGAACCGGTCGAGGTTCATGACCTTGACCCACGCCGCGACGAAGTCGCGCACGAACTTCTCCCGCGCGTCGTCGCTCGCGTAGACCTCCGCCAGCGCGCGCAGTTCCGAGTTCGACCCGAAGACGAGGTCGGCGCGGCTGCCGGTCCACTTGACCTCGCCGGTGGCGAGGTCGCGACCCTCGAAGGTCTCCTGGTCCTCGGAGGTCGCCTTCCACGCCGTACCCAGGTCGAGCAGGTTGACGAAGAAGTCGTTGGTCAGCGACCCCGGCGTCTCGGTGAAGACGCCGAGCGACGACTGCGCGTAGTTCGCCCCGAGGACACGCAGACCACCGATGAGGACCGTCAACTCGGGCGCGCTGAGGGTCAGCAGGTTCGCCCGGTCGAGCAGGAGGTACTCGGTCGGCAGCCGGTTCCCCTTCCCGAGGTAGTTGCGGAACCCGTCCACGGTCGGCTCGAGCGCGGCGAAGGACTCCACATCGGTCTGCTCCTGCGACGCGTCGGTACGTCCCGGCGTGAAGGGCACCTCGACGGCGTAGCCGGCGTTCTTGGCGGCCTGCTCGACGGCGGCGGACCCGGCGAGCACGATCAGGTCGGCGAGCGAGACCTTCTTCCCGCCGGTCTGGGAGGCGTTGAAGCTCTCCTGGATCCCCTCCAGGGCGTGCAGCACCGCCGGCAGCTCGTCGGGGTTGTTGACCTCCCAGCCGTTCTGCGGCGCGAGGCGGATGCGCGCCCCGTTGGCGCCACCGCGCTTGTCACTGCCGCGGAACGTCGACGCCGATGCCCAGGCGGTGGAGACGAGCTGGGCGACGGACAGCCCCGAGGCGAGGATCTGCGCCTTGAGGGCGGCGGCGTCCTCCGCCCCGATGAGGTCGTGCGTCACCGCGGGGACCGGGTCCTGCCACAGCAGCACCTCCTGCGGGACCTCCGGGCCGAGGTACCGCACGATGGGGCCCATGTCACGGTGGGTCAGCTTGTACCACGCCCGGGCGAACGCGTCCGCGAACGCGTCCGGGTTCTCCAGGAAGCGCCGCGAGATCGGCTCGTAGACCGGGTCGAACCGCAGCGACAGGTCCGTCGTGAGCATCGTCGGCTTGCGGGGCTTCGACGCGTCGAACGCGTCCGGGATGATCTCCTCGGCGTCCTTCGCCACCCACTGCTGGGCGCCCGCGGGGCTGTGCGTCAGCTCCCACTCGTACCCGAAAAGGATCTCGAAGAAGCTGTTGCTCCACTGCGTCGGTGTCGTGGTCCAGGTGACCTCGAGACCGCTGGTGATCGCGTCGGCGCCCTTGCCGGTGCCGTAGCTGCTCTTCCAGCCCAGACCCTGCTCCTCGATGGAGGCGGCCTCCGGGTCGGCGCCAACGCTCGTCGCGGGGCCGGCACCGTGGGTCTTGCCGAACGAGTGCCCGCCGGCGATGAGGGCGACGGTCTCCTCGTCGTTCATCGCCATGCGGCGGAAGGTCTCGCGGATGTCCCGGGCCGCGGCAAGCGGATCCGGGTTGCCGTTCGGCCCTCCGGGTTGACGTAGATGAGGCCCATCTGGACCGCGGCCAACGGGCTCTCCAGCTCCCGGTCACCGGTGTACCGCTCGTCGCCGAGCCAGGTGCTCTCGGGGCCCCAGTAAACGTCCTCCTCGGGCTCCCACACGTCCGCGCGACCGCCGGCGAAACCGAAGGTCTTGAAGCCCATCGACTCCAGCGCGACGTTGCCGGTGAGGATCATCAGGTCGGCCCACGAGATCTTCTTGCCGTACTTCTTCTTGACCGGCCACAGCAGCCGGCGGGCCTTGTCCAGGTTCGCGTTGTCCGGCCAGCTGTTGAGCGGCGCGAAGCGCTGCATGCCGGCCCCGGCACCGCCGCGGCCATCATTGATCCGGTACGTGCCGGCGCTGTGCCACGCCATCCGGATCATGAACGGCCCGTAGTGCCCGAAGTCGGCCGGCCACCAGTCCTGCGAGGTCGTCAGGACCTCCCCGATGTCCCGCTTCACGGCGGCGAGGTCGAGGGTGTTGAACTCGGCGGCGTAGTCGAAGTCCCCGCCCATGGGGTCGGCCACGGCCGGGTTCTTGGCGAGGATCTTCAGGTTGAGCTGGTTTGGCCACCAGCCGCGGTTGCCGCCGCCCTGGGTCGGATGCGGGGCACGTCCATGCGCGACCGGGCAGCCGCCGGTCTCGGTACTCGTATTCTCAGACATGGAGATCCTTCCAGGGTCGGGCGAATCAGCGTTGATTGCGGAGTGATCAGAAACTCTGTCATGTGGAGCAACCGGGACAAAACCCCCAGTAGATGACCTCGGCCTCGTCGATCGCGAAGCCATGATCGTCGGACGCGGTCAGACAGGGCGCCTCGCCCGGGGCACAGTCGACGTCGGCGATAACGCCGCACGACCGGCACACGACGTGGTGATGGTTGTCGCCGACCCGGGACTCGTAGCGAGCCACCGAGCCGGACGGCTGGATGCGCCGCACCAGACCAGCGGCCGTCAGCGTGTGCAGCGAGTCGTAGACAGCCTGGTGGGACACCTCCGGCAGGTCCCTGCGCACGGCGCCGATGATCGACTCCGTGTCGGCGTGCGAATGCGCGTGCACCGCGCTCAGCACCGCCACCCGAGGACGGGTAACGCGCAGAGCGGCCCCCGCAGCATCCGCTGGAAGTCCAAGGTCGTCGTACCCACCCAGCGAAGTCTTGCCCCTTTTCTGGAAAGAGTCAAGAATCTGGGCCGGACGTCACCTGGCCGATCCGGTCGCAGCGGGACGGAAGTCTCAGTCGTCGGCAACCGACGCTCCGGTAACCTGGATCACCGGCGGGCCGCTAGCTCAATGGCAGAGCTGAGGACTTTTAATCCTTAGGTTCGGGGTTCGAGTCCCCGGCGGCCCACCAACCTCACCATTGCGCACACCGGTGGGTTGGGTGGCTGTCCTGATGCCGGCGTCGTCGATGACGATGCCGGCATCTTGTCCTGGGATCTTGAATATGGGGATCACCCGCCCTTCCTGGTTGATGCGGATCTCGGCGACGAGGGCTTCGATGGCTCGTTTGCGTTCGCCGGAGGTGCCCTCGGCGATGGTGTGGTGCAGGTAAGCGCGTAGCCGTTCGATGGTGCCGGGCGGTGGCGGGGCCGGCTCGGCTTCGAGGCTGGCGGCGAGATCGTCGCGGTGCGCCTTCAGTTGTGTGATCTTGTGCCGGAGTTCTTGGATGCGGGGTCCGGCGGTGGCGTCGTCCATGGTGCCGTTCTCGAACGCGGTGTGGTATCGGTCGATCGCGGTCTGGGTGGTGTTGATCTGGGCGGTGATGGCGTCGAGTTCGGCGTGCCGGTCGGCGTGGGTGTCGTGGAACTCCTGTCTGGCTTCGGTGATGACCTTGTCCAGGACGGTGTGGGCGTTGGTGTAGAAGTCGTAGAGGGCTTGCAGGACGGCGGTGTCGGTGGGGTCGGCGGCGAGGCGGACGCCGTTGCAGCCGGCGGCGCCGTAGCGGTTGCGGGAGAAGCAGGTGTAGTAGCGGTATCGGGCGTTGCGGCCGCGGACGGCGGTGCCGATGTACTTGCGTCCGCAGTCGGGGCAGGTGATCAGTCCGGTGAGGTGGTACTCGCTGGGTGAGGCGGCGCGTTGGGTGTGGGCGTCGGCGCGGGCGCCGGCGATGTCCCGGGCGGTGTTGAAGGTGCTGCGGTCGATGAGCGGGGTGTGGGCGTCGGTGACGTAGACGTCGCGGTAGGCGATGTCGCCGGCGTAGGCGGGGTTGTCGAGGATGCGGGCGATGGTGTAGCCGGACCAGGGTTTGCCGGTGCGGTTGCGTACGCCGCGTTGGTTGAGTTCGGTGGCGATGGCGCGGGTGCCGAGCCGTTCCTGTGTGTAGAGGCGGTAGATGTCGCGCAGGATTGGGGCCTCTTCGGGGTGGGGGACGAGTTTCTGTGTGTCGCGGTCGACGTGGTAGCCGTAGGGGCGGGTGCCGCCGGGCCATTTTCCTTTGCCGGCTTTGGTGCTCATTCCGTTGATCACCCTGTCGATGATGGTTTCTCTCTCGAATTCGGCGAAGACG
Source organism: Phytohabitans rumicis (assembly GCF_011764445.1). Classification (NCBI taxonomy): domain Bacteria; kingdom Bacillati; phylum Actinomycetota; class Actinomycetes; order Micromonosporales; family Micromonosporaceae; genus Phytohabitans; species Phytohabitans rumicis. The sequence goes on from NZ_BLPG01000001.1 coordinate 4,155,144, forward strand.
CCGAGGAGTTGGACGAGCATCCGTCCGATCGGGGTGGAGGTGTCGAATGGTTCGGTGGCGGAGCAGAACGCGACTCCGGCCTCGTCGAGTTCGTGGAGCAGGTCGAGTAGGTCGGACAGGCGGCGGGAGAATCGGTCGACGCGGACGACGAGTAGGACGTCGTATTGGCCGGCTTTGGCGGCGCGGAGTGCGCGTTGTAGGTCGGGGCGTTCGGTGGTGGCGCCGGAGGCGTCGTCGCTGAATTCTAGGACGAGGGTCCAGCCGGGCTGGGACTTGATGTAGTTCTTGAGGGCGGCGAGTTGGGCGTCGATGGAGAAGGGTTGGTGTTCGTCGTCGGTGGAGCGGCGGGTGTAGATGGCGATCCGGCGCAGGCCGGGCTCGCGGCCCAGCGCTGTGCTGGTGTAGCGGCGTTTGCCGCGCCTGGGTTTCGGGGTGGCGCTGGGCATAGGTCGTCTTCCTTCGTGACGTAGGCAGCCCCGGGTGTTCGGGCCGCCTCCGGATGCTGATGGGGGTTGGGGTGGTGGGAGGGGTTCCCACCACCCCGTGTTCTTTATGCTGCGTGGTCGGGATGTGCGCGCCAGTAGCGGGCGACCAGGACTGCGAGGGCTTTTACGGCTTCGGTTTCTTCCTCGGCTGTCATGGTGACCGTTTCTATTCTTCCGACGCGTACATCGGTTATGGTGGCGGGTGCGCGGCGACGGCGGTCAGGGGTACGCCGACGTTTCGTCGGCGGTTTGTCCGTCGTGTCGCCGCTATTTGGTGCGGTGTTTTCATCATACCCGTTTCGGGTGATGTCGCCTGCGGCGTGGGAATGCATATTCCTCCGGAATTGATGTCACCGATTCGTGCGGGCGAAAAGATGAGCAACATTGGCGACGGTTCCTTTCTGGACTGGTCGGATCTGCCTGATTCGAGAATTGTTGCGTTGTCTGTGATGGTGCATGCTGTCCTCTGGTGCGGGCGGCGCCGGCCGAGGCCGCGAGGCGCCCATGGACGGTGGAACAGGTGGCCTCCTTCATGCGGGTTGTGGGCCGAGGCGGTACCGGGACTGGGATCTTGCCGGCCCCCGGGGGTGCGCGTGGCCGAAGCTGGTCGCGGGTGGGCGTCATGGTGATCGCTCCTTACTTCTTGTCGTCGGGGCTGCCGGCGACCACGGGTTCAGACATGGCCGTGCCGGGGTGTTCGGGGAAGGTCCTTTGTGGAGTTGGTTGTTTCAGCTGGATTGCTCGGGCGCGGCGCGGGATGGTAGCTCCGGGCGTCTGTCAGGGGAAGGGGTGCGGATCTGTCAGGGTCTGTCACCGCAGCCGGTTGTCAGGTCGTGTCAGGTGCTGACAGACGCGCAGCGTGTCTGTTATGTCGCTCCACAGAGGACCGATGGGCATGGTTCGTGCCGGCCCAGTCGTGGCCTTCGCCAGTCCGTGGGGCCGCAGTGTCCTGGACGGCGCCGAAGGTTGCCGGTGGCGTCGCTGTCGTGGCGCTGTGCGGCCGACAGCGGCGTCGCGGCAGCCTCGGCGGGGTGGTCCGGTTGCCTTCCGGTTTTGTGGCGGCACGGGCTGGCACGGGCGGGTGTTGCTGTGGTCACGCCGCTGCCTCCTTACGGGTGAAGACGGTCGCGGCGAGGTCGGCCAGCCGGAGCAGGCCGCCGGGGTGACGGTGCAGCCACCACACCGCTTCGGCGGGACTGGCACCGGTACGGACCGCGTCGGCGCGGGCGGCGGTGGCGACCGGCAGCGCGATCCCCTCCTGGTCGAGGTGTTGGTGCAGGTTCTGTTCCCGGGCGGCGGCGTGGAGCCAGAACAGCACAGGCCAGACCCTTCCGGTGACCTTGGCCAACGCCGCATAGTCGTAGAGCTTGTCCACCAGCACGCCGAGCGGTTCGGTGCCGGTGTCGTACTCGACGAAGAACGGCACCCGGGCATCGTGCTCGACCCAGATGCCGTGCCCGTCCGGGCGGATCCGCGGTTTGTACACCAGGATCTGGACGTCGTCGCCAGGTTCGGCGAAGGCGCCCCTTCCCTGCATCCGCGATGCCGGCCACCACCGCTCCAGCCGAGCTTCGGGGTGGGTGCGGGCGTAGCCGGCCAGCTCGATGAAGAACTGGTTGACGCCGAGCAGGTGCGGCAGGTTAGCCCGGTTGGTCAGGTGCCAGCGCCGCTTGCGGGCCGCATCTCGGCGGGGCAGCTCGTCGCCGCGTTGGGCGCAGACGACGTCGACGCCGAGTTGGTCGAGGACGTAGTGGTAGGGGTGGGAGCCACCGTCGGGTCGCTGGGGCCGGAACCGGGCCAGCACGCCCAGGGCGGCGAGCTTGCGCAGGCGTTCCTGGGCGAAGTCGACGGACGGGAACAGGGCGTGGGCGATCTGGGCGGTGGTGAGCACGCCGTGGTCGGCCAGCCAGCCGAGCAGGACGTGGTCACGGTCGGTGAGCGCGGATTGGATGCGCAGGACGTGATCGGTCATAGGCAGCCTCCTATAGGTCGTTGTTCCCCCGGGGAGACCCCAAGACAGAGGGTCTGTCGGAGCAGGGCGCCCGCCGCCGACAGCGGCCGTGGCCTGCCCTGACAGATCCGGGAGGGGTCCGTTTCGGGGTCCGGATGAAGGTGGACCACCATCCGGAGGCCCGAACGGAGCCCCGGACGGAGGTCAAGGCGGGATCTGTCAACGCCGTAGGACCGGCCAGGCCGGATGGCCACCGCCGATGGCGCAGGTTGATGATGGACGGACACGTGGTACTCCTCGAACACGGGATGGATGGGACTGACAGGTGCTTGCACCCGAGGTCAGGTCGGGTACGTCGAACGGCCTCGGGTGTTGCGCGGGCTGCCCGGCCTCGTCGTCCTTGGACGCGAGGAGGGCAGGCTGTAGCCCTGCCGGAAGACGAGCCCCCTGGCCGGGCTTGGACGGTGCTGAGTGTTCCCTCTGTGGAGTTGTCAACGAACGCGTACCAAGCGGTAGTTACCGGGCAAATCGGGGCAGAGTTCGGGTAGGTGGCATCGCCGTCCGATGAGACGACGACGTGCGGCGGTACAACGGGGAACAGAAGAGGCTCAGCGGCAGCGCGACCCCTCCGGGGGTGTGCCGCTGACACAGCTCCGCACGGCGGGGCCGTCCACATTGGCGCGGTGTCCGCCGCCGACCTGCCTCAAGGGCTCGGTGGGCACCCATACGGACGCCTGGTGCGCCAAGCAAACGACGCGGCAGGCTCGCTGTCAGGTGGGGCGTCGTCGCCGACCGGCCCTCAGGCGGGTGGGCACCCATGCGACGCTGATCCATCGGACGCACGAACCCTGTGCGGGGTGTGCAAGGTGCTGGTGGTGCGAAGTAGCCCATCCACCGTAGACGATCGAAGGTTCGCGCGATAGCCCATTACAGATCTCGAAGATCCGGGCATGGGTACGTTCAGGTCCGCCGACCGTTCCCCGGCTCCATAGAACCAGGGCCCGGTCCGGGCCGATGTAGATCCGTCCAACCGGCGCGGAGAGATTCCCAAAGACTGATGTACTCGCGCTCTGGCTGGGGTTCACCCCGGAGCGAACAGCCCGCACCCCGGACGTCGGGCTCGCTGTGGCCGTAGTCATGGATCACCTGGCTCCGCCGACTGCCGCCTGACAGGCGCCGAATCGGTGTGCGGCGCCGGCAACGGTGATGACGTGGCTGCTGCTGCCCGCCTCCAATGGGTGATATCAGCCCTAAACACACAGTTTGTCCGTCAAAGTCCTGGTTGGAACGCCGACCTTTTAGGCCTTCAGCCGAGCTGATGAGCGGCAGCCATCAGCGCGATCCGTTAGAGAGGAAGACGACGATGCCGAAGACGACAGGCCCGAGGACCCGCAGGTCAAAGAGGCGTGGCGGGCGGACCGGCAGTTCCGTACGTTCCGGCCTGGTCCGCTCGCTGCCGTCCACTGGCGCCCGCCCCGCCGGCATCATCCGAATGGCGACGGCGGGTGTTCAGCCTGAGCCAACCGCCGATGTCCCGCTTCGCACCCACGATGGCGATCGGCCTTTCTGGATGTTGGGCCCGGAACCCGCTTGGTGCGTCTTCGGCCACTTCGACGATGACCGGCTCGACGACCGCCGCCACGTCAGCGCCGCCGCCGAGATCAAGCTCTCCCTTGTCGACTCCCAGGACCGCGGGTCGAGCCTCGCGATGGAGAACCGGTGGGAGCCCGCCCGGTTGCGCGTCGACCTGGTCCAGCGACTCACCGAAGCCCAACCCGCCGTGCGGCTGTTCCGCGAGAACCAGTCCGACAAGCCCTGGGTAACCTGCACCCTTACCGAAGCCGAAACCCTCGCAACCAACCTCGCCATCGCAGCTGAGCGTGGGGAGGAAGCACTTCCCACCGAGCCAGCCTCCGACGATTCCCCGTTCTGGCAGACGACCGCGTGCCCGCCGTGGTGCAACTCGGGACACGAGGTACGCGACTTCTACGACGATCGCACCCACATAGACCTGGACCGTGGATGGGCAACGATCGACCTGCACCTCGAACGTGCAGACGAGAAGGAGCCCGAACAGCTCCAGGTGCTCGTCCTACGCGACTACCAAGCTGTGATCGGGGTAGTCAGCCTGAGCAAGTCCGGGGCGGCCGGCGTGGATCTCACGCCCGCCGAAGCCCGTAACCTGGCCCGCCACCTTTGTCATCTCGTCGAGGCCAGCCGTCAGGCGCCCGACCAAGACAGTTGTTGGCCCGGTCACGGCGGACACCCCGACCCGTTGCGGCGGGATCTGACGCACCGCAAGAAGCAGTTCCCCTGCCCCCACCGGATCCCCTGGTGCAGCGGCCACTCGAAGCGCGAGATCAAGGACGCACGGACCCCCGGCGATGGATTCCTGCACCACGGCGACATCGACAGCGTGCCCTTCTCGATAGGTTCGATCACCGGCACGGTCGATGTGGCCGTTGAGTACCTGACCGAGGGCGACCGGCAGCCGTTCGCATACGTCCAAGTCGTGGGGGGCGACGGCGGCGCCGAACTCGACGCCATCAGCATCGACCGCACCATCGCCGCCCTGCATAGGGCCAAGGCGCTCATCGCGGCCAACCACCCCGGCCTCGTTCCGACCGCGACGAGCACCGCTGTCACCCACGTTGGCGCGCCATCAGCTCGCGCAAGCCGACCGCTGCCGAACGCGGCGTAGCCCGGACGCCGATAGCGCCTCGGACGACACCCACAAACCTACGGTTCCAGGATCCGGCTGCGCGGATAGCCTCCCCGTGGCCGGATCCTGTGGGTGGCAGTGCCTCAACCTCGGGCGGTCAGCGCGTCGCCAGTTCCCGCGGCGCGGCCTGCGTGGCCGCCGCGACTCATCCCACCTGAACGCCGTACGCAACTGATCGACACCTGAACTTTTTGCATGGCTCTTTGGAAAGGTCTCCTGGAAGGAGCGCTCCTATGGCCGCAATGGTGCACGCTGCTCGGCCGCCAGTATCTCGTTGATCCGGCGGATCCTGGCATCGGTGGCGTCGTGTCCGGTGGTCCTGAGGAACCCGGCGCTGTCGACGCGGTCGTGGTAGTGCAGCACCACCGGGTCGGAGGGCATCGGGTCGGCAAGGTGCGTCGGGTAGTTGTACCGCGACGCGAGAGGGCGCACGGCCAGTCCCAGTTCGTGCATTGTGAGGCCGAAGGAAACCTGGTCCGCGAAGAACGCGAGATCACCCAGGATTTCAGGGTGGGCCAGGAGCCACCTGTCCCACCTCGCCCACGCCTCCCGAATCGCCTCGAAGGCCCCGCGCGTCAACACGTAGACGCCGCCGTTGAAGTTGTGCACGAAGGTGGGCTCGCGGGAATGCGTGGAGAGCGCGAGTTCTGGTTCGGCATCGAGGCCCGCCGCTGCGAAGATCCTCCTCCAGTGATTGTGGGACGGCTTCCCGTTGTCGACAATCTTGGCGGCGACCATCTCCAGGCCGGCGAACAGGCCGCTGACGTCGTCGGCGAAGGCGATGTCGCAGTCGGTGAGGACGATCAGATCCGCGTCCTGGAACGCCCCGCCCTGGAGCTGGCTGAGCTTGTTCGAGGGAGGATGGCGCTGGTCGAACCGAGGAACGGCGCGCGTCTCCACGCCCTGGTCATGAAGGAAGCCGAGGTGCCGGCGATCCACTCCGTCGACGACATGCACCACCAGTTCATGGGGTTGACGTCGGGCGATTCGTAGGAGTGTCGTACTCCAGATCCATGCCTGATGGATGTACTTCGGGTCGTGGTCCACGACGCAGGAGAACTTGACCGACGCTTCGTGGGGCCAGTGCGTTGTGGAGTCAGCCATTCGCCGACCGTCAGACGGGCACACCGTTGATCGTTTCCGTCGAGCGCTGGTAGCCGAGCATGACCTGGAGTCGTTGGTCATGCACCCACAGATCCGGCGGCAACGGATCGGACAGCGGCCGGATCCATCGTTCGACGAAGCTCATCAGGACCGCTGTCCGCGGACGGCCAGAGGAGTTGAAGCCCGAGCGGTGCCAGGTTGCCGCCGCCATCACCAACAGCGTTCCGGGCTCTGCCAGGAACGTCTCGGCCGCACTCGGCCACGGCGCCGATGGCCGCCGCGGTGGCACGTGCGAACCAGGGACGAGGCGGGTTGCCCCGTTGTGCTCGTCGAACTGGTCCAAGGCCAGGACGCATTGGAGGCCGAGTAGGCCGCCGCTTACCAGCTCAGGCATTTCGTTGTACGGGTAGTCGATGTGCCAGTCGTCGATGGGCTGGTCAGGGTTGACCACATTGAGGCTGTAGTCGGACAGCAGGTAGTACCGGCCGAGGAGCTCATCGAGAACGTCGGCGAGGCCGGGTTTGACCAGCATGTCGGCGAAGATCGGATCGTGCCGGTAGAGGTCCCATACCCGTGTGGACTTCGGGTATCGGTTCGCGTACTCGCCGTCGGCGAGGATGTCCGCAGCACTCTTGAGGGCGCTGCATTGGTCGGGTGTCGCGTAGCCCGGCCAGATGGCGTAGCCGCGCCGGCGGACCTCGTCGGCGACCAGGGCAGGGACGATGGTCATGCCTCGCTCCTCGGATCGGACGTGGCCACGCGGAGTTCGATCAGGTCGGCGCGCCGGTCGTGGCGGGACAGGTCGACCAGGACGCCGTCCTGGTCCAGCAGGGCGACGATCGTGTCGGCGAAGGCGTCGAGATCGTCGTCGTCGCGGCGTACCGCGAATGTCCGGACGGTCGTCGCCAATGGCTCAACCTCGTCGGCTCCAACGTCGCTCATCCCAATCACCCTCTCAGAAGGTGGTCTGCCTGTTCGGCGAGCACGGCGTCCACGCCGGTCAGGCGGAGCGGTTGTCGTGCCGCCCACCCTCCGATTGTTGTCAGGTAGTCGGCCACCTCCGCTTCGGGTTGTGCGCCGAGGTCGAGGAGCACGACTGCCGCAGCAGTGGACCGGAGCAGTCGCGCCGTGCGGCGCTGGAATGCGTCCGGCCGGTTCGTGGAGGCGTTGATCGATTCGGCCGAGACACTCAGCAGCGCAGGGGAAGGCGGCCGCTGTCGAAGCCATCGTTCGGCTGCCGGTGAGGGGCTGCGCTGGATGAGTAGCCGGATGCCGTGATCCACGATCGCCTGCGGTGGCACTGCGCCTGGGTCACAGTCCACCAGTGCCGCAACTGGCCTGCCAGGCACGGTTGCCGGCTGCCCGCTTCTGCTGAGCGACGCAAGCCCCACCACGCCGACGCCGTCTTGGCGGCTGTCGAGGACCGCCGCGTTCCGGAGGGTCTCGGGCAGCTGGGCGCGAAGTTTGTCCGGTTCGATCGAGGCGGGCGCGATGAGGACCAGGAGGAGCAGCTTGGGCGGCAGCTCCGGCGGGCGGGTCGGCTCGGCGCGGTGATGGATGGCGCGAACCACGGCTTCGAGGGCCGTCGCCGACGCCGGGAGCCTCGCTGTCCTGGGCTGCCGGGTGAGAGCGTCGCGGATCAGCGCTTCGAGGCTGCTGCGGTCTGGTGCCCCGACGGCTCCGCCGAACTGGGCGGCGATCCGGTGGGCGTGTTCATCGAGCCCTTCCATGAACGACACGTCCGGTACGAGGACGAGCTGCCCGCGTCCCGCGAGCGCCTCGGAAAGGGCGTTGTTGCCAGGCTTGATGACGGCGACGTCCGCAGCGGCGAGCAGGGCGGGCAGGTGCGGCTCGAACCGTCGCACCGTGACGGTGGCGGTTTCGTGGAGCGGGCGGCCGGCGTAGTAGGGGCCTGTGACCAGTACGAACCGTGCCGGATGTCCTTCATCGGCCAATGCTGCCGCGATCGCCTGGCATGCGGAGAATAGGCGGTCGCCGTACCCGTCGGGCATCTGGTCGCCGCCCGCGCCGCCGTTGACGACGACGAGCGGCGCGCCGTTGGGTACGTACGCCGACCGGACCGCCGCGACCTCGTCCCGGGCCGGCGCGCGAGCGATGTTGCCGACGAAGGTGAACCGGCCGCTGGACTCCACCGCGGCCAGCGAGTCACCGCTGTGGCCTTCCTGGAGGAAGGCTTCGTGCTCTTGGGCGATGAGGACCTGGTCGTAGTGGGCAAAGTCGCCGCGCTGGCGGATCTGGTCGAAGGAGAGCCCGTCGAGCCGTCGCATGACCAGGAGCCGGGGCCGGTCGGCCAAGGCGGGCAGCCGCCGGTACCGGGCGTCCGGGTAGGTGTCCTCGATGGCCACGGCCGGGTCGAGCCGGTCGAGCAGCCGGTCGAGGAGGTCGGTGTAGAGGTCCTCGGCGATGGCAGACGGGACCCGGTGTAGAAGCGGGAAGTTGATCACCCGCACGGGCGTGTTCCGGTACAGGGCCAGGGAGCTGGCCTGGCTGATCACGATGGGCCGGAGCCGGCCGGCGTCCTGGACAGCTTCGGCGATCAGCAGGGCCCGGCGGATGTGACCGAAGCCGATGCCGTTCTTGACCAGGAAGACAGCGTTCCTCATCGCGCCCTGGCCCGAGCGGTCGTGCCGGCCTCAGCGAGTCCGAGAAGGGTGAGGAGTACCTGCCGGGCATGGTCCGGGCCATGCCGTTCTTTGATGGTCTTGCGTGCGGCGCGCCCGAGCCGCTGCTGCTCGGCGTGGTCGTCGGCAAGCTCGAGGAGGTTTGCGGTCATCGCGCGGACGTCGTGCTCGGCGACAAGTCGTCCGTTGACCTTGTCGGTGATGGCCTCGGGGATCCCCGCGTGGTTGGTGGCGATGACCGGTAGACCGGCCGCCATGGCTTCGAGGATTGCCAGCGGTTGGCCTTCGGTGTCGCCGTCCTGCGGCGACGTGACGGCGTGGTGCAGCAGGATGTCCGCGCCTCGGATGAGAGCGAGGGTGTCGGAGTGTGGGAGTCGGCCGTGGACGTGAACCCGATCCGTTAGCTCGTGCTCGTCCACGTACTGGCGGACTTCGCCCATCAGAGGACCGTCGCCGACCAGATCCAGGACCACGTTCTGGTGGCGGCTGGCGGCGTCGCGGAAGGCTTCCAGCAGCAGGAGCGGCGCCTTCTTCGGTACCAGGCGGCCGACGGCGACGCACCGGACGTCTGGGCTGCGGTCGCGGGTTGTGGCTGGGCGAGGTCGCGGGAGTTCGACGCTGTAGCGGACGACGTGGATCTTCTCGGCTGGCAGCCCCAGGGTTGTGAGGGCGTCGGCGGCGACTGCGCTGGGGACGATGATCCCAGCCGCCAGTTCGTAGCGGCGGTAGGCGTCGCGCCACCGCTGCTCGGTCAATCTGGCCGAGAAGTCGACGCCGTGTCCCCGTAGCCACACGCGGACCGACTGGCGAAGGAGGAAGTCGAACCAGCGGTCCGCGAAGTCCAGGTACTCGACGAGCACCGCCTCGACACTGTGCGTTGCGAGGAAGTCGGCGACCGCGTTGAGGCGTTCGGCTGACGGTGGCGGATCGCCGGGAAGCGGGTCGAAGGCGAGGACGGGACATTCGCCGGCGTCCCAGGCTTGGCCGTGCAGGACCGACTCACCTCTCGGAGGGGGTCCGCGACGATGGCGGTTCCGCCTGGCAGCAGCTCACGGGTGTCCCAGCGGATGAAGGTCTCGCTGATCACGCCGATCTCGGGCAGGAAGACACAGAGTGGCCGGGACACGCCGAACAGTATCGGGCGCCCTGGCGATGGTGGCTAGGCCCCAACAACGATGGCAGGCGGCGAGGCACTGTGGCGTGCTCGTGGCGCGGGGGTAATCCATGAAGCTACACACGGAAGGTCGACTAGATTGGTATCCCATGGCGACCCTGGAAAAGCTGCTACATGATCGGCTAGCGTCCGCGTTCGAGGCTGTGGCCGGGGTTCCGGCCGACCCGAGTGTGCGCCGATCCCAGCACGCGGACTTCCAGGCCGATGGTGCCCTCGCTCTGGCCCGCCAGCTAGGGCGTAAGCCCCGGGACATCGCCGCCGACGTGGTTCAGCAAGCTCGGCTTGATGATCTATGCGCGTCGGTGGAGATCTCGGGGCCGGGGTTTATCAACCTGACTGTCGCCAACGCCGCGATCGCGCCGCTGCTCGCCGCGATGAACAGGGACGAACGGCTCGGCGTGCAGTCCGTCGCGGCTCCTGACACCGTGGTGGTCGACTACTCGGCGCCGAACGTTGCGAAGGAGATGCACGTCGGCCACCTTCGGTCGACGGTGATCGGGGATGCCGCTGTCCGGGTGCTGGAGTGGCTCGGCCACCGGGTGATCAAGGCCAACCACCTCGGCGACTGGGGCACCCCGTTCGGCATGTTGATCGAGCACCTGCTCGATATCGGCGAGACCGAGGCCGCCCACGAGTTGTCGCTGGGCGACCTCAACACCTTCTACCAGGCGGCCAGGACGAAGTTTGACGCCGACGACACGTTCAAGGAGCGGGCCCGGACTCGGGTCGTCGCCCTGCAAAGCGGGGACGAGCAGACCCGCCGGATGTGGCGGCTGCTAGTCGATGAATCGGAGAAGTACTTCCTGGCCGTGTACGACCGGCTCGATGTGTGCCTTACCGAGAAGGACTTCTTCGGCGAGAGCTTCTACAACGACATGCTGATGCCGGTCGTTGAGGAGTTGGACCGGCTCGGGCTGCTGCGGGAGAGCGACGGCGCCAAGGTTGTGTTCCCGGCGGGCTTCACCAACCGGGATGGCGACCCACTGCCGATCATCGTGCGGAAACGTGACGGCGGATTCGGGTACGGCGCCACAGACCTGGCAGCGATCCGGTACCGGACCCAGGAGTTGGCCGCTACCCGGCTGTTGTACGTGGTTGGGCTGCCGCAGCAGCAGCACTTTGAGATGGTGTACGAGGTCGCCCGGGAGGCTGGCTGGTTGAGGCCACCGGCCCGCGCCGCCCATATCGGGTTCGGCTCCGTTCTCGGCCCGGACGGCAAGATCTTCCGTACCCGGGCCGGCGATACGATCAAGCTGGTCGACCTGATCGACGAGGCGGTCGCGCGGGCGGCGGCTCTCATCGAGGAGAAAAACCCAGACCTCGACGAGTCCACCCGCGCCGAGGTCGCGCAGATGGTCGGCATCGGCGCGATCAAGTACGCAGACCTGTCCAATGACCGGACGAGAAACTATGTCTTCGACTGGAAGCGGATGCTGTCCTTCGACGGCAACACCGCCCCATACCTGCAATACGCACGGGCCCGGATTTTGTCGATCTTCCGTCGTGGTGAGGTCACACCGGTACGGGACCTAGCTGCCATCGTCGTTACCGAACCGGCTGAGCGGGCCTTGGCGATCGAGCTGCTGGCCTTCGAGGGCGTGGTCACTGAGGTCGCCGAGTCGCTGGAGTTCCACCGGCTCGCCCTTTACCTGTACGGGGTGGCGACGGCGTTTACGGCGTTCTACGAAAAGTGCCCGGTCCTAAAGGCCGAGGACCAGGTACGCGAGAGCCGGCTGGCGCTGAGCGACCTGACCGCACGCGTACTCGGCCGCGGGCTTGGCCTGCTTGGTATCGGTGCCCCCGACCGTATGTGAGTCACAGATACCCGAGGGTGCGGCACAACGGCCGCAGACCCTCGGGTATCTCGGCGTCCGTGGGCAGCGGCCGGCCGGGCAGAACCCGGCCGGCCCGGATCCGGTCGGTGAAGTCCCCGATGCCGGACAGGAACGGGCCGTGGTCGCGCTTGCCGTACTCGACCATGCCAGCCTCCCACGGCACATCGAGGTACTCGCACAGCTCCCGGCTCACCCGCTCCGGGTGAGCGGTGAAGTCCTCGTACCGGACCGTGAGGCCGGTAAGCGCCCGCCGCGCCTCGCCGAGGTGCGTCAGGAACAGCTCGACGAGCTCCGTTGATTCGGTGGGTGTCGCATGGGGGCGGGCCGCGATCGCGGACTCCACCACGTGTACCGGGTGGCGGAGCAGGAAGATGTAGCGGGCTTCCGGCCAGCACTCGGCAACGCGGCGCCACCGCAACACATTCGTCGGCGTCTTGTCGACCACCAACTGCTTGCCTGAGCGGATCAGCTCCCGGTGCAGCAGCCGGTCCCACAGCAGGTGCTCCAGCTTGCGCTCATCAAGCTGCGCTACCTGCATGGCAAGCCGCGCGAACCGGCTATCCATCCCCACCGTCAAGTCCACCAAGTGCAGCTCGTGAGGAGCATGGATGCGGGAATGAGTGTCGAGCACACAGCGCAGCAGCGTCGACCCGGAACGGATCGAACTCAGAATGAACACCGGTGACGCAACCAGCCGCTCCACCAGAGCCTTCATAGCCGAATCGGCTGCTCTCTATCCAGCCCGAGTATGCGACGCAACTGTCCCGGCGGCGCCGGGTGCTGGCCCAGCACGTCGTGCGCCCGCGCGGTGAGCAAGTCGAGCGCGGGCGCATGCCGGATGACGATCCGGCGGTCCAGCAACGCCCGGAGCACCTCGACGTTGTCGTGCTCGGCTAGGTGCGGGTCGATGTGACCGGTGGCGGCCGCATCGCTTAGGACGTGGTGGAGCAGGTCGCTGCCCAGCGCGGCGTGGCAGACATCGGCGGTGAACAACTCGATCGGGTACTCGAGGTCGGGTTCGTAGCCGAGACGGCGTTGAAGTACCCCGAAATCGGTCTTGACCGTCTCCAGGTCGGCGCTCGCGAGCGGCTTCCTGACTAGAACGAAGCAGTCGAGGTCGCTGGCCGGGCCGGCCCGACCGGAGGCCACCGAGCCGTAGATGAACGCGGCGACCAGGTCACTACCGAGGTGTTCGTCGAGGAAGGAGGCGATCATGTCGGCGTTCATGGCACGTCGCTCCAGCCGGCCGGCCCCGCGACCGTCGGCCGACCTGTGCCGCCGGCGGGTCTGGCGCCGGTGATGTCGGCGAGCATGGCCGGTACAAGGGGCCTCGCAGCGTGCGTGAGGTACTCGACAGCGCGGTCCAGGTCGGCTTGGGTGATCAGCGGGTTTCCGGGACACGCGGCCATGATCGTGTAGCTGATATCCGCGCCGGCCCCGATTCGGTCAGCGAGATCGGCGAGTGTGTGTTCGTCGAAGCAGACCTCACCCGACTGGTACAGCATCGCGTTCAGCCGCGACGTGTACTGGCTGACGACTCGGGCCGCATGACGTCTGCGCTCCGGAGGAAGGGCACGTATCGCCTGCCGGATCGTGGGTGGGCAGAGGACGAACGCGAGGCGGTAGAAGTCGACGTCGTTGAGGGAGATGAACAGCCCGGTCTCGTCGATGCGTCGCTCGAGGTAGCGGACGTGCGCCTGGCGGCTCTCCACCAGATCGCCCAGCCGCCGCACACCGACGTGGCGCAGCAGTGTCCAGGTCGCCAGGCTCTCGAACCCGCGGGAGCCGAGGAACGGTGTGATCAGCCCGAGGTCCCAGCAGTCGTCCGCCATCACGGCCGTCTCATGGCGGCTGAACTGGGTGAGGACCCCGCGCTGCCGAAACAGCACATACGAGGACGGATACGGCGTGAACAGGCCCTTGTGCGGATCGAGCGACACGGAGTCGGCATGTTCGATGCCGGCCAGGTGCCGGCGGCGCAGCCGTTCGCTGAAGATGAGGCTGCCGCCGTGGCAGGCGTCGACATGGAACCAGACACCGTGGCGGCGGCAGATCTCGGCGAGCGTTGCGAGGTCATCCAGGCCGGTGGTGCGACAGTTCCCGGCGACTCCGACGACCATGAACGGAGTCGTCCCGGCCGGCGGATCCGCTAGGGCCGCCTCGACGGCCGCCGGATCCGTCGTGTACCCGGATCGGGCACCGACGTTGACGATGCCGTCCCAGCCCAGACCGAGGTGGAACGCGGCGTCGCTGTGGGAGTAGTGGGCGATCGGACCGGCCATGACGACGGTCGGCCGGGTGCCCATGGCCGGCAGACCGTGCCGCCGTACCTCCGGGAACCGCCGGCCAAGCGCCACCAGTATCGCGAGGTGGTTGGACAGGTGCCCGCCCGTCGCCCACAGGCCGGCGACGTCCTTGACCCCGCGCAGGTCCGTCAACGGCGCGGACTCGTAGCCCACCAGGTCACGGAGCCACTCGATGACCTGGATCTCGACGAAGGTCGCCGCGGGCGCGCTGCGGTCGACCGCGATCAGGTTCTGGTTGAGCAGCCGCCCGAGCAGACCGCCGGCCATCGCCGCGATGGCATTGCCCGAATCCGGGAAGGCGAGATATCTCGGGTGGGACTGCGACACCGAGTACGGCACGATCTTGGCTTCCAGATCCGCCAGGACCGCGTCCAGGTCGGAGCCTTCCGACGGCAGCGGCCGGTCGAGCAAGGAGGCCAGATCTGTCGGTGAACGGTACCGCAGGTAAGGCTCACCGTCGTCAGCGCGGTGGACGAAGTCCAAGCCGATGCGGGTGGCAGCAGCCAGGGACTCCTCGTGCCCCTTCCGCGCCGCGCCGCTTCCGACGAGGTAAGTGTCCAGCAACTCGCGATCGAGCCCGCCGATCGCGGTCCCGGCGCTGTACAACAGCTCGTCGACGAGCCGGCCCGGATCGGTGGTGAGGCGCTGGTACCAGTGCTCGGCCTCCATCCGGTGGGCCGCAAGGCGCTCTACGCCAATAGCGTCGAGAGCCTCCACGAGTGCGGCGGTCCTGGGGGCGGACGGGTCAGGCATGCCGCTGGCGTGTCGGCGAAGGCTGCGGCAGATGTCGGCTTCCATGGCGGCCTCGAACGCCTCCAGACAGGCGACGAGCTGTGCGGGCTCAGCGACCGCGGTCAGGTGGCGGAACAGCCGTACTTCCAGCTCGACCGGGATGAAGTCGCCCCAGAAGTGGCCCAGCTCATGCCCGTGCAGGACGCCACTGTCCCGATCGCGGGTCGGACGGGTGTGCCGGCCTTCGAGTGCGACGCTGGCCTCCAGCAGCTCTCTGCGTTGGCGCCAGGTCACCATGTCGACGCCGAGCAGCGCCCGTTCGAAGTCGTCCGCAGGCATCGGGTAGTCGTCCGGCACGTCGGGCCCGCCGTCGACAGGTGCGAAGAGCCGCACGGTCTCCTCTGCGGTGAGGCAGTCGGCGAAGAAGACCCGGTGCCACAGTAGACACTCCGCGGCCCGCGCCGGATCCTGGCTGGCGTCGACGGACTCCTCGAAATCGATGAGCACGACCTGACCACCACGCAGGAACATGTTCCGGGGCGCGAAGCCCTGCCACACGAGACCCTGGTCGGTCATCGCTGCTCTCAGCGCGGCGAGCGATTCCACGAGCGCCGAGCGTTGAGTGGCGTCGAGGTCCCGCGAGCGCAATCGGTCCTCCAACGTGCGACCAAGGTTGGGCGCGAAGACCCACGGGTCGCCGTCGGGCACGTCGACCACCGCGTACTCGTCGTGCGCCTTGATACTGAGCGGGGCGGCTCGCGACGCGGCGGACAACGCCGGCTTGATCCGGCTCTGGTGCCGGGACCGCGCCGCGACCGACTCGGCCGGCCACCTCAGCGCGACCAGTTCGTGGCTGGCGGCGCGAACCAGATGCGCCTGCCGGGACGGGTGGATGGGGACGGCGGTCTGCTCCAGGCGCGGCTGAGCCTCGACGAACCTGGTGACGTCCGGATGGCGCGCGACGAGGTCCCGGACCAGGCTGACAACCGGTCCGGCACCACCGACCGCCGGATTGCTGCCACCCTGGGTTTCCTGTGCTGGCGGGCGAGGCGTTCCAGCAAGCAGCGCCACCGCGGCGCCCGGGTCGTGCACGGCTGTGGCGAGTGCCGCCTCGACCGTCTTGGGCGGGGCGTCCCGTTCGAGCTGAGCCAGTACGACCGCGTACCGGTCGGCGAACCGCCAGGACAGCGCGCCCGCCGACGACAATGTCGCCCGCCATGCCGATACCCGACCCGCCCGCTGCGTGGCGGCATCGGCTGCCGCCGAGGTTGTCGCGGTCACGCCGGTACTCCCGCCGGTCGATACCGCTGCTCCAACTCGGCCAGGATCTCGGCCTTCACGTCCGGCTCCTGGGTGTGGTACATCGAGCCGGCTGCGACCTTGCGGTCACAGTGGAACACGTCCAGCGGCCATGCCTCGGGAAACGCGATCTGCCGGCCTCCTGTCGTGCCGACGTGGGACACAAGGTCTTCCCAGTTGTAACTCAGGTCCGGGCGGTCGATGAACACGTCCAGATCCCACGCCCCGAACCGTTCTGCAACGGGGACGAAGCGCGCCACGTCGTACGCGATGAAATGCGCCGACAACCGGTTGACCGACCGCACCCCAGATTCGACCGCTGGACCTTCGTCGGCCAGCTTCCACGACCACTGGTCGTAGTCGTTCACCTTGGACAGCACCGGAACCTGCGGATGCCGCTCGAACAACTCCCGACATTCGGTCAAGACGTCGAACGATCGCTCGGACCGGTACATGACCACGTCTCCCTCGATGACGATCAGATACGGTGCCCGCGGTGTGAAGAAGCGACGGTGGCCGTTGTTCGAGGGATCTCCGCTCGCCACATGCCGGTGGCGCCGACGAAGTTGCAGCTCGTCGACGCCCCACGCATCCAGCAGTGCCGGAAGCTGTTCGGCGACGTCTTGGGGAGTCCCGTCAGCTCGTAGGACCACCTCGAACGATTGGGACGTCCCGTTGGTCAGCGCTTCGAGGCACCGCGGCAGCGTCGTCTTGAGAAGGTCGAGATCGGAGTGGAACAGGAAGGCGATCCGGAACATCGGACCGGATGGCCCGTCCTGCGGCTCAATTGATCGCGCGCTGTCCATCAGCCTCTTCCACGGTCTACATCGGCGTGTAGCGACAACTCGGTCAAGCGAACGAGCGTAGCGGCACCTTCCTCTCCGCGCTTCCCGCATTACCCGCAGTCACCTCCGCTCAGCCCGAGGGCGCTGCTGCGTGCAGGCTGGCCGGCGCTTATGGTGCCGCGGGTTCATAACGGACGGCGATTGGCAGGTGATCTGATGCGCTGCGGGCTTGCCCGTTGTCGATGACGACGCATTCGCGGACGGCGTCGAGCATGCGGCGGGTGGCGAGGACGCCGTCGATGGGCCTGGCGCCGTTGCTCTCCGTGGGCCAGTGCCCGGTCGTGATCGGCCGCGAGTGTCCAAGTACGACGGCGGCGTCGTGCAGGCCGCCGTCGGCGAGGATGCGAGCGGCGGCCCGGTTGGCTACCGCGAGGTCTGCTCCCTCGCCTGTGTCCCACCAGGGCTGCGGCCACGCCAGCTCCCGCCCCTCACGGTCCCGGAAGTAGTACGGGTTGTTCCAGTCCCCACCCACCAACCCCGGCCCGGTGGTCATCGCGCCCACCAGGTGGGTGGCCTCGTCGGGGCGGCACAGGCCACCGGCGCGGGGCGGTGCGTGATAGCAGGCATGCCGGACCCGGTGCCCGTCGCCGACGTTCAACTCGACGCAGATCAGTGCGTGCCACCAGCCAGCACCGGAGTACACGCGCATGCTGCCGGGGGTGGCCCAGATGCCAGGTCGCCACATCAGCCCGACGGCGAGGTCGTCGTGCCCGCCGGGTGCGGCGGCGACCGGCCCGTTGAGATCCTGACCGACACGGCACGCCATCCCGGTGGCGTCGGCGAGCCGCAGTATTGCAGCCTGGGCGCGCTGCTCGCTGTGCCCCGGCAGCTCCTGGACCGCGACCACGTCCGGTTTGGCGTCCCGGATTACCGCCTCGACCAGCCGGTGCCGGGTCAGCTCGTCGGCGGTGCGGTGGCGGTCGTAATCCCGCGTGTTGTACGTCATAAACGTGATCACGGCGCTATCCCCGTCCGCGCCCGTGCGACCCGGTCCTGGTGGTGAGCCGTAGCCACATGCGGCCGGGCGGTCCGTCCGGCGACTGGGTTGTCGCCTGCGGCGAGGCGGGGAGCCCTTGATGCCCGCGTCATGCCAGCTCCTTGGCGCGCGTCTCGACGAGGGTCAGGGACTCGGACGGGCTCAACGCGTCGGCCGTCAGCCGTTCGTGTAGATGGTCGTATTGCTGGGCCAGCGTTGCCTCGATGACGAGGTGGCCGCCGAGGTGCGGGACGATGGTGACGGGCGGGTGTCCCTGGGACATTCGCAGCGCGACAAAGGGGCCATCGATACCCGCGGCTTGGCTTGCTTGCGTGGGCAGGATCCGGATCTCGATGTTCCGGTCCGGGCGGTCGGTGAGGTGCCGTAGGTGGTCGAGCTGGGCGGCGAGAATCTCGACTCCGCCAGCCGGGCGGTGCAGCACCTGCTCGTCGAGGATGGCGCATAACCTGGGCGGTGGACTGCCCACGAGGATGTCCTGTAAGCGCATCCGCTGATGCACCTGCGCCTCAATGCTGCTGTCGTCGGCGTCCGGGGCTGCGGACCGCAGCGAGGCGTAGGTGTAGTCGTTGGTTTGCAGCAGGTCTGGGATGGTGAGGGCGGCGTAGGGGCAGATCTGCTCGGCCTGTGCGTAGATCCAGTCCAGCGGCGGCTGGTGCCGGATCGAGCTATCGCGGGGCGTCGGGTGCGCGTCGGAAATTGGGTCCAGGTGCCACTGGTGGATCTGCCACGCTCGGCAGGCCAACTGGAGCAGATCGTCGCGGGTGGTCTGGTCGTAGATCCCGTACACATCCAAGAGCGGCTCGACGTACTGGTCCCGACGGAACGGCCATTCGGCGCGTTCGAGGCGGGCCAGCGTGGAGAACTCGATGCCGATCTCGGCGGCCACGTCCTTGAGGGTGAGGCCGCGCTCTTCCCGGATCTGGCGCATGCAGTGGCCAAGCCATCGTGCACGGAGCGTACGGATGAACCGCGGTCGTGATGTTGGCATTGTCGCCGTTGCCTTCCGGGCGGGTTGCGGGTGCGATATCGGTCTGGGTGAGGTCATTGGGGTGGGCCGGAGGGTGAACACGGTGCGGGTTTATGTCGGCGGCCCTGCCCATTCGGGAGGCCAAACGGGCGGGGTCGCCTACCGTCGTTCGCCCTCCGGCCCTTGTCCGCTCCAGCGACTGGGGGGTGTCGGCTGGGCGGGGCCTGCGGGAGCGGCGGCTATCGGGTCGGTTGCCGCCACATCGACCACATCGGAGGTCCGCTCTCGGGCAGGAAGAACGGTGCCTGCGGCAGGGCGTAGCCGTGGCGGGCGTACAGGTCTCGGGCGCCGGAGGAGGTGGCGACCAGGTAGGCGGGTAGACCGGCGGCGTCGAGTTGCTGGCTGCGGTGGGACAGCAGGGCGCTGCCCAAGCCGGTGCATTGCGAGTCTGGGTGTACGCCGAGCCAGGCCAGGTAGTGGTGCGGCTGCTGCGGGTGATGTTGAGCGAACGTGTCGTCCAGCAGCCGGAACCGAGCCGCGTGTTCGCCGCACGCGGTGGTGCGGAGCCTGTCGTATTCGGCCAGGTCCGGCGGGGTGTAGGCGTGGTCGAACCAGACCGCGGCGGCGTCCAGATTGTCGGTGACCTCGATGTAGCCGTGGGCGAGGGTGTAGCCGACCAGCGCTGTGCAGAAGCGCTGGTACACCTGATGGCGCTCGTCCCGGTCCGGGACCAGCCACCGCCCGTCCGGGGTGTCGAGGAACGCCTCCACCAGCATGCTGGTGATGCGGTCGGTGTCGGCGGCGGTGGCCAGGCGGATCGTCACGACCTGTTCGTGGTGGGTCATCGCGGGCTCGCCTTCGTGAACGCGGGGTCGAGGGTCAGGTCGGGTTGGGCGACGCCGGTAGGGCTGAGACGGATGGCGGCGGTGGAACTGTCGGCGCCCAAGCCGATGGCGGCGTACACGCTGCGCCGGGCGGTGCGCAGGATGAGCGCCCACCCGACGCCGAGGACCGCGGCGGTGGCGTAGGCGGCGGGGAACGCCCACCGCACCGGCGAGGAGTTCGGGATGTTGAGCAGTTCCGCGAACTCGGCCACGGTGACCACGAGGGTCGCGGTGAGGATGAGTGCGGCGAGGATCGGGGCGATCAGCCGCCGCAACACCGGCTCGCCGTGCCGGTGGCGGGCGAAGAAGCCGACCACGGCGATCGACGTCGCCGCCATCAGGATGAGGATGCCGAGCCCGCCGCCGATCCCACCCCAGAAGAACAGGTGGGTAATCGGATCCCACCCGGCCGCCGCATAAAGGATCAACACGGCCACGGCGGTGACGGACTGCAGGAAGGAGCCGAGTTTCGGGGCGCCGGTGCGGCGGCTGGTGCGTCCCAGCCGGCCGGGCAGTACTTGTTCGCGGCCGAGCGCGAACAGGTAGCGGGAGACGGTGTTGTGAAAGGCCAGCAGCGCCGCGAACAGGGAGGTCAGGAACAGCAGGTGCCCGACGTCGATGACTGCGGCGGGGACGTGTGGGGCGGCGAGGTTGAAGAACAGCTCCGTGCCCTGCTCTTGGGCGGCTTGCACGATCCGGTCGGGGCCGGTGGCGACGGTCATCGCCCAGGCGGACAGGCCGTACAGCACGCCGATGATGCCGATGGCCAGGTAGGTAGCCCTGGGCACCGTCCGCTGTGGATCCCTGGCCTCCTCGGAGAACACGGCGGTCATCTCGAACCCGGCGAACCCGGCGATCCCTCCGACGAGCAGCGCCACCGCCCCAGCCGACAGCAGCAGGCCAGGTGCGAGCGCGGCGAAGCTGACCTGCCCGTCCGCCGGGTGGGTCAGCAGGACGACATCGAACACGACTGCGACGGCGATCTCTGCCACCAGCAGCACGCCCAGGACGTAGCCGTTGAGGTCGACCCGCCGCACACCCAAAACCGCGACCAGCAGCCACGCCGCGAGGGCGCACACCCACCAGGCCACCTGCCAGCCGCACGTCGCCTCCAGCACGGCGGCGGCCACGACACCGAAGGCCCCATAGATCGAGATCTGCATGGCGTTGTACGCGACCACCGCGACGAACGCGGCTCCCACCCCCGGTATCCGGCCGAGGCCGTGGGCGACGTACGTATAAAACGCGCCGGCGTTGACGACCCGGCGGGACATGGCGATATAGCCGACCGCGAACACCGCCAGGATCACCGCGACCGCCAGATAGGCGACCGCGATTCCGATGAACTCGGTCACCGCGAACCCGGTCGTCGCCGAACCCGCCACCACGGTGAGCGGGGCGGCGGCGGCCATCACGAAGAACACCACCGCCGGCACACCAAGTCGGTTACGGGCCAAAGCGGTGGACACGTTACTGACCCGGCGTGGTCGCACAGGATCGGTCAGGACCATAGAGGACTCCAGCGAAGGCAGGCGGTAAAGGGGTGCAGGGTCAGGTGTGGTGGGCGACCAGCGCGTTGCCGACCGCAGCCCGGGTGTGCGCGAGCAATTCGGCGGCGGGCGCGGCCACCGTGCTGAGCAGATGCCGCAGATAGCCGCGCGCCCAATCACGGTGATCCGCGTCCCGGATCAGGTACTCGTCCAACCCGGTCGCCTCAGCCAGCCCGGCCAGGAACACGTCGTGCTCGTCCAGCGGGGTCCGCTGCCGCAACCCCATCGCCAGACGCACGACCGGCCATGCCGCGGTCTTCATGTCCACCGGCACGTACGTCGTGGACCAGGTCACGAACAGGAACCGGGACGCCTTCCTGCGCGCGTGCCCCTCCCGGACCAGCCGAGTCGCCACCTGCTCGTAGCCGTCGTCGGACAGGAACGTCAGCCAGGTCCGCACCGTGTGCCGGGTCCGCTCCGCCACAATCTGGTCGAAGATGCCATGGGCGACCGCATCCGCCGGTGGCACGGCTGGATGTGCGACATGCACGAGGCTGTCAGTGATGCGGATCCGACCCGCGTACAACAACTCACCGAGCAACGCCGCGGCCAACCCCCAACCCGCCGCCTGCGCGTGAACGCGAAGCTCGCCGGACGTGTCGTCGTGGGCGAGCCGGAAGAAGTCGTCAGCCAACATCGCGCCCACCCACGTCCACACCGGACAGAACCGAGTCAGCCGCGCCGGCGCCCTTGACGGCGACGCCAGCCCAGCCGGGAATCCGCGCCGCCCTCTCCACCTCGGCCGGACCATCCAGCTCACCGGGCTCAGGACGCCAGAACGCCACGCCGCACACGCCCGGCTCGACCACCTCACCCCAGACGTCGAGCAACTCCGTCACCTGCTGGCGGGACCGCAACGTCAATGGAGCCGTCCGCTCGCTGTACTCCCGCACCGCCCGTACCTGCTCCGGCGTCATCGCGCTGGGGGCCGATGCGTGGGAGATCACCAGCCACGAGCCGTCCGGGACCGAGTCCCGCAGCCGGGCCAGGATCGAGGTCGGGTCGTCCGAATTGGACACGAAGTGCAGCACCGCGCCCAGGATGACGGCGATTGGCTGGGTCCAATCCAGTAACGCCGCCAGCTCCGGATGCCCCACGACCGTGTCGGGGTCTCGCAGGTCGCCGACAACCGCAACCACCCGGTTGTGCTCCTCAAGGAGCTGGCGGGCGTGCGCCACCGCTACCGGGTCGATGTCCACGTACCCGATGCGGGTCCGCGAGTCGACTCGCCACGCGATCTCATGGAGGCTGCCCCTGGTCGCGGGTAGCCCGCAGCCGATGTCGAGGATCTGGCGCGCGCCTGCATCGAGGGCGTACCGAACCGCGCGGCCCAGGAACGCGCGATTGGCTCGTGCCCAGTACCTGGCCTCAGGCTCGGCGGCAAGCAGATCGGCGGCCATGGCCCGGTCCGGAGCGAACGTATGTGCGTCGCCAAGTAGCGCCGCGTATACCCGCGACGGGACGGGCTCCTGGATTCCGTCGCAGCCGGGTACAACGCTTTCCGGCCAGGTCATGACCGAACCACCGCAGCCGACCAGCGCGACGCGGCGTCCTTGCGCGCCGATAGCTGGAGTTGGATGTCCACCGCTGCCTCCCCGAGTATTCGGGGTCCGGCAGCCCACCTCCGGTGGGGGCAATGGTGATGAGCCGCCGGACCAGTCCTAGCGGGCGCAGCGCTACAGCCCAGGGCAGACCTCATTCGAGGCTGCCGACGGGAACAGTTCCGCACCCCTGGCCGATGCGGGGACAGTCATGCGGCCGGGTGCGACACCTGGAAAGGATGTCCGCGCATGACCGTTGCACCGGCCAGCGACCGGCGAACGTTGCGTGCCGATCTGAGAACGGACCGTAGGGCTACTTCCGGCAGCGGACAGGTACGGTTCCTACCCCCTACCCCAGAAGGCCGACCTTCACCGCGAGATCGTTCGCCTCCCGGCGCAGCGACGGCGGCCCCTCCAACAGCTCGGCTGTGATCTTCCGGGCATAGCCGTTGTAACGGATTGTCTCCGGCGCCGTCTCGTACGCCTCACGCAGCGTGCCCACCGTCGCCTGATGGTCGCGCTTGAGGTAATGACCACGAGCGACCTCGATCAAATGACGGGCACGACGCGGCCGGGACGGGATCAACGCCGCAGGAGTACGGTCCGCGGTCTGCAATGCGCTGCCGCCCTTGCGCAGCTCCACCTCGACGGTCACCGCATGCGCCCCCATGATCACCCGGCTGAACGACGTCCAGCGCTGATAGAAGCCCTCCGGAAGCCGACGCGATACCGCATCCGCGGCATCCCAGTACCGCCAAGCACGGCCGGCCTCACCGGCGCGGGCCGCGGTGTATGCAGCCTCGAACTGCAAGGCGCCGTACAGGGCCAACAGCTCGTCATCCGCGTCTTCCAACTGAGGCTCCACCGCGGTCAGAGCATCCAGGTTGACGGCCATCGCGGTGTCCCAGTCACCCGCGTCACGGTGCGCCTGCGCCGCGAACCACACCGCCCCCGCCAGCGCCGCCGGATCACCTGACTCCTGCGCCGCCAGAACAGCCCTGTCGACCACCCGCCAGAGCAGGTCCGCCGCCCCCGACTGGTAGGCCAGGAACATCTGAGTGAGGCCGAGCGTCTCCGCGAGCACTGCGTGTGCCCGGTTCTGGGCATCCCCCTGGTAGGCGCGCGTCGCGACCTGCGCATCCCGGATCAGATCCGGCAGCAACGCGCCGACAACGGTGCGATGATCCGGCGCGGCATGCCGGGCACGCCACGCCGTGGCCAGCCGAGCCCGAATATGTTCGAGCGGTTGAGGCTCCTCGCTCACCGACATCGGCCAGCGATTCAGCGCCTCCCGCACCGCTGGCAGGCCCGCGTGCCCAGGCCCCGACACCAGATCGGCGTGGCCGTGATCCTCTTCCGTCAACTCGCGCACGTTGACCTTCAGCGCGCGGGCGATCTGGGTCAGCATCGGCAGCCGCGGCGGCAGGATCCGACCTGTCTCGACCGCCTTCACCCACTCGGCCGAGCGACCGACCAGGCCACCGAGCACAGCCCTGGTCTTCCCAGCGCGTTCCCGGTACAGCTTGATCCGCTGCCCCGTGGTCAGGTTCGGCGTGTCGTCATGGGCCTGCATCGGAGCCTCCTGGCGAGGTCAACGGTGGCATCTACGACCGTACGTGCAGGAAATCATGCCCGCCAGCCAGCCGCCCCAGGGCAATCACCCGCCGGGCACGCCGATCCGGCCGTATCCCGCTGGATGTCCGCCTCTCGATCGGGCACCTACCAGCCCTTGCCATACGTCGCGACGCGACGTCGGACGACGTCACAACGACTAGCACTGCCCAGACATCCGGGAAAGCGCTCTCCGAACTCAGCACTTCATACATTCTCGGTATTCGCCAGCCAAGGCATAACGGACAATCTGGCGTTGTGCCTGGTCATACGGGCTAGCTAAGCGGTCGTCGCTAAGTCTCGTATGTGCCGGAGATGGAGCCTCAACGCCCGCGGGCCGACCTGGTCCGCCCAGCCGCACTGTCTCGTCGATCCTCGGGTCATGAAGGCCGCCCCCCATACGCCCAGTCATGCACCTCGATGTCGGCGTACCGGTTCGGGGTCAGGACGGCGCGCGCCGTGTCCAGGTCTGACGCCCGGACCAGCACCGCCGTACCTAGCCAGGTGGCGCCGTCGTCGGACAGCAGCGGCCCGTACGCGATCAGGTCATCGCGGTCGGTCGGCACGACGAGGTCGGCGGCCTGCCCCGCACCCAGGCCCAGCACCAGGTACCGGTTGCCACCGGTCCGGCCTCCGGCGAAGTCCCACATGGTGCGGCCTAGCATGTTGCGCCACCTGCGCAGCAGCACGTCCCGGTACACGCCGGCCTGGTAGTTGGGCTCCTCGAAGGCGAATGCCCGAGCGGCGGCGGGATCTGGTAGGTCGATGATGTGCACGCTGCCGGTGGGTGCGTCACCTTCGTCGGCGAAGGTCGGGCCACGGGCGATCATCTGCGCCGCGTATCGGTCCATGTAGGACCAGTGCTCTTCCAGCAGCTCGTTGCGCAGCGCCACAGAGTCGCGCCGGTCGCGGTGGAAGCAGAAGAACTCCATACCCAAATCTTTACCTCCACGCCGGGACCGTACGCAGGTGGGTGACCCACCCGGTCACGTTGCCTGCTACCGGTTGCGGAGTCGGGGCACGCGGCCGATGGCTTTGCGTTCGACGGCGAATGCCTGGGCCACGCGCGGGTCGCCGTGGCGCTGGCCGCGCCGCTGTGGCGCCCGCCAGCCGTATGCCCTTCAGCCGGTCAACCTTCTTGATCACCGGAAGCCCGCAACCGGGTGAGGATGTCCGCGATTTCCCGGGTCTCCTCGTGGTCCGGGCCGTGCAGCACGAGGAGGTCTTCGTGCAGCGGTATCAGTTCGGCGACCGCCTCTTCCGTGTAGCCCTCGGCGAGCAGCAGTATCGCGATGTTGCGGCGTAGGTCCACCGCCTCGGTGGAGACGTCGCCGTCGCGGGCGCGGACCTGGGTGAGGACCTGCCGGAACTGCCGTAGCGCGATGGTGGCCTGTCCCAGCCCGGCGCGGCAGTGCGCCGCCTGGCGCAGGCATTCGAGTGCATCGTTGCTGGTGGGGCCGCCGGTCCGGGTGAAAGCCGCGTACAGGGCGTCGAACTCGGGCAGGGCTGCGCGGAAGTCGCCGCTGATGATGAGGATCGCGGCTCGGCGCTGGCGCAGGCTGAGCACGCGCGGGCTCTCGATGCCGAGGGCGGCTGCCGCGGGCTCGATGACCTGATGCAGCGCTTCCGCGGCCTGGGCGTAGCGCTCATCGTCGAGCAGGTCGTCGGAGCGCGATATCGCGGCTCGGATCGCTCCGCGTAGCTCCGTTGCCCGTGCCGTCTCCGGCGAAGGAGTTGGGGGCGGGGCCGGCTGGTCGGGCGTGCCGGTCACGGTTCGGGGCCGTGGTGCATTGGGGTGGCGGTACAGCCGCGTGGGATCGGGTACACCGGCCGGCGCAAGGCCGGCCGCGGGCGGGCGCGCGCCCGCTTCGGGTAGGAACGGCACCAACCGGTCGTAGACGTCGTACGCGTCCCGAGGCCGCTGTTCGGGCTGTTTGGCCGTGAGGTCGAGGACCAGCGACTCAAGCGCTTCGGGTACGTCGGCGCGAATCTCTCGAAGGGGACGCGGCGCCTCGTACACGTGCTGGCGCATCAGTTCGAAGTCGCTACCGCCGTCGAAAAGGGTCTTGCCAGCGAGGAGCTCGTGCAGCACGCAGCCAAGGGCGTACAGGTCGCTTTGTGGGCTGATCTGGGCGCTCTGGATCTGCTCCGGCGGCATGTAATGGTGGGTGCCGACGACGCTGCCGGTCGCGGTGAGGCGGGTGACGTCGGTGCGCAGGATGGCGGCGATGCCGAAGTCAAGGACCTTGACCTCGCCGCCGGCGGACACCAGCACGTTGTCGGGTTTCAGGTCGCGGTGCACGACCGGGATGGCGTGCGCGTGGGAGAGCACAGTGCAGATCTGCGCCGTGATCGCCGCCGCCCAGTCGATCGGTAGCGGCTGGGCCGGGTCGATGTAGGCGCGCAGCGAGGTGCCGCGCACGTACTCCATAACCAGGTAGACCCGGTCGTAGGTGCGGTCGAGGACGGCATCGTAGACCTGGGGGACGCCGTGGTGCTGGATGCGGGCGGTGACCCGGGCCTCGCGGCGGAACCGCTTGGCGAACTCCTCGGCCTGCTCGGCGGTGGAGATCACGTCCGGGCGGATCAGCTTGACGGCGACCTCACGGTCGAGGACACCGTCGTATCCGCGCCAGACTTGCCCCATGCCGCCGGCGCTGATCTCGTCGACCAGCTCGTACCGGCCGACGATCGGCTCTACCCGCACCGTCACCCCCGCGCGTCGGCTGCCCCGTTCCGGGGCTCAGTGTCTCGTGTAGACGGTGCCCCGTCCAGGCTGAACGAGCTTCCGGACGGTCAGGCCGCGTCGTCCTCTACGCCCTCCTGGCGGCGGATCATCCGCCAGGCGGCGCTGCGGGCGCTGCGGTTGAGTGAGCTACGGAAGTCCTCCTGCGGGTCGAAGTACTTGCGGCCCATTGTGGCCATGGTGTCGAAGTGGTCCATCATCTTGTCCTCGAAGACCGGGTCGAAGACGTGGCCGAAGTTCTCCTCGTCGTTGGCGACGGCGGCCAGGCGCACCTTCGGGTCTTCGAGGGCCTCGTTGAACGGCGTGATGACGTCCTGTTCGGTGAATTCGGTGCCGTGCTTCTCGTTGAACCGGTCGATAAGCTCCGACAACAGCGACTTCTCCGGCTCTCTGGCCCCGCCGGTGCCGTCGCCGAACCCCTTGAGCTCGGTCTCACCCTCGGGAACGAGGCTGACGTCGTGGTCACCGGTGTGCTCCACCCGCAGGTGGCTCAGATCGACCTCGCCGATGTCCACGCCGCCGTCGTCACGGCGGGGCAGCCGATTGAGCAAGTGCCGCCCGTACAGGTAGAGGCGCTCCAACTCGGCGTCGGCGTAGGGGACGATTCCGGATAGGAAGCTGTACTTGCGGACGTAGTCGTTGAGGTCCGCCCGGAAGGCTTCGGCGCTCGCCTGGTCTTCCTCGTCGTCGCTGTTGAGCAGGTCGGTGAAGCGTGCCACCGCCGGGTCCAGGTGCCGATACAACTCGGCGTGCAGCTTCTCCCACTTCGCCGCCCGCCCGGCGGCCTGCTGCTCGGCCGCCAGATAGGCCGCCGCGAACTCCTGCATCTCCGCGTCGACGAGCAGCTCCGGGGCCATCACCTTGCTCTGCGCGGTGAACAACAGGTTGGGGTCGGATGGCAGGGTGGCGGCTTCCTCGAAGTACGGGCGGAATGCCTCCTTGATGTCCTCGGCCTCGTTGGCGAAGTCCAGCACCGCAAGGTCGGACTGGTCCTTGCGGTCCATGGTCCGGTTGAGTCGGGACAGGGTCTGCACGGCGGAGATGCCGGTCAGCTTCTTGTTGACGTACATCGTGGTGAGCAACGGTTGGTCGAAGCCGGTCTGATACTTCTCGGCGACGACTAGGATCCGGTATTCGGGCTGGCCTGCGCCGCCGGCCCGGGTGGCCTTGTCGTCCGCCCGCGTGTAGCCGAACGCCTTGGGTAGTGCCGTCTCCGACAGGCCGCCGTTCTCCTTGGCCTCGGTGGTCTCCTCACCGTCGTAGGTAAGGATGCCGGAGAACGCCACTAGCACGCCGAGGTCGTGGTAACCGCGGTCGTCGCGGTACCGCTTGATCGACCGGGCCATCTGTACGGCGCTGTGCCGCGACGCCGTGACCACCATCGACTTGGCCCGGCCGCCGAGCCTGCCGGCGCTGTGCGCCCGGAAATGCTCGACGATGATCTGCGCATGCTGGGCGACGGTGGAGTCGTGGGTCAGCGCATACCGGGCCAGCAACGGGTTCGCCTTGGCCGGGTCGACCTCCCGCTCGTCCGGGTTCTCGTTGACCAGCTTCCAGTACGTGTTGTAAGTGACGTAGTTGCGCAGCGGGTCGAGAATGAACCCCTCCTCGATGGCTTGCCGCATCGAGTACGTGTGGAACGGGTGGTACTTCCCGTCCTCACCGAGCGTCCCGAACTCTTCCAGGGTCTTCGCTTTCGGCGTCGCCGTGAACGCGAAGTACGACAGGTTCGCGGCCCGCTGCCGGCTCTTCGCCTTTCTCTTGAGCCGAAGGTCGGTGGTGGCCGTCGCGGTGGTCGCGCCCTCGTCGTCGGAGTCAGCGTCCAGGCCGAGGTCGCGCAGCACTTCACGAACCTTGCCAGCGGCTTCGCCGGTTTGCGACGAGTGCGCCTCGTCCACCAGAATCGCGAATCGGCTGCCCTGAATCTCAGTGGGGTTGCGCCGCAGGTAATCCACCAGCGCCGGGAAGGTGTGCAGCGTGACCGTGACGATCTTTCCGGTCTCCCGGGAAAGCGCCTGGGCGAGCTGCTCCGACTTCGCCCCGTGCTGCTCGTCGATCTTCACGACCAGGCCGGCGGTCTGCTCGAAGCTACCGACCGTCTCGCGAAGCTGCGAGTCCAGACTCCGCCGGTCGGTGATGATGATGACCTTGTCGAAGACCGGCGAGCCTGGCTTCAGCCCCGCAGCGGTCGCGTCCGGGTCCAGGTCGGCCGGATCGGTCGAGGTGTGCAACGACGACAGGCGGTGCCCGAGCCAGGCGATCGTGTTCGACTTCCCCGACCCAGCCGACGCCATGACCAGGTAGTTGTGCCCGGCACCGTGCCGGGCCGCGTGCGCCGTCAGCTTCCGCACCACATGCCACTGGTGATAACGCGGGAAGATCAACTTCTTTCGGGTACGCCCATCCGCGCCCTTCTCCTTGTGTAGGTGGACGAAGCGCTCCAGCATGTCGAGCCAGTTGTCCCGCTGCCAGATCTCGTCCCACAGGTACGAGGTGGCGTACTTGCCGAAGGCAGTGGCGGGCGGGTTGCCCTTGCCGCCCGGCCGGCCCGGCCCTCCGAGCCGGTGTTGAGCGGCAGGAACCGGGTCGCCTTGCCCCGCAGTTGGGTGGTCACGAAGACCAGGTCCGGGTCAACTGCGAAGTTGGCGATCACCCGCCGGGCGAAGATCAGCTCGGTGGGGTCTCGCTCGGTCCGGTACTGCTCCTTGGCGTGCTCCACGCCCGACCCGGTCAGCGGATTCTTCAATTCCGCCGTGGCGATCGGAATCCCGTTGAGGAACAGGGTGAGGTCGAGCCGGTTGCCGCGATCGGCCTGCTTGGTCGCGTACGCCAACTCGCGCACGACGCTGAGCCGGTTCTTCCGGTAGTCGCCGAGGATGGCATCCGACTCCACGAAGGACGGCTCGAAGTACGCGACCCGGATACGAGCCCCGCGGTCCTTCACGCCTTTGCGCAGCACGTCGAGCAGCCCGTCCGCAGTGATCGCCTGATCGAGCCGCCTGACGAAGCCCCGCTGCGCAGCGGCCGGATCGCCGGCGTAGAGGTCCACCACACCAGCCCACTCGGCAGCCTGGGTATCGCCGATGAACTCGAAGAGCCGACCGGTATCGAATCCTACGTCGGCCCGATAGTCGACACTGGTCCCACCTCCCACCCGCCGTCGCGGAGGGAAGCAACGATGGCATCACCAAACGCAGACTCATGATGGATCGGGCTCATGGCTGTCAGTCCTCGATTCCCCGGCCGCTAGCGGTAGACACATCAATCTGCCCGGTAACGGCTGCGGTGATTAGTGCCTGGCGCCGTTCGGCAATGAGTTTGCGATGTTTGGCGACGTGTATCCGGAGGGCCCCATGCTTTTCGAGCGCCTGCGAGGCCGCAGCGGCAAGCGCAGTCTGGCGAGATCGACTAGGCGTTGGGATCAGGATTCGCTTTAGGTCCCAGATGTTAATGCCCTTGATGGTGGCTCCGGTTACTCTCTGTTGGATTTGGTGAACCACGTTCGGGGACTCAAGCACAAGGCGGAGCCACGTCGGATCAGCATGCGGGCCAATAGAAATCCTCGCTGCATCTTGCGTTAAATTGGCGCCGGTTAGCTCGCCTGGAACAACTGCCACCTCGCCGACACTTCCACGGATTGCGATGACCAAGTCGCCACCCTTTAGGCGCGATCGTGCGTAGCCTGACTCGATCTCCCTGGTGGTCCTGCTCAAGAGGGTCGGGGACAGTCGACTCGCAGCAACATCGCCGCCTTTTACAATAGGCACGCCGTCTTCGACGTTCGGTCCGGGCAGAACGATCCCATACATGATTTGGCGAAGCTGATCAGTCAGGTGCATTAGTGGAGTCCAACGCCAATTAGGTGCCAGAGGTCCTCCCGCTATGACGCCCTGATTGTTAAGCAATTCGCATAGGACGGCCCGATCGCGCTCTCTAACATCTCGTTCGAAGCTGTTCAAGTAGGCGCCGAGCTGGTCGATACGCGCGGTTTCAGCGTCAAGGAAGCCGGCGATGCGACGCTGTTCTTCTATTCTTGGGTACGCCCATGGCGCCGAGAATAACGCCCCTGTATCGAGATTTTGGATTCCTGTGGTCTGTTTGATTGCACTCTGTGTGAGCCCTTGGAAGTAAGCTGCGGCAAGGGAGTATACCAGGTATCTCGATTCAATTCCGCTCGCAGGGGCCAGCCGAGAGCAAAAATTCGAACATACGGCGACAATTTCGTGACTGTCGAACATCGCCACCATTCCGACGGGTTGTTTTTCGCCGCCCCCCGATTTTTCAAGGATTAGGTCGCCGGGTCGTAGTCTATGTTGAATGAGTGTCCTGTGGTCGACATTCCGTTGCGGTGCATTTTCTATTCGCACTCGTTGTCGGGTGCGGTCAAAGTCGGTCGCCCGAATGCAATAGATGTCCGCACCGCCCCCGATTGGGTCATTTCCCCATACTCCATTTGTTGCAGAACCAATCATGTCCTTTAGGCGACCTCGGATCCAATGCCTCGGAGAATCGCCAACCCACGAATCCGCTGTCAGCGTCACTCCGTCACCTCACCCAGCAGCGTCTGAATCTCGGACTCGAGCGCCTTCAGCTCGGCGTCGATCTCGGCGAGCGGGCGAGGTGGCTTGTAGACGTAGAAGTGGCGGGTGAAGGGGATCTCGTATCCGATCTTGGTCTTTTCGTGGTCGATCCAGGCGTCGGGGACGTGGGGGAGCACCTCGCGGCGCAGGTATTCCTCGATATCCTCGTTCAGCGGGACGTTCTCGTAGTCGCGTAGCTCCGGATCGGGCTCGGGGCTACCCTTGACGAACTGCACCTCGCCATCCGGGTCGCGCACGCCGATGATTTCGCGCATCGCCTTCTGGAACGGGGTGCCGGTGGGCCAGAGAACCCCGGCCTCGGCCATCGTCTTGCGCAGCGTGTCCCAGGCCGCCCGCTTCGTCGTCCAGACCTGGCCGACCAGCGGCTTCAGCGCGGTGGCGAGCGCCTCGGCGTTCGTCACCTTCTGGATCGGCTTCGAGGCGGCCAGCTCGGTCAGCGTCTCCTCGGCGACCTCGAACCGGAGCTTCAGCGGGCGTTCGACGGTGATGCGACGGTAGCCGAAGTCTTCGTTGGCGAACACCTTCACCTTGGTGTGCATCGGGTGCTCAGTGTCCTGGGCGGCGTCGAGCGCTTCGGCGTACAGCTGGGTAATGGTCTTGATCTGGTCTTTGGTCAGGTATTTGCGCTTGTCGCCGAGGGATTTGCGCATCTTGGCGAACTGGTCCCGGGCGTCGAGCAGGACCACCTTGCCGCGGTGTCCGTTGGACTTGCGGTTGGTCAGGATCCAGAAGTAGGTGGAGATGCCGGTGTTGTAGAAGAGCTGGTCGGGCAGGGCGACGATGCCTTCGAGCCAGTCGTTCTCCAGGATCCACTGGCGGATGCGCGACTCACCCGACTCGGCGGCGCCGGTAAACAGCGGCGAGCCGTTGAAGACGATGGCGATCCGGCTGCCGCCCTTGCCGTCGGCGGTGACCGGCTTCATCTTCGAGATCATGTGCTGGAGGAAGAGCAGCGAGCCGTCGTTGATCCGGGGCAGGCCAGCGCCGAAGCGACCGCTCTCGCCGAGCGTTTCGTACTCGTGCTCGACGTCGTCCTTGACCTTCTTCCACTCCACTCCGAAGGGTGGATTGGCCAGCAGGTAGTCGAAGTGCTGGGCACGGTGGCCGTCGTCGCTGAACGAGTTGCCGAACTTGATGTTCTCCGGGTCCTGGCCCTTGATCATCATGTCGGAGCGGCAGATCGCCCAGGACTCCGGGTTGAGTTCCTGACCGAAGACGGTGACCGTAGCGGACGGGTTGAGCAACTTGATGTGTTCTTCAGCGGCGGAGAGCATGCCGCCCGTGCCGCATGCCGGGTCCATGACCGTCCGCGAAGCCACGGGCATGCTGAGCGCGTCGTCGTCCGGCGCGATAAGCAGGTTGACCATCAGCTCGATGACCTCGCGGGGGGTGAAGTGCTCACCGGCGGTCTCGTTGGACTGCTCGGCGAAGCGCCGGATCAGCTCCTCGAATACGTAGCCCATCTGGTGGTTGGAGACGATGACCTTGGGCTGGCCGTCCTCGCCGAGGACGGGCTTGCCGTCCTTGAGCTCGATGGGCCGCAGGTCGAGGTCCGCGAATCGGCCTATCACCCGGTAGAGCAGGTTCGCGTTGTCGAGCCGCCGGATCTGCTGGGGGAAGTCGTACTTTTCGAGCACCTCCTGCGCGTTCATGGAGAAGGCGCCGACGTACGCGAGCAGGTGCTTCGCCGCCTGGCTCGAATCCTTGGTGATCGCTTTCAGGGTGTAGCCGCTGGTGTTGTAGAAGCTGTGGCCGGCGGCGCGGCGCAGAAACCGGGGCAGGTCGACATTCACCTGCCCTTTCAGCCGGTCGTACTCCGCGAGGACCTTGTCCTTGGTGGGCTCCAGGACGCATTCCAGGCGGCGTAGCACGGTGAGCGGCAGGATGACCTTGCCGTAGTCGGACTGCTTATAGTCGCCGCGCAGAAGATCGGCCACCGACCAAGCGTGGTTCGCCAGCTCGGTGTGCTTGCTGCTGTTCAACGGGTTCCTTCCGTCAGGTCCGGGACGGGGACGTTTCTTGGACTATCGGCCGTGCTCAGGTTGCGGTGTCGGGTGGGAGCAGCGCTCCTTCGGTAAGGCCTGCGCTGAGCACCCGGGCGGTTTCGTCGGCAAGGCGGTTCGCGAGATCGGCGGCGAATCGCATCGCGTGCAATCGGCGAAACGCCACCGCGTACCGGTGCTGCTCGGGTAGTGGCAGTAGCGGTATCCGCAGGCGACGTACGTCGACTCGGACGATGCTGGTGCCGGTGGAGGCGGCGTTTAGGTTGTCCTCGCCGGCGAGGAATCCGGCGAGGAACCACGGGTCGAAGCGGGTGGGATCCGGTCGCAAAAGGTAGAGCTGCCGGCCCAGGAGGTGGCCGGCGTCGGCGTCGACGGCTACTCGGGCGACGCCGGCGCCGTGGTGCAGGATCTCGGGCAGGATGACGTCGCCGGCCTCGATGGTGATCTCCTCGCCGGTCTGCTCGGCGGGCCCGGAGGCGGGTCGGCGCGTGAGTACGTCCTGGGCCGTCAAGGTCCTGGCATGTGCCGCCTCGCCGCGTGACGCGTCCACCGCCTGACGGTTGAATATCGGGGCGCGTACCAGGGTCAACGCGTCACCGCGCAGCAGATCGGCGACGGTCGCGTGCCGCCATGTCCTGGCTGTGCCACCTGCGGGCGGCCAATGCTGTCCGCCGCTGAGTGCGGTCAGTCCGGCGGCGGCGCGCCGCAGCCTGTCCCGCACCGCGAAAGCGGCAGCGGCCAGTTCCTCCGGTGGGGCGGCTGCCGGTGTCGCCCGGACGTGGCGTGTCGGGGTGAGGTCGACGGCCTCGTCGAGCAGGTCGACGACCGGTAGGGCGCGTGCCTTACCGGGACAGTGTCGAAGGCGTCCGGATGCAGGTCGTACTCGCGCCAGGTGTCGAGCACGGCAGCACGCAGCGTGGGCCAGTCGACGGTGGGGCGTCGGGCCGGTGTTTGTCCGGTGTGGCGCGCGTCGTTGGTGGCCGTGTCGACGAAGAGGATCTGCTGTGCCGGAGTCGTCTGCTGGTGCGGGCGTTGGAGCAGCCACAGGTGCAGCCCGATGTGCAGCGGGGGTGCCGCGCCGGCCGGGAGGGCGATTACGGCGCGCAGTGTGCCGCTACGGACAAGTTCCGCCCGGATGCGTCGTCCCGCAGCTCGTTCGGCGGTGGCCGGTGGCATGAGCATGACGACCCGGCCGCCCTGCTGCGTGTGGCTCAGGCAGTGCTGCACCCAGGCCAGTTCTGATTCACTCTTGGGGGTAGGGCGAACATCCATCGTGGATCGTAGGCCAGTTCCTCGTGGCCCCAGTCCCGGTCCCCGTACGGCGGCGCGCACAGTACCGCCTCCGCGAGCAGCCCGGGGAAGCCGTCGGCACGCATGCTGTCACCGGCACGCACGGTTACCTGAGTGTCCGGTGTCTCCAGCGTAATGCGGACCGCGGCCTGAGCGGCCTGGCCGGCGACGACATCCTGGCCGTACAGCTTGGTCGCGCCGTGTTTCCCTGCTGCGATCAGCAGGCCGCCGCTGCCGCCGCAGGCGGGGTCGAAGACACTGACCGGGTAGGGCTCACCGGGGGTGGATAGCAGGTCGGCGATCAGTTCGGTCAGCGGGGCCGGGGTCTGATAATTGCCGCTGGCGGTGTCGTCGGAGTCGTATTCGGCCAGAACCTCGGCGGTCGGCACGGCGCCCGTCTCGGCGACACAGCGCAACAGAGTGCGCAGCAGGTCCACGCTCTCGCCCTGATACCGCTGATCGTCGACCCCCGGTACGTGGCCGTGGTACCGCTTGACCGTTTCCCCGATGCGAGACATCAGCGCCTCGTCGGGAAGTGCTATCACGTCTTTGAGGTCGCTTGGGTCCATCCGCCCAGCGGCGAGCACCAGAGGGAGCAGCCACAGCGGCGCCACCTTGGTTGTCAGACCGGCGCGCAGGTCGTCCGCCGGAGAGCCGGCCGGAAGCTGCCCCCGGGCGGCTAGCCACGCGCGCACCGCGACAAGGTCGTACGCCGGGCTGGCTTCCGTCCCTCCGGACGGCGCGGGGAAATCCGGGTGTCGCCGGCGCCAGTTGCTGACCGTGGCGCGCGTGACCCCGCCAGCCGGGATATCTCGGCGGCGGTCACCTGGGCAAGGTCCGGCATGTGACGTCCTGTCGGTCGGTACACGGATGTGCTACCCCGCACCCTACACGAAGTCAGAACCGTGTAAACGGTTTGACAGTGCTTTCATTGAGTCGCATGCTATGGTTGCTTTCAGCTCAACAGCACGTAGCTGGCCGCTACTGCTCCGGCGGAGCCGAACGCGCCCGCCTCGCTCCATCTCAGATAGCGCCACCCGGCCTTGTCGCACGCGACCGGCCCGGGGGTCATCCGCGAGCAAGGAGAAAACGCTCCATGAGCGAGACCACAAGCAACCGCCCACCCAGTCGCGACGACGAAACCCGCCCGGCAGCGGCAAGCCGCCGGCGGCGGACCACACGACGCGTGACCCGGCCCCGATCGACGTACCGCACCACGGTCTACCGGATGCGCGTCGACCTCGATCGCGAGAGCCTGGCGGCTGTGCTCAACCACCGCTACCTGCGCGGCAACGACTTCACCACGGTGACCACGGAGGTTGCCGGAGCGCCGGCCCTGCTGGTCCACGGGCACGTTCCGCAACCCATCGCCGACTG
Organism: Phytohabitans rumicis; assembly: GCF_011764445.1. Lineage (NCBI taxonomy): Bacteria > Bacillati > Actinomycetota > Actinomycetes > Micromonosporales > Micromonosporaceae > Phytohabitans > Phytohabitans rumicis. Next base: position 4,191,806 of record NZ_BLPG01000001.1, read on the forward strand.
GTGCCCGATCATCACCGGCCTGACCGGTGACACGATGACCGTCAGCCACAGCAGCGCCGGCTGCGTCCTGCTCATCGCCGTCGACGACCAGGTGTACGCCTTGGCCTACGGCACCATCGGACGGTTCATGATCGACGCGGAACGGATCGACCCCGGGTTCGGCATCGCGTTCGCGATCCGGGCGATCGAACCGGAACAGATCCGCCGGGTCACCCGTCGCGTGCTGGCCTCCACTGGCCGGGTCGAACGCAGCCTCGTACCCGGCGGACAGCACATCCGCCGCTACGGCATCGAGGGCTGGGGCGAAATCGTCGGCCAGCTGTCCGGCCACCTCACCAACACACAGCTCACCGTCGTCCGCGGCAGCGGCCGCCCGGTGTCCATCGCCGGAGCCGAGTCGCTGCAGATCGCGGTCAGCACCGACCCCGCAGGGCTGCTGGACGACCTGCGCGAGATCAGCCGCGTCTGCGCCCGGGAGTCCCCTCGCCAGACCTCGAATTCATCGCCCAGGTCCGGCCAATACACCCGGGGACAGCACCGCCCGGCTCGACGTACTCCTAGATGATCTGCTGGGCACTTACGGGCACCCCGACCTGGGCCTTGCCGTGCCCGCCTCCCAGATTGAGTACGAAGCGTCCGCCCAGTCGTACGTGATCAGGGCGCCGTACCGTGCGATTCGCACCCCCGACCTCGACTTGGACATGATCCTCGAACGCACCCGGAGACGGCCCGCCGGACGCCGGCTGGAGGCGCTGAAGATCGGCTCCATCGGCCTATGCGCCGACCCGGACGGCCGCGAACTGCTCACCCCGGCGGTCGCGGCGCACAAGTGGATCACCGCCGAGATCTCCCTCGGAGCGGCCCGCATGATCTACCACGAAGGCCGCTGGTACGAGATCGGCGTCGAGCATCTCGCAATCCTCCGCGCCGAGATCGAGCAGATCCTGACCCGGACCCCGACGATCGCCCTGCCCCGTGGACCGGCGACCTCGCCAACGAGGACGCCTACAACCGGATGGTCGCTGAACAGGGAACCGAATACGTCCTGCTCGACAAGCACTTCCTCAAGACCAGGCAGCACCGCCGTGGCCCCGGCATCGAAGCCTGCGACCTGCTCGGGCCCGCCAACGAACTGATCCACGTCAAGCGCGCCGAACGGTCGGCACCCCTGAGTCACCTGTTCGCCCAGGGCGAGGTCTCCGTCGACGCGTTGATCCACGAGGCTGAGGCGCGAGAGCGGCTCGTCGCCCAGGTGCACGCCGAACGTCCGGGGCACCCCATCGACACGACCTTCCAGCCCCGCAAGGTGGTCTACGCCATCGCGCTCGGCGAGGGCAAGCGGCTCACCGCCGACACGCTCTTCACGTTCTCGCAGGTCGCGCTCCACCGGACAGTCCGGCGCCTGCGCGGCGACAATGTTGACGTTGAGGTGGTGTCGATTCGAACGTGATACCGAAAGAGCCGGCCATGGGGGCTTGGTGTGCACACGCTTGGGCTCCCTGGGTATGGTCACAGGGGCGAACCCCGCCGTTACCGAGGTGCTGCTAACGCCTCGGTCCCGCCCGGGGTTCGTCTCTGTGTGGCGCGCCTTATCTGAGTTTCTTGGCGTAGGTGTACAGCACGCCGGCGATGGCAGGCACTGCGATTGCCGGGATGCCCAGCTTGGCTCCAGCCTTACCTGCCGCCTTGATCGCCGCTCCGGCGACCGCGGCCAGGACGATGAACTTCACGATTGACTCCACTGCTTCCTCCTTTCGTCTGACGACGGACGGATCGCGTCACTTTTTGGACGCGAGGTAGGCGACGGCAAGAACAGCTCCAAGTGCGCCGACCAGCATGAGGGCCTCGCGTTGGTCCAGGCTGTTCTTGCCGTTGTTCGGAACGATGAGTTCTGACAAGGGTTTACCGCAGTGTGGGCAGTTGCCCACTGCCAGCAGATCCCGCCCCGTGATGTCCTTACTGCAGTAGGGGCATGTGCCGATGCGATGGCTTGCCCGCTCGGCGAAGGCGCTCAATGTCGCCAGCTGAGCCTCAGCCGCCTGCAGCCGAGAATTGGTTTCAGCAAGACTCGCCTCCAGCCGCTCGACGGACAAGCCCTTCGCGGCTGCCAATCCACGGTCGAGCAGATCCACGACGCCTGCCGTCAAGGACGTGCCCTGCCGGCTGGCGTAGGCGTCGACCGCTTCCTTGAGTGCGGTCGGCACGCGGGCGTAGATGACATCTTGGGCCATGAGCAGATGCTAGCGATCTTGCAAGGCTTTCGCAAGGCGATTGCTAGGCGCAAAGGCGCTCCGTGCAGATCAATGCCTCCGTCCGGGGTTCTACGTCGACGTCGTGCGTGGACTCTTCCTGTCGGTCCTCAGGAGTCTGCGGACATGACGTTCAGTCACTCCCAGGTGAGCGGCGATGTCCGCCGTGCTCGCGTCCGGACGTTCCTCCCTCACCTTCAACGCGGCTTCGGACGCGTTGCGGCCAGTCCTTCGCCGATGCTCAGACGCCCCAGAGGTCTTTCGTGTCCGGACGGCCGGGGACGTGCCGGCCGGTTCCGGCGGGGTTCCCGCATTGGCGTGCGCAACAGCATCAGCAGCAACATCGAGCGGGTCCGCGCCCGCGGGGAGGCCCACTGCCTCGGCATGTGGCGTTGATGTCCGTCGGACGCGGGACAGCATCTCCACCACGAGCAGGAGCGCGATGGCTGGCCAGGCGGCGACGATGCGGGCGCCGAGGGTGGGTTGAGCTGCGGCGATGTTCGCTGCGACGCTGGCCCCGACACCCGCGATGAACGCGACCCGGGCCGACCAGCGCACTGGTCGTCCGGCGCGTTGGTCGTCCACCATCGCGGTGGAGGCGACGATGAGCATCCCGTCGACCGAGATCGGCAGGACGTACGCAACCTCCGGTCGCTCACCGAAACGCAACGCGACGTGGACCATATGGCTCCACGACGACCAAGCAGCGATGGACGCGACCGCGACGGTGCTGACGTTTCGTGCGACGCGGGTTGGGCTCATGGGTGCACCTCCTCTCGGATGCGTTGCTGGATGGTCCGGACCTCGTCCGGGTTAACGGATGGACGTCCGGCGATGACCAACTTGGTCTGGACATCGGCCCATCGGGTCCATCGACGGACCACTTCGCCGGTGTCCAGTCCGGTCGCGGCGGCAACGTCCGTCACCGTGGCTCCGGCCCGGAGCGCGGCGTGGATGGTGATCGGCTGCCAGCGGCTCCACCAGGCCACGACCGCGGCGGCGAGGGCCAACTCCGCCAGTACGCCGTCAGGCGTCGGATCGGGAGCGTGGTCCAGTGTGTGATCGTGCAGGTTGATGAGGAGTTGGAACGGGTTGATCTTCTCAGCGTCGGTGAACCGTGTCGGCGGTGGGAGGGCTCGGCTCATCGGCGGCCCTCCTCGACGACGAACACGTTGAGGAGCCTCACCGTGCGGACGAACACCTGGTACGCCTCGGTGTCCGAGGTCGTGCTCTTGGTGAGTGTGTCGAGCAGTTGCTTGACCAATGCCGTGACGAGGGCATGGCGTACGGCCTGGCGTGCCGGCAGGTGCAGGGCGGTCCAGGCGGCAGGGTCGAGGCCGGCCGGGAGTTCGGGGCGGCGGGTCGGGGTCATCGGGCACCACCCCGCGCCCGTGACCTGGTCAAATGCGCTGGTAGCGGGTCACCGGTAACCGTGATGGGCGGTGTTCGCGGCGACGCGTCCGGCCCACGAAACGCGTACCCAGACGCAGGCAGAAACGTGCCGCGCATGTTCGTGTGCATTTGGGCTTGGTTGCGTTTCTGGTGTTTATGGCACATCCTTGGGACTATGGCGGTTCGTGAACGTGACCTGTTGACGACGAGCGAGGCGGCGGTGCTGCTGCGATCATCTCGCCAGCATGTCGTCGATATCTGCGAGCGTGGACTGCTGCCGTACGTCAAGGTCGGTGCGCATCGGCGGCTGCGTCGGGCGGATGTCGAGGCGTTCCTGCGTCCGGAGCTGACTCGTGACCAGCTCAAAGCGCTGTGGTTGCATCGCGCGGTGGCTGGCCGACTGGTCCAGGATCCCGACGCGGTGCTGGCAAAGGCGGCGACGAACCTGGAACGACTACGCCGGGTCCACCCGGACGGAATGGCTGCCAAGTGGCTTGATCGATGGCGCGTGGTACTCGACTCTGGCGTCGAGGCCGTGCTCGACATGCTGGCGTCTCGGGCACCGGACGCGATCGAGTTGCGGCAGAACTCACCGTTCGCGGGGGTGTTGCCAGAGGCGGAGCGCCGGGCCGTGCTGGCGGCGTTCGCCGACCGCTGGCGCAGCGCGCACGCCGCATGAGGCGCGAACACCTGGAGCACGTGCTGCGAGCCGCTTCGCAGATCGCCGGTGACCCGGATGTGCTCGTCATCGGCAGCCAGTCCGTGCTCGGGGCGATCCCGGAGGAACGTCTGCCGCCGGCGGCGACGGCCTCGATCGAGGTCGACGTGGCCTTCTTCGACGACCCCGACGACCGCAAAGCCGATCAAGTCGATGGGGCGATCGGCGAATTGTCGGCGTTTCACGAGACCTTCGGCTATTACGCCCAAGGGGTCAGCGTGTCGACGGCCGTCCTGCCGGCGGGGTGGCGTGACCGCCTCGTCCTTGTGGAGACGTCCAGCACCACTCCTGGTCGCGGATACCTGCTCGACCCGCATGACTGCGTCGTGTCGAAGCTGGTAGCAGGGCGGGAAAAGGACTACAACTTCGCCAGTGCGCTCATCGAGCACCGGCTCATCGATCCAGCTGTGCTTGCCCAACGCGTCGAAACGGTCGAGGTATCGGACGCGCTCCGGCACCGATTGCGCAACTGGATCTCCAGCCAGAACCGATCTTAGGCGACAGTCAGAACCGGTTTCGCATTCTGCCGCGCCGAGCACAAAAGGATCTCGAGGATACGTAACATGACGATGGCCGGCGCTTGATCCCTGTGCACCCTGTCGTTCTGGTCAGCCAGGTACTCCGATGTACCAGACCCAGCCGGCCCGGCCACGCACGCTGGATACCCCGCGCCGACCCGCCGCTTTACGCTGGTGGTGTGAGGCCCCGGAGCCGCTGCTGCTTGTCGTCGACGGCAACAGCCTGCTACACCGCGCGTACCACGCCGCGGCCACAGGGGAGTTACGCGACGGGGAGGGGCGGGCGGTGTGGGCGCTCAAGGGCCTGGTCACCCATGTCGCCCATGCGGCGGCCCAGCTGCGTCCGGACGCCGTGCTGGTCGGCTTCGACTGTCCAGTGTCGTCGACGAGGGCGGACGACTACGCCGGGTACAAAGCGCATCGGCCGGCCAAGCCAGCGGATCTGCAGGAGCAGTTGGCCGCCGCGCCGGACCTGCTGCGCGCGGCTGGGCTGCCGGTGCGCGTCCCGGCTGGCTACGAGGCCGACGACGTTCTCGCCAGTTGCGCGGCGAAGGCTCGGGACACCGGCTGGCGTACGATCCTGGTCACCAGCGACCGCGATGCCTTCGCGCTGCTTGACGCGAGCACCTCGGTGTTGCGGATCCGCAACGGTGGCCGCGACGCCGCGGTGCTGGTGAGGGCCGCAACCCTGCCTGGCGTGTGCGGGGTCGAGGCGTGGCAGTACCGCGACTTCGCCGCGCTGCGCGGCGATCCGTCCGACAACCTTCCCGGGGTGCCCGGCTTCGGGCCGGCGACCGCCGCCGACCTGCTCGCCGCGTTCGGGACGGTCGACGCGGCGTGGGCGGCGCTGGATGGTGGGAGGGCGGCTGAGGTGAGCGCGGCCGTGGGCGCACGGGCGGCCGAGCGGTTGGCCGGACCGGCCGCGCGCGAGGTGGTGGTGCGTAACCGCCGGTTGATGCGGATGCGTACTGACCTTCCGGTGCCCGATCTCGAAGGGATCAGGCTCCCGCTTGAGATTTCCAGGATGCGACGCGCGCTCGCCGGGCGGGGCATCCTGCTCGGCCCGTCGTTGTGGGCACTGACCGGAGGCGTTTCCCCGGACGAGGTCACGGACGCACCGGCATGGGTACGCGTGGCTGTCCGTCCACCGCGTTCGCGCCGGCCCGGCCCGATGCCGGGTCAGCTCACCCTCTTCTGACCGCGAAGGCTCCGCTGAAGCAGCGCCAGCTACGCAGGAGTTCGGCAATGACTAGCGGCAACCGACTTTGGTCGATGTCAGATCGCCCGATGGCGGTAGTGGCCGTTGGGTCGATCACGCCATCGTGGTGGGGTGACCGAGACTGCTGTTACGCGGTTGTCACGCTGGCGGCGGCTGACCCCGGTGATGGCGCTTCTGGTGTTGGCGCCGTGGGCGGCCGAATGCTCGTGGGGTGGCTTCACCCTCCAGAATGTCCTGCCGGTCGTGCTGATCCTCGCACCGCTGTACGGCGGGGCGGCGGTGGTCATCCGGGAGATCGCACGCCGTACGGGCGGCGGCTGGCCGGCGATCATCCTGCTGGCCGCGGCGTTCGGTCTGTTCCAGGCCGCCTTGGTCGACCAGTCGCTGTTCAATCCTCGGTACCTCGACGACACCGAGTTCGCCGACTGGGCGGGTGCTGCCAACGCGACGCGGGTGCCGGTTCTCGGCTTCAGCGCCGAACAGGCGTTCGACTACATCGGCAATCATGTGGCGCTGAGCATCTGCGCGCCGATCGCGCTCGTGGAGTCGTTCGTAGGTGCGCAGCGCCGGCATCGGCCGTGGCTGGGCGCGTCCGGCCTCGCTGCCGTCGCGGTCATGTACGTGCTCGGCAGCCTGTTGATCTTCTTCGACGATTCGGGGCGAAAGAGCTTCACCGCCAGCCCGCTGCAGTTGCTGTTCGCCGGGTCGGTCGTGCTCACGCTCGTCGGGGCCGCGATCCTGCCCCGGTTCCGGCACCGCCGTACACCGGCAACAGCGAACGCACCCCGGCCGCTCTGGATCGGGATGGTCGTGCTCGTCGCGCACCTGGCGTCCTGGCTCGTGACCGGCTGGCCGGCGGTCGCGGTGCGCGCCGCGGTGGTCGCGGTGGTCGCGACTGTCATCGTCATCTGGTCCCGGCGCGCCGGTTGGGGTCAGCGGCACGTGCTCGCCGCCGGGTCGGCCGGCCTGCTCGTCGCGGCAGCCCAGGCATACCTGGTGCCCAACTACGCGCCCGCCTCACCGACAGCGGCACTGGTCGGCGACGTCGCGGTCAGCGTCATCACGCTCACACTCGTCGGGGGCGCGTTCTGGCGGCTGAGCCGCACCCCGACGCCCGTCCGGCCCACATAGCGGTGCGCGGTCCGTGGCAAAATCGGCCGGGTGCAGATCGGGATGCTCGGATCGTTCGAGGTTCGCACGGACGACGGAGCCTTCGCCGACGTACCGGGCGCGCGGCTGCGCGGCCTGTTGATCGCCCTCGCGCTCGAACCTGGTCGCGTGGTCCCGAAGGCAACGCTCGTCGACTGGATCTGGGGTGAACACCCGCCCGCGGACGCGGCGAACGCCTTGCAACGCTTGGTTTCCCGACTGCGGAAGGCGCTGCCGGAGGGATCGGTCGAGGGGCAGCCGGACGGCTACCGGCTGAGGGCGGAACCCGACGCTGTCGACGCCGTGCGGTTCGAACGCCTCGTCGGTCAGGCTCGCAATGGGGACGATCCACAGCGGGTAGGGCTGCTGCGTGAGGCCCTCGCCATGTGGCGTGGTGCGGCCATGCAGGATGTCGGTTTGCAGGAGAGTGCGGCGTTTGACGCGGCGGTCAGCCGGCTTGAAGGGCTGCGCCTGACCGCCATGGAGGATCGGTTCGATGCGGAGGTCAGCGCCGGCCATGGTGGCGGGCTGGTCGCGGAACTGACCGACCTGGTGGCCGCGCATCCGATGCGGGAACGGCTTGTCGCTGCGCTGATGCGTGCCCTCGTGGCGGCCGGTCGCGGCAGCGAGGCGCTGCTGGTGTACCAGCGCACAAGAGAAGCCTTGGCGGACGCGCTGGGCGTCGACCCCTCACCAGAGTTGTCCGCGTTGCACGTCGCGCTGCTGCGCGGCGATGTGGGGCGGCGGGAGGAGGAGCGGAACACCAACCTGCGTGCCGAGCTGACCAGCTTCGTCGGCAGGGACGCCGATGTCGCTGTGGTTCGCGAACTCGTCGCCGAACATCGGTTGACCACCCTGATCGGGCCGGGCGGCTCGGGGAAGACCAGGCTGGCCACGGAAACCGCGCGCACGCTGCTCGATGACCTGCCGGACGGGGCCTGGTTGGTGGAGCTCGCGGCCATCGGCACCGACGGTGACGTGGCGCAGGCGACGCTCGCCGGCCTCGGCCTGCGGGATGCTCTGCTCGGCGGGGCACCGAACGCGGAGCCGGCGGACCGGCTCATCGCCGCGGTCCGCGAGCGGGAGGCGCTGCTGATTCTGGACAACTGTGAGCACGTGATCGAGTCGGCGGCGGCGTTCGCCCATCGAGTGCTCGGGGAGTGCCAGCGGCTGCGGATCCTGGCGACGAGCAGGGAACCGCTCGGCATCACCGGTGAGGCGCTGTGGCTGGTCGAGCCGCTGACCTTGCCGGAGGGGGACGCCAGCCCTGGCGAGATCGAGTCCTCTCCGGCCGTCCAGTTGCTGCGGGACCGGGCGGGCGCGGTGCGCAAGGATTTCGCGGTCGACGCCCACGCGTTGTCGACGATCGTGCGCGTCTGTCGGGTGCTGGACGGGATGCCGCTGGCGATCGAACTGGCCGCGGCCAGGTTGCGCACCATGTCCCTGGATCAGCTCGCCAACCGCCTCGACGACCGGTTCCGTCTGCTGACCGGCGGCAGCCGCACCGCGCTGCCGCGGCACCGGACGCTGCGCGCGATGGTCGACTGGAGTTGGGAGCTGCTCACCGACGCCGAACGGACGGTCCTGCGCAGGTTGTCGGTGTTCTCGGGCGGGGCGAGCCTGGAGGCGGCCGAGCGGGTCTGCGTCGGCGACGCCGTCGAGCAGGAGCCGGTGCTCGAGTTGCTCACCGCGCTGACCGAGAAGTCGCTGCTGGTCGCCGAGGGTGACAGCGCACCGCGCTACCGGATGCTCGGCACGATCAAGGAGTACGCCGCGCAGCGCCTCGCGGAGGCGGGGGAGTCGGACCTGGCGCGCCACGCGCACCTCGCCTACTTCACCGAGCTCACCGAGACCGCGGACCCGCAGCTTCGCCGCGCCGAGCAGGTGAAGTGGCTCGCCACGCTCGCTGCCGAGCACGACAACATCAGTTCCGCGATACGTGGTGCGCTCGCGGCCGGTGAGGCGCATGGGGCGATGCGGCTCGCGGCGGGCGCCGGCTGGTACTGGTGGCTGAGCGGGCACAAGGGTGAGGGCAACGAGCTGCTCATCGCGGCCGCCACCATTCCCGGCGAGGTGGACGACGAGATCCGGGCCATGGTGTACGGACTTGTCGTGCTGTTCGTGAGCAGCTCCGGGCTGAGCGACGAAAACGATGCGGCGGAGTGGATCCACAAGGCATACCAGCTCAGCCGGCGCAGCCAGTCCCGCTACCCGCTGCTGGCGTTGGTCGTCCCGCTGGAACGCATGTTGCAGGCGCCGGACGCGTTCCTGCCCGCGTGGGAATCATTGCTGGACAACGAGGACCCCTGGGTACGCGCACTGGCCCGGTTCCAGCTCGGCAAGATGCGGATCGTGCTCGGCCAGGGCGGGCGAGACGCGGACATGTATCTCGAGATGGCGCTCGCCGAGTTTCGGGCACTCGGCGAAAGGTACGGGATTTCGTTGGCTCTGACCGAGCTGGCGGAACGCATCGCCACGCGCGGCGAGTTCGCGGGTGCCTGCGAGCTCTACGAGCAGGCGGTCGTGGTCGTCACCGAGGTCGGCGCCATCGAGGATGTCATACGGATGCGGTCGCGACAGGCGCAGCTGTACTGGCTGCTAGGTGACGAGGACGCCAGCGCGGCTGCCATGGCCGAGGCGCAGCGGTGCGCGGAAAGGGTCACCTGGCCGGATGCGCTGATCGAGCTGGCCCTCGCGAAGGCGGAACTCGCGCGTTGGGGCGGCGACACCGAGGAGGCGTACCGGCAACTCGATGTCGCGACGACCATGCTGGGCGACAAAGCGGAGCGCGCGGGTGTCCGCGCGATGGCACATGACCTGCTGGGCTACCTCGCCGACGATCTCGGCAAGGCCCGCGAGCACCACGCCGCGGCCTGCCAGGCGGCGGCCGAGGCGGGGTACCCAACCCTGATCGCACGGATCCTCGTCGGGGTCGCGGACCTGGCTCTACGCCGCGACCAGTACGAACAGGCCGCGCGGCTGCTCGCGGCGAGCACCGGCGTGCGCGGACTGCCGGATCGCTCCCAACCGGATGTGGCCCGGATCGAGCGGGCCGCGCGAAGCCGCCTCGGCGACGCGGGGTTCGCCGAGGCGGCCAGGGAGGGCACGGAGTCGAACTGGTCTCAACTGGTCACGGCCACGCTCGTTGAATGACGATGTCGCCGTACCGCGTGCGGGCGTGGACCGCGACCTTGTCGTCGAACGTGTCGGGGTTTTCCTGCGACGGAACGGAGTTGCGCACCGACCCTCGCGTGCTGCTGGCGTCCACCTGGGCAGCGGTGCCCTCGCCGATGCCGACCTCGATGTTTCCTGAGCGGTTCAACAGCTCCGCCTGACCGCGTGTCAACCGGCCGATCCGGATGGCACCGTCGCCTGTCTTAGCGGTGACGCTGCCGTCGGCGCGGTCGATGTCGAAACTGCCGTTACCACTGCTGAGATCGAGGTCGGCGCAGGCGCGGCCGATCCAGATCTGCCCGCCCGAACTCGAGAGCCCGACGGCGCCATTCACCTCGCTGATCCGCGCCGCGACCACGCTGCCTTCGATGTTGGCGCGGCCAGCGATATGGCCGATCGCGACCTCACCGGCCGCGATGTTCGCCTGCAGCTCGTTGATGCGATCCAGTTGGACTCGACCCTTTGCCATGTGCAGCTCGCACTCGCCAAGTGAGCCGTCCGCCTGAACGCTTGAGTGCGCCATGTACGCGACCAGGCTGGAGCCGGCGGGCAGGTCGATCGTGATGGCGACCGAGCCGTTCTTGTCACCCGAGACGGTCGTCTTGACCGATAGCCGGCCGCCGGCGAAGTCGACCTTGGTCCTGGTGGCCACCTTGACATCCCGCTGACTCGCCTTGTCGATGGGTTCGACCCGCACTACGGTGTCGGTCCGGTCGCTCGCGGTGACCCGCACCCGAGCGCCGGCGACCTGCACGGTGGCGGCGATCGGCCCTGGCGTGGCGAATGTCGGCATGCCAACTCACGCCCGCTTCGTGAACGTGGAACGCGCCCACAGGTACCCGACCAGTGCGATCCCGACGCACCAGGCGATGGCGATGATCGCGTCGCTGGAGGATGGTGCGCCGTTGAGCAACCCGCGCACGGTTTCGATGATCGGCGTGAAGGGCTGGTACTCCGCGAACTCCCGCAGGCCCGGCCCCATCTTGTCCGCCGGCACGATCGCGCTGCTGAAGAACGGCAGCATGACCAGCGGGATGGCGGCCATACCCGCCGTTTCCGGAGACTTCGCCGCGAGTCCCAGGGCGACCGTGAGCCAGCCGGCCGCGAAGCCGAGCAGCACGACGATGCCGACCACGCCGAGCCAGTCGAGGACACTCGCCGCCGGGCTGAATCCCAACAGGAACGCCACCCCGATGAGGGCCGCGATGGCGAGCAGATTGGTCAGCAGGCTGGCGATGACGTGACCGGTCAACACCGCACCACGGGAGACGTCCATCACCTTGAACCGGTTGATGATGCCCTTGGTCATGTCGGAGTTCACCGACGTCGCGGTGGCCCCCAGCCCGTAACAGACGGCCAACAGGATCAGTCCCGGCGTCGCGTAGTCGATGTAGTCGACACCGACGCTGAAAGCGTCACCGAACATGTACACGAACATCAACATGATGATGATCGGCATCAGGACCGCGTTGAACACCGAGACCGGGTTCCGGGCGATGTGTTTGAAGTTGCGGCGCAACATCACGATCGAAGGGGACTTGGCGCTCATTTCGCGGCCTCCGTGGTGTGGCCCGTCAGGGCGAGGAAAACGTCGTCGAGGTCGGGTGTGTGTACGGAGAACTCCTCGGCACTGAGCGAGTTCTCATCGAGCCTGTCCAGCAGAGCCCGCAGCGATTTCGTCCCGCCATCGCCGGGAACCCGCAGGGTCAGTCCCTCGTCGTCGCGCGTGGAGCCGGGGAAGAGCGGCGCGGCCGCTTGGAGTTGGGCGACGGTGGTGAACCTGAGCCGGACGTGGGTCCCGGGGATCTGCCGCTTGAGGTCGTCGGGAGTGCCCTGGGCGACCAGGCGACCCTGGTCGAGTACCGCGATCCGGTCGGCGAGCTGATCGGCTTCCTCAAGGTACTGAGTGGTAAGAAAGACGGTCACACCATCGGCCACCAGCCCGCGGACGATCTCCCACATCGTGCGGCGGCTGCGTGGATCCAGTCCGGTCGTCGGCTCGTCCAGGAAAATGATCTGTGGGTTACCGACGAGCGTCATCGCCAGGTCGAGCTTCCGGCGCATACCCCCGGAGTAGGTCGATGCGGGCTTCTTCGCCGACTCCACCAGATCGAAGCGTTCGAGCAGCTCCGTGACGATCCGCCTACCGTCGCCGGAGGTCGCCCGGTTCAGATCCACCATCAGCTGCAGGTTCTCCTGCCCGGTCAGCAGCTCGTCCACCGCCGCGAACTGACCGGTGACCCCGATCGCCGCGCGCACCGCCTTGGCGTTGGTCGCGACGTCATGGCCGGCAACGCGCACCGTCCCACCGTCGGCCTTGATCAACGTGGTCAGCACGTTCACCGTCGTCGTCTTGCCCGCCCCGTTCGGGCCGAGCAGGGAGAAGACCGTGCCAGCACGTACATCGAGATCGATGCCATCGAGCACGACTTTGTCCCCGAAAGCCTTTCGCAGCCCTGAAACCTCAATCGCTGAACTTCTCATGCGACCTACGATCGGCGCCTGACCTGTCACGCCCCTGACACGCCCCTGACACGGCCACTGACGCGGTGTTCGCCCGAACCGGTTAATGCAAATGGCCGGTGGCGGCACGCTGACCGCACATTGTGTACGAGTGGCGTGAACCGGAACGCACGGTTTGTCCGATCGTCGCTCCCCAGGTTTTCAGAACATGGTGAGGTCCCTCGGCAGCCGATGACGAAGGTAGGTAAACCGCGGAAATGACGTGGTTTAGCGACGCGCTGCGCTCCGCCCACCGACTGAGCAACTCGATCAGCGTATTTCGCAATCTCTGGTGGCTCCTCCTAGCCGTCGGTGGCGGTGGCGTCGTTGCGTGGAGACTTGGCCGGGCTGGCGGCTGGTACCTGACCGTCGGAACCGTCCTCGCCGTACTCGGCGTCGTGACCCTTGCCGCGGGAATAGTGATGATGCGCCGCGCCTCCATCGCCCCGTACACATGGGAGTCGGCGGAGTACGTCTACCGATTCGACGGTGACGACCCGAGGCGTCAGGTACAGCTCACAAAGATCAAGATCCGGGCGAACCGCGATGACGTTGCATTCTTCCGTAACCGGTATTACTGGACCGGCCAGGGCGAAAGCAGGCTGCTCCCGCTGAACGGTCACCGAGTCGTGGCCGAGAGAGTTGCCATGGACTCTCAGCGCCGTTATTACTACGTGCTGTTGGACAGACCGCTGAACCGGGGAGACACGGCCGTCATCCAGATCCGGCAGGAGTTATTCGACGAGGAGCGGACGTTTCAACCGGTCCTGGCCAAGAGTCTCAACGAGCCGGTGGGTAGGTTGACGTTGAGGGTGATCTACCCCGCTGGGTTGGAGCCGCGTCACGTGGTGGCCCGAGAACTCGTACGCAGCCGAAACCCGGAGGCCGACTGGCGAACGGTCCACGAACGGGACGCCGAGATCGAGAGCACGGGCGAGACCACAGAGGCCATTTTCGTCGCAAACGATCCACGCACAGGACGCCGGTACGCCCTCTACTGGGGGCCCTGGGGCAACTATACCAAAACGACCTAATGCCGACAAAGCGCGCTATACACTCGCCTCATGACGCACGCGCCAGGAGGAATCATGGAGAACGACTGATATCAGCAATACGGCGGCCGGGAAGCATCGTTGCTCCCGGCCGCCGCGTTTTTCGACTTGTTTAGGGGGCGTCGCCGCTCAGTCGTTAAACAAGTCTCCGCCCTCCCGCTCAGGTCTGACAGATCGAAAGTCGTACGCATATATCAGACGGCATGTGCCAATCGAAACACGAAAGCATTTCTGCTCCTCACGATTGTGGAATTTGCGTGCCGCAATCGTACCCGAGCAGAGCGATGAGGCCCCACTTACACGATCGAGCACGCCGTTCCATTGAGGACGAACGTGGCCGGACGGCCGGTGTTGCCGGTGTGCGTGGCCAGGAAGCCGATGTTCACCGAGGCGTTCGGCGCGATGGTGCGGTTCCACGAGAGGTTGGTGGCGCGTACCCCGTTGTTGGTCAACGCGAGGTAGTCGGCGTTCCAGCCCTGCGTCAGCGTCTGTCCACTGGGGAGCACGAACACCAGGTTCCAGCCGTTCACCGCCGTAGTGCTGACGTTGGTGATGGTGATGCTCGCGGTCAGGCCGGTGTTCCAGGCGTTGACGGTGTACTGGACCTTGCAAGGGCCGGCGGCGTTCCCGGTGGACCAGGTGGCCGTCACCGGAATGCTCGGCCCGGGGCCGCTACCGTCCAGCCCGAAGAACCGGATCGCCTGGGCGGCGTCCACCGGCAGGTTGTGCGGGACGCCTTGCATGCTGATCGCCTCGACCGGCGGCGTGTTGCCGACGCCGCCGTAGCGGATGCGCGTGTATCCCACCTGCGGGGTGTCGGTGTACCAGGACGTCTGGGTCAGGCCGCGAACGTTCGTCCACTGCTTGATCTGCTCGGTGAAGTTCTGGTAGTTGAGCCCTTCGTCCGCGGTGCCGTGCCAGATCTGCATGCGCGGCCACGGCCCGGTGTACGACGGGTTGGCGTTGCGGACCGCGTCGCCCCACTCCTGCGCGGTCTTGATGATGCGGCCGGCGGAGCACTCGCCGTTCCACTCCGCGCCGCCGGTCGTGGCGAAGCAGGTGTACGGCACGCCGGCGAAGGCCGAGCCCGCGTCGAAGACGTCCGGGTACAGGGCGAGCATGACGTTGGTCATCATCGCGCCGGACGACACACCGGTGGCGAAGATCCTGTTCGGGTCGGCGTTGTAGTGCTGCTGCACGTAGCTGACCATCGACGCGATGCCGACCGGGTCGCTGCCGCCGCCGCGGCGCAGCGCCTGCTCGGAGTAGACGTCGAAGCACGCGCTGCTGCGGGTCACCGACGGGTAGATGACGATGAAGCCGTACTGGTCGGCGAGGGAGGCGTACTGGGTGCCGGAGTACATCGCCTGGCCGTTGCCGCCGCACCAGTGCAGGCCGACCACGATGGCCGGCTGCGGCGCGACGGTGGCCGGTACGTAGAGGAACATGCGCATGTTGCTCGGGTTGGCCCCGAACCCGGTCACCTCGGTCAGTGTCGCGGCCGACGCGGGCTGCGCGAGCGTCATCGCCCAGACCACGGCGAGCACCATCGCCGCGACGGTGGCGCACAGCATCCTGATCTTCGTTTTCATGAGCAACGCCCTCCCCCGTCAATTCAAACAGTTACCAGTATCGATCTAACTCGCCCGCACAACAAGAGACCCGAAGAGACAACGTCTGTTGTTAATTCCACAACGATGGTAGTGTCGGCGCGTGTCCACCCGCCGCACCGACCTGCTCGACGCCGCGATCTCCCTCCTGGGCGAGCGCGGGGTCCACGGGGTCACCCATCGCGCGGTCGACGCCGCCACGGGGCTGCCCGCCGGCTCCACGGCCAACTACTTCCGCAGCCGGGACGCGCTGCTGACCGCCGTCGTGGAGCGGTTCGCCGACCGCGAGCGGGCCAACTGGGAGGACACCGCCGCCCGGATGTGTCCCACCACCCCGGAGGAGATGGCCAAGGCGCTCGCGGAGTTCGCGCATGAGCAGGTCGGCCCGTACCGGACGCTGACGCTGGCCCGCTACGCGATCCTCGTCGAGGCGGCCAACCGGCCGGCGCTGCGGGCCCAGCTCACCGAGACCGGGGCCCGCGTCCGGCAGTACTTCACCAACTGGATGCGGGTCATCGGCTCGACCGACCCCGAGCGGGACACCCCGATCGTGGCGAATTACCTCACCGGCCTCGTCCTGCACCAGCTGTCGTATCCCAACCCGGGTTTCGATCCGCTCGGGCACCTGACGGCCCTCATCACCACACTGGTACCCGGGAGGTAGCGCCATGGACCAGGACCAGGTCTGGACGACGATCGACGACCACCGCGCCCGCCTCACCGACCTCTTGGCCGACCTGTCCGAGGACGAGTGGCGCCGGCCGTCGCTGTGCGACGGCTGGACGATCCGCGACGTCGCGGCGCACCTGGCCTGGCAGCCGACCATCACGATGCCCGCCGCGTTGCCCGCCGCGATGCTCGGCCTCATCCGGGCGCGCGGCAGCATGCACCGCGCGATCCACGACGAGGCCGTCCGGTACGCGCGACGCCCCACCGAGCAGATCATCGCCGAGGTACGCGGCACGATCGGTGCGCGCCGGCCGGTCCCCGGGATGACCTACCTGGAGACCCTCATCGACGTGCTGGTCCACGGTCAGGACATCGCGGTGCCGCTCGGCCGCCGGCTCGACATGGCACCGGAGGCCGCGGCCGTCGCCGTCGCCCGGATCTGGACGAAGCCGTCGCTCTTCCGGTCGACGAAGCACCTGCACGCCTTCCGGTTCACCGCGACCGACACCGCGTGGTCAGCGGGTGACGGGCCGGAGGTACGCGGGCCCATCGGCGCGATCCTGCTCCGGCTGACCGGCCGGCCCGCGGATCTGCCCCAGGCTATGCGGGGTCGGTGACGTCGGCGTACGTGCCGTCGATCGCGGTCAGCGCGGCGTCGGCGTCGAGGGCCACAGCCACCCCGTGCTCACCCGCGCCCAGGGTGATCGCTCGGCCACGCAGGCGCTCGTCGGCGATCACCGGCCAGCTCGTCGTCGAGCCGAACGGCGTGATCGTGCCCCGCTCGTACCCGGTCGCCTCCTTGGCCGAGGCGGCGTCGGGCATCGAGAGGCGGCTGACGCCGAGCAGCGTGCGCAGCTTGGGCCAGGAGATGACCCGGTCGCCCGGGACCAGGACGAAGAGGTAGTCGTCGTCGGCACGCCGTACGACGATGGTCTTCACCACGTCGGGGATCTCGACGCCGCGGGCGGTAGCCGCCTCGGGCAGGCTGCGCACCGGTCCGTGCCGGATCACCCGGTACGAGATGCCCGCCCGATCGAGGGCATCAAGAGCCGACATGAGCCGACCCTACTCGACGATGACCTTCAGGCCCCGACGATCCGCGGCCGCGTCGAACGCCTCGGGCGCCCGGTCCAGCGGGTAGCGGTCGGTGACCAGGGAGGCGACGTCGACCGCGCCGCGGCGTACCAGATCGATCGCGCGCGGATAGGTGTCCTTCATCCGCCGCGACATCGCGATGGTCAGACCCTTCCGGCGGGCGACCGAGGCCGGAAACGTGGTGCTGTCGCTGTCCGGGATGCCGACCAGCACGACGCGGGCGCCGGGGCGGGCGGCCACCATCGCGGCCTCGACGGCCGCGTCGGTGCCGGCCACCTCGAAGGCGACGTCGACCGCTCCGTCGACATGCTCGGCACCGAACGACAAGGCCGCTTGAGCGCGGTGCGGCAGAGGGTCGGCGGCATAGACGGTACGCGCGCCGGCGCGCAGGGCCAGTTGCACCAGCAGCAGGCCGATCGGGCCGCAGCCGAACACCCCGACGGTCATGCCGAGTCGCAGGTGCCCGAGGTCGAGCGCGTGCAGGGCGACACCCAGCGGCTCCAGCATCGCGCCGTCGACGTCGGACAGCTCGTCGGGCAGCGGATGCAGCAGCGCGGAGGGCCAGCCGACGTACTCCCGGAGCGCGCCGTCGACGGCGCCGTGGCCCGCGAAGCGGACGGTCGGGCACAGGTTGGGGTGCCCCTGCCGGCACATGTCGCACGCCTCGCACGGGATCGCCGGGTCGACCGCTACCCGCTCGCCGTGCCGCGGGCCGCCCTCGATGACCCCGGCGAACTCGTGCCCGACCACCAGCGGCCGGTCGAGCTGGGCGTCGCCGATGCCGGCCTCGCCGTACCAGTGCAGGTCGGAGCCGCACAGGCCGACCGCGGTGACCCGGACCAGGCTCTCCCCCGGGCCGACCGGCGGGGAGGGCTCGTCGGCGACGCGGATGTCCTTGACGCCGTGCAACCGGGCGACCCGCATCAGATGTCCCCCGCCAGCCCGAGCTGGCGGCGGATGTCGTGCTGCACCGTGGTGGGGTCCGGCCGGGCGTCGACGGTGAAGACGAACTCCTTGCGGCGGAAGATGTCCAGCACCGGCTTGGTCTTGCTGTGGTACTCCCGCAGCCGGGCCGCCAGCGCGTCCGGCGTGTCGTCCTCCCGGGTCACCAGCTCGCCGCCGCAGACGTCGCATTTGCCCTCGACCTCGGGCCGGTCCGCGATGAGGTTGTAGTCCATGCCGCACCGGGAGCACAGGCGCCGGTTGAGCACCCGCCGGTGCACCTCGGAGTCGGGCAGGTCGAGGTAGATGACGCCGTCGATGTCGTAGCTCTCCAGGAAGAACTCGGCCTGCCGGCCGTTGCGCGGAAAGCCGTCGACCACGAAGCCGTAGTTCCAGTCGTGCATCTGCAGGCGGTCCCGCACGACGGCCTCGACCTGGTCGTCGCCGATCAGCTCGCCGGTCGCCATCGTGCGGCGCACCTGCGCACCGAGCTTGGTGTGGTGCTGCACGTGCCAGCGGAAGATGTCGCCGACGCTGATGTGCACGAGGTCGTACTCCCGGCACAGCATGGCGCTCTGGGTGCCCTTGCCGCTGCCCTGGACGCCCATCACGACGTACTTGCGCATGCCTGAACGATCGCACACGCTGGTCGGATGCGACGGTGGCTCACCAGTCTGCTGTTCGTCACACTCGTGGCTGTCGCATGCACGGACGACCCGTCTTCGCCGGTCACGACGCCGGCGCCGAGTGTGACCGTCGCGATGCAGTGGCAGCGCCTGGCCGGCGCGCCGTCGGCCCGGACCGAGGTCGCGGCCGCGACCACCGGCACCAAGGTGTACGTCGTGGGCGGCTACCGGGCGGACGGCGGGACGGTCGCGACGGTGGAGGTCTTCGACACGGCGACCGGCCGCTGGGCCGCCGGCCCGGGCCTGCCGGTGGCGGTCAACCACGCGATGGCGGCGACCGTCGACGACACCGTGTACGTCTTCGGCGGCTTCGAGTCCGGCGGCGACGCCGGGGCGGGGGCGTTCCGCCTGGCCGGGGACGGCTGGCAGCCGATCGCCCCGTTGCCGCAGGCCCGGGGCGCGGGCACGGCGGTGGCCCAGGGCGGCAAGGTCTACGTCGTCGGCGGGGTCAACGCGGGCGGCCTGGCCCGCCAGACGCTCGTGTACGACCCGGCGACCGACCGCTGGTCCACCGCGCCCGGGCCGCCGACGCCACGCGAGCACCTGGGCGGGGCGGGCTTCGGCGGCAAGGTGTACGCGGTCGGCGGGCGCGCCAACGGGCCGGGCAACTTCACCGCGTTCGAGGTCTTCGACCCGGCGACGGGCGTGTGGGCGAAGCTGCCCGACCTGCCCACCCGCCGGGGTGGCCTGGCCGCCGCGGCGACCTGCTCCGGCCAGATCATGGCGGTGGGCGGCGAGGCGGAGGCGACGTTCGAGGAGGCGGAGGCGTTCGACGTACGGGCCGGCGAGTGGCGATCGCTGCCCCCGCTGCCCACGCCCCGGCACGGCCTCGGCGTGGTGGCGCTCGGTACGACGCTGTACACCTTCGCCGGCGGGCCACGTCCGGGGCTGCACGTCGCAGATTCGAACGAATCGATTGATTTAGCACCTTTGGGTGCCTGCTAACACCAGACGACCGTGCCGGTGCCGGTGAACCGGCACGGTCGTGATCAATGATCAGTGTGTGACGCCGCGCTTCTCCAGTGCGCTACGCAGAGCCCGCAGCGCGTAGTACACGCGCGACTTGGCCGTGCCGAGCGGCAGGCCGAGAGCCTCCGCCGCCTCGGCCACGGTCCGGCCCTTGAAGTACGTCTCCAGCAGCATCTCCTGGTGCGGCGGGCTGAGCGTACGCAGCGCGTCGGTGACCGTCATCCGGCGCAGGACCTGCTCGCTCTCGTCCGGCTCGGAGACGTTCTCCAGATCCAGGCCGTACGCCTCCGCCGGCCGGGCGCTCTGGCTGCGGTGCTCGTCGATCGCGATCCGCCGGGCCACGGTCACCAGCCACGGCCGCAGCGACACCTGCCCCTGCGCGCCCAACCGGTGCGCGTTGCGCCAGCCGCGCAGGAGCGTCTCCTGCACGATGTCCTCCGCCCGCTGCCGATCGCCCGCCACCAACTGCAGGACGAACCTCAGCAGCGGCGCCGCGTGCTCCTCGTACAGCTCGCGGACCAGCGCGTCCTCGGACCCTTCCCCGCGGTGACGCCCCGCAGCAACCCCCGAAGTCATGCTCGGCCACCTGACGCGAACACGATTCCAGACACCCTCACCTCACGGTCCTCGGCATGACCGGGTCGGGCGCGCCGACCCCCTGCACATAGGAGATGCGGCGCGCCTGACGCGATAACAGAAAATATCTCGTATCTACCGGCCCGGTCGACGCGGCTCGCGGGGGCTCTTGTCGAGCCCCGCGCGGCGCAGCGCGTCAGCCATCGCGCCCTGTGGCGGGCGTGCCGGCTGAGCTGGGCGTTTACCTTTTTCGGGCCGCTCCCGCCGGCCACCGCCGGTGGCTGCCGGACCTTCGTCCTCCAGCCGCAACGTCAGCGAGATGCGCTTGCGAGGCACGTCCACGTCGAGCACCTTCACCCGAACGATGTCCCCCGGCTTCACCACGTCACGCGGATCCTTGACGAACGTCTTGGACATCGCGGACACATGGACTAACCCGTCCTGGTGTACGCCGACGTCGACGAACGCCCCGAACGCGGCCACGTTCGTGACCACGCCCTCCAGCACCATGCCGGGCTGCAGGTCCGCGATCTTCTCAATGCCGTCGGCGAACGTCGCCGTCTTGAACGCGGGCCGCGGGTCGCGCCCCGGCTTTTCCAGCTCCTTGAGGATGTCGGTGACCGTCGGTAGCCCGAACGTGTCATCGACGAAGTCCGCCGGATTGAGCTTCCGAAGGAGCTGACCATTGCCGATCAGCGTCGTCAGGTCACTCTTCGTCGCACCCAAGCTGACCGCCAAGAGCATTTGACGCACCACCGGGTACGCCTCGGGGTGCACGCTGGACGCGTCGAGCGGATCCTCACCACCCGGGATCCGCAAGAACCCGGCGCACTGCTCAAATGCCTTAGGACCCAGCCGGGGTACGTCCTTGAGCGCCTTCCGGGATCGGAACGGCCCGTTCGCGTCGCGGTGCATGACGATGCTCGTCGCCAGCCCTTCCCCGATGCCGGACACCCTGGTCAGCAGCGGTGCCGAGGCGGTGTTGACGTCCACGCCGACGCCGTTCACGCAGTCCTCGACCACCGCGTCCAGCGACCGGGACAGCTTCACCTCGGACAGGTCGTGCTGGTACTGCCCGACACCGATCGACTTGGGGTCGATCTTGACGAGCTCGGCCAGCGGGTCCTGGAGGCGGCGGGCGATCGAGACCGCGCCGCGCAGCGACACGTCCAGCTCGGGCAGCTCGTGCGAGGCGTACGCGGACGCCGAGTAGACCGACGCGCCGGCCTCCGATACGACGATCTTCGTGAGCTTCAGCTCCGGGTGCCGGGTGATCAGGTCACCGGCGAGCTTGTCGGTCTCCCGGGAGGCGGTGCCGTTGCCGATCGCGATCAGCTCGACGCCGTGCGCTGCGGCCAGCTTGGCCAGCGTCGCGATCGACTCGTCCCACTTGTGCTGCGGCACGTGCGGGTAGATCGTGCTCGTGGCCACGACCTTGCCGGTGGCGTCCACCACCGCGACCTTGACGCCGGTGCGGAAGCCCGGGTCCAGCCCCATGGTCGGCCGGGTGCCGGCGGGCGCCGCCAGCAGCAGGTCGCGCAGGTTGGCGGCGAAGACCCGGACGGCCTCCTCCTCCGCCGCCTGCCACAGCCGGCTGCGGATGCTGGCGTCCAGGTGGATCAGGATCTTGGTACGCCAGGCGGAGCGCACGGTGTCGCTCAGCCACTTGTCGGCCGGCCGGCCGTGGTCGGCGATGCCGAAGTGGCCCGCGATCCGGGGCTCATAGGAATTACGCAGCTCGGGGGCTCCATCAGCCGGTGGGGCCTCTGGCTCCGGCGTGAGGTCGAGGACCTCCTCCTTCTCGCCGCGAAACATCGCCAGGATCCGGTGCGACGGCAGCTTCGTGAACGGCTCGGCGAAGTCGAAGTAGTCGGCGAACTTGGCGCCCTCGTCCTGCTTTCCCTCGCGTACCCGGGAAAGCAGGCGGCCCCGCGACCACATCTGCTCGCGCAACGGGCCGATGAGGTCGGCGTCCTCCGCGAAGCGCTCGACGAGGATGTGGCGCGCGCCTTCCAGGGCCGCGGTGGCGTCCAGCTCCTCTTTCGTGAACGCTGTCGCCGCCGTCACGGGATCCTGCGTGGGATCGCCCAGAAGGAGGTCGGCGAGCGGCTCCAGCCCGGCCTCGCGGGCGATCTGCGCCTTGGTCCGCCGCTTCGGCTTGTACGGCAGGTAGATGTCTTCGAGGCGGGCCTTCGAGTCGGCCGCCATGATCTGCGCCTCGAGTGCCTCGTCGAGCTTGCCCTGGCTGCGGATCGACTCCAGGATCGCGGCCCGGCGCTCTTCCATCTCCCGCAGGTAGCGCAGCCGCTCTTCCAGCGTGCGGAGTTGGGCGTCGTCCAGCGTGCCGGTGGCTTCCTTGCGGTAGCGGGCGATGAACGGCACGGTGGCCCCGCCGTCGAGCAGCTCGACCGCAGCCGCCACTTGCCGTTCGCGCACGCCGAGCTCTTCGGCGATCCGTTGGTGCAGAGAGATCGTCGTCACGGAGCGATCCTAGGCGGTTACCTCCGCGAGTACGACCGACACGTTGTCCGGTGCGCCGCCCTGCAGCGTGAGCTTTATCAACGCCTCCGCACACTCGCCCAGGTCACCGTACTCGCGCAGGGCCGCGGCGATCGCGTCGTCGGTCACATAATCGGACAGTCCATCGCTGCACAGCAGATACCGGTCGCCCGGGTACGCTTCGAGCGCCGCGATCGTGGGCGTCACATCGTCGCCCTGCAGCGCCTGCGTGACCACCGATCGCTGCGGGTGCCGGCGCGCCTCCTCCGGCGTCAACACACCGTGGTCCACAAGCGACTGTACGTACGTGTCGTCCCGGGTCAGCTGGGTGAGCACGCCCTCGCGCAACAGGTACGCCCGCGAGTCGCCGATGTGCAGCAGGGTGAGCCGGTCGTCGCCGGTGTCGACGAGCGCGGTCAGCGTCGTGCCCATGCCCTCGCGCTCGGGGTGCTCGTCGACGACCTCACGGATGCGTTGGTTGGCGCCCCGCACGGCCTCCCGCAGGTCGCCGCCGGTCTCGTCGAGCGTCATCAGCGCCTTGATGACCAGGTCGCTGGCCAACTCGCCCGCGGGCAGGCCGCCGATCCCGTCCGCGATCGCGAAGAGGCGCCGCCCGGCGTACGCCGCGTCCTCGTTGTTCTCCCGGACGAGCCCCACATCGCTACGGACCGCCGCTATCAAGCTGAGCGTCATGGCATGCAGGATGCCAAATAGACGGTCCCGATGTCTCTACGCACTAGTACGTATCGTGAACCCCGTGATGCCGCTGTCCATGATCGGTCGCACGGCCGAAGTCGACGAAGTCGTCCAGGCGTGGTCCCTGGTCGCTGGCTCCCCGCTGCCCGTGGTCATCACCGGTGCGGCCGGCGTCGGCAAGAGCCTGCTGGTGGCCGCCGCACTCGACGCGCTCACGCCCCGCCCGGCCACCGTGCTGGCCGGCGCCGCCCGGGTGCACACCCCGGCGCCGTACGACTGGCTGGCGGCGGTGCTGAGCCGCCCGTTCGCGCTCCCCTTCGAGCCGCCGGACGGGCTGGCATGGCTCACCCAGGATCCGGACGTGCCCCGCGAGCGGTACGCCCCGGACGCGCTGCTGCGCCTGGCCGTACGCGTCGTACGCGAACTCGTCGACACCGGCCCGGCGGTGCTCGTCGTCGACGACCTGCACGCGCTCGACCCGGCGAGCCTCAACCTGATCGGCGCCCTGGCCACCACGCCCGACCTGCCCGTGCTGCTGATCGTCGCGAGCCGGCCACCGGACACCGCGGTCGTGGCCCGTACGCTCGCCCGGCTCTCCGGCGCGCCCGGCGCGATCCGGCAGCACCTCGGCCCCTTGGACACCGCCGAGGTGGCCGCCATCCTCACCCAGGTCTACCCCGAGTCGGCCGTGACCCCGGCCGTGGCCCGGATGGTGCGCGAACGTACCGGCGGCAACCCGTACTGGCTGACCGAACTGCTGGCCACGGCCCGGGACGGCGGCCCCGAGGCGCTGGCCAACGAGCCCGTCCCGTCCCACGTACTGCTCTCCGCCGACGCCCCGCCCGAGCTGACCGCGCGCGAGCTCGAGGTGCTGGCGTGCATCGCCGCCGGGATGTCCAACAAACAGGTGGCCCGCTCGCTGGGCATCTCGGTTCGCACGGTGACCGTGCACGTGTCGAACCTGCTCCGCAAGACCGGCGCAGCCTCCCGCACCGAGGCCGCCCTCTGGATGATCAAGGCGTCCCTCAAGTCGCCATAGCAACATGAGGGACGCCTTGATCATGGCAGGTTGGGGGCTACGGGCGAGCGCCCCAGATGGGGCGCTCGGTGACCGCGGCGTAGGCGTCGACCACGCCGTACCCGTAGAAGCCGTTGAAGTTCTTGCCGCCCTCGCAGAGCGCGTTGAACTCGTCCGACCGGCCCTCGTTGGTGTACGTCTGCAGGCGCGGCTCGGGGCAGGCGTGCTCGGCCGCGGTGCGGTAGAGCTGGTTCTCCACCTTCCACGGCTCCAGGCCGAGGCCGCCCCGGAACCAGTCCCGCTTGCCGTACTGGCTCACGATCAGCGAAGCCACGCCGGCCGCGTGCGGGGACGCCATCGAGGTGCCCTGCAGGTACGTGTAGTAGCCACACGCGCCCGCCGCGGTGCAGTCCTTGAAGACGACGCCGGCGGCCTCCGGCACGACGTTGCCGTCCGCGTCGACAGCACCCTCCTCCTGCAGCACCTTCTTGGGGTACGTCGAGAGGATCATGTTGGCGTCGGTGCGGTACGTCGGCGTGCCGAACCCGTCACGGAACCAGCCACCCGGTGCCGAGATTGAGATCTGCTCGGTGCCGTAGTTGGAGTAGTCCGACTTCTTGCCCGACGGGCCGAGCGCCGACACGCCGATCACGAACGGGCCCTCGGCCGGGAGGTCCCAGCAGGTCGCGTTGTCGATCGGACGCGGGTACGCCGGGGCACCGTAGTCCGGGCTGGAGATGTCGGTGCGCGGGTTGCCCATGTCCTCGTGGTTGTTGCCGAGCGCGCCGACCAGCGTGACACCGCGCAGGTGGGCGTACGTCAGCGCCCGCGTCATCCCCTTGATGATCGCGCGCTGCTCCGCCTTCGACGCCGCCGAGTCGGCCGGGTTGTCGAGGCAGTTGTAGAGCCACGGGTCGACGTAGAACGACATGTTGACCACGTCGATGCCGGCGTCGCCGGCGTACGTGAGGGCGTTGACCACCGGCTCCAGGAAGAAGTAGCCGGAGTCCTGGCCGCCCTTGAGCTCGACGAGGGTCACGTTGGGCGCGACGCCGGACAGGCCGGAGCCGTTCGCCGCCGCACCGATCGTGCCGGCGACGTGCGTGCCGTGGCCGCCGTCATCGGTGCCGACCGGGTCGAGGCAGCTCGCCACCTCGCAGGGGCCGTCGATGTCGGTCTTGTCGGGCGCGAAGTTGCGGGACAGCTTGGCGCTGAAGTTCGGGGCCAGGTCGGGGTTGCTGGCGTCGAGGCCGGTGTCGAGGATGCCGACCGTCACGCCCTTGTTGCCGGCCTGCTTGCGGCGCGCGTCGTCCGAGCGCACCATGTCCAGGCCCCACAGCTTGTCGTCGAGCGGGTCCAGGCCCGCGGTCGAGCCGCCGTGCTGGCCGCCGGCCGCGCCGGCCGCCCGGTGCTCCTGCTCGACCAGGTCGAACTTCTCCTGCTTCGGGGCGTACCCGACCGCGCGGTTCTGCGCCGCGCCGACCAGCGCATCGGCGGCCGCGACGCGGCTGGCGAAATCGGTGCGGCTGGACGACACCTTGTACACGCCGACGCTGTCGTTGCGGGCGACGACCGTACCGCCAGCCGCGCCGATCGCGGCGAGGGCCGCGTCCGCGGACACTCCGTCCTCGGCCACCACCGTGTAGTCGGTAGCCGTGGCGGGCGCCGCGCTTGACGGCCCCGCCGGAATCAGGGCCACGAGAGCCAGGGACGTCGCGGTGGCGACGGCACCGGCCATGAGGCGTCTACTCACCATTGGTTTCCTCTCATTGAGGGGTCGTTCAGCATCCAATCGGAAACGAGTGCCAATTACTAGATGGGCGTGCGTTAACGTCGGATCATGGATACGGCGGATCCGCGCAGCCGGCGCCTGTTCGGCGGCACCGCCATCGCGCCCGGCGACTTGGCGGCGAGCCCGTTCCGGGTCGACCGGGACCGCATTGTCAGCTCGCCCTTCTTCAGCCGGCTCGGCGGCGTGACTCAGGTGATCAGCCCGGGCGGCTCGGGGTTGCTGGTGCACAACCGGCTCACGCACAGTCTCAAGGTCGCGCAGGTGGCGCGGGCGATCGCGGAGCGGCTCGTGGCCGATGAGCGTTACCGGGATCTGCTGGACAAGCTGGGCGGATGCGACCCGGACGTGGTCGAGGCGGCCGCGCTCGCGCACGATCTGGGGCACCCGCCGTTCGGGCACCTGGGCGAGCAGGTGCTGGACCGGCTGGCGCGCCAGCGGCTCGGCCTGCCGGACGGGTTCGAGGGCAACGCGCAGTCGTACCGGATCGTGACCAGCACGGAGATCCGGCGCGAGACGACGATCGGCCTCGACCTGACGGCCGCCGTACGCGCCGCGATGCTCAAGTATCCGTGGACCCGGCACACCTATCCCGACCCGCATCCGCGGCACCTGGACCCGGCGCCGCGCGGGGCCAGCGCGCCGGCCGACGATCCGGCCAGCGGGTCGGCAAAGTTCGGCGCGTACAGCACCGAGGTCGCGGATCTCCGGCAGGCGCGGGAGCCGTTCGCCGGGCGGATCGACGACTGGCAGCAGACCGTGGAGGCGTCGGTGATGGACACCGCCGACGACATCGCGTACGCCATCCACGACGTCGAGGACTTTCACCGGGTGGGCGTGCTGCAGCAGGGTTCGGTGGCCACCGAGCTGATGGCCTGGCAGAACGAGCGCGCGGAGCTGCGGGCCTTGCCGGGTGAGGAGTTGGACGCGCAGTCGCGGCGGCCCGGCCGGGCGACCGAGCGCCTGCGCCGGCAACTGCACCGCAAGGACGGCTGGATCAGCGACGACGACGCGTTCGCCGCGGCGGTGGAGCACGTGCGCCACGAGCTGATCGACGGCCTGCTGGCGGCGCCGTTCGACGGGTCGGTGGAGGCCGAGCAGAACGTGGCCCGCTTCTCCGCCCGGTGGACCCGGCGGTTGATCGACGCGATCATGGTGGCGCCGCAGCCGCCGATCCGGTCCGGCCACGTGATGCTCGCCCAGGTGCAGTGGCATGAGGTGCAGGTGCTCAAGTTCATTCATCAGGGGTTCGTGCTGGCCCGGCCGGATCTCGCGCTGCACCAGCGGGGTCAGGCCAGCCTGCTCACCACGCTCGTGACGGCGCTGCACGACTGGCTGCTGGACCCGGACGAGCAGGCCCGCCTGCCGCGCCGGCTGCACGACCTGGTTGAGCTGGCCGAGGCCGAGTTGGGGCGCACCTCGCAGGTCACGGAACGCGTGATCCAGGCCCGCGGGCGGGCCGTCATCGACTTCGTCGCGGCGCTGACGGACAGCCAGGCGGTCGCGCTCCTCGACGCCCTGTCCGGGCGGTCTCGTCAACTTTGGACGGACGCGTTCGTCCTCTGAGCCCTCGAACGGGGTCTACACGTACAGTGACGTAGCGCGTACCGTCGATATATGCGGTCGACGCTCGGCGCTCAGCTGTCCGCCTTGCGCCGCCGGCGGGCCATGTCACAGCGCGATCTGGCCGAACGTGCCGGCGTCTCCGTCGACCTGGTCCGCAAGCTGGAGCAGGGTCAGCGGCACGCCACCCGCATCGCCAGCCTGACCGCGCTGGCCAACGCCCTCGATGTCAGCCCCGCCGACCTGCTCGGCAAGCCGCGCGGGCTGCCCGCCGGCCGGGTGAGCGGCGAGGTGGGTGCCATCCGGCGCGCGGTGCTGGGCGTACGCCGTACCAACGTGGAACCGCCCACGATGGACGCGCAGCGCGCGGCGGCCGCGGAAGTCTGGCGCCTGTATTGGGCCGGACGCTACGCCGAGCTGGCGCGCGAGCTGCCCGACCACATCGCCGGCGCGCGAGCGGCGGTCGACGCGGCGGCGACCCACGGCCGGCCGGCGGCCTGGGCGGTGCTCGCGGAGCTGCTCCAGGTCACCGCTTCGCTGCTGGCCCACCTGGCCCACGAAGACCTGGCCCACCTGGCCCTCGCCGAGGCGCTGCGCGCGGCCGAGGCGTCCGGCGACGAGCTGCTGCACGCCGGCCAGCAGGCGACCCGCTCGTGGGTGCTGTCCCGGCAGGGTCTGTGGTCGGAGGCCGAGTACGTCGCGGTGACCGCCGCCGAGCAGGTGCGGCCGGCGCTGGCCCGCGCGTCCGTCGACCAGGTCGCCGTGTGGGGCGAGCTGCTGCGCTACGGCACGACCGCGGTCGCGCGCTCCGGGCGGCACTCCGAGGCCCAGGAGATGCTCGGCCTGGTCCGCGCCGCCGCGGCGCGGATGGGCGGCGACCACCGCAGCCGGTACGTCGGCATGGCGTTCGGACCGACCGTCGCCGCGATGAAGGCGGTCGACGTGGCCATCGCCGCCGACCGGCCGCGCCAGGCCATCAAGCTCGCCGAACGGGTCGAGCACCCCGAGTCGGCCCCCACCGCGATGCACGCCCGCTACCTGCTCAACGTCGCCTGGGCGCAGATGACCGACTGGCGTTCACAGGATGCGGTCGACACGCTGCGTACCGTCGAGGCTCTGGCCGCCGAGATGCTGCCGCACCAGACGATCGCCCGCACGATCGTCGCGGAGCTGCTACCGCGCCGCCGCAAGCAGCGGCTCCCTGGCCTCGTCGGCCTGGCCGAGCGGATCGGCGTCGCCGCGGCGTAGTCAGCAAGGTAGGACGCCGTGCCTCACCCTCCGTGACTGCCCCTCTCATACCGTCGGGGCGTGACGGAGGGGGAACATACGCCGGCACGGCCGGCCTGGACCTGCGTGGCGTGCAGCCGGGACTGGCCGTGCGAGCCCGCGCGGGTCCAGCTCATTGGGGAGTACGGCGAACAGCGCGTGAACCTGGCCGTCTATATGGCGACCCAGTTGGGCCATGCCGCCGGTGAACTCACGCACGCCAGCCCGACCGAGTTGTACCAACGCTTCATCGCCTGGACCCGCCCATAGCATAGGTACTATCGTTTGGAGGACTTCTTAGACGGGACGGGGGAGTTCTATGACGGTCGTGAAGCAGTTGCGGGCGCCAAGTGTCGTGCCGCTCGATGACGCCGCCGCGATCGAGGTCAGCGACCTCCGGATGCGGTACG
The DNA here is from genome assembly GCF_011764445.1 of Phytohabitans rumicis. Taxonomy (NCBI): domain Bacteria; kingdom Bacillati; phylum Actinomycetota; class Actinomycetes; order Micromonosporales; family Micromonosporaceae; genus Phytohabitans; species Phytohabitans rumicis. Next base: position 4,221,567 of record NZ_BLPG01000001.1, read on the forward strand.
GGACCACCGACGTCCTCACCGGAGTGACGTTCACCGCCCGGCGTGGCGAGGTGCTGGCCCTGCTGGGGCCCAACGGGGCTGGCAAGACCACCACGATCGAGATCCTGGAGGGCTTCCGGATGCGGTCGGCCGGCGAGGTGCGCGTGCTGGGCGTCGACCCCGGGCACGCCGACGAGCACTGGCGGGCCGGCATCGGCGTTGTCCTGCAATCGTGGCGCGACCACGGCAAGTGGCGGGTCCGCGAGCTGCTCGCCCACCTCGGTACGTACTACGCCAGCTACTCCACGGACCGGATCACCCGCCCGTGGGACATTGACGACCTCATCGACGCGGTGGGCCTCACCCTGCACGCCGCGAAGAAGGTGGGTCAGCTGTCCGGCGGCCAGCGGCGGCGGCTCGACGTGGCCATCGGCATCGTCGGGCGGCCCGAGCTGCTCTTCCTCGACGAGCCCACGGCCGGGTTCGACCCGGAGGCCCGGCGCGACTTCCACGACCTGGTGCACCGCCTCTCCGACATCGACGACACCACGATCCTGCTGACCACGCACGACCTGGACGAGGCGGAAAAGCTGGCCGACCGCATCCTGATCCTGGCCGGCGGCGCCATCATCGCGGACGGTTCGCCCGACGAGCTGTCCCGCCGCATCAAGACCGACGCGGAGGTGCGCTGGAGCCGCGACGGGGAGCGGTTCGTGCACTCGACCGCCGACGCCACGCGCTTCGTGCGCGAGCTCTTCCTGCAGTACGGCGACGCGATCGCCGACCTCGAGGTGCGCCGGGCCAACCTCGAAGACACGTACATGGCGCTGGTGCGCGAGTTCGAGTCGGGCCGCAGCGCGGCGGCGCTGCGCGCGTTCGAGGAGGTGGCTTCGCTGTGAGTCCCATGGTGAGCGCGGCACGGGCCGGGCTGGCGCGCGGCTGGATCGAGCTGCGCCAGACCTTCACCAACGGCCAGGACCTGTGGAACTACCTCTTCCCCACGGTGATCCTGCTGGTCGTCATGGTCTTCATGCGCAACTCGACGGTGCCCGGCACCAACTTCTCGCTCGGCTCCCGGACGCTGCCCAGCGCGTTGGGCATGGGGATAGCGTTCGGCGGTCTGATCACGACGGCGATGGCGCTCACCGTCGACCGCGAAGACGGCACGCTGCTGCGCGCCAAGGCCATCCCGAACGGCATGTTCGGCTACCTCATCGGCAAGATCGTGCTCGTCACCGGGATGGGCGTGGTGAGCATGGTCCTGCAGTTGACGCCCGGCGTGTTCCTCCTCGACGGCCTGGCGATCGGCAGCCCAACCGGTTGGCTCACGCTGATCTGGGTCCTCCTGCTGGGCATGGTCGCCACCATGCCGATCGGCGCCATCTTCGGCTCGCTGTTCAGCAACCCGCGCAGCATGGGCATCATGATGCTGCCGCTCATGGGCCTCATCGCCACGTCCGGCATCTTCTACCCGATCACGAACTTCCCGGCGTGGCTGCAGTGGGTCGCGCAGGTGTTCCCGGTCTACTGGCTGGGACTCGGCATGCGGTCCGCCCTGCTGCCCGACAGCATGGCCGCGGTGGAGTTCGGCCACTCGTGGCGCCACCTGGAGACGGTGGGCGTCCTCGGCGCCTGGGCCATCCTCGGCCTCGTCATGGCGCCGATCGTGCTGCGCCGGATGGCCCGCCGCGAGTCCGGGTCCAGCGTGGCCGCGCGCCGCGAGAAGGCCATGCAGCGGATCACGTGAGGAACAGCGGATGAGCGAGGTCATCTACAACCGCATCGCCATGCTGCGCGCCGAGCGGGGCATCTCGCGGCGGCAGCTCGCCGACGCGCTCGGGGTCCACTACCAGACGGTCGGCTACCTGGAACGCGGCGAGTTCAGCCCGAGCTTGCACCTCGCGCTGCGCATCTCGCAGTACTTCGAGGTACCGGTCGAGGTGATCTTCTCCATCGACCCGTTCCCGCGAATCGGCACCGCCCAAACACCCGCCGACGCCCAACGCTCCGCATAGCCCCCACCCCCTCGCTGCTCCCTCCCGCCGCAGCCTCCCGGGCCGCGGCCTCCCGCTGCGGCCTCCCGGGCCGCGGCCTCCCGCTGCGGCCTCCCGGGCCGCGCCCTCCCGCGCCGCGCCGATCAAGGACTTCCTCGCCGATCAAGGACTTCCGCGTCGATCAAGGGCAAATGGTCGTGGATCGGAGATCAAAGCACGGCCGTTCGCCCTTGATCGGCGGAAAAGTCCTTGATCGGCGCGGCCCGGGAGGCCGCGGCGAGAGGCCGCGGCGCGCGGGAGCGGCGGGCGGGGGCGGGGCGGGTCACGCGGCGACGGTTAGGGCGATCAGGGCGCCGAGGAGGAGGAAGGGGCCGTGGGCGATGTGGTCCTTGCGGCCGGCCTTGCGCAGCACGAGCAGGGCGGCTGCGTACAGGCCGGCGAGGAGGAAGCCCGCGACGGCGGCGGCGAGCGCGACGCCCAAGCCGAACCAGCCGGCGACCAAGCCGACGCTGAGTGCCGCCTTGACGTCGCCGAGGCCCATGCCGGCGGGTGAGGCCACCGCCAGGATCAGATAGAACGCCGACACGGCAAGGGCGCAGACCACCGCGGACCAGAGCGGGCCGTACTCGCCATCGACCACAGCGGACAGTCCAAACAGGACAAGACCGCCACCGAACGCGGTAAGGGTGAGCCGGTCGGGCAGGCGGTGCACCGCGAGGTCGACGAACGCCAGCACCACCCCGAAGACCGCGACCCAGGCCACGGCGAGCAGCACGAGCGGCTCCGGGACGCGCCAGGCGACGAGAGCGAGCACCGCCGCCGCGACGGCCTCCACGACGCCGAGCCGAGGGCCGGTGCGAAACGACCAAGCCCTGGACGCATCGCGCCACGGCTCGCCCACGGGCACGGCGTACCGGTGGATTTGCGCGCGCAACACCGGGCCGAGGAGGACGCCCAGCACGACCGCGCCCACGACACGCAGTGTGACGCCCACGTGGCACCCTCCCACCAATGATCATTACCGACCGTGATCGTTTGGATTGCCTCTGTTGCATCGGCCCGACTGAGCCTATGCTGCCCATCTGGGATGGTGCACCACCTGACTCATCCATCACATACACCACATCGCCTGGGGGGAAACGGGCCTATGACCGGCTGGAGGCGCCGGACGCAAGCAAGGGGGAGGGTTTTCTGTTGCCCGCACAGCACCTGGGCCGAGCCTCGGCGGTCCTTGTCGCGCTGCTGATAGCCGGCCACGCCACCGCCTGTTCCTCGTCCAGCAAGGCAACGCCCCCCGCCGCACCGGCTCCAGCCGCCTCCCCCGATCAGGATGAAGCGGCCGCGTCGAAGGCCGCACTCGCCGCGTACACCGGCTATCTGGCCGCCTCGCGCACGGCGTCGGCCGACCCCGATCCCGCGCATCCCGACCTGCCGAAGTATCTGGCCGATCCGTTGCTCACCCGGGTCCGCGACGCCGTGCGCGACCTGGACAGCCACGGCGCGATGCGTACGGGAAAGCTCGTGTCCGATCCGCGCGTCAGCACGCTCGACCTGACCGCCGACCCGCCGACGGTGTCCATTCAGGACTGTCTCGACTCCACGGGATACAAAATGGTCTACGCCGACAGTAAAAAGCCCGTGCCCGGTGCCGCCGGTGGCCGATACGTCGCGACCGCGGTCGCGACCCGCTATCCCGACGGCAGATGGCTGATCAGCGACGGCGCGACGCACCAGGACCAGCCATGCTGACCCGCCGGCTCCTAGGGCGTGTCCTAGCCCTCGCCGCCGCTCTCGTCGTCCTCGCCGCGCCGACCGCGGCGGTCGCCGACCCGCCGATCGGCGAGTGCCCGCCGGGCCAGGACAGCTGCCACATCATCGACGATGACCCGGGCGATGGCGGCGACAACGGCGGCGGTGGCGGCGACGACAACGGCGGCGGTGGCGGCGAGCGGGAGTGCACCCGGGGCGGCGAGCCGATCGCCTGCTACGACCCCGTCTTCGGCTGGTTCAACCAGTCCGACGAGTGCTACTACCGCCTCACCGAGCCGCAACTGCCGCCCCCGCCGGGCGCCAGCGAGGACGGGGCCTGGTGGACGCCGACCTGCCTGGCCGGGACGCTGGAGCCGGACTGGTTCGACGACCCGCCGGTCGGTGCCGCACCGCCGGACCCGGAGACGCTCGCCCGCCGCGCACTCGCCGCGGTCACACTTCGCAAGCCCGACCTTCAGATCAAACCGGACCCGAACGGCGCCGGACTTGTCGGACTCCCGGTGTGGCTCTGGGCCAACAGGGCTCCCGAGACTTGGGGACCGATCTCCAACTCGGCGGAGGAAGCGGGTCTACAGGTGGACATCACGGCAACGGTCACCAACCTGAGGTTCGACCTGGGTGACGGCAGTCCTCCGATCGACTGCCCGAGCGGCGGCACGCCGTACCCCAAGGGTGCGACCGGGCCGTCGCCGGACTGCGGTCACGTCTTCACCAAGTCCAGCCGCCAGCAGCCGGGCCAGAAGTTCACCATTACCGCCACCACCACGTGGACGGTGACCTGGGAGAGCAGCGGCGGCGAGAGCGGCACGATCGAGCCGCAGATCCGCGAGGCCGAGGTGGCCGTACGGATCAACGAGCTCCAGGTGGTGACCGAATGAGCGTGGCAGCCAACCACCGCGTGGCGGGTCCCGTCGACGCACCCGTCGAGCCGCCCCGGGTCGTACGCCAGCGGCGCATGCGCCCCGGGCTGCTCGGGCTCGCCGTCCTGCTGATCGCGCTGGGCGGGCTGGGCGCGGCGTTCGCCGTGACCTCGGTACGCGCCACCGGCACGTACCTCGCCGTCTCGCGTGACGTGTCGGTCGGCACCGCGCTGACCGCCGACGACCTGCGCTCCGTACAGGTGGCCGGCGGGGTCGGGCTGTCGCCGGTGTCGGCGGGCGACATCGACAAGGTGATCGGCAAGCGGGCGGCGGTGACGCTGGTCCCGGGCACGCTCTTGACGATGGACCAGCTCACCGACAAGCCGCTGCTCGGCCCCGGCCAGCAGCAGGTGGCGATCGGCCTGAAGCCCAACCAGGTGCCGGCGAAGAAGCTCAAACCCGGTGACAAGGTGCTCCTGGTCAGCACGCCGCCGCAGAACAGCTCGGTGACCGGCGACGACCGCCCGGCCCAGACCACCCGGTACGACGCCGTCGTGGTCGACTGGGCCGAGCCGGACGAGAAGGGCCCCGACCGCAACACGATCGTCGTCTACCTGGCCCTGGCCAACCGCGACGCACCGGCGGTGGTGACCCTGGCCGCGCAGAACCGCTTGGCCGTCATCCTCACCGGGGCTGCCTGACCATGGCGATCGTCGCGCTGGTCTCGCCGAAGGGATCACCCGGGGTGACAACGACGGCGCTGGCCTGCGCGCTGTCCTGGCACCGGCGGCTCGTGCTCGCCGAGTGCGACCCCGCGGGCGGTTCGGTCATGGCGGGCTACCTGGGTGGCGGGGTGCCCGGTCCACGCGGCCTCGGCGAGCTGGCCGTCGCCGAGCTGCGCGACGGCCGGTTGGACAAGGACTTCTGGTCACAGCTCATCGACCTCGACGCGCCCCGCCGGGAGCGGCTGCTGCTGCCGGGCATCGTCGACCCGGCCCAGGCCGGCAGCGTCAGCCCGCTGTGGCAACGGTTCGCCGACTTCTTCGTCGGGCTGGAAAAGGGCGAGCCCGCGTACGACGTGATCGTCGACTGTGGACGGCTGCAGGTGGCCAACCCGCCGTGGCCGGTACTGCGCGCGGCCGCCGTGGTCCTGGTCGTGACCCGGGCCCACCTGCCCGACCTGTCGAGCGCGCGGGCCACGGTCGCCGCGATCCAGCGCGACTTCCGCGAGCACCGGGTGGTGCCGGGGTCGGTGCGGCTGCTGCTGGTCGGCGACGGCCACGGGCGCGGCGAAATCAGCAAGGCGCTGGAGCTGCCGGTCATCGCGCGGATGCCGGACGACCCGCGTACGGCAGAGGTGCTGACCCTCGGCGGCACGGTCAAGGCGGCCCGCCCGCTCATGCGCGCCGCCAACGCGCTGGAGGTCCCGATCACCGCCATCCTCGACCGCCGGCGCGCCCGGTTGGGCTGGCGTCCAGCGCTCGCGGAGGCGCCGAATGCGATTTGAGCCGGTCACCCACGACCCCCGCGTACGCCAGCCGGCGGCGACCTCCACGGCGCCGCCGGTCCCGCCGCAGATCACCAACGGCCGTCACGCCGCCCTGCCCGCCGCGCCGCCGGCCGTCCCCCGCCGCCGGCCCAGCGGCAGGCCGACTTCGCCGTCGTACGCGAGCTGCGCCGGCAGCTCACCGAGCGGCTGACGCAGTGGCAGCGCGGGCGGGAGTTCACGCCCGACGAGGAAGACGTCGAGCGGGTACGCCTCGCGGTCGCGGTCGTCTCCGAGTACGCCGACACGGTGCGCCGCAGTGGCACGCCGATGCAGGCGGTCGAGGAGCGGATGCTGCTCGACCAGGTCACCGCCGAGCTGGTAGGGCTGGGCCGGCTACAGACCCTGCTGGTCGACGAGACGATCGAAGAGGTGCACATCCTCGGCTGCGACCACGTGCGCATCACCCGGCACGGCGGCGGTATCGAGTGGGCGCAGCCGATCGCCGACAGCGACGAGGAGCTGGTGGAGATCCTTCAGGCGGCCGCCCGCCGGGCCGGCGCCACCGAGCGCTCGCTGTCGACCTCGAAGCCCACGCTCGACCTACAGCTCCCGGACGGCAGCCGGCTCGCCGCCGTCTACCTGGTCAGCCACCGCCCGTACGCGGTGATCCGCAAGCACAACACGCTCGACATCTCGCTCGACGACATCGCCGGCGGCCGGCCGGACCTCGACGAGATGATGGACACACTGATCCGCGACTTCCTGCGCGCCGCGCTGCGCGCCGGGCTGAACATCATGGTGGCCGGGCTGGCCGGCGCGGGTAAGACCACCGTGATCCGGGCCCTGATGAACGAGATCCCGGCCGACGAGCCGTACGTGCTGCTGGAGGAGAGCCGCGAGCTGCTCCCGGCGCGGCGCAGCCAGCGGCACCGGGCCGTGATGAGCTTCGAGTCCCGGGAGGGGCACGGCGAGCGCGGTGCCGACGGCCGCCCGGCCGGCGAGGTGGCGATCGCCGACCTGATCCCGGTGTCGTTGCGGATGGGCGCGCTGCGGATCATCGTCGGCGAGGTCCGGTCCCGGGAGATCGTGCCGATGCTCCAGGCGATGACCACGAGCCGCGGGTCGATGTGCACGATCCACGCCCGTTCGCCGGGCAGCGTGAGCGATCGCATCATCGAGCTGGCCCTCTCGCACGGCCGGGAGATGAGCGTCGAGCAGGCCCGCCGGATGGCCGGCAACGCGCTGGACCTCATCGTGTACGTGACGGTGGAGGACGAGACCGCGATCGGCGGGCGCAAGCACCGCTTCGTCTCGCACGTCGAGGAGATCATCGGGGTCGGCGACGGTGCCCGGATCTCCACCACGACCGTTTTCGGACCGGGCGCGGACGGCCGCGCCGTACCCATGCATCTGCCCGAACGCGTCCGCGACGAGCTGTTGCGGGTGGGTTATGACGCGCGGATGCTCAGCCGGTACATCGAGGCCAAGACCGGGGCCTGGCGGCGCCCGCGAAGGAGCCAGCTGCGGAGGCGGTCGTGACCGTACCCGCCAACATCGAGCTGGTCGCGGTCCTGTCCGGCGCCGCGTGCGTCGGCGGCCTGATCCTCGCGGTGGTCTCCCTGATCGGCACGCGGCGGCCGGACCGGCCGCCGTCGCCGACGAGCCGCCGCCTGGACCGGCTGTGGAACGGCTCCGGGGTCACCGCAGGCGAACGCCGCCGGCACCGGACCGTGCTGATCGCGGCGATCGCGGCCGGGGCGCTGGCCTGGCTGGTCACCGGCCTGCCGATGATCGGCCTGCTGGTGGGCGTCGCCGTGCCGGGCGCGCCGTGGCTGCTCAGCGTCGGCCGGGCGGAGCAGCGCGCCATCGCCCGCATCGAGGCGGTGGGCGAGTGGACCCGCCGGCTGCGCGACGTCTCCAGCACCGGCCAGGGCCTGCAACAGGCCATCATCGCGACGGTCTCCACCGCGCCCGAGGAGATCGCCGACGAGGTCAGCCTGCTCGCCGCGCGCCTGCAGGCCGGCTGGAGCGCCAAGGACGCGCTGCTGTCGTTCGCGGGCCAGCTCGGCGACCCGATGTGCGACCAGGTGGTGGCCGCGCTGATCCTGCACCTCAGCGACCGCGGTGAGCGGCTCGGCGACGTACTCTCCTCGATCGCGACCGCCGCGGCGGCCGAGGTCGCGACGCGGCGCGAGGTCGAGGCCAAGCGGACCCAGCCGAGGTTCGCGGTCCGCTTCCTCACCGGGATGACGCTCCTGACCCTCGGGTACGGCCTGCTGAACCCGCAGTACATGGAGCCGTACGGCACCGCGACCGGCCAGATCGTGCTGATTGTCCTCGGCAGCACCTTCGTCGCGCTGCTCGCCTGGACCCGGACGATGAGCATGCCTCCGCCGCCGGTCCGCTTCCTGGCCATCCCCGACGAACGCCGGGAGGTGGTCTCATGATCGTCAACCCGCTGCTCGTCATCGCCGTCGTGGCCGGATCGGCGGTCGGGTTGGGCATCTTCCTGGCGGTACGGGAGCTGCTGCCCGCGACGCCGGCGCTCGGCCCGGCGCTCAACCGGCTGCACCCGACCACGCTCGCCCCGGTGCGCGCGAGCCGGCAGTTGGACTGGCTGACCGGGCTGTCCCGGTGGGTCCGGCCGCCGACCAAGGAGCTGGCGCTGCTCGGCAAGACGCCCGAGCAGTACACGTTGTCGCTGATCCTGTCCGGGTTGATCGGCCTCGCCATCCCGGCCATGCTGACGCTCGCCGCGGCGACCGTCGGCATGTCGCTGCCGTTTGTCGTCCCGACCGCGGCCGGGCTCGGGCTCGCTGTGGTGTTCGCGGTGGTGGCGCACGCCGACGTGCTGAGCAAGGCGAAGGCGGCCCGGCGGGAGTTCACCCAGGCGGTCTGCACCTACCTCGACCTGGTGGCGCTCCAGCTCTCCGCGGCTCACGGGCCGGTGCAGTCGCTCGAACGCGCCGCCGAGGTGTGCGACGGCTGGGTATTCCAACGGCTCCGCGAGTCGCTGCGGATGGCCCAGATGCAGATGCAGTCGCCCTGGGACGAGCTGCGCATGCTCGCCGACAAGATCGGCGTACCCGAGCTGGGCGACGTCGGCGCGATCGTGCAGGCGTCCGGCACCGAGGGTGCACAGGTGCACGAGACGCTGCGGGTACGCGCCGACTCGCTGCGCGACCAGATCCGGACCGACAACCTGGCCCGGGCCGAAGCGATCACCAGCCGGCTCGACGTGCCGGGCGCGCTGCTGGTGTTCGTCCTCGTCGGCTTCGTCCTCTACCCGTTCCTGGCCCGAATCTGAAGGGAACCGCCATGACCCCCGTCTACTACGTGCACACGTACCTCAAAACGCGGATCGACCACCTGCGTACCGCCGGCGAGCGGGACCGGGGCGACAGCCCGGTGCCGACCGCCATCATCATCGCCGGGCTCGCGGCGGCGGCCGGGGCCGTGGTCCTCGCCGCCACCACGCTGGCCAACGGCTGGATGGCCAAGATCGCACCGTGATCCGTCGCTGGTTCGCACGACTGCGGTCCGACCGGGGTGCCACCCCGGTCGAGCTGGCCGTCGCGTTTCCGGCGATCCTGATCTTGACGTTCGCGTCCATCCAGGTCGGTGCCTGGTTCCTGGCCAGGGCGGTGGCGCTCAACGCGGCCCAGGTGGCGGTCAGCTCCACCCGTACCCTCAACGGCGCCTCCACCGGCGCGGGCGAAGAGCAGGCCAGCAGCTTCATCGCCGACACCGGCGGCTGGTTGGTCGGCTGGGACGTGCAGGTCACCCGCGACGACGAGCAGGTCAGCGCGACGGTGACCGGCAACGTGGTGTCCGTCATCCCGGGCGTCAGCTGGTCGGTCAGCCAGACGGCCCAGGGGCCGGTCGAGCGCTTCGTCCCGGAGGAACCATGACGAAGCGGGACGCTGGCTCGGTTTCGGTGGAGATCGCGGTGCTCGCACCGGCGTTCCTGCTGCTTGTCGTGCTCGCCGCGGTGGCCGGGCGCACCGCCATCGCGCAGAACGCCGTCGACCTGGCCGCACACGAGGCCGCCCGGACCGCGTCGCTGGCGCGTACGGCCGCCACCGCCGAGGTGCAGGGCGAGGCGGCGGCCAACGCCACCCTCGCCGAGCAGGGGCTCGACTGCGGCAACAGCCTCGTCGTGGAGGTGAACACGTCCGGGTTCGCCGCCGACCTGGGCGAGCCGGCCACCGTCACCGCGACGGTGACCTGCGACGTGTCGCTCGCCGACCTCGCCATGCCCGGGGTGCCCGGCAGCAAGACCGTGCAGGCGACGTACGTCTCGCCGCTGGACCGGTACCGGAGCCGCGGATGAGGGCGCGCCTGGGTGACGACCGCGGCCGGGTCAGCATCTTCCTGGCCGTGGCCCTCGGCGGCATGCTGATCATCATCGGCCTGGCGTACGACGGCGCGGGGCACCTCGGCGCGTTGCAGCGCGCGCACAACCTGGCCGCCGAGGCCGCTCGGGCGGGCGGCCAGTCGATCGACCGGGCGCAAGCCATCGAGGGCGGTCCCACCGAGATCAACGAGGCCGAGGCGGTCGCCGCGGTCGACGCGTACCGGACGGCCGCCGGCGTGAGCGGGCCGCCGCCGACGTTCTCCACCGGCCCCAACGGCGAACCGCTCATCCAGGTGCAGGTCATCGTCACGTACGACAACAAGTTTCTCGACGTCTTCGGCTTCTCGGACACCACCACGGTGACCGGTACGGCCACGGCTGTGCTTCTCACCACCCCGGACGGATAGGAAGGAGGCGGCGCCATGCGTCTGCGGCAGATCATCGCCGGGCTGGGGTCGCTCGTCATCCTCATTGGACTCTTGGCCGGCGCACCCCTCGCGCTGGCCGTCTTCGCCGGCAACCCGCTGCCGGACCACGTGCCCGCGCTCGCCGAGATCGGCGACGCACTGACCAAGCCCGACGACGGGCAGCTCTTCCTCCGCACGCTGGCCGTGGTCGGGTGGCTGGGCTGGGCGACGTTCGCGCTGTCCGTACTCGTGGAGATCCCGGCGCGGGCACTGCGCATCCCCGTACCCCGGCTGCCGGGCATGCGGCGGCAGCAGCGGATGGCGGCGGCGCTGGTGGGCGGGGTGGCCCTGATCATCGGGGCGAGCCCGGCGATGGCCTCGGCCACGACGTTGGCTCCGGCGCCCGCCGTGGTGGCGGCGCCCGCATACGCGCCCGCGCCGCTCGTCGCCTCATCCGCGGTGCGGGACGATCCCGGCGTGCCCGTCTACCGCGTGGAGAGGGGCGACTACCTGGGCCACATCGCCGACCGCTACCTGGGCGAGTTCGACCGCTATCCGGAGCTGGCCAAGCTCAACAAGATCCGCGATGCGGACGTGATCCGGCCCGGACAGATGCTGCACCTGCCCGATGGTGCGTCCGACAGCGGCGTACGCTCCCACGCCACCGGCTTGGTGTCCGCGCCCCCGCCGGCGACGGAACGCCCGGCATCGCCCCCGCGTACCGAGGCCCCGCCGACGCCGGTTGTCGAGGAGGAGCCCGAGGTCCCCTACGTTCCGCCACCGCCGACGGTGCAGGAGGAGTCGGTGAGCGGCGGGACTGGCGCCTCGGCGACCCGGCCCGACCAGAAGCAGGGCCTCAACCTGCCCTTGGCCGTGTCCGCCGTGCTCACCGCGGCCAGCCTGGTGGGCGCCCAGATCGGCGTGCTGCTGGGCATACGCGACAAGCGCCGCGCCGCCCGCCGCCCCCGCTAACCCCCTCTCTCTTTACGCCGATCAAGGGCAAACGGTCGTGGTTTGATCTCTAATCCACGACCGTTTGCCCTTGATCGACGTCGAAGTCCTTGATCGGCGCAGGTGTGGATGCCCGGGGCGGCTTTCCATGATCGCGGTGATCAGGGACACGCTCCGGGGCGCGCCGAGGACACGCCAGAGCTACTCCCTGATCACCGGGCGGAGACGATCACCGGCAGAGAGGACGCCGCATGGCGCTCCCGGCGCAGGTCGCGGGCTCTTGCCTTGACCCAGGTCGCCACTCAATGCCGGCCGATCGTCGATCAAGGAAATCCCCGTCGATCAAGGGCGAAAGGTCGCGGATCGGAGATCCAACCACGGCCGTATGCCCTTGATCGACGCAAAAACGCCGGGCGCAAAAACGCCGGGCGCTGCTCACAGCTGGGCCAGCCGCTCCGGGTCGGCGATGATGTCGATCTCCGCGATCTTGCCGTCGCGGATCGTGAACGTCATGAGCGCCACCGGCTTTCCGTCGGCCGTGTTGAGGACGCCGGCCGCCCCGTTCACCAGCACCGGCTGCGGCGAGTAGGCGAATCGGGCGAACGTGAGCGCCTGCTCCGCCACGGCCGCCGCGCCGTGCAGCTTCGACAGCCCGGCCACGGCGCCCCGGTCGGCGCGGAGCACCACGTCGGGGTCGAGCACGGCCACCAGCGCCTCGAAGTCGCCGCCCCGGGCCGCCGCGAGAAACGCGTCCACCACCTCGCGCTGCCGGTGCACATCAGGGTCGGGCGGTGCCGCGGCCCCCTGTACGCGCCGGCGGGCACGGCTCGCCAACTGCCGGGCGGCGGCGGGCGAACGCCCCACGATGGTGGCGATCTCCTCGAACGGCACCGCGAACGTGTCGTGCAGCACGAAGGCGAGCCGTTCGGCCGGCGCCAGCGAGTCCAGCACCACCAGCATCGCCAGCCCGACCGAGTCGGCGAGGAGCGCCTCCTGCTCCGGGTCGATCCCGTCCGCCGGGCTCACGATCGGGTCGGGCAGGTGCTCCGCCATCGACACTTCGCGGCGGGCCGTACGCGTGCGGAGCATGTCCAGGCACACCCGCCCGACCACAGTGGTCAGCCAGCCGCCCAGGTTCAGCACGTCGGTGGTGTTTGAGCGGCTGAGCCGCAGCCACGCCTCCTGCACCGCGTCGTCGGCCTCGCTGAGCGAGCCGAGCATCCGGTACGCAACGGCCTTCAGGTGGGGTCGGTGGGTCTCGAACCGCTCGACCAACCAGTCGTACTCGTCCACGGTCACATCCTTCGCTCGCCTTCCGTCATAGCACTGACGAAGCGAACCCAGTCGGGTGTGACAGAGGACAAAGAGGAGCAGTCATGAAGATCGCGGTAGCCGGAGCGACCGGACGCGTTGGCCGGCACGTCGTCGACGTACTCAGCGAGGCCGGGCACGACGTGGTCCCGATGTCGCGTACCACCGGTGTGGACATCATCACCGGCGAAGGTCTGGCGGCGGCCCTGGCCGGCGTGGAGTGCGTCGTCGACGCGGCCACCGGCCCGTCGCCCGAGGAGCGGGCGGCCACGGAGTTCTTCACCACCGCGACCCGCAACCTGCAGGAGTACGGCGCGCGGGCCGGCGTCCAGCGGATCGTGGTGGTGTCCATCATCGGGCTCGAACGCCTGCCGCGGGTGGGCTACACCGCGGCGAAGCTCGCCCACGAGGAGGCGATGCTGGCCGGCCCCATCCCGGTGCGGATCCTGCGGGCGGCCCAGTTCCACGAGTTCGTCGCGCAGCTCGTGGACTGGGGCCGCCAAGGCGACGTGGCCTACGTACCCGTGATGCGCACGCAGTTGGTGGCCGCCCGCACCGTCGCCGAGGCGGCGGGCGAGTTGGCCACGGCCGCCGAGGCGGCGCCGCTCACCGAGGTGGCCGGTCCGCGCGAGGAGAACCTGGTCGACATGGCGACCCTGCTCGTGGCCCGGCGCCAGGACGGGCTGAAGGTCGAGGGCGTGCGCGACCCGGCAAACCCGGACAGCGAGCCGCAGGCGAACGGCGCGCTCCTGCCGGGCGCCGGCGCCCGGCTCGCGGGCCCGACGTTCGAGCAGTGGCTGGCGGGCTAGAGCAGGACGCGGGAGAAGCCCGGCAGCGGCTGACCTGGTACGCGCGAGGTGTACCTCGATCTCGCGCCTACCAGGCGCATCGCGGCGAGGAGCAGCACGGCGGCGACGATCCCGTCCAGCCAGTAGTGGTTGGCCGTGATCACGACGACGCTGATCGTCAGGATCGGGTGCAGCAGGGCGAGCCAGCGCCACCGGCTGGTGGTGACCCGGATGAGCGCCACCGCCACCAGCAGTGCCCAGCCGACGTGCAGCGAGGGCATCGCGGCGAACTGGTTGGCCACGCCCGTGGTGGTGTTGTCCGGGTACGCCGAGGGCCCGGTGAGGATCATCGTGTCGACCATCCCGAAGCCGGTCACCAGCCGCGGGGGCGCCAGCGGAAAGAGCACGTGGAGGACGAGAGCAGCGCCGGTCAGGACGAACAGTTCGGTGCGCATCCGCAGGTACTCGGGCCGGTGCCGGATCCACAGCCAGACCATCGCGACGAGAGTGCCGGGAAAGTGCACGCCGACGTAGTACAGGTTGGCCAGCCGAGCGGTGGATGGCCAGGACAACGCCCAGTCCTGAATCGCTGCCTCATTGGGCAGGCGTAGTGCCCGTTCGACCTCCCACACCCAGTTCGCATGGCTAAATGCGAGACTGAGTTGACCGTCGGCGAGGTGGCGCACACCCCGGTAGACGATCATCATCGAGGCGATCAACAACACCTCGATGATGAGCTCGCGCAGGTGCGCCGCTTTAAAGCGGCTCGGCCTGGGCGCCTCAGGTGCATGCTGAGGGCCCGCGGCCGGCCGCGAGATCTGATCCGTGACTGCCATCGCCGTCCCCCACCGAGATTTCATCCACGGTTTACTGCAATTCAACGCTAAATGAAATCTCTATACCAGAACAGCACTCAGCCGTGTGACTCGACGCACAAGTGTTGATCCAAATCATGATGGAGGCGTCCCGCAACCCCTTGCAGGACGCCTCCACCTATATGCGATATGTCAGGCGCGGATGCGCAGCACCTCGCCGGCACCCGGCAGCACCGACTTGTTCGTCACGTAGATCGAGCCGTCGTGCCCGATCGCGACGCCGCCGGGGAACGTCAGCTTGCCGGCGGCAAGTTCGGTCCGCTGGCCGCTCTTCAGGTCGACCCGGATGAGCGCACCGGTGGGGTCACCCGACGTGATGCCGTTCTTGGTGATCTGCAGGACGAGCAGGCGGCCCCAGCGGTCGAAGGCGATGTCGATGATGTTCGTGAAACCGCTCAGGAACACCTCCGGCTGCTGACCCGGCACGATCCGGTACACGTTCGCCGCGCCCACGGGGAACGGGAAGCCGGTGAGCTGGCCGACGTACAGGGCGCCGTCCGGGCCGCGTGTCACCGTGGTCGGCACCGCCTGCATCGGGAAGTCCGGCGGCAGGTTGGGAACCGTGACGGGCCGGTCCGGGAAGATCGCGACCGTGGAGATGTTGCCGCGCTTGTCCACCCGCAGCAGGTCGTTGCCGCCCGCGTCGGTCGCGTAGGCGCCGAAGGGGGTGGCGAGCAGGCCGTACGGGTTCGAGTCGATCTCGCCGACCGGGTTGTTGGCCGCCTCGTACGCCGCCAGGTCGGCGATCGGCTTGACGTCGCTGCCGTGCCGCTTGAGCCGCATGCCCACCAGATGGCCCAGCAGGCGCGCGTTCGGACCGAGGCTGGCCCGCACCTCCGGGGTCCCGCCGAGACCGATCGTGCCGAGCAGGAAGCCGGGGTGCACGGGCGCGATGTCGTGCAGGCCCAGGGCGAACGATCCGTCCGTCTCGGCCACCGACGGCAGGCCCTTGACGACCCGCTTCTGCTTCCACTTCCCGCGGTGGTGCGGGGACAGCGCCGTCACGGCGCCGCTCAGGCCCAGGCACACCTGCGCCTCGGGGTCCTCCGGGGACGAGACGCACGGCCCGGCGCCGCCCTTGCCGGCCTCGGCGACGTACAGCTGGCCGTGCCAGCCCACCGCGATGCCGCGCGGGTTGTCCAGCCTCTTGGCGATGACGGTGACCGAAGGCTTGCCCTCGGCGCCAGTGGTCGCCGACGCGGCGGGCGCGCCGACCACCACCAGCGCCGCGGCCAAGAAGCCGACAGGGACAATGCGACGAAGACTCATGAATCCCCCGTTCCTCGTGTAACCGAACAAGAGGAATCATGCTTCCCTGAACGCCCTGATGGGGGGAAAACGCCAGAATCGAAAATCCGCTGGTGCGGCCAGGCGCACCACGGAGATCATCGTCGGATGTACGCCCACGCCGCCCGTTCGTACGAGCCGCCGGCCGCAGCCGCCCGGCTCCGCGCGCTGGCCGGCCCCGACGCCGTGCCGCCGCCGCTGCTCATGCTGCTCGGCATGGTGTCCACCCAGGTCGGCGCGGCTGTCGCCAAGCAGCTCTTCGGCACCGCCAGCGCCGGCGGGACGACCCTGCTGCGGCTCGGCTTCGGCGCGCTGGTCCTGCTCGCGCTCGCCCGCCCTACGCTGCGGCTCGGCTGGCGCACCGCCGGCATCGTGGCGGCCTTCGGCCTCGGCATGGCCGGCATGAACCTCGCCTTCTACGCCGCCATCCAGCGGGTGCCCCTGGGCGTGGCGGTCACCATCAGCTTCGCCGGCCCGCTCGTCGTGTCGCTCGCGGCCAGCCGCCGGCTGCGCGACGCCGCGTGGGCCGTGCTCGCCGCCGCCGGCGTGGTGCTGCTCGCCGGGCTTGGTGGCTCCACAGTGGATCCGATCGGCCTGTTGCTGTGCACCGCCTGCGGGTTGTGTTGGGCCGGCTATGTCGTGCTCGGCTCGGCGGTCAGCGCCCGCGCCCCGGGTGGGCGCGGGCTCGCGCTCGGCATGGCGGTGGGCGCCATCGCCGTACTGCCGCTGGGCGTCGCCACGAGCGGGCCCGAACTGGTGCAGACCTGGACGCTCGTGCTGGGCCTCGGCATCGCGCTGCTGTCGTCGGTGCTCCCGTACTCCGCCGAGATGGCCGCCCTGCGCCGCATGCCGGCGCGGGTGTTCGCCGTACTGCTGAGCCTGGAACCAGCCGTGGCCGCGCTCGTCGGCACCGTCCTCTTGGGAGAGTGGCTGGCCTGGCCGCAGCTGCTGGGCATCGCCTGTGTCGTCGGTGCCTCGCTCGGGGCGACCCGCTGGTCACGAAATCCGTAGCCACGCCGCCGTGTCGGGCGGCAGGACCCCGCCGTCCAGCGGTCCGCTCGCCAGCAGCACCGCGTCGTGCGCCGGCAGCGGCACGGCCGCCGCCGACAGGTTCAGCACGCAGCCGAAGCCGGGCTCGCGCGCGAAGGACAACACGCCGTCGGGCGCGGGCAACCACCGCATGTCACCATCGCCGAGCGCCGGCTCAGCCCGCCGGATCC
This sequence comes from Phytohabitans rumicis, assembly GCF_011764445.1. NCBI lineage: Bacteria > Bacillati > Actinomycetota > Actinomycetes > Micromonosporales > Micromonosporaceae > Phytohabitans > Phytohabitans rumicis. The sequence continues at coordinate 4,238,855 of NZ_BLPG01000001.1, forward strand.
GCACGGCCGCGCGATAAAGCTCCAACATGGAGTACGGGTCACCCGACTGAGCCTGGACGGTCCGATCCTTCCAGTCGGGTGGTTGCGGCAACCACGGTGCCGCCGAAGCGCCCACTGGGCTGAACCCGAATGGCGGCTCCATCCCGGACCACGGCAGCGGCACCCGGCAGCCGTCCCGGCCGGGGTCGGTGTGGCCGGAGCGATGCCACATCGGGTCCTGCCGCAGCTCGTAGGGGATGTCCTCGACCTCCCACAGGCCCAGTTCCTCGCCCTGGTAGACGTACGCGGCGCCGGGCAGCGCGAGGGTGAGCAGCGCGGCCGCCCGGGCCCGTACGCCGCCCAACTCCAGGTCGGCCTCGATGCCCTCGCGCTTGCCGGCGAAGCTGAACGAGCTGTCCGTCCGCCCGTACCGGGTCACGTGCCGGGTGACGTCGTGATTGGACAGTACCCAGGTGGCCGGTGCGCCGACGGGTGCGTGCGCGCGCAGCGTCTCGTCGACGCAGTCCCGCAGCGCGGCCGCCTCCCACGGGCAGCACAGGAAGTCGAAGTTGAAGGCGGTGTGCAGCTCGTCGGCGCGCAGATAGTTGGCGAACCGCTGCCGGTCGGGCAGCCACACCTCGCCGATCAGGATCCGCTGCCCCGGGTAGCCGTCGGAGATCCGGCGCCACGCCCGGTAGATCTCGTGCACGCCGTCCTGATCCGTGTACGCGTCGGGCCCGTCCAGCACCGGATCCTTCACCGGTACGGCCGCGGAGTCGATGCGGATGCCGTCCACGCCCCGGTCCAGCCAGAACCGCAGGATGTCCTCGAACTCCGCGCGCACCGCCGGATGGTCCCAGTTGAAGTCCGGCTGCTCCGGCGCGAACAGGTGCAGATACCACTGTCCATCGTCGACCCTCGTCCAGGCCGGGCCGCCGAAGATGGAGCGCAGGTCGGTGGGTGGCTCCGCGCCGTCCGGGCCACGGCCGGGCCGAAACCAGAAGCGTTCCCGCTCCTCGCCGCCGGCCAGCGCGGCCCGGAACCACGAGTGCTCGGTGGAGCAGTGGTTCGGGACGAGGTCGATGATGACCCGGATCCCCGCCGCGTGCGCCTCTTCGATCAGCGCCTCCGCGTCGGCGAGCGTGCCGAACACCGGGTCGATGTCGCGGAAGTCGGCGACGTCGTACCCGGCGTCGGCCATCGGCGAGGGATACCACGGGCTCAGCCAGACCGCGTCCACGCCGAGCTCGACCAGGTGGGGAAGGCGCGCCCGTACGCCGGACAGGTCACCGATGCCGTCGCCGTTACCATCGGCGAAGCTGCGCGGGTAGACCTGGTAGATGACGGCGCCTCGCCACCAGTTGTCTGCTGTGGACATTCGTTCCCCTCAACCCTTCATTGCCCCGGCGGACAGCCCGCCGACGATGCTCCGCTGGAAGATCAGGAAGATGACGATCATCGGGATGCTGGCGATCACCAGACCGGCCATCATCTCGGTGGGCGGCACCTGACTCGTGTTGGACAGGCGGCTCAGCGCCACGCTCAGCGTCTGCTTCTCCGGGTCCTGCAGGACCAGCAGCGGCCAGAGGAAGTCCTTCCAGATGCCGATGATCGCGAAGATCGAGACGACGCCGAGCACCGGCCGGGACAGCGGCAGCACCACGCTCCAGAGGATGCGCAGCCGGCCCGCGCCGTCGATGCTGGCCGAGTCGAGCAGGTCGTCCGGGATCTGGTCGAAGAAGCGCTTGAGCACGTAGATGTTGAATGCGTTCGCGGCCGCCGGCAGCCACAGCGCCCACGGGGTGTTGAGCAGGTTGACCCCGACGATCGGCACGTCGCTGACCGTCAGGTACGCCGGCACGAGCAGCGCCGCCGCCGGCAGCATGAGGCTGGCCAGCATCAGCCCGAGGACCAGCCGGCCGAAGACCGGGCGGAGCTTCGACAGCGCGTACGCCACGGCCACGTCGACCACGAGCTGGACCAGCCAGCCGCCCAGCGCGTAGAAGGCGGTGTTGGCGAAGTAGCGGGCGATCCGCATCTCGCTCCACGCGTCGGCGTAGTTGCCGGGCTCGAACGACTCGGGGATGAACGTGGGCGGGGAGAGCGCGAACTCCGACGGTGTCTTCAGCGCGCTCGACGCCATCCAGTAGAGCGGGAAGAAGAAAACGAGTCCGAAGAGGACGGTCACGAGCGCGAGCACCGCGAAATAGGCGGCGCGGGTACGCGGCCGGCGCAGCTCGGCGTCCGAGATGAGGGTACGGGTCACCGCTCGCCTCCCCGGGTCAGGCGCAGGTAGATGGCGGAGAAGATGGCCAGCACCACGAAGAGCAGCACGCTCATCGCCGCCGCCAACCCGAAGTCGTGGTTGACGGTGAAGGCGTACCGGTAGATGAGCACCATCACGGTGATGGTGTCCGGGTTGGTGGTGCCGGTCAGCTGGTACGGCTCGATGAAGACCTGCATGGTCGCGATGATCTGAATGAGCAGCAGGACCAGCATGATGAAGCGCAGCTGCGGAAGCGTCACGTGCCGCAGCCGCTGCCACACGCTGGCGCCGTCCAGCTCGGCGGCCTCGTACAGCTCGCCCGGGATGCCCTGCAGCGCGGCCAGGTACATCAGCGTGGCGCCGCCGAGGTTGGCCCAGGTCGACACCAGGACCAGCGAGATCATCGCGGTGCTGCCGGACTGGGTCCACTGTGACTCGGGCAGGTGCGCGCCGCGCAGGAGGGTGTTGAAAAGCCCGTTGCCCGGATCGTAGAAGTACTTCCACAGCAGCACGACGACGATCGGCGGCAGCATCACCGGCAAGTACACGGCCACCCGGAAGTACGCCTTGAAGTGCCGCAGCTCGTTGAGCAACACGGCGATGCCGAGCGGCACGGCGTACCCGAAAATCAGCGCCAGACCGGTGAAGACGAGCGTGTTCTTCCAGGCCGTCCAGAAGAGCGGGTCGTCGAAGAGCGCCCGGAAGTTGTCCAGCCCCACCCAGTACGGGTCGGTGACGAAGTTGACCTGCTGGAAGCTGAGGATGACGCCACGCACCAGCGGATACCACGAGAAGAGCGCGAAGCACGCGATGCCGGCCGCCATGAAGGCGTACGCGAGCAGATTGTCCTTGACCTTGCGGCCGCGCCTTCCGGTCCGGACCGGCCGGGCGTGGTGCGGGCGCCCTGCCCGCGCCACACCCGGCTTCGCCGTAGTGCTGACGGCCATCTACTTGACGGTCGCGAGGATGGTGTTGACCTGCTTCTCCGCGTCGGCGAGGAGCTGGTCGACGTTGGCGTTCTTGTCGGTCAGCACCTTCTGCATCGCGACGTCGAGCACCGCGTACACCTGCTGGGCGTTCGGCGGCTCCAGCTTGACCGGGATGCTCGCGGCCGCGCTGACGAACGGCGCGTAGTTCTCCTGCGGCACGTTGGCGTACTTCTTGTCGGCCGCGGCCTGGGTGTCGGCCGCCGCGCCGGTGAAGATCTGCGGCTCGGGCAGGCCGACCGGCAGCTTGTTCTCCGCCGACCACTTGTTTTCCGCCTCGTACCGGTCCGCGCTGGTGAACCAGAACGTGAGCCACTTCAGCCCGGCGCGGATCTTCTCGGGGCTGGCCTTCGCGTTGAACATGTAGCCCTCGCCGCCGCCCAGCGTGCCCTTGCCGTCCGGGATCGGGCCCAGGCCGTAGTCCGCGAAGGTGCCCTTGTACTGGTTGACGATCGTCGGGATGTTGTCGGCGGTGGCGACGTACATGCCGAGCTTGCCGGAGCCCATCAGCTGCAGCAGGTCGGCCCACTCCAGCAGCTGCCGGCTGCCCATCGAGTTGTCGGTCCAGCGCATGTCCTTGAGCTGCTGGAGGACCTGCTTGCCCTGGTCGTTGTTGAACGCGGCCTTCCAGGTGTCGCCGTCCTTGACCGCCACGTCGCCGCCGACCGAGTACAGCTCCGCGGTGAAGTGCCAGCCGCCCGTGTTGGACTTGCTGTAATCGCCGTACCCGATGTGGCCGTCGCCCAATGCGGTGATCTTCTTCGCGGCCTCGCGGACCTCGGCCCAGGTCTTCGGCGGGCTATTGGGGTCCAGGCCGGCCTTGGTGAAGAGCGTCCGGTTGTAGAGCAGGCCCAACGAGTAATTTTTGTACGGCAGGCCGTAGACCTTGCCATCGTTGCCCGAAAAAACCTTAAGGATCTCCGGCCGCACCTGACTCACAACCGGAAAGTCCTTGGTGTACGCCGTGATGTCGGCGACCTGCCGCTTGGCGATCAGGTTGGCCGGGTCGGTGAAGTAGACGTAGAAGACGTCTTCGAGCTGGCCGCCGGCGAGCTTGGCGGCGAACGTCTGCGGATCCATCTTGCCCTCGCGGGCGTCGATGTCGATGTTGGGATTCTGCCGCTCGAACTCCGCGACATTGTCGAGGAACCGCTGGTGGTTGGCCGTCTCGGTGGCCGGGGGCAGACCGTTGACGGTGATCGTGACCTTGCCGTCCGCGCTGGACTTGTCGCCGCTGCCATCGTCGTCACCGCAGCCGGTGGCCATGCCCGCCACCCCGCGACCAGCAGCACCGAGAGAGCCCCGCGCAGCCTAGATCTCATCATGGAGAACTCCTAAGAGCGTGCCTGCCATGTTTCGTGCCGATGACGATACGAACCCGGCCCCGTGAACGCAAGAACTGGACTCCATCCCGCAAAAACCCGACCTCCGTCTCCCCGCACACGCGCGCGCCGCCCCTCCCCGGTGATCAGGGAACGGCTCGGGCGTGTTGCGGCGTGGCGAGGGAGAAGGTCCCTGATCAACGCGATCTTGACGACCGCGCGCGGGACTTGGGACTAGCGGGGGCGGGGGCGGTGGAGCCGCGGACGACGAGCTCAGGCTCGAAGAGCAACTCGTCCGGGGGTACGCCGACCCCCTCCATCTGCTGGACCAGCAGGTCGACCACCGACTGGCCCATCGCCTCGATCGGCTGGCGCACGGTGGTCAGCGGCGGATCGGTGCAGGTCATGAACGCCGAGTCGTCGAACCCGATGACCGACACGTCCTCCGGCACCCGCCTGCCGAGCCGGCGTACGGCCCGGATCGCGCCCAGCGCCAGCACGTCGCTGGCACAGAGGATGCCGGTCACCCCGCGCTCGGCCAGCCGCGTGGCAGCAGCTCGGGCGCCCTCCATGGAGAAGCTCGTCCGCTCGACCTCGGCGGTCACCCCCGGGCTCGCCTTGGCGGCGGCCTCGAACGCGTCGAGCTTGCGGCGCGACGGCACGTGGTCTTCCGGCCCGAGCAGCGCGCCCAACCGGGTGTGCCCGAGCGAGGCCAGATGGGCGTACGCCTGCTCCACCGCCACCGCGTCGTCCGTCGACACGCTCGGAAAGCCCAGGCCGGCCACGCCCGCGTTCACCAGCACCACGGGGAGCCGCCGCTCGCGCAGCATGCGGTAGTGATCCTGGGTGGAGTCGGCCATCGCGTAGTTGCCACCCGCGAAGATCACCCCGGAGACCTGGTGCTCCAGCAGCATGTCGATGAAGTCGACCTCGGAGACGCCGCCGATCGTACGGGCGCACAGGATCGGGGAGAGGCTGCGCTGCACCAGCGCACCGGTGACCGCTTCGGCGAGCGCCGGAAAGATCGGGTTCTGCAGCTCGGGGAGCACGAGGCCGACCAGTCGCGCCCGCTCGCCCCGCAGCTTCGACGGGCGCTCATAGCCGAGTACGTCGAGCGCGGTCAGCACCGCGGCGCGGGTGGCCTCGGACACGCCCTCGCGACCGTTCAGCACCCGGCTGACGGTCGCCTCGCTGACCCCCGCCTTCTTGGCGACCTCAGTAAGCCGTCGTGTCACCCTGAAATCCTACGACAGCATCCTGCAAAAACCCGACCCTAGAGGTCGGCGAGGGCGGCTTCGATCGCGCGGTGGAACGTCGGGTACGCGTAGATCATGTGGCGGAGCCGCTCGATCGGCACCTCGCCGTGTACGGCGACGGACAGCGCGCTCAGCACCTCTCCGCCCGCGGGCCCGGCCGACGTCGCGCCCACCAGCACGCCTCGCCGGGCGTCGGCGACGAGCTTGATGAACCCGTCGTTGCCGACCTTGTGGATCCAACCGCGCGCCGAGCTGGGCAGCGGGGTGCTGCCGATGCGTACGTCGACGCCGGCGTCCCGGGCCTGCTGCTCGGTCTGCCCTACCGCGCCGATCTCCGGGTCGGTGAACGTCACCCGCGGCAGCGCGCGGTAGTCGGCGGGTGGGCCTTCCCGGCCGAGAATGTCCCGGACCGCGATCCCCGCCTGGTACATCGCCATATGGGTGAACGCGCCGTGCCCGGTCACGTCGCCCACCGCCCAGATCCGGTCGCCGGCGCGCATCCGGTCGTCGACCTCCAGCCAGCGCGCCTTGGGGTCGAGGCCGACGGTGTCCAGCCCCAGCTCGCCGAGCTGTGCCCGCCGGCCGGTGGCGACGAGCAGCTTTTCCCCGCTGGCGCTCTTGCCGCCGGACAGGTGCACGGTGAACTCGCCGGCGTCGTACGTGACCCGCTCGGCCTTGACGCCCGTGCGGATGTCGATGCCGTCCGCCGTGAGCGCCTTGGCGGCCAGCTCCGACGACTCGGGCTCTTCTACCGCGAGGATCCGGTCCAGCGCCTCGACGATCGTCACCCGTACGCCGAACCGGGCGAAAACCTGCGCCAACTCCAGGCCGATCGCCCCGCCACCGAGCACCACGAGGGAGGCGGGCAGCTCCTCGACCTCGATCGCCTCCCGGTTGGTCCAGTACGGCGTGCCGGCCAGGCCCTCGATCGGCGGGATGCTCGCCGACGTGCCCGTGCCGATGACGATGGCGCGCCGGGCCTCGAAGGTCTCGCCGCCGACCTCGACACGCCCCGGGCCGACGAGCGTGCCGTAGCCGCGTACGAAGCGACCGCCCTTGCCGGTGAACCGATCGACGGCGACCTTGTCGTCCCAGGTGTCGGTGGCCTCTTCGCGGATCCGCTTGGCCACCGGCGTCCAGTCCGGCCGTACCTCCGCCCGGCCGGCGAGCGTCTCGACGCGGCGGGCCTCGGCCAGGGCGTTCGCCGCTCTGATCATCATTTTGCTCGGGACGCACCCCCAGTACGGGCACTCGCCGCCGACCAGGTTGTGCTCGATGCCGACGACCGCGAGACCCGCCTCGGCGAGCTTGCCGCCGACCTCCTCGCCGCCGACGCCGAGCCCGACCACGATCACGTCCACCTGCTCCGCCATGCCGCCAAGCATTCCACTTCCGCGGCGTGCCGGCAGCTCAGCCGAAGACCAACGTCCCGGCCAGAACGGCGGCTTTGCGCCAGCCCGGCACGACGGCGCGCCCCGCGAAGACGTCGAAGTCGGCGGCCGCGATCTCGTCGAGGATCCGCCGATAGAGCCGGAACGCGGTGCGGATGCAGGCCCGCGACGTGGGTTCCAGCATGGCGAGCCCCGGCTCGGCCGCGGCGTAGTGCATCCGGGCACGCCGTACCTCGTACTCGATGAGCTTTTGGATGGGCGCGGTGGCCGCGCCCTGGACGGCGGCGGCGATGAGATCGGCGCGGGTGAGGCCGAAGCGCGCCATGTCCTCGTCGGGCAGGTACGTGCGGCCACGACCGAGGTCCTCGGCGACGTCGCGGATGAAGTTGGTGAGTTGGAAGGCGAGGCCGAGCTGGCGGGCCGGTTCGCGGGCGACGGCGCGGTCGTCGGCTCCCAAAATGGGAAGCATCATCGTGCCGATCGCCGCCGCCGAACCGTCCATGTAGGCGAGCAGATCGGTGTACGTGGGGTACGACGTGACGGTGAGGTCCATCGCCATGCTGCCCAGAAAGGTGGCGAAGTCGGCGCGGTCGAGGTCAAACGCCGCGATCGTGTGCAGCACCGCCGGTAACAGCGGGTCATCGACGGGAGCACCGGCCAGGCCGGCGAGGAAGCGGTCGGACCAGGCCCGCAGCTGCTCGGCACGCTCGGCGGGCAACGACCGGTCGGTGCGGTCGACGATCTCGTCCGCATATCGGGTGAATCCGTACAGAGCGTGGACGTGCCGGCGCTTCCACCGCGGCAGCAGGCGGGTGGCCAGGTAGTACGTGCGACCGTGGCGTCGGTGCAGTTCACGGCAGCGTTCGTAGGCCGCCGCCAGGTCGGTGTCCACGGACCGCAAGGGTACCCTCCCCTGCATGCGGAGAGTTACCGGCCGGACCGACCGGGTGGTGGTGGTCGGCGCCGGCCTGGGTGGTCTCGCCTGTGCGCTGCACCTCGCGGGCGCCGGGCGGGAGGTCACCGTGCTCGAACGCGAGGCCGTCCCGGGTGGGCGCGCCGGACGGTTGACTGTGGACGGTTACGACTTCGACACCGGGCCCACCGTGCTCACCATGCCCGACCTTGTCGCCGAGGCGCTGGCCGCGGTCGGCGAGCGGCTGCCCGACTGGCTGGAGCTGACCCCACTCGAACCCGCGTACCGGGCCCACTTTCCCGACGGATCCACATTGGACGTCATCGCCGACACGGCCCGGATGGCCGGTGAGATCGGGCGGGTGTGCGGCCCGCGGGAGGCGGACGGCTACCTGCGCTTCGTCGACTACGCGCGGCGGCTGTGGCGGCTGGAGCGCGCCGACTTCATCGAGCGCAACCTCGACTCCCCCACCGACCTGCTCAACGCCAACCTGGTGCGGCTGCTGCTGATGGGCGGCTTCCGGCGGTTGCAGACGAAGGTGGACCGGTTCTTCGCGGACCCGCGCACCCGCCGGATCTTTTCGTTCCAGGCGATGTACGCCGGCCTCGCCCCCGTGAGGCGCTCGCCATCTACGCGGTCATCGCCTACCTCGACTCGGTGGCCGGTGTGTTTTTCCCGCACGGCGGCATCCACGCCGTACCGCGCGCGCTCGCCGGGGCCGCCGAAAAGCACGGTGTCCGGATCCGTTACGGCACAACGGTTACCCGCGTGGAGACGGCCGCTGGCCGGGCGGTCGCCGTACACACCGCGGGCGGGGAACGGATCCCCGCCGACGCCGTCGTGCTCAATCCCGACCTGCCGGTCGCCCACCAACTCGTGGGATCCACGCCGCCAAGGCTGCGCTATTCGCCGTCCTGCGTCGTGCTGCACGTGGGCTCTTCCCAGGGGTACGCAAAGATCGCGCACCATAATCTCCACTTCGGACGGTCGTGGCGGGCTACTTTCGACGAGGTGATCCGGCGCGGAACCCTGATGTCCGACCCGTCCTTGCTGGTGACCAACCCGAGCCGCACCGACCCGTCGCTCGCGCCGGCCGGGCGGCACGCGTACTACGTACTCGCGCCCGTCCCAAATCTGATCCGCGGGTCAGGTCTGGACTGGCAGGGCGGCCTCGGCCGGCGCTACGCCGACGAGCTGATGGGTGTGTTGGAGGCTCGCGGCTACCGCGGTTTCGCGGCGGGCGTCGAGGTGTCCCGGGTGGTGACGCCGGCCGACTGGGCCGGCGCCGGGATGGCCGCCGGTACGCCGTTCGCCGCGGCCCACAACTTCCGGCAGACCGGACCGTTCCGGCCGAGCAACCTGCACCCTACGTTGGACAACGTGGTGTTCGTGGGATCCGGCACGCAGCCGGGCGTGGGCGTGCCGATGGTGCTCATCTCGGGCAAGCTGGCCGCTGGCCGGATCATCGGATGAGTCCCCGGGAGTCCCACCTCGTCGAGCTGGTCGACGACACCGGGCACGCGATCGGCCAGTCCACCGTGGACGCGGCGCATCAGGCTCCGGGCCAGCTGCACCGGGCGTTCTCCGTGTTGCTCGTCGACGCCGGCGGGCGCCTCCTGTTGCAGCGCCGGGCCGCCGTCAAGACGCGCTTTCCACTGCGCTGGGCGAACGCCTGCTGCGGGCACCCTGAGCCGGGCCAGCCGGTGACCGAGGCGGCCGCCCGCCGGCTCACCGAGGAGCTGGGCCTGGCCGCCGGCCCCTTGACCGAGGTCGGCGTGTACGCCTACTCCGCCGCCGACCCGGCGACCGGCCGGGTCGAGGTCGAATACGACCACGTCCTGCTCGGGCGGCACGACCATGACGTACCCATGAATCCGGATCCGGCGGAGGTGGCGGCGCTGCGGTGGGTGACCCCGGCGGAGCTTTCCGTTGATATCAAGGCCCGACCCGACGAGTACGCGCCCTGGCTGGGTGGGGTGCTAGCGGTGACCCTCGATTCTCGGGAGCCACTCTAGTAGTGTTTTGTCGCTCTGTTCCCGAACAGTCGGGAGTCCGCGACCCATGTCCCACCGCTCCGCCGTCACCGCCGCCCTCGTTGTCTTGGCGCTGCTGGTTGGCGGGCGCTGGATGATGGGCCGGGATCCCGCCGAGACCGTCGCGCAGCAGCGCCTGGGCGTGGGGCCCGCGCCGGCGGCGTCCCCGGCGCCCCGCCTCCCGAGGCTTCGCCCACGCCCTCCTCGTCCCCGGCGCCCACCGTCACGCGCACGCCCAAGAAGCCCTCCGGCCCGCGCTCCACCATCGGCCCGCTCGGCACCAAGCGGACCACCGGCACGAAGCGCGTAGCGCTCACCTTCGACGACGGGCCGCACCCGGAGTGGACGCCGAAGATCCTGGACCAGCTGCGCGCCGCCCGGGTGCGGGCGACGTTCTGCCTGGTCGGCACCGAGGTACGCAAATACCCCGCGCTGGTCGCCCGGATCGTCCGCGAGGGGCACACCCTCTGTAACCACACCTGGCACCACGAGCTGGACCTGGGCACCAAGCCACCCGCCGAGATCAAGGCCAACCTCGAAGCCACCAACCGGGAGATCCGCAAGGCCGTACCCGGCGCGAAGATCAAGTTCTTCCGCCACCCGGGTGGCAAGTGGACGCCCGCCGCCATCGCCGTCGCCCGCGACCTCGGCATGATCTCGCTGGACTGGGACGTCGACCCGCAAGACTGGGCCAAGCCCGGCGCCAAGGCGGTCCACGACCGGGTCATCGGCGCCGTCCGGCCCGGCTCGATCGTGCTGCTCCACGACGGCGGCGGCGACCGCTCCGGCACGCTGGGCGCCTGCCCCGCCGTGCTCCGCGACCTCAAGCGCCGGTACGGCATCACCCTGCTGCGCTAAGCCGTGTTTGGGAGGGAATGCGGCGCGCCCCGAATCGGTTTGGAGGGAAGGTCCGGCGTCACGTATGCTTTCGGAGCCTCCGGCGGGGCCGGATGGGAGCACAGCTGTCAGCATTGCGTGTGCAATGATGGCGGGGCCGCCCTCATCGTCTAGCGGCCCAGGACGCCGCCCTTTCAAGGCGGTAGCACGGGTTCGAATCCCGTTGGGGGCACGGACCGGCCTAGCCGGAGCAAGGTCCTGTGGAGCAGTTGGAGTGCTCGCCGCCCTGTCAAGGCGGAGGTCGCGGGTTCAAGTCCCGTCAGGACCGCTTCTTGCCGTACGGGTAGTATGTGCGGTGCACCCGGCCAGGTAGCTCAGTTGGTACGAGCGTCCGACTGAAAATCGGAAGGTCGGCGGTTCGACCCCGCCCCTGGCCACATAGCCTTTCGCCGGGCTATTGAACGCCTACCAGCGGAAACGCCGGTGGGCGTTCTTCATGTCTGCGAGGCTGTCCCAGCGCCGTTACGGTTGCGACCGTGGCAGGCCGCATCGACTACTTCGACGACCCCGGGCGCCGAAGGCGAACAGCGTCGTCCCCTCCGTCAACGTCGTCGTGGCCGACGACCGGGGGCGGATCCTGCTGATCCGCCGGACGGACAACGACAATTGGGCGCTGCCCGGCGGCGCGATGGACCTCGGCGAGTCGCTGCCGCAGGCGGCCGTCCGGGAGACGCTGGAGGAGACCGGGGTACGGGTCGAGGTCACCGGGCTCGTCGGCATCTACACCGACCCGCGGCATGTGATTCTCTACACCAGCAACGGTGAGGCCCGGCAGGAGTTCTCGGTCGTCTTCACGGCCCGGCCCCTCGGCGGCACGCCGACGCCCAGCGACGAGTCCCGTGAGGTTCGCTGGGTGGCTCGGGACGCCGTCGGATCGCTCCGGATGGACCGGTCGATGCGGCTCAGGGTCGACCGCTATCTGTCCGGTGTTGAGCAGCCGCATCTTGGGTAGCGGCGAGGGTGTATCCCCGCCGTACTCCGTCGCCTCTTAGGCGTAGCGGGACTCCCGCTATCAGCGAGCTAGGAGGTGCTCCATGACACAGGAAACGATCGCGCCCACGCAGACGCAGCACCCGTGGCGGGCCACCGCCCGTACGATCTTCGCCGCCGTCGTCGGCGCGCTCACCCTGATTCCGGTGGTGGCGGCCACCGCCGGCATCGACACGGTTCCCGCGATCGCGCAGGTCATCGTCGTCACGACCGCGATCACTCGGGTCCTCGCGCTGCCCGGCGTCGACGCCTGGCTGCGCACCCACCTTCCATGGCTGGCAGCGACGCCCGCCACGAAGTGACGTCAGGCGGCGCGGCGCTTCAGGGTGGCCACGGCCGAACCGGCGAGCGTCAGCAGGCACTCGGGGAGCTGGCCGTCGGCCAGTGCGGCGCCGAAGAGGGCCTCGCCGGTCGGTATGTCGGCGTTGGCGTAGGCGCTCACGAACCGGGCCACCCAACGCGCGTCGTACCCCGCCTCGTCGATGCCGGGGAAGTCGAGGGTCCAGCGGCCACGCTGGACGTTGTCGCCGACCATCGTGGCGGCGATGCACCAGGCCACGTCGTACGCCCCGGCGACCCCGGAGCGGTCGACCACCGCGTCGAACGTCCCTACGACTGCGTCGCTGTCGCCGGCCAACGCACTGCGGAGCACTTGGGCGGCATCGTCGAACGCCTCGGGCGGAACATCCGTCACGAGCCGAAGGGTATGCCGCCGGGTCAAGCCGCGCCCGGTGAATCCCTATCTACGCAGCACGCAAAGGAGCTAGGCGGACCGCAGGAGACAGGTCAGGCGCGCGGTACAGACCCGGTCGCCCTTTTCGTCGGTGATGACCACGTCGTACGTCGCGACGGTGCCGCCGCGGTGCGCGGGGGTGGCCACCCCGGTGACGGTGCCGTGGCGTACCCCCTTGTGGTGGGTCGCGTTGAGATCCACCCCGACCGCGAACGGGCGCCCGATCGTATACCCGTGCATGGAGGCACCGTACGAGGCGAGGGTCTCGGCCAGCACCCCGGACGCACCGCCGTGCAGCAGGCCCAGGGGCTGCGTGTTGCCCTCGACCGGCATGGTGCCGACCACCCGCTCGGCCGACACCTCCAGGATGGTGATGCCCATACGCTGGGCGAGTGCCCCGGGATCGGGAGAGACCGCGGTCACGCTATCCGTCTCAGGTTCCACGCTGCGCAGGTTACCGGTCCGTAAGAGAATGGCCTGCGACCGCAGTCACACTGCGTACGGATGGCACGCTAGTGTGCCCAGCGGACCCCCGCCGACCCCCGGGGAGGGAGGACGACCCTATGTACGGCTTGCGCGGCACATCCATCGCCGCCTGCACCGCACTCCTGCTCGCCATCGCCGGCTGCAGTTCGAGCAGCGGCGAATCGGACAGCACGACGGCCGGCCCGGTCCGGCTGTACGGATCCGACGGCAACATGATCAACTCCTTTGGTGAGGAGTTCAAGGATCAGGCGGGCTTGCTGGCCGGCATGAAGGGCACCACGCCCCTCACCCCGCTCTCCGACGACTTCAAGGAGCGTCTCCTGTCGGTCGACCCCGATCTGGGCGACTACCTGTACTCGGGAGAGACGTACGACGCGATCGTGATCAGCGCGATCGCGGCCGAACTGGCTGGCACCACGACCCCCAGCGAGATCGCGAAGTACGTCAACGGCGTGACCACCAGCGGCACCCGGTGCGACACCCCGCGTGCCTGCCTCCAGTTGGCGCGGGCCGGGCGGGACCTCGAGTACCGGGGCATCTCGCTCAAGCGGGGCGGCTTCACTGACGCCGGTGAGCCGTCGACCGCAAGCTACGCGACGCTGCACTTCGACACCAGCGACAAGCTGGACGACGGCAAGACCGAGTTCGTGGGCGCCGGCGACGAGTCGGCCACGACCACGAAGGCGTCTCCGACGCCGCGCGGCGAGGGGGCCGAGACCGAGACCGGGGCGCCACTCAAGATCGGCGGCCTGCTGCCGAAGACGGGCGACCTGGCGCTGGCCTTCCCGCCCATGGGTGCCGGCGCGGCACTCGCCATCAGGGAGATCAACGCCGCGGGCGGCGTGCTCGGCGAGCCGGTCGAATGGGTCGACGGTGACGACGGCACCAACCCGGACAAAGCCAAGCAGACGGTCGCGTCCCACATCGACGCCGGCGTACACGTCATCATCGGCGCCGGTGCCTCGGGCATCTCGGCCGCCGTGCTGCCGGAGATCGTCGCGGCCGGGGTGATCCTCTTCTCGCCGTGCAACACCGCCGCCGTGCTCAGCGAGGCGGATGACAAGGGGTTGTACTTCCGTACCGCGCCGTCGGACATCTTGCAGGGCAAGGCGCTCGCGGACGTCATCATGCGGGACGGGCCGCAGCAGGTCGCGATCGTCGCGCGCAAGGACGCGTACGGCGAGGGCTTGCAGGGCAACGTCCGCACCGAGTTGGAGAAGGCCGGCATCAGCGCCGACAACCTCAAGCTCCTGACGTACGACCCGCCGGCCGACGCCGCGACGAAGCTGGACTTCTCGCAGGGCGCCAAGCAGATCAAGGAGTTCGCGCCGGACGCGGTTCTGGTGATCGGTTTCGGCGAGTCCGCGAACGTCATCAAGGCGCTCGACGCGGCGGGAGTGGAGTTGCGACACTAGACCTAGTCGTTCTGTGTGGCACGTTTCCGGGATCCCTGGGGTGGTCTGGTGGCCTTACGGTTTCCAGCATCAAGGCAGCGAACGAAACGGAGCCCACGATGAGCGAGTTCGACGACCCGACCCTGACCGAAGACACCGGCACTGGGCACGACGGCTTCGGCCCGAGCGACCCTGGGCACGAGCCCGGCTATGAGCCCGGTTACGAGCCCGGTCACGAGCCTGGCTACGAGCCCGGTCACGACCCGCACTACACCGAGCCGCACTACGGCGAGCCCGACTCGATCGTGCAGCACAACCTCGACGGCTCGACCGAGGTCGTCACGGACGTCGACGGTGACGGGTACGCCGACGTGGTTCAGCACGACCGCGACAGCGACGGGTACGCCGAAACGACCTACGTGGACAGTGACCACGACGGCCAGCTCGACACGATCCTGAAGGACTACGACGACGACGGCCAGATCGACGCCGCGCTGGCCGACACGAACGCCGACGGCCGGATCGACTACGTCGCCACCGACCACAACAACGACGGCCAGGTCGACCACCTGACGCTGGACACGAACTACGACGGCCGGCCGGACACCTGGGTCGCCGACACCAACTACGACGGCGAGCCCGACGTCGTGCGGCTCGACACCAACGGCGACGGTGCACCGGACGCGGTCGTGTACGGCACGGAGGGTGACGGTCCGACCGAGGAGAAGGTCAACCCGTACGCCGCGAGCTGATCCCATAGCCAACGCGGAGGCGCCTCACCAGCAAGGTGGGGCGCCTTGCTTTATGGTGCCGTAGGACTGGCACCAGACCACATCGAAGGGATGGCGGCATGAGCGAGGCTCAGGAGACTGTCGAGACGCGCGGCGACGAGCGCGTTGACCTGATCAAGGTAGACACCAACAACGACGGCAAGCCGGACGTCTGGGCCGCCGACACGGACGGCGACGGCAAGGCGGACCTCTTCCAGTTCGACACCGACCAGGACGGCAAGGTCAACGTCACGATGACCGACCTAGACGAGGACGGCACGCCGGACCAGGTGGTAGACGGCGACGGCGGCCACCCCCCGGCGGCCTAGCCATAAAACCCGTCGATCTTGAGGTTGTCAGGTTCCATTTCCGACATTTGGGCATGACAACTTCAAGATCGACGGGCTAGAGGGAGAGTGCGGCGCAGAGCGCGGCGACTACTACGAGGGCCACAGCTAGGAGCAGGGCGCGGCGGCGCATGGAGCCGCGGCGTTCGTCCGGGGACACGGCTTCGGGGTGGGCTAGGGTGCGTAGGCGGGCGCGGTGTTGCAGGAGTTCTTGGCGCCAGTGGGCTATTAGGGGGCGTCGTCCCTCGAGATGGCCACGGCTAGCCTCGCCTGGGCGCGTTGGAGACGGCGGACAGCGCGGCGGCCGAGCAGGCCGGCCCGGGCGTACGCGTACCGGCGGGCGTTGGCGCGCAGGTGGCCCATGCTCAGCACGTGCAGCTCGGCCGGGGTGGCGATGTCCGGATCGTGGAGCGCCGCCAGCTGCGCGGTGTAGTAGTCGGCCTCCCGGTGCCGCGCGGCGCGTACCAGCAGCAGGATCACGAGCAGCGGCGGGATCCCCTTGGCCAGCAGCACGGCGATCAGGGCGTACCCGTTGTCGCCGACGTCCACGGCCAGCAGCGGCGAGTTCCAGACGAAGTGGCAGGCCCAGGCGCCGAAGAAGCACAGCGCGGCGACGCCCAGCCGGAAGCGGAGCGTGCGGTCGGTGCGTACCACGACGGAGGCCACGCCCGCGCCGGCGAGCGCGCTGAAGAGCGTGTGGCTCCACAGCCCGGCGAGGAAGCCGCGGACGAAGAACGTCGCCACCACCGGCCCCACGTCGTCACCCCGGCCGGCGGCGGCGACGGCGTTCACCGCGTACACGATGTCCTCGACCACCTGAAAGCCGAGCCCGACCAGCGAGCCGTAGATGACCCCGTCGAGGACGCTGTTGATCTGGGCCCGCGCGACCAGGACGATCGCGACGATGCCCAGCGTCTTGACGACCTCCTCGATGGTCGGTCCGGCGATCGCGGGACCCCAGGCCGTGGCGACCGCCGGCGAGTACGCCTTGGCGAGCAGGTTCTGGACCGCGGCGTTGCCAGGCACGGACAGCGTGGTGGCGACCAGGCCACCCCAGGCGAACGCGGTGGCGAGCAGCAGCGGCGGCTCCCGCTCCAGGTAGTCGAGCGCGGCGACGAAGAACCAGAACGGCACCGCGTACGCGGCGAAGAGCGCCAGCGCGACGGCGGTGGCCACCGGGTACTCGATGAGGGCGTCCCGCACGAACAGGCCCATCCGCGCGGCACCGACCGCCAGCAGCCCGGTGACCAGCCAGAACGCGGGCAGCAGCAGCGACTTGCGGGCCACCGCCCAGGTCGGCGTGGGGTGTACGGGGGCGCTGCGGGCGCTGCGTGGCGGCACCCCGTGCCCGCCGGGGCACCCGGCCGCGGCCGTCACTCCCGCCCCCGATAGGCGATGGAGCGGATGCTGGCCTCGATCGGGGCCGGGAGAGGAACGCTCCCGCTGACCGTCACCTCGATGGACAGCCGCGGGGCGAGGAAGACCGCATACCGGCCGGTCCGGTCCGGCGTGGCGTAGGCGCCCTGCTGGCCGGGCAGCCCGCTGCCGGTGGCGGTGGCGAGGCCGGCGTCGAGTCGCCCCTGGGCGTTCACGACCTTGCGGCGCAGGCGGCCGACGGCCCCATCCAGGTCACCGTCGAAGGGTGCGACGACGATGACGTACCGGATGGGGCCGAGGACGAAGAGCACGGTGCCCTGCTGGGCGCTGGGCCGGGTGCGCGTCACGTCGAGCTGTGCGCCGGGCGGCGGCAGTACGGTGACCCCGCCGCCCACCTCGTACGGCTCGTGCGTGGGGATCGGCCGGATGGCCGGCACGGCCCGGTCGACCGCCGGGAGCCCGATGGCGATCACGGCAAGGGTCACCAGGATGCCCAGGCTGCCGGCGGCGTTCCGGAGCAGCCGGCCCCGTGCGACCCTCATGTTTCGACGCTAACCGCCTCCAACCACTCCTCGCGGACGTTTCACCAGTTGGAGATCGCTCCACGCCTCGGGCCGGCGCCGACCATGCCCACCTCGAGGATCTGGCCCTGGGCGTCCAGCGCCTCCACCCCGATGCCGGGCTCGGCGGGCATCGACAGCAGCGCGAGGTTGCCGTGCACGTCCGCCCGGCTGAGCTCCCGCCCGCCCCGCATCGCCCGCGCCGTAACCGCCCCGTCGGGGACGATCGCGTACGCCAGGTCGTCGACGAGGGGGATGACCGCGACCCCCTGGCCCGCGGTTCGGACTCGGTGAAGAAATTCAGCCCGGTGACAACGATGCGCGGGTTCGCGTTGGGCCTGTCGGACGTGACGGTCAGATCGCCCATCCAGCCCCCGCCCACGATCGGCGCGGCGAGCACGATCGCCTTCCCGGCGTACCCGTCCGGCTCGGTCAGGGTCCCACCCCAGACCACGGCTGGCCGCTCGGTGAGCTGGTACCCGTGGGTAAGCATGCTGGCCTCCACCGCTTCGCGGGCCCGCTCGCGGTCCACCGTGCCGCGCGTCCCGGACAACGCCTGGTCGAGCTCGGCCTCGGAGATCGTCTGGCTACCCGCGACCGGTGCCGGCTGCTCGGCCCGCACCACACCGTCGCAGGTCACCCGCCACCACTCGGCCCGGTGGTCCGCGGGGCCGCGCACGACGTACGAGCCGGTCGGCTCGACCTTCCACGCGGTGGCCGACGGGAGGTCGGCGGCGGAGACCTGGCAGCCGGCGGGTGCGATGCCGATCGAGATCGAGCCCATGGCCGCGTTCGTGCTGGACAGGCTCAGGTTGGCCAGCACGAACGGCTCCATGCCGCCGGACGACATCTTGTAGTTGGCGTCGGGCTGCGGGGGCGCCGCGGTCAGGGCACTCGCGAGAACCAATGCCGTGGCCCCGCGCGGCGCCACCATCCACGCCGTACCGGTCCCGCTGCCGTCCCCCCGCACGAACGCCACGACCGCCACCCGCGAGTCACCCACGTCGTCGGCGTACAGCAGGCGCACCGTGCCCTGCCGGGTCGTCAGGGCGACGATCTGCATCAGCTCCCGCCGGAACGCCGCGTCGGCCCCGACCGCCCCGCGAGGCGGCGAGGCGATCAGCTGCCGCACCCACTCCGCCGGGCCGGACGGCGGTTGTGCCACGTCGGGCGCCGGGCTGCCACCAGGACCGCCGGTGGTCACCGCGACGCCGGCCACCGCCACCATCGCGGTGGCACATGCCGCGATCGTCCGGGTACGCCGGGCGCGCCGCCGCCGCGCCTGCAGCCGGCCCAGCGGATCGGGCTCGGGCAGCACGTCCTCCACCATCGCGGACAGCTCTCGCCGTACCAGCTCGTCCAGCGTCATCAGGCCCTCCTTGGAACGAAATCCGCCGCGACGGGCGTGGAATCCAGCACTTCACGAAGCCGGTCCAGGCCACGCGAGGCGCGGCTCTTGACCGTCCCGACCGAACAGCCGAGCAGGTCGGCGATCTCCGCCTCGGGCAGGTCAGCCCAGTACCGGAGCACGATCACCGCCCGGGTACGCGGCGTGAGCCGGCGCATCGCCCCGTACAGGGCCTGCCGGTCGCTCACCAGGTCGGCCGGGTCCCGCACCGGCCGGTCCGGCACCATCGAGGTCAGCAGCTCGCGGGCGCCCTGCCGCCGCCACACGCTGATGTGCTGGTTGATCATGGTGCGCCGCACGTACGCGATCGGTTCGTCGACCCGCTTCCACCGCCGCATCACCTTCAGCAGCGAGGTCTGCAACAGGTCCTCGGCGGCGTGGGCCGAGCCGGTCAACAGGTACGCGATCCGTAAGAGCTCGCCGTACCGCAGCTCGACGAACTCCCGAAACCCCTCATCGACGGTCACACCTGACACGACGCCGCAGCGGGCGGGAAGGTTGAAGCATTACGTTCCGGTAACCGAGCGAACCTTCTTTCTCCGCCAGCCCCTCAACATCGAGACAAGGCGCCGAGGAGACGGGTACGCATGAGGTTGGTGTTTCGTCGCGCCGGTGGAGTGAAGAGCCTGCTCCTCGCGGCGACCGGGGCGACGTTGATCGCCACTGTCCTGCTCACCGGCCTGGCAGACTACAGCCGCGAGGTGGTCGACGCCGGCACCCGGAGCGCGATCGCCGCCGCCGCGCCCGACGAGCGTTCGGTCCTGGTCCAGGGCCCGGCCGGCGGCTCACCCGCCGAGCAGGCCAAGCGGGACGGCGCGGTACGCCAGCGGTACGACGGCGAGTTCGCCGGGCTGGACGCGAGCGTCTTCACCGCCGGGTACGCGGTCGGCCGCCAGCTCACCGGCGACACCGGCGACGCCCGGCCGGACCAGGAAGGCGTGGTCTACGCCTCCGTCGTCTTCCTCGACGGGCTGACCGAGCGCGCCGAGCTCACCGCGGGCGCGTGGCCCCGGGCCGGATCGACGCCGGTGCAGACCGTGCTGGCCGAGGCGGCGGCCCATACGCTGCGGGCCGCCGTCGGCGACCGCGTCCGGATCTTCGACCGGCTCACCCGCAAGACGTCCGAGATCGAGGTGGTCGGCGTCTGGCGCCCGCGCGACCCGGCCGACGCGTACTGGCGGCTGGCGCCGGGCGTGGCCGAGGGCGTCGCACCGCAGTCCGCGACGTACGGGCCGTTCGTGGTGACCCGGGACGACTTCCAGGCCGGCTACGCGGCGAGCGCCTCGGCGGCCTGGTTGATCGAGCCGGACCTCGCGGTGTCCAACCTGGCGCAGCTCGACAAGGTGCCCGGCGAAACCAGGACCGCCCTCGACTCGCTGGCCGACGAGGTCGGGCTCGGCTCCTCCGGGCTGGTCACGTCGCGGCTCGACCAGCTCGTCGGGCGACTCCGGCAGGCCGATCTCGTCGGTCGGTCGGCACTGGTCACGCCGATGCTGCTCATGGTCGTACTCGGTGGGTATGCGCTCGCGCTCGTGGCCGTACTCCTGACCGAACAACGCCGCGGGGAGACGGCGCTGCTGCGTGCGCGCGGCGCCGCACGGCTGCAGATCGCGGGCCTGGCCGCGCGGGAGGCCGCCCTGGTCGTCGTGCCGGCGGCGGCGCTGGCGCCGCTGCTGGCCACGCAGGTCCTCCGGTACGCGGCCGACGTGCCGATGCTGACCTCGGCGGCTATCCGGCTGAGCCCTCGCTTCGACGCGCTCACCTGGCTGGTCGCCGGCCTGGCCGCGGCGGGCTGCGCGGTGGCGATGCTCGGCCCGGCGCTGCGCCGCGGCGGCACCTACGTCGCCGAGATGGCGGCCCGGTCCCGGCCCAGCCGGCGGGCGGCCGCGCAGCGGGCCAGTCTCGACCTCGCGCTGGTGGGGCTGGCCGTGCTCGGCTGGTTCCAGCTCCGGCAGTACTCCTCGCCGCTGACCGGCGGCGACCTCGGCATCGACCCCCTGCTGGCGGCGAGCCCGACCCTCGGCGTGCTGGCCGGCGCGGTCCTCGCGCTGCGGGTGCTGCCGCCGCTGACCCGCCTCGCCGAGCGGGCCGTCGACCGCAAGCCGTGGACCGCGACCATCCTCGGCATGTGGCAGGCGGGGCGGCGCCCGCAGGCCGGTCCGGTGCTGCTGCTCGCGCTGGCCGTGGCGGTCAGCACGCTCGCCTGGTGCCTGGCCAGCACGTCCGAAAGCTCACTGGTCGACCAGACCAACCACCGTGTCGGCGCCGACCTGCGGCTGCTCGAAGCGACCCGCTACGCACCCGACAGCCG
Source organism: Phytohabitans rumicis (assembly GCF_011764445.1). Taxonomy (NCBI): domain Bacteria; kingdom Bacillati; phylum Actinomycetota; class Actinomycetes; order Micromonosporales; family Micromonosporaceae; genus Phytohabitans; species Phytohabitans rumicis. Next base: position 4,260,274 of record NZ_BLPG01000001.1, read on the forward strand.
GGCGGCCGAGATCGCCGACCTGCCCGGCGTCGAGGCGGCACTGCCGGCCTGGCGGGACGACCTGCGGCTGGGCGCGGAAGGGGTGAGCGCGTCGGTGGTCGCGCTCGACGCCGCGGCCGCCGGCGGCGTGGTGCGGATGCGGGACGACCTGGCCGGCGGGTCCCCCAGCCGCCTCTTCGCCGGCATGGCGGCCACCCCGCCGGACGCGCCGGTCGTCGAGCTGCCCGCCGGCACCCGCCGGCTGACCGGCGAGGTGGTCACGAAGGTCACCGGGTGGATCGTCGGGCCGTTCACCCGGCCCGACCCGCCGGTGCGGACATCGGCCGTGTTCGCCGTGACCGGCGGCTACCGCCGGTTGCCGCTCGGCACGAGCTACAACGGTCAGCCGCTGCGCTTCGCCATCGACCTGCCCGACGACCTGCGCTCGACCCGGCTGGCCGGGTTCCTCGTCGCCACCTCCGGCCCGCCCGACATGACCCTGCGCTGGGACGTCACGTCGTTGCGCGCCGGGGACCAGCCGGTCGACCTCGCCGGCGCCGGGCCGTGGCAAGGGCACGACCGGGCCGGCGAGCGCGTCGCGGGCGGCCCGGCCCCGTCGGCCACCTACACCGTCGAAAGACCCGGCGGGATCTGGAGCCTCGACGCCGCGGTCAACCTGGTCGTCACCCGTGCGCGCGAGGCGGCCCCGGTGCCGGTCGTCGCCACCCCGGCGGCGCTGTCCGCGCTCCGCGTCGGCACCGGCGCGGAAACGCGCATGTCGCTCGGCCAGAGCGAGGTCGGCGTCCGGATCGCCGGCACAGCCACCGCCATACCCGGGACGACCGAGACCGCCGCGCTGCTCGTCGACCTTCCATCCCTGGCCGCGGAGGTCTTCTACGGGTACGGCGAGGTGCCGGGACCGCAGGAGTGGTGGCTGGCGACCGGCGACGACCCGGCGGCCACGGCCGCCGCCGCGGCGAAGCTCAACGGGATCGCGGTGCTGGACCGGCGGGCGGCCGGCAGCGACCCGTACGGCGTCGGCGCCCGCGCCGCCCTCTTCGCGGCCGCCCTGGGCGCGGTGCTGATCGCCATGATGGGCATCGGCGTGGACATGCGGGCCACCGCCCGCCGCCGGGTCACCGAGCTGGCCGTGCTGCACACGCTCGGCGCCAGCCCGCGGCTGCTGAGGCGCTCGCTGGTCGCCGAGCAGACGTTCCTCGCCGGCGTCGGCGTGCTGGCCGGTCTGGTGGTCGGGATCGGCGTCGCCGCCACCATGGCGCCGCTGGTCATCCTCACTCCCGCCGCCGGCCGGCCGGTGCCCGAGCCGCTGCTGACCGTGGACTGGTCCCCGGTCGCCGCCACCGCCGCCGGGCTGCTGATCTTCACGCTCGCCCTGAGCGCGACGGTCGCCACGGCCGCCCGACAACGCGTGCTCGCGGCCCAGCTCCGCATCGGGGGCGACACATGATCGCGGTGCTTCGCCGGGTGCGCGTGTTCGCCGGCCAGCTCGGGCTGCTCGCCGCGCTCTCGCTCGTCGCCGCGCTGCTGGTCACCGCCGCGCCGCGGGTGGCCAACGAGCTTTCCGACCAGGCGCTGCGGGAAGACGTCGAGCGGCTGCCGTACAGCGCGCGGGACATCACATTCGAGCGGCAGCCGGTCGCCCAGTACGCCGAGGGCGAGGTGCGCAACGGCTTGGGCTCGGTCGACCCGTACCGGCACGGGATGCGGGAGCCGCTGCCCGGGCTGGTGCAGGACGGCTGGTTCACCGCCGCGGTGGCGGGCCGGACGATGGCGCCGACGGGCCCGCGCACCACGTTCGGCCTGCGCGCCCAGAGCGGGCTGCAAGAAGCCGTCCGGGTGACGGCCGGGCGCTGGCCGCGGAACGAGCCGGCCGCCAGGCCGGTGGAGATCGCGGTCTCGACCGCGGTCGCCAAGCAGATGGAACTGGCACTCGGCACCACCCTCGCGATCCGGCCGACGAGCCAGGTGCCGGTCCAGGTCCAGGTCGTGGTGACCGGGATCTACGAGCCGGTGGACCCGTCGGCGCACCGCTGGGAGGGGATGCGGCTGGCGCTGGAGCCCTTCCCGGGGCTCCCGCCGGACGTGCCGGCGTCCGTGTTGGCCGTGACCGACCCGCAGGGCATCACCGCCGCCGGGGTCGGGCTCAGCTCGCTGACCTTGTCGTGGCGGTACCGGATCGACGCGCAGCGGCTGGACGCCGGGATGGTCGAGCCGATCGCCACCGCGCTCGCCGGGACCAAGCGCACCCCGCCCGGCGGCGGACTCGTCATGTCCACGGCGCTGGACGACACGCTGCTCCGGTTCCAGGGGCAGCTGCGCGCGGTCCAGGCGCTGCTCGCCGTCGTACAGGCCGGCCTGGTGGCCACCCTGCTCGGGCTGATCGCGCTGGCGGCCGCGCTCGCGGTGGAGCGGCGGCGGGAGGAATTCGCCCTGCTCCGGGCCAGGGGCAGCGCGATCACGGCGATCGCCGGCCGGTCGCTCGCCGAGTCGCTGGTGGTGCTGCCCGCCGCGACGCTCGCCGGCTGGGCCATCGGCACGTACGCCCCGGGGCGCCCGGCGGACACCGTCTGGCTGGTGGTGACGGCGGGCGCGGCGGCCACCCTCGCCGTACCGGTCCTGGCCGCGGCGACCCAGCGCCGGCTCGCGTTCACCGCCCGCCGGCAGGACCTCGTACGCCACCGGCCGTCCCGGCGCCGGCTGACCGCCGAGCTGTTCTTCCTCGTGGTCGCCGGGCTCGGCGCGTACCTGCTGCGGCGGCGCGGGTTGAGCACGGACGCGGGGGTCGACCCGTACCTGGCGTCGGTGCCGGTGCTGCTCGCGGTCGGCGCGGCGATCGTCGCCCTGCGCCTCTTCCCGTGGCCGTTGCGTCAGGTGAGCCGGCTCGCCTCCCGGGCCCGCGGCGCGGTCGCGTTCCTCGGCCTGGCGCGCGCCGGCCGGGGCGCCCCGGTCACGATCGGCCCACTCGCGGTGCTGGTCGTCGCGATCGCCACCGGCATCTTCAGCAGCGTCGTGATGACGTCCGTCGCCGAAGCCCGGGACCGGGCCAGCGACATCGCGGTGCCGGCCGACGCGCGGCTCAGCGGGCCCGGCCTGACATCGGCCACCGCCGACCGGATCGCCGGGCTGCCCGGCGTCACCGCCGTCGCCCGGTACGCCGACGACCCGGCCACGATGGTCAACTCCGACGCGGGCGGCATCGGGCAGGCGCGGGTGCTCATCGTCGACGTGGCCGCCCTAGCCCGGGTGGTGGCGGACAGCGGCGTCGACGTACGACTCCCGGCGGCCCTGGTGGACGCGAAGCCCGGCAGCGGCCCGGTGCCGGCGCTCGTCTCCCCGGCCCTGGCCGCCGAGGTCGGATCCGGCGGCGTGGCGACCATGAACAGCCGCCCGTACGAGTTCTCGGTCGCGGCGGTGGCGGACATCTTCCCCGGCCTCGGGGCGAGCAGCCTCGGCCGGTTCATCGTGCTGCCGTGGCAGGCGCTGCCCGCGCCCGAGGTCATCGCGCCCAGCGCGCTGCTGATCGCCGGGGACGGGTTCGACCCGCTCAAGCTGCAGGCCGCCGCGGGTCCGGAGACCACCGTGACCACCTGGGCCGCGCATCGGCAGACCCTGGACCGCACCGGGGCGAACGAGGTGCTGACCTTCACGTTCACCACCGGCGCGGCGGGCGCCACCGTGCTGGCCCTCCTCGCGGTCGGCTTCGCCGTGCTGGCCGGCGCCCGCGTACGCGGCCAGGTGCTCTCCCGGCTGCGCACGCTGGGCCTGTCCGGCCGCCAGGGACGCGGGCTCCTCGTGTACGAGCTGGTGCCGCTCGTCGGCATCGCCGTGGTCGCCGGCGGGCTGGTGGGCGTGTTCCTGCCCCGCCTCCTCGGGCCGGCGCTCGGCCTGTCCAGCTTCACGAGCGGGGCGGCCGTACGGACGTACCTCGATCCGATTTTGGTGGGCGCGGTGCTGATGCTGGTGGTCGCGGCCCTGATCGCGGCGATGCTGGTCGAAAATGTGATCAACCGGCGGTTGCGCCTCGGCGAGGTGCTCCGCGTGGGTGAGGAGGGGCGATGACCGCGACGACCGACGTGCCGGACCTGGCCGAGCTGGAGCGGCGGGCGGCCGAGCGGGCCGCGGCCCGGGCCGGCGGCACCGACCGGCTGGGCGGGCACATCGTGTGCGACGGCCTCGTACGGATCTTCAAGACCGACGGGATCGAGGTCGTCGCGCTGCAAGGGCTCGACCTGGTGGTGGACCGCGGCGAGCTGCTCGCGATCGTCGGCGCGTCCGGCTCCGGCAAGTCCACCCTGCTCAACATCCTCTCCGGGCTCGACGTGCCGACCGCCGGGATCGCCCGGGTGGCCGGCGTCGACCTGCTCGCCATGTCCGCCAAGAGCCGGCTGCGGTACCGCCGGCACACCGTCGGCTTCGTCTGGCAGCAGACCGCGCGCAACCTGCTGCCGTACCTGACCGCCCGGGAAAACGTCGAGCTGCCGCTCCGGCTGGCTCGCCAGCGGGTTGATGGCCGCGCGGGCGAGCTGTTGGAGATGGTCGGCGTCGGGTACTGCGCCGACCGGCGACCCGCCGAGATGAGCGGCGGCGAGCAGCAGCGCTGCGCGGTCGCCGTCGCGGTCGCCAACAACCCCGAGGTCCTCTTCGCCGACGAGCCCACCGGCGAACTGGACGAGGCGACCGCGGCCGACGTCTTCGGCGCGCTGCGCACCATCAACGCCGAACTGGGTGTCACCATCGTCGTCGTCACCCACGACCCGCAGGTCGCGACCCAGGTCCGCCGGACCGTCGCGATCCGCGACGGCCGGACCGCCTCCGAGGTACGCCGCTCGGCGCGGATCGCCGACGACGGCTCGCACGAGCTGCACACCGAGGAGTACGCGCTGCTGGACCGCGCCGGCCGGATGCAACTGCCCGCGTCCTTCGTCAACACGCTGGAGCTGCGCGAACGCGTGAAGCTGAACCTGGAGCCCGACCACATCGAGATCCGCCCCGGGAGTGATGGCAAGTGAACCTTGTACGGGTCGAAGGACTCAGCCGGGACTTCGGCAGCGGCGACCGGGTCGTGCACGCCGTACGGGACGTCAACCTCACCGCCGACCGCGGCGAGCTACTGGCCATCCGGGGCCGCTCCGGCGCGGGCAAGACCACGCTCCTCAACCTGGTCGGCGGCCTCGACCGCCCCACCGCCGGCACGGTGTACGTCGCCGGACACGAAGTCACCGCGGCCGGCGAGCAGGAGCTACTGTCACTGCGGCGCGACACGATCGGGTTTGTTTTCCAGTCGTTCGGGCTGATCCCGATCCTGTCCGCGGCCGAAAACGTGGGCGTACCGCTGCGACTGGCCAAGGTGCCCGCCGCGGAACGCGAGGAGCGGGTCGCCATGCTGCTCGAGCTGGTCGGGTTGGGCGCCCACGCGGCCCAGCGCCCGTACGAGCTCTCCGGCGGGCAGCAACAGCGAGTGGCCGTGGCGCGGGCCCTGGCGAACGACCCTCAGCTGCTCATCGCCGACGAGCCCACCGGCCAACTGGACTCCGAGACCGGCCGGTCCATCATGGAGCTGCTCCGGGCCCTGGTGAAGGCGCGCGGCATGACCGCCCTGGTAGCCACCCACGACCCCGCCCTGGTCGAGGTAGCCGACCGCGTCCTCCACCTCCGAGACGGCGCCCTAGCCACCCCACCCCCGCCTGACCCACCCTCCTCCCGCGCCCGCCGCGCCGCCCGCTCTCTCCTCGTCGCGCTCCCCGCGCGGCGCGCGCCCTCTCTCCTCGTCGATCAAGGGCATATGGTCGTGCTTTGATCTCCAATCCACGACCGTTTGCCCTTGATCGGCGGGAAAATCCTTGATCGGCGCGGCCGACCGCTGCCGGCAGACACCAGCATGCGGTGATCGGCCTTGGGCGCCCGCTCATGCCGTACCGCCGCGTGAGTACGCGACGCCGCCCTTTGAGAGCTAGAGGTCGTACGGACGCTCGCCCGGTGGGTGTCCATCCCGGGAGCCGGCACCGTCGATCAAGGAATTCCGCGTCGATCAAGGGCAAACGGTCGTGGATCGGAGATCAAAGCACGACCATATGCCCTTGATCGACGGGAAAACGGAGAGGGGCGGAGACAGAGTTAGGGGCGGGTTGCCCGGGTGCCCGGGTGGCCCGCCCCTAACTGAAGGGCTTGACTGGAGAGCGGCTCGTCAGTCGCCCTGGCGCTGCTGGGGAATCTGCCCCTGCAGCAGGGCGCGAACCTCCGACTCGCGGTAACGCCGGTGGCCGCCCAGCGTCCGAATTGCGCTGAGCTTGCCCGCCTTCGCCCACCGGGTCACGGTCTTCGGGTCAACACGGAACATCGACGCCACCTCGGCCGGCGTGAGTAGCGGCTCTGGTTCATGCGTACGCGATGCCATCGGTCACTCCTCCACATACCTATAGACATCGGCCGGGGTCCCGCCGGCCGACGCGTCTCCCATGGTCCGGCTAGTCCCCGATGTCCGACATGGGCCGAACGGCCGAACGTCCCTGGATGGACGGATGAGCAATGACCGATTTATGGCGTTTTTATACGCCAGAAACCGTCATATTTGGACGCTCTGTCACGCTTCGTGATGGGCCAACTACGAGGTTGGCTCGCGTTGGGAGCGCGACCACTATGACGAAAACACCTAATTGCAGCGCTCAAGCAACTGGACCGCACGCCACCGTGACACCAGCTTCTCGTACGCCTCGGTGGCCGCCTCGGCGTCGCCACGGGACAGCCCGGCCAGCCCGGCTGCGACCAGCTTGGGCGAATCGTCCTCTTCCAGTACGTGATCCGGAAGCAGGTCGACGAGCCCTCCGTAGTCGAGTTCGACGACCGACCGTGGGTGGAATTCCTCCAGCCACCGAGCGCCCTCTTCAACCGCCTCGGTGATCGGCGCGTCCCCCACCGACTTGCGGAGCACCGAGACGCCCCGGTGCGCCCGCCGGCGGGCCTTGGAGATCTCGGTGCGGTAGCGCAGCGCCCGCCGGCCACGCCGGGTGACCAGCTCCCGCTCCTCGGCGTCCACGAACACGAACCACCGCAGCGGTACGCCCCACGTGGCGATCTGCTCGTGCACCCGCGGGACCCCGTGCTCCAGCACCCGGGCGCCGCTGCGCCAGTCCTCCACGATCGCCTTGGCCTGCCCGGCCAGGATCGGCGGCACGAACGCGTCGGCGAGCACCGACGGCACCCCGTCGCGGGCACTCAGAGCCGCCTCGGCGACCCGTACGCGCAGGTTCCAGGGACAGACCAGGAGGGTGTCGTCGGCCTCCAGGACGTACGCCTCGTCGGGCAGGTCGGGCAACCGTGTCCAGCCCGCACCGAGGGCTTCCAGCACCGCCGTGCGCTGCCGTCCCGGCCCCTCCAGCGGCGCCACCGCGCGGCCCTCGCGGACATACCGCCGCCAGAAGAGCTGGCGGTCGCGGTCGAAGGCGGTCAACGGTTCATACACCCGCAGGTACGAAGCGAACAGCGACGGCACGGCGCGATCCTCCCACGAAACCGTACGCAGACAACGTTGGCGTCACCAATCCGGCGGTACACCGGCAGGGCGGGGACCGCACTAGGCTCGGTTCAGGCCGACGCCACCCTGCCGGCCCCCGAAAGGCGCCGCACCCCACAAGGGTGCACACCAATCACCCAGGAGCAGCCAGTGAACGTGTTCACCAGCACCGAAGGCCAAGACTCACCCGCGCACGAGCAGGTCGTCTTCTGCCAGGACCAGAAGACCGGCCTCAAGGCCATCATCGGCATCTACTCCACCGCGCTCGGTCCGGCGCTCGGCGGCACCCGCTTCTACCCGTACGCGAGCGAAGAAGACGCCCTGCGGGACGTGCTGGATCTGGCCCGCAGCATGGCGTACAAGAACGCGCTCGCCGGTCTCGACCACGGCGGCGGCAAGGCCGTCATCTGGGGCGACCCCGAGCGGATCAAGTCCGAGGCGCTGCTGCGGGCGTACGGCCGCTTCGTGCAGTCCCTGAACGGCCGCTACTACACCGCTTGCGACGTCGGCACCTACGTGGCCGACATGGACGTCATCGCGCGCGAGACGCGCTTCGTGACGGGGCGCAGCGCCGAGCATGGCGGCGCGGGCGACTCGTCGGTCCTGACCGCCTGGGGTCTCTTCCAGGGCATGCGGGCGGCGGCCGAGCACACCTGGGGCGCGCCCACGCTCGCCGGCCGCCGGGTCGGCGTCGCCGGCCTGGGCAAGGTGGGCAAATTCCTGGTCGGCCACCTCATCGACGACGGCGCCGAGGTGGTCGCCACCGACGTGAGCGCCAAGGCCACCGCGTGGACGCGCGAAAAGTACCCCCAGGTCGATCTCGTCACGGACACCGCGGCCTTGATCACTTCCGACATCGACGTGTACGCGCCGTGCGCGCTGGGCGGGGCGTTGAACGACGACACCGTGCCGGTGCTGCGCGCGAAGGTCGTCGTCGGCGGGGCGAACAACCAGCTGGCCCACCCCGGCATCGAGAAGCTGCTCGCCGACCGCGGCGTCCTCTACGCGCCCGATTACGTGGTCAACGCCGGCGGTGTGATCCAGGTCGCCGACGAGATCGAGGGTTTCAACTTCGAGCGGGCGAAGCTGCGGGCCAGCCGGATCTACGAGACCACCCGGGACATTCTGCGGCTGGCGGACGCCGACGGCGTACCGCCCGTGGCGGCGGCGGATCAGCTCGCCGAGCGTCGCATGGCGGAGGTCGGCCGGCTCCGAGCGATCCATCTTCGGTGATGTCTGCTACCCGTCACGACCGGGTGAGCGAAACGACCCTTACTCCGGCCGAGGGCGCCCGGCGCGACGCGCGGAGGTGGCGCGGGTAACCCGAGGTGCCGAACCGTGGCATCCCCATGTACCGTAAGAGCCACGAGAGATGCCTGACGTCATCGGGGCCCGCCTTCGGGCTGCCCCGAATTCTGTGCGAGGGGGTCGAGCCATGGGGCGCGGCCGTGCTAAGGCCAAGCAGACGAAGGTGGCCCGGGAGTTGAAATATCACTCTCCGAACACCGACCTCGCCGCCTTGCAGCGAGAACTCACCGGCAGCGGCAAGTTGGACCACGAATTCGACGACGACTACAAGGACCACGTCGACGACGATGACGAGGACGACGACGCAGACGAACCGGACAACTGGGCGCCCCGCGCCCGTTGACCGTTAGTCACACCTGAGCACGCGGTGACCCCCGCGTGCTCCTGCGTGCCCACACGATCAGGGCATCCCGCAGCGACGCAGGGTGCCCTGATCACGGGGACTAGCGGCTCGTCAGCGGGGGCGGTTGTTCCAGTTGTAGAACGTCGGGATGTTCTCAAAGTGGTTCCAGGCGCAGACCGCACCGGAGTCGGTGGCGGTCGCGGCTTCCGCACGCGTACGCCGGGCCGTCTCGGCCTCGCAGAGCAGCGCGGTCAGCCCCGCCCGGGCCGCGAGGACTCGTTCGGCCACCGGGTCGAGCACACCGTCAGGCCGGCTCGTGGTCTCGGGCATGGTCCAACACTCCCTCTAGTAGACGCATCTTGCTGTTGCGGCAGTGGTCGGTCTCCGTACCGTCAAAACGCCCGTGCTCGAAGTACCGGTTGGCGGCGTGAGCACCGCCACAAAAACCGAAGTACGGGCAGGTCGCCCGGCATGCCTCCACGCCGGCGAGAAACTCGGCCACCCACGGCGTGCCGGACATCGCGCCCGTGATGATCTCGGGCAGCGGGGTGGACAGGACGTTTCCGCTCGTGAAGTCGGCGTATCGCGGGTCGGAAAAGCCGGCCAGTTCGGGCGACAGGAGGACGACCGACCCGTCGTACCCGATGGTGGGGATGGGATCGAGCTGTCGCGGCAGGACATCGTCCGCGGTGCCGTCGAGCACGGCCGACGCGTAGCGCAACGACCACTCGACCTCGCGCACGTGGATGCTCGGCCGGCGCCGCCAGGCGCCGACGAGCTCGGACCAGAACGCCGCCACGGCCGCCGGATCGCGCGCGTTCGACCGCGCGTTGACGCCCTCCAGCTCCTCGATGTTGATGCCGAGCACGTCGCAGCCCAGGTCGAGGAAGTAGTCGTACAGCTCGGTGGCGAGGCCGGGCTCCGGCCGGCCGACGACGCAGAGCGCGGAGAAGCCGATGCCGTGCCGGCGCAGCGCTTCCACCCCGCGCATGATCCGGTCGTACGACAGGCCGCCGCCGCGGGTGACCCGCTCGGCGTTGCGCTCCCGCGGCCCGTCGACGCTGACGCTCACCCGGATCTCGTGCTCGGCGAAGAATTCGCACCACCGGTCGTCGATCAGGGTCGCGTTGGTCTGCACGTGGTGCTCGACCGCGGGGTCGAACGGCGCCAGCAGCTTCGCCAGGTGCTCGCGCCCGGCCGCGAGCGGCTCCCCGCCGTGCCAAACGACCGAGAACCGACCGGCGGCGGCCCACGCGTTGACGGGGCCGGCCACCGCCGCCGCGACCGCCACCGGCATCTTGCGGTCCGTGGAGCGCAAGGGCAGATAGCAGTACGCGCAATCGAGGTTGCACAGCGTCGTGGGCTGCATGACGACGTACGTCGGAACCGATGCGATGCCCCGCATCCCGGTGAACACAGGATCTCCTCCCCGTCGATCTAGGGTATATCCGCGCGAGCAAAGATTCACCTGCGCCGATTTGCCCTAGATCAACGACGAGGTCGGTCAGCCGCGCGTGTGCTGGCCGATCATCTGCACCATGCCGGTGCCCTCGATGACCTCACCGGCCTGCCACGCCGCCAGGCCGCGACCGGCGAGGAACGCCAGCGTGCGGTCGGCGTCCGCGGCGGACACGATCGCGAACATGCCCACGCCCATGTTGAACGTCGACTCCATCTCCGCGTCGTCGATGCGGCCCTTGCCCTGGATCAGGTCGAAGATCGGCTGAGGCTTCCAGGTCGAGCGGTTGACGACGGCGTCGACGTGCTCGGGCAGGATCCGGACCAGGTTGCCCGGGATGCCGCCGCCGGTCACGTGGGCCAGCGCCCGGACCTCGCACTCCTCGATCAGCTTGAGGCAGTCGCGCGCGTAGATCTTCGTCGGCGTGAGCAGCTCCTCGCCCAGCGTCCGCTGCCGGCCGAAGTCGTCCACCACCGTGTCCAGCCGCATCCGGCCCGCGCCCAGCAGCACGTGCCGGACCAGCGAGAAGCCGTTCGAGTGCAGACCGGACGAGCCCATCGCGATCACGACGTCGCCGACCTCGACCCGCTCGCGACCCAGGATGTCGCTCTCCTCGACCACGCCCACGCCGGTGGCCGACACGTCGTACTCGTCGGGGCGCAGCACGCCGGGGTGCTCTGCCGTCTCGCCGCCCAGCAGGGCGCAGCCGGCGTACCGGCAGCCGTCCGCGATGCCGGCGCCGATCTCGGCCACCTTGTCGGGCACGACCTCGCCGCAGGCGATGTAGTCGAGCAGGAACAGCGGCTCGGCCCCGCACGCCACCAGGTCGTCGACGACCATCGCCACCAGGTCGATTCCGACCGTGTCATGGATGTCGAGCTGCTGCGCGATGACCAGCTTAGTGCCCACCCCGTCGGTCGACGAGGCGAGGATCGGGTTCTTGTACTTCTTGACGTCAAGCTTGAAGAGCCCGGCAAAGCCGCCCAGGTCGCCCATGACCTCTGGCCGCAGCGTCCGATGCACCTTGGACTTCAGCAGCTCCACCGCCCGCTCTCCGGCGTGGATGGACACCCCGGCGTCCGCGTACGTCACGGTGCGCTTGCGGGACCGGCTCGATCCTGCGCTCCATGGCTGGCGGTTGTTTCCGGCTCCGTTGGTGCCCGCGCTGCTGCCGCGCTCGGTCACGTGCGTCACGGTTCTCCCCTTTGTGCATTCGCGGCGGGCCGCGTCGGGTAGCTGTCGAGGATCTCTCGACGTCTTTGGCTACGGGCGGTGCAGCGCGTCACTGCCGCCAGGACTGGCGACGAGTGGTAGAGCGCCAGGCGCGGAACGGTCGGCCCCGGCCTCGTTGTCGTGCTCCTGCCCCGTGGTGCCGCTGTCAGCGACCCGCTTGTCGACACCCTCGAGCACGTGCTTGCCGATCAGGTTGCCGGCTGGCAACTCGATCGGATATTCGCCGTCGAAGCAGGCGCGGCACAAGCGCGTCTTCGGCTGCTCCGTGGCAGAAATCAAGGCGGCGAGCGACACGTAGCCGAGCGTGTCGGCGCCGATGGAGCGGCGGATGCCCTCGTTGTCCAGGCCGTTCGCGAGGAGCTCGGCCCGGGTGGCGAAGTCGATGCCGTAGAAACAAGGCCAGGTGACCGGCGGCGACGAGATGCGCACATGCACCTCCAGCGCGCCGGCCTCGCGCAGCATCCGGACGATCGCGCGCTGGGTGTTGCCGCGGACGATCGAGTCGTCGACGACCACCACCCGCTTGCCGCGAACGTTTTCCCGCAACGGGTTGAGCTTGAGCCGGATGCCGAGCTGGCGCAATGTCTGCGACGGCTGGATGAAGGTGCGCCCGACGTACGGGTTCTTCATCAGGCCGGCGCCGTAGGTGATTCCAGAGCCCTCCGCGTATCCGATCGCGGCGGGCGTGCCCGACTCCGGCACCGGGATCACCAGGTCGGCCTCGACCGGGTGCTCCTTGGCGAGCAGCCGGCCGATCTGCACCCGCGTCGCGTAGACGTTGCGGCCGGAGATCGTGGTGTCGGGACGGGCGATGTAGACGTACTCGAAAAGGCAGCCCTTGGGCTCGGGCACGGCGAAGCGTGCGGAACGGAGGCCATGCTCGTCGACGGCGATCAGCTCGCCCGGCTCAACCTCGCGCACGACGCTGGCCCCGACGATGTCGAGCGCGGCGGTCTCGCTGGCCACCACCCAGCCGCGCTCGAGCCGGCCGAGCACCAGCGGGCGCACGCCGTGTGCGTCGCGTGCGGCGTAGAGCGTGGTCTCATCCATGAACACGAAGCTGAACGCGCCGCGCAGGGTGGGCAGCACCTCCATGGCCGCCGCCTCGACGGACAGGTCCGGGCGGCTGGCCAACAGCGTGGTGACCAGAGCGGTGTCGGAGGTGGCGCCGTCGGAGTTCAGGCCGCGGACGGTGACCTCGCGCGCGAGTTGGGCGGTGTTGACCAGGTTGCCGTTGTGCGCCAAGGCGATGGTCGTGCCCGCTGGCGTGGCCCGGATCGTCGGCTGGGCGTTTTCCCAGGTGGAACCGCCGGTGGTGGAGTAGCGCGTGTGGCCGATCGCAAGATGGCCGCGCAGGCTCGCCAGCGTGGGCTCGTCGAAGACCTGGGCCACCAGGCCGAGATCCTTGTAGACCACAACGCCGGAGCCGTCGCTTACCGCAATGCCCGCTGCCTCTTGGCCGCGATGTTGTAGGGCGTACATACCGAAGTAGGTGAGCTTCGCCACCTCTTCCCCGGCGCCCAGACACCGAACACGCCGCAAGCATCTTGCGGGCCGGGCCGTTGGGGGTCGAGGTCGTGGCTCAACCGGCCGTCGCCTCGGGGCACCTGCCGCTCCTCAGTGCTGATCCGGGACATCCTGTCGCCACAGTGTACGCGAGCCGACGCCGATAACAGAGAGCCACCTTTTGGCTTCCTCTCGTTACCGATGTAGTCAAATGACTACGGTGTTACATAGGTATGTAGTCGGATATGTCGGCGCGGGTGCCGCTGGCACTGACGCGCCCCTGCGTAACCGCTTCGTCCCATCTGAGTCGTCCGGTCGCCAAGAGCACCCAAGTGGTCGGATCCATCTCCACGACATTTGATGGCGTGCCCCGGGTGTGTCGCGGCCCGGCTACTACCTGTACCGCCCCGTAGGGTGGGACACGAACCTCCACCGACCTGCCCGGAGCGCGGCGCGCCAGCTCCTTCAGCAACTCCCGGACCGCCTCTCTGAGGGCGGCGGGATCGGGGGTACGGCCGGCGTCGAGGTCGCTCAGAACCGCCCCTAGGACGACGGACTTATTGTGCGCAGGGGACACGTCGGGACGATACGACCCTGGGAATAGCCACAACCTCGCGGCCCTGGGTCGCGCTTGTACCCCTAAACAAGGCATAGTGGCCGACGGTGTAGTCGAATGACTGGAAGGCGGTGGACGTGACTACGCACCGACGGGCCTGGATGCTACGCGCCGGTGTAGTCGGGGCGCTGGCTGTCGGCGCTCTCGTCGCCGTCCCCACACCAGCTCTGGCTGATGACCCCACAGTTCAGATCACCAATCTGTCGTCTGGCTCGCTGAGCTCTGGGCAGCAGGCGACCCTCCAGTTCACCGTCAAGAACAATGACGACACGCCAGGGTCCTTTCAGATCAACGTAGAGACCTTTGACGGACTGTCATGCAACGGTGACTGCGACCTGCAGCGCTTAATCGGCGTAGATCAGACTCAGACCTTCACCGCGACCCTGGTCGGCGGCAACGTGGGTGCTGGTCAAACCAAGTCGGGCACGCTCCGCATCAGGGCGCAGGGTCCCGACGGTAACGGCCAGGCCGAGCGAGGCATGACCGTCAAGGGCGCGGAGCAGCAGCAGGCTGTTAAGCAGGTGTCCGGGAAGGTGAAGGACACCGCGACCGGCGACGCGATCGAGGGCGCATCGGTCGCCCTGCTCGACTCGCAGCGGCACAACTGCACGACGACGACCAACAGCAGCGGTAGCTACAAGTTCACGTCGTGTGAGGGCCAGCCCATCGCGCCCGGCGAGATCCTGGTCGGGGTGTCGCACGAGGACTACGCCCAGGTCGACGAGAAGCAGGTCAACGGCGTCGCCGGCCAGTCTGTGACGGTTGGCACGTTCGCGTTGAAGTCCGCGAAGGCGGCGACCCCCTCCGCGACCGCGGCCGCCTCGCCTTCTGAGGAGCCGGCGGCCACCGAGGAAGAGGAGACGGCGGGACCCACGGGCGTCGCCGTCGACAACGCCTCCAGTGAGGACTCCGGCGGCGGCATGGGTTCGTGGCTGCTCATCATCGTGGGTGGTCTGCTCGTCGCGCTCGGTGTCGGCGCGATCGTCCTGCTCGTCATACGGCGCAAGCAGGACGACGGCGATCCCGAGGACGAGCCCGAGCCGGCGCGCGGCGGTCCGCGTGCCCCGGTGCCCGGCTCGCAGGGCGTCTACCATCCGGCCCCCGACGCCACTCGCGTGGCCGGTGCGGGCATGGGCCCCGGCCCGGGGATGGGCGGACGGCCCTCGCTGGCCGACGCGCCGACGATGATGCACAGCCCGGTGCCGCCGGTCGACGAGTTCCCCGACCCGTACGGCGCCCCGATGCCTCCTCAGGGCCCTGGCTACGGCGGTCAGGGCGCTGGTGGCTACGCACCGACCCAGGCCGGCTACGGCGCCCCTGCAGGCGCGGCGGGTGCGTACGGCGCCCCCCAGGGCGGCCCCAACGGCTACGGCGGCCCGGCCGCCGGTCCCACGAGCGGCGCCGGCACGTATGGCCGCCCGACGAGCAGTGGCGGGGCGTACGGCGGTCCGCCGCCCGGCGGCCCCACGAGCGGCAGCGGCTACGGCCCGCCCGCCGGCCAGACCAGCGGTGGCGGCTACGGCCCGCCGGCCAGCCCGAACGGCGCCGGCTACGGTCCGCCCCCCGGCCAGGGCGGCGGATACGGCGGCGGTCCTGCCAACGGATACGGCGGTCCGGCCGCGCCGGCCAACGGCTATGGCGGTCCGGCCGCGCCCGGCGGCGGATACGGCAGCCCGGCGGCACCGGCCGGCCCGTACGCGGGTCCCGGCGCGGGCCGGCAGGACGACGGGTACGGCGGCGGTCGCGGTGACTACGGCGCTCCCGGCGGTGGCGGAGACTACGGCGCTCCCGCGGGCGGCTATGGCGCCCCCGCGCAGAACGGTGGCTACGGCGGCGGCGACCGGTACGACGAGCCGACCGGCCGCTGGGACGGCAACAGCGCCGGCGGAGCGGGCGGCTACGGCCAGGCTCCCGCCGCGCCCTACGAGTCCGGCCAGTACGGCGGCGGTGGCGGCTACCAGCCCGAGCCGGACCGGGGTGGCTACGCTCCCGCCGGCGGGTACGACCAGCAGGGCGGCTACGGCCAGCAGGACGCCGGCCAGTACGGCCAGCCGAGCGCCGGCACCGGCTACGAGCCGCAGCAGCCCGGCGGTTACGGCGGCGCGGGTGGCTACGGCGGCTACGAGCAGCAGCAGCCCGGTGGTTACGACCAGCGCGGCGGGTACGTGCCGGAGCAGCGTGGCGGCTACGACCAGCACGGGTACGACCAGAGCGGTCAGGGCGGCTACTACGACGACCAGGCGAACGGCCAGCAGCCGCCCCGCCACGGCGGACCGCAGCAGCCGGCCGGGCGTGCCGAGCGCCGTTCCCTCGACTGGCTGGACGACTAGCCACTAGCTAGCGGACGAGAGCCCGGCCGCCCTTGATGACCAAGGCGCGCGCCGGGTGCGTCACCACCGCCTCGGCGGGTGTGCGCGCGTCCACCACCACGAGGTCGGCCGGCGCACCCACGGTCAGGCCGTACGCGGCCAGCCCGAGCACCCGCGCCCCGCCGTACGTGGCGGCCTCCAGCGCCAGCTCGATGTCCTCATCGCGGCGGAACGTGCTGCGATACGCCACGTGCATGGCCCGCTCCAGCATGTCACCGCTGCCGTACGGGCCCCACAGGTCGCGGATGCCGTCGTGTCCACACGCGACGGTGACGCCGGCCGCGCGCAGCTTCTTGATCGGCGGTACCGGGAAGTTGTAGACCGCCCCCGTCACGATCGCCACGCCGGCCTCGGCCAGCCGTACGGCGATCCGGTCCTGGGTCGCCTCGTCCGCCTGGCCCAACCCGTACGCGTGACTGACAGTGACCCGCCCGCCGAGCCCGGTGGCCGCCGTGCGCTCGGCGATCAGCTCCAGCTGCCAGGTGCCGAGTGTGCCGGCGTCGTGCAGGTGGATGTCGATCCCGGCGCCGTACCGCTCGGCGAGCCCGAACACCACGTCGAGGTGCCGCACCGGATCCCGGTCGAACCCGGCCGGATCGAGGCCGCCGATCGTGCCGACGCCACTCTTGAGGGCCTCTTCGAGCAGCTCGGCGGTGCCCGGGTTGGCGAGGATGCCGTACTGCGGGAAGGCCACCTGCTCGACGGTGATCCGGCCGGCCATCCGCTCGGCCGCCGCGCATACGGCGTCCACACCGGACAGACCGAGGGCCGGGTCGATGTCGGTGTGGCTACGCACATACGACGTGCCGGCGGCGACCATCCGCTCCAGCAGGGCGACGATGTTGTCCACATTGGGCAGACCCAGCTCGCCCCGGCGCCGGCGCTCGGTGTCGATCCGGTCGGTCAGCGCGTCGCCGGCGGTGTGCGGCACCCACTCCCCGCCGAAGTGCGTCTTGTCCAGATGGCAGTGCGCCTCGACCATGCCGGGCAGCACGAGCTTGCCGGCGAGTTCGATGACCTCCACGCCCTCGGGCGGTTCAATGCCCGCCGCAACCCGCGAGATCTCCCCGCCGCGAACGAGAACGTCCACCGCCCCGTGCTTCCACACCCGCCCGCCCCGCAGCAACATGTGACCAAAATAGCCGCGCGTTGATCAGGGACTAACCCTTCCGGCGCGCCGCAACACGCCAGAGTTACTCCCTGATCACCGGGGGATGGGGGTGAAGACGCCGTTACGCAGGACGGGGACTCCCTCGGAGGTGGCGACCGCGACTGCCAGGTCTACGTCGGCGGTGAAGCCGCGTTCGGTCAGCTCGCGGCCGGAGGCGGAGCCGCGGACGGCCGCCGGGACGTCCGGGACGCTGGCCAGCGCGGCAAGCGCGACGGCCGCTTCCACGGAGAGGCCGCCGGGGGCGTCGATCAGGCCGTCGAGGATCGCGGCCGCGCCGAGCAGGTCCTCCACGCACGGGCGCAGCGTGCCGTCGGGCCACTGCTCCCCGGACGCGATCACGCCGATGGGGGCGTCCAAACTTCCGTACCCCTGGCTGAGGAGCCAGCGCGCGACGGCGGGTGCGTTGCGGAGGCAGCCGGCGAGGACCGGATGGCCGGTGGCACTGGCCGCGGCCGAGATGGCCGAGCCGTTCGGCGAGGGCAGCACCAGGTCGGGGACGACCGGCGCGGACCGCAGGCTGGCCGGCGACAGCGACCACGGCCGGTCGGCGGTCACCGCTCCGCGACCGACGGCCGCGACCGCGCCCACCCGGCGGGCGTAGTCGTCGGCCTGGGCGCCCCACGGAAACGGGTGGACCCGCATGCCGCGCCCGGCCGCGACGTCGACCGAGGTGGTGAAGGAGAGCACGTCGACCACGACGAGTACGGCGCAGACCCGGCCCAGCTCAGCCGCGCCGGCCAGACCCCACTCGAACCGGACCCCTGCCCCGGACTGGGCGTAGACCGACTCAGCCACCGGCGCCGAAGAGCTTCGGCAGGGTTGCCGTGTGCGCCTCACGCAGCTCTTCGAGGCCGATCGTGAACTGGTCGCGCACCTCGAGCACGCCACCGCTCTCGTCGGTCACGCCGAGCGCGGTCCACGCCACGCCGTGCTCGGTGCACAGCGCCGTGAACGCCTTCTCCTGCCCGTGCGGCACCGCGACCATGGCACGGCCGGCCGACTCGCTGAAGAGGTAGACGAACGGCATCGAGCCGCTCGCGAACTCCTCCGGCAACGCGACCCGGGCGCCGACCCCGCGGCGCAGGCTGGCCTCGACCAGCACCTGGATCAGGCCGCCGTCGGAGAGGTCGTGCGCCGCGGACAGGTGACCGACGCGCGCAGCCTCGGCCAGCAGCCCGGCGAGGGCGCGCTCACGGCCCAGGTCGACCCGCGGGGGCACGCCACCGAGGTGCTCGTGCGTCACCCAGGCCCACTCCGAGCCGGACAGCTCCAGCCGGGTCTCGCCGAGCAGGAAGATGATGTCGCCCTCGGGGTGGGCCGGCTTGGGGAAGCCCATCGGCACCCGCTTGGCGACGTCGTCGAGCACGCCGAGCACGCCCACGACCGGCGTCGGGTGGATCGCCGCCGCGCCGGTCTGGTTGTAGAAGCTGACGTTGCCGCCGGTGACCGGGATGCCCAGCTCGGCACAGCCGTCGGCCAGGCCGCGCACCGCCTCGGCGAACTGCCACATCACGCTCGGGTCTTCGGGCGAGCCGAAGTTGAGGCAGTTGGTCACCGCGAGCGGCAGGGCGCCGGTCACGGCCACGTTCCGGTACGCCTCGGCCAGCGCGAGCTTGGCGCCCTCGTACGGGTCGAGCCGGGCGTACCGGCCGTTGCCGTCGACGGACAGCGCCACGCCCAGGCCGGTGCGCTCGTCGACCCGGAGCACGCCGGCGTCCTCGGGCTGGGCCAGGACGGTGTTGCCAAGCACGTAGCGGTCGTACTGCTCGGTGACCCAGGTCTTGTCGCACAGGTTCGGCGAGGCGATCATGCGCAGCACGGTCTCGCGCAGGTCGTCGGGGGTCGACGGGCGCGGCAGCGTCTCGGCGCGGTCGGCCTGCAGCAGGATCCGGTCGGCGGGCTCGCGCACCGGGCGGGCGTACACCGGGCCGTCGTCGGCCAGCGAGCCCGGCGGCACGTCGACCACCGTGTACCCCTGCCAGGTGATCGTGAGGCGCCCCGGCAGGCCGTCCGGCCCGGGCGGGGTGACCTCGCCGATCGCGGTGGCCTGCACGCCCCAGCGCGCGGCGGTCTTCAGCACCGTCTCAAGCTGATCCGGCGTCACGATCAGGAGCATCCGCTCCTGCGACTCGCTGGCCAGGATCTCCTGCGGCACCATCGACGGCTCGCGCAGCGGCACCCGGTCCAGCTCCACCCGCATGCCGGTGCCGGCCGCCGCGGCGGTCTCGGTGAGCGCGCAAGTCAGCCCCGCGCCACCAAGGTCCTGGATGCCGACCACGAGGCGTGCGTCGTACAGCTCCAGGCACGCCTCGATCAGCAGCTTTTCCATGAACGGGTCGCCGACCTGCACGGACGGCCGGCGCTGGTCGCTCTCGCTGTCGAACGTCGCGCTGGCCAGCACGGACACGCCGCCGATGCCGTCGCGGCCGGTCTTGGCGCCCATGAGTACGACGATGTTGCCCGGCCCGGCGGCCGCCTTGTTTTGCAGGCGATCGACCGGGAGCACGCCCACGCAAAGCGCGTTGACCAGCGGGTTGCCCTGGTAGCAGGGGTCGAAGACAACCTCGCCGCCGACGTTGGGCAGGCCCAGGCTGTTGCCGTACCCGCCGACGCCGGCGATCACGCCGGGCAGCACGCGGGCGGTGTCTTCGTGGTCGGCCGCGCCGAACCGCAGCGGGTCCATCACCGCGATCGGGCGCGCGCCCATCGCCAGGATGTCGCGGACGATGCCGCCCACGCCGGTGGCCGCGCCCTGGTACGGCTCGACGAAGCTCGGGTGGTTGTGCGACTCGACCTTGAAGGTCACCGCGAGGTCGTCGGAGATCTGGATGACACCGGCGTTTTCCCCGATGCCCGCGAGGAGGCGGTCGCTGGGCGGCGCCTTTTCCCCGAACTGGCGCAGGTGCACCTTGCTCGACTTGTAGGAGCAGTGCTCGCTCCACATGATCGAGTACATCGCCAGCTCGGACTGGGTGGGCCGCCGGCCGAGGATCTCGCGGATCCGCTCGTACTCGTCGTCGCGCAGGCCCAGCTCCGCGTACGGCTGCAGCTCTTCCGGCGTCGCCGCGGCCCGCTGGACGGTGTCGGGCCCCCCGTCGAACTCGCCGATGACCACCTCTTCCGCCTGCGTGGTCATGTCGTGGCCCCCTGGTCGGCCGGTACGCCGGCGAGGAACTTGAGTACCGAAGTGAAGAACCCGAGCCCGTCGACGGACGGCCCGGTCAGCAGGTCGACGGCGTGCTCGGGGTGCGGCATGATGCCGACGACGTTGCCGGTCGAGTTGCTGATCGCGGCGATGTCGTGCAGCGAGCCGTTCGGGTTGCCGTTGATGTAGCGGGCCACGACCTGGCCGTTGGCCTCCAGCTCGTCCAGCGTGTGCTGGTCGGCGACGTAGCAGCCCTCACCGTTCTTGACCGGGATCAGGATCTCCTGGCTGTCGGTGAACGCGTTTGTCCACACCGGCTGCACCGCCTCGATCCGCATCCACTGGTCGCGGTTGCGGAAGTGCAAGTGCTGGTTGCGGGTCAGCGCGCCGGGCAGCAGGTGGGCCTCGCAGAGGATCTGGAAACCGTTGCAGATGCCGAGCACCGGCAGCCCGTCGCGGGCCGCCAGCGCGATCGTCTCCATCACCGGGGCGAACCGGGCGATCGCACCCGCACGCAGATAGTCGCCGTACGAGAAGCCGCCGGGCAGGATCACCGCGTCCACCCCGTACAGCTCGGGGTCGGCGTGCCAGAGCCGGACGGCGTCACCGCCCGCCAGGCGCACACCGCGGGCCGCGTCTCCGTCGTCAAGCGATCCGGGGAACGTGACCACGCCCACGCGAGTGCTCATGCCGGCGCCTCGGCGGGCTCGCTCTCCCGCCCAGCCGGCTCGACGGCCTCGGGGCCCGGCTCGGACAGGTGCACCGCGAAGTCTTCGATCACCGGGTTGGCCAGCAGCTTGTCGGCGATCTCGCGGGCCCGGTCGAGGTCCGGCTCCCCGGCGAACTCGATCTCGATGCGGCGGCCGATCCGGACGGAGGTGACATCGCTGACGCCGAGCCGGGCAGGGCATTGGCGACCGCCTGGCCCTGCGGATCAAGGATCTCCGGCTTGAGCATGACGTCGACAACGACGCGAGCCACGGGTCACTCCTGACTGTGTACGCAGATTTTGTCGCTGCCTTGCACCCTAACCGCGGGGGCCCGGACAATGAGGCGAGCGTTGCCCAGCGTACCTGGTAGGACGTGACCAGCACGCACCGGCTACGGGCCTCAGGCGACCACCCCGATCACGGTGACCACGGCCAGAAGTGCGCAGACAGCGGCGGCGACGTACCGGACGACGGCCAGCCGGACGTGCCGCAGCAACCAGCGCCCCAGAAGGACGGCCGCGCCGGACACCGTGACCAAGGCCACCCATGATCCAACGAACACCGGCAGCGCCGGCTTGCCGCTCGCCACGAGGCCGGCGGTCAGCAGTTGCGACAGATCGCCCCACTCGGCGGTAAAGAGGACGAGGAAGCTGGTAGTGGCCGCCCGCCACCCTCTCGCGCCGTTGGTGAGGCGCTGGGCGTACTCCTGCTCATGCTTTTTCTCCTCGGCGTCGGCCCGCCGTGCGCCGCGGAGCAGGACCACCGCGCCGGTCGCGAAGAGTGCGGCGGCGACCAGCGCGACCGGCTGCTGCGGCAGCCGGGACAGCAGGTGGCCGGCGCCGACGGCGACGCCGCACTGGACGGCGAACGCGGCGATCACGCCGAGCCAAACCGGCAGGGCGGGGTAGCGCGTGCCGAGCACGAGGGTGGCGACGAACGTCTTGTCCGGGAGTTCGACCGGCAGGACCATCGCGAACGCGGTCAGCGCGACGACCAGGTATTCCATCGGGATCCTTTCCCGGCCGGGCCGGGAGCCGAGCATACCGATCTTATGACCCTGATGTGATTTGTAGACCATCTTCGATATCTCTAGCGTGGGGCGACAAACCACCTCACAAAGGAGTTTGTCCATGCGCATCCGCCTCGCCGCAGCGGCCATCGCCGCCACGGTCACCGGCGCCCTCGTCGTTCCCGGCACCGCGGTCGCCGACCCCACTCCGATGATCATTGGCGGCGGCACCGTCTCGTCCGCCCCATGGGCCGCCGCCGTCTTCAGCAACGGCTCGTTCACCTGCTCCGGCACGATCATCGCGCCGACCTGGGTGCTCACGGCCCGGCACTGCGTCAGCGGCACGATGTCGGTGCGTGTCGGCAGCGTCTACCGCGCCTCCGGCGGCGTCACCCGCACCGTGACCGCCTCGTATGCCCGCTACGACCTCGCGCTGATGCAACTGAGCAGCGCGGTGAGCACCACGTACGTGACACTCTCCGGCAGCTATCCGCCGGTGGGCTCAACCAACTCGATCTACGGCTGGGGCATGACCTGTTACAGCGGCTGCTCCGCCTCCAGCCAGCTCAAGACCGCGAACGTCCGGGTGACCAGCACCAACGTCACCGACGCCTACGGCGGCCGCGCCATCCGGAGCACCGAGATCAACGGGAACGCCTGGCGCGGCGACTCCGGCGGGCCGCAGTTCTACAACGGCGCGCAGGTGGGCGTGGCCTCGACCGCGGACGGCGTGAGCATCCAGAACTACGGCAGCGTCGCGTACAACCGGTCCTGGATCACCTCGGTCGCGGGGGTCTGAGCGCGGTGCGCGGTTTTGCAGAACACGGGGACGTCTCACGTTTTGCGGCGCGCCTTCATCCGCTAGGTCCTAATTTGTCATAGTGCTCGTCGTCACGACGGACGGCCTACCCGGCTACCAGGTGCATGCGGTGTTGGGTGAAGTGATCGTCTCGCTTCCCCGGACCCGCAACGCCTTCGCCGAGGGCGTCAAGTCCCTGAGAGGCGGCGCGTACGACCCACGCGCCGGCGAACACCTGCTCCGCTGGCGCACCGAGGCGGTGGCCCGGCTAGGGCACGCCGCCCGGCAACGGGGAGCGAACGCGGTGGTCGGGATGCGCTTCGACCACCGGGAGGTCGGGACCATGTGGATGGAACTGTGTGCGTACGGGACCGCGGTCGTGGTCACCAAGACGTGAAAGTGGAACAGATCACCATATTGAGCCCGCGTCCTGCCGGAGGCCGTACCTGTTCGCGGTGGGCGCTCGCGTTGGGCCGGGGAGGTTCTCCCCGGCCCAACGCGTTCCCCCGCCCCACGCACCCCGCTTGCCCCCGCGCCGCCGCGCGTCCCACGCCCGCCCTCCCGCCTTTCCCCGTCGATCAAGGGCATATGGTCGTGCTTTGATCTCCGATCCACGACCGTTGCCCTTGATCGACGATGTTTCCCTTGATCGGCGAGGCTGGCCGGGTGCGGAGGGCGGGGTTGGGGTTCGGGTTCGGCAGGGCGCGCTACGCGTAAGTAGGGCGCCCCCAAGGCCGGGTAGTTAAGGATTCCTGGGCGCTGTCAAGCCGCGCGGCTGATCGCTTGCCCAGCGTTGGAGCCGCCGAATCGATCTAGGAGTTGTCGTGGGTTATACCCACCACGACTCCTAGATCGACGCCAGCCTGCGGTGATCATGAAGTTGGCGGCAGGGAAAGGGCTCTCCCCAGGCGTCAACTTCATGGTCACCGCAGGAGCCGGGTCACCGTCCGGGTGAACGGGAACGACGCGGTCACCTGACCCTGATGACACCCCCCGGTCACCGGATAGCGCATAACAGGGGCGCCCTCAAGGCCGCAACATCAGGGGGTCGGCGCGGACGTCAAGGCCGCGACGACGAGGCGGGGTAGATCTAGACGAGTTACGGCTGACATCGAGCCCTAACTCGTCTAGATCTACCACCAGCTTCGACCTGGCAAGGGATGGGCCGAGCCCGCACCCGGATGTATCCGACACAACCAGCCACTGGATCCCGGTCCACCCACCGGGCCGGCGATGTGATCGACGGCAGGGCCGACCTACGCCGCGACCGTGGCGAACAGTTGCCCCTGGGAGGGCAACTTCTCGACACAGTCACCAAAGTCAAGGGCGATGACCGCATCACATCAGCGCTCGACATGGACCTGATTCCCTTAACTACCCGGCCTTGAGGGCGCCCCACTCACGGGTAGTAACCGCTCACACCCGCAGACGTCGTCGCGCCCCACCGCACCCTGCCCCGCGACCGGGGCAAGCCCGCACGCCTCGCCCACCGCATCGATCAAGGACTTCACCGTGGATCAAGGGCAAACGGTCGTGGTTTAGAGATCAAAGCACGACCATATGCCCTTGATCGACGGGGAGAGGCGGAGAGGAGCGGGGAGACGGCGGAGAGGGAGGGGCTCAGAGGATGGGGGTGGGGTGTAGGCGGCGGCTGTGGGGTGGGCGGTTACTACGGTGGCGACCCGGTCGACTACGGACTGGACCTGGGCTGGTGCGGCGCCCACGAACGCCTCCCGGTCCGCGACCAGCGCGTCGATCTCGGCGCGGCTCAGGCCGAGGCGCGGGTCAAGGGCGAGCCGGTCGAAGAGGTCGTTTTCCACGGCGCCCTTCTCCCGCATCGCCAGCGCCACCGCCACCGCGTGCTCCTTGATCGCCTCGTGGGCGGCTTCCCGGCCGACGCCCCGGCGTACGGCGGCGACCAGGATCTTCGTGGTCGCCAGGAACGGGAGGTAGCGGTCCAGCTCCCGGGCGATCACCGCGGGGTACGCGCCGAACTCGTCGAGCACGGTCAGGAACGTCTGGAAGAGTCCGTCGGTGGCGAAGAAGGCGTCCGGCAGGGCGACCCGGCGTACGACGGAGCAGGAGACGTCGCCCTCGTTCCACTGGTCGCCGGCCAGCTCACCGACCATAGACAGGTACCCCGGATGATCACAGCGAAGCCGTTGACGCGTTCGCTGGAGCGGGTGTTCATCTTGTGGGGCATGGCGGACGAGCCGACCTGGCCGGGCCGGAAGCCCTCGGTGACCAACTCCTGCCCGACCATCAGCCGGATGGTTGTGGCCAGCGAGGATGGGCCGGCGGCGAGCTGTGCCAGCGCGGCCACCACCGCGAAGTCGATGGAACGTGGGTAGACCTGCCCGACGCTGTCCAGCACCCGGGTGAAGCCCAGGTGCGCGGCCACCTGCTTCTCCAAGACAGCCAGCCGATCAGAAGAGTGGAGAAGCAGGTCCAGCTGGTCCGCCGCCGTACCGACCGGGCCCTTGATGCCGCGCAGCGGGTACCAGGCGATGAGGTCGTCGAGTCGCTCGTACGCGATGAGCAGCTCCTCGGCCGCCGACGCGAACCGCTTGCCGAGCGTGGTCGCCTGCGCCGCCACGTTGTGCGAGCGGCCGGTCATGACCAGGTCGGAGTGCTCCACAGCGAGCCGGGCGAGCCGGGCCAGGGCGGCCACGACGCGGTCCCGGACCAGCTCCAGGGACCGCCGGATCTGCAACTGCTCGACGTTCTCGGTCAGGTCGCGCGAGGTCATCCCCTTGTGGATGTGCTCGTGCCCGGCCAGCGCGCTGAACTCCTCGATGCGCGCCTTCACGTCGTGGCGGGTCACCCGCTCGCGGGCCGCGATCGACGCCAGGTCGACCTGGTCGAGCACCCGCTCGTACGCCTCGACGACGCCGTCCGGCACCTCGATGCCCAGGTCGCGCTGGGCCCGGAGCACGGCCACCCACAGGCGCCGCTCCAGCCGTACCTTTTCTTCCGGCGCCCAGAACGCGACGAGTTCGGGTGAGGCGTACCGGGCTGCGAGCACATTCGGAATCACGGGCAAATTGTCTCAGCGTTCCAAGATCGCGACGACACCCTGCCCCCGGCAGCGCAGATGGAGATCAGGCCACGCCCCGAGCCGCGCTGGGCGAGCAGCTTCGCCAGGGTCGCCACGATGCGCCCACCCGTCGCGGCGAACGGGTGCCCGGCGGCGAGCGACGAGCCGTTCACGTTGAGGCGGGAGCGGTCGATCGAGCCCAGCGGCGCGTCGAGGCCCAGCCTGGACTTGCAGAACTCGGGCGACTCCCACGCGGCGAGCGTGGCCAGCACCTGGGACGCGAACGCCTCGTGGATCTCGTAGAAGTCGAAGTCCTGCAGGGTCAGCCCGTTGCGGGCGAGCAGCCGGGGCACGGCGTACGCGGGTGCCATGAGCAGGCCCTCGCCGCCGTGCACGAAGTCGACCGCGGCGGTCTCGGCGTCGACGAACCGGGCGAGCACCGGCAGGTTGCGCGCGGCGGCCCACTCCTCGGATGCCAGCAGCACCACGGCGGCCCCGTCCGTGAGCGGGGAAGAATTGCCCGCCGTCATGGTGGGATCCGCAGATTTGTAGACGGTCTTCAGAGAGCCCAGCTTCGATAGCGACGTGTCGGGCCGCAGGTTCTGGTCCCGGGTCAGCCCGAGGTACGGCGTGAGCAGGTCGTCGAAGAAGCCCTGGTCGTACGCGGCCGCGAGCTTCTGGTGCGACTCCAAGGCGAGCTCGTCCTGGGCGGAACGGGAGATGCCCCAGTCCAGAGCCGTGATCGCCGCGTGGTCGCCCATCGACAGCCCGGTACGCGGCTCGGCGTTCCGCGGAATCTCCGGCCGGAACGGCTGCAGCGGCCGCAGCCGGGCGACCGCCCGCAGCCGCGCGCCCAGCGAGCGGGCCGAGTTGAGCTCCAGCAGGGCGCGGCGCATGTCCTCGTTGAGCTGCAGCGGCGCGTCGGAGGTGGTGTCGACCCCGCCCGCGATACCGGCCTCGATCTGGCCCAGTGCGATCTTGTTGGCGACCAGGATCGCCGCCTCCAGGCCGGTGCCGCACGCCTGCTGCACGTCGTACGCCGGGGTGTGCGGGTCGAGCCGCGAGCCGAGCACGACCTCGCGGGTCAGGTTGAAGTCGCGGGAGTGCTTCAGCACCGCCCCCGCGACCACCTCGCCGAGGCGCTCACCGGCCAGGCCGTACCGGGCGACCAGGCCGTCCAGCGCGGCGGTCAGCATGTCCTGGTTGGCCGCCGTGGCGTACCGGCTGTTCGACCGGGCGAACGGGATCCGGTTACCACCGATGATCGCGACACTCTGCACGACTTCCCCTCCCAGCGAAACCTACTCGTGAGTAGGATACGCCTATGAGCGATCGGTATGCGACCTTCGCCAATTCCGCCCCGGGCCGAGCCGTGGTCAAGCGCCTCGGTCTGCCCGCGCCGCCCCGGCTGCGCCGGTACAAGGCCGGCGAGAAGCTGGGTCCGGTGCTACTCGACGCCGCGCCGGGCGGTCGACTACGCGAGCCCGTCAGCGAAATTCTCAAGGGTGTCGAGGAGCAGGCCGAGAAGTACAGCGCCCTGATCTTCGACGCCACCGGCATCAGCGACTCCACCGGACTGCACACGCTCTACGACTTCTTCCACCCGCACGCGCGCTCGCTGCACGCCTCCGGCCGGGTGATCGTGCTCGGCACCCCGCCCGAGGCGTGCGAGACCCCACGCGAGGCCACCGCCCAACGCGCCATCGAGGGGCTGACCCGCAGCATCGGCAAGGAGTTCGGCCGCGGCACGACCGCGCAGCTCGTCTACGTCACCCCGGCGCCGAAAACGCCATCGAGTCGACCGTCCGCTTCCTGCTGTCCGGCAAGTCGGCGTACGTCTCCGGCCAGGTCATCCGCATCGGCCCGGCGGCCGCCGTCAACCCGCCGGCCGACTGGGACCGCCCGCTCGACGGCAAGGTCGCCCTGGTCACGGGCGCGGCGCGGGGGATCGGCGCGGCGATCGCGCGGGTCCTGGCCCGCGACGGCGCGCACGTCGTCGCGCTGGACGTGCCCGCCGCCGGCGACGCGCTCGCCGCTGTCGCCAATGACATCAGGGGTACGTCGTACCAGCTCGATTTGACCGCGGAGGGAGCACCTGACCGGCTCGCCGACCACATCGGCGGTCGGCACGGGCGCATCGACATCGTGGTGCACAACGCGGGCATTACGCGAGACAAGACGATCGGGCGGATGGACGCCGACCGGTGGGACTCCGTGCTCGACGTCAACCTCTCCAGCCAGGAGCGCATCAACGACGTACTCCTGGAGCGCAGCCTGATCCCGGACGGCGGGCGACTGATCGGCGTGGCCTCGATCGCCGGCATCGCCGGCAACCGCGGCCAGACCAACTACGCGACCAGCAAGGCCGGCGTGATCGGGCTGGTCCAGTCGATGGCGCCGGTGCTCGCCGAGCGCGGCATCACGATCAACGCGGTGGCGCCCGGGTTCATCGAGACCCGGATGACGGCGAAGCTCCCCGTGATGATCCGCGAGGCCGGCCGCCGGATGAACAGCATGTCCCAGGGCGGGCTGCCGGTGGACGTGGCGGAGACGATCGCGTGGTTCGCCTCGCCCGCGTCCGGCGGCATCACCGGCAACGTGGTACGAGTCTGCGGCCAAAGCCTCCTCGGCGCCTGAGTGCAAGGAAGGGCCCCTTGTTATGCAAAAAGCGATAACAAGGGGCCCTTCCTTGCACTCAGGCGGTGATTGTGCCGGCTAGGTGGGGTTTGCCGGAGCCGGCGTTGTGGAGGGCGAACGTCCACTGTGGCTGAGCGCTGAAGGCCACGGTGGACGGGAGCAGGATCGGCAGCTTGAACTCCACGTCCACGGCGTACGCCTCGGGCAGCCGGCCCTCCAGCGCGGCCAGGCAGCGGGCCTTGCTCCACATGCCGTGCGCGATGGGCCGGGGAAACCCGAAGAGGCGGGCGCCGAGGCGAGAGGTGTGGATCGGGTTGTGGTCGCCGGAGACGCGCGCGTAATCCGTACCCGCGCGGGGTTGGACTCGCCAGCGAGCCGACGGCGCCGGCGGCTCCGGGCGGTCGCCGCCGCGCGCGGACCCGCCCTTACGCTCCTTGCGCAGGTACGTCGAGACGCCCCGCCACACCTCTTCGCCGCCCGCCGAGGCGGTGGCGACGACGTCGAACTGCCGCCCGCGCTCGTGCTCGCGCAGGTCGACGGCCCGGACCGACAGGTCGAGCGTCTCCCCGGCGTCGATCGGGCGGCGCTGCTCGATGCGGTTGGCCACGTGCACGACGCCGACGACGGGGAACGGGAAGTTCGCGGCGGACATCAGCTTCGTCGCCAGCGGAAAGGCGAGGATGTGCGGGTACGTCGGCGGCAGCGCGTCGGTGAGCCGGAAGCCGCACACCCGGTTGTAGCCGGCGAGCCGGCCCCGGTCGACGGCGACGCCGCGCCGCTCCAGCTCGGTGTCGGGCAGGTGGTCGGGCCGGGAGAAGACCGGCACCAGGCCGATCGCGGCCTTGAGGTAGGGCGCCATCATCACTCCTATTCGCCCGATGGGTGCCAGACGTCGCCGCGCAGCAGTTGGGCGGCGCCGAGCCAGGCCACATTCATCATCCGGGTCGCGGTCTTGTCGGGGTCGGCTTCCGGGTGATCCGCCAGCCAGTCGGCGAGCGACTCGGAGGCGCCGACCAGCGCGTACGCCATGACCTCCAGGTCGGTGTCGCGGATCTCTCGGCCCTCGGCGGCGAGCGCCTGCGCGAGCATCACGCCGACCACCCTGACCATGCGCTCGCGCATCTCGGCGAGGTTGTCGGCGAACGGCTGCTGGGCGCGCGCCTGCCGGTAGAGCACCCCCCAGCCGTCCCGGTGCGCGCCGACGAACCGGAAGAAGGCCCGCAGCCCGCTCCACAGCTGCCCGTCCGGCGTCAGGTCGGGCGCGACGGCCTCGGCGATCGCCTCCATCAGCCGGGTGCCCTCGCGGTGCAGGCAGGCGACGAAGAGCTCCTCTTTGGTGCCGAGGTAGGCGTACACCATGGGTTTGGAGATGCCGGCGTCGTCGGCGATCTCGTCCATGCTCGCGGCGTGGAAGCCGCGCCGGGAGAAGACCCGGACGGCGGCGTCCAACATTTGCTGCTCACGAACCGCCCGTGGCAGTCGTTTGAAGGTCGGGGGGCGGAATAGCCTGTCACCCTTGTCAGCATACCTACTCGTGCGTAAGGTTACGCACGAGTAAGTTCTCTACTCACGGAGGCTCAACCCATGACCGACTTCGATTTGTCCGACTTTGCCAGTGTGGACCCGAAGCAGTTCGCGAAGATCGTCAAGACCGCACCGGACTCACAGATCAAGGAGGTCATGCAGAGCGACATGCGTGGCAAGGTCCTTGACGAGGTGTTCGGCCGGATGCCGTCGCTCTTCCGGGCGGACCGGGCCGGCGGGACCAACGCGGTCATCCACTGGACTGTCACCGGCCGCCCGGACGGCGGCGCCGACACGTACGAGGTCGTGATCGAGAACGGCACCTGCACGCTCTCGCCCACGCCCGAGCGCGACCCCAAGCTGGCGCTGACGATGGGGCCCGTCGAGTTCCTCAAGGTGGTCTCCGGCGCCGGCAACCCGGTGATGATGTTCATGACCGGCAAGCTGAAGGCAAAGGGCGACCTGGGCCTGGCCGCGAACATCGCCAACCTGTTCGACATCCCGAAGGCTTGATATGCCGGAGTTCTCGCTCGACCTGAACGAGGAGCAGCGGGACCTCCGGGACTGGGTGCACGGCTTCGCCAAAGACGTCGTGCGCCCAGCCGCCGGGGAGTGGGACGCCCGCGAAGAGACGCCCTGGCCGCTGATCCAAGAGGCGGCAAAGATCGGGCTCTACGGCTTCGAGTTCCTCGCCAACTGCTGGGCGGACCCGACCGGGATCTCGCTGCCGATCGCCAGCGAGGAGCTTTTCTGGGGTGACGCGGGCATCGGCCTGGCCCTCTTCGGCACCTCCCTGGCGGTCGCCTCGATCTACGGCTCGGGTACGCCGGAGCAGATGGTCGAGTGGGTGCCGCGGTGCTTCGGCACGGTGGACGAGCCGGCGGTGGCGGCGTTCTGCAGCACCGAGCCGGAGGCCGGGTCCGACGTCGGTTCGATGCGCACCCGCGCGGCCTATGACGAGGCCACCGGCGAGTGGGTGCTGAGCGGCCAGAAGGCGTTCGCCACGAACGGCGGGATCGCCGCGGTGCACGTGGTGACCGCCACGGTCGACCCGGACCTGGGCTCGCGCGGGCAGGCGGCGTTCGTCGTACCGCCCGGGACGAAGGGGCTCTCCTCGCCGGGCAAGCTGAAGAAGCTGGGCCTGCGCGCCTCGCACACGGCCGACGTGTTCCTGGATGACGTACGGGTGCCGGGCCGGTGCCTGCTCGGCGGCCGGGATGCCCTGCTCGAACGGCTCGACCGGGCCCGCTCCGGACAGCGAGCCGCCGGGCAGGCCGCGATGCGCACCTTCGAGCTGTCCCGCCCGACCGTGGGCGCGCAGGCGATCGGCGTCGCCCGAGCCGCGTACGAGTACGCCCTGGAGTACGCCCGCGGGCGCGTCCAGTTCGGCCGCCCGATCATCGAGAACCAGGCCGTCGCGTTCGCGCTCGCCGACATGAAGACGGAGATCGACGCCGCGCGCCTGCTGGTGTGGCGGGCCGCGTGGATGGGCCGCAACAACCGCGCCTTCGAGGCCGGCGAGGGCTCGATGTCAAAGCTGAAGGCCGGCGAGGTGGCCGTGGCCGTCACCGAGAAGGCCGTGCAGATCCTCGGCGGGGCGGGCTTCCTGCGCGAGCACCCGGTCGAGCGCTGGTACCGCGACGCGAAGATCTACACGATCTTCGAGGGCACGTCGGAGATCCAGCGTCTGGTGATCTCCCGGGCCATCTCCGGGATGCAGATCAGGTGATCACACCGTTCGTCGTGGCGACGTTGACCCGGCGTGGGCTACTCACGCCCGGGTCACCGGTCCGGGTGGCTGCCCAGCTCAACGCGCTGCGCCGGTGGGGCTTCAGCCTCTCCGGCGAGCTGCGCCAGGCGGCCGCCCGCGACCCGGACCGGATCGCCGTCATCGACGAACAGCGCGGCGCGCTGACCTTCCGCACCCTGTTGGGCAACGCCGAACGCCTGGCCCGCGCGCTGCGCGGCACGGCCGGGGTCGGCGCGGGCGACCGGATCGGCCTGCTCTGCCGCAACCACGCCGGCATGGTCGAGGCGATGATCGCCGGCAACCTGCTCGGCACCGACACCGTGCTGGTCAACACCGGGCTGTCGCCGGCCCAGCTCGAAGCGGTCGCCGAAGAGCAGCAGCTGCGGGTGCTGATCCACGACACCGAGTTCGCCGAGAAGGTGGTGGCCGTACCGGCCACTGTGGAGCGCATCGACGAGACGCGCCTGCTCGCCTTGGCCGCCGGCGCGCCGCCCGGCCACCTGCGGCCGCCGGAGCGCGACGGCCGGACGATCGTGCTCACCTCCGGCACCACCGGCACGCCCAAGGGCGCGCGCCGCCGTACGCCCAGCGGCTTCGGGCCGCTCGTCTCGATCATCCACCGCATCCCGCTGCACGCCCGCGACCGCATCATGATCGCCGCGCCGCTCTTCCACACCTGGGGGTACGCCGCGCTTCAGGTCGCGTTCGCCCTGCGGGCCACCGTCGT
Source organism: Phytohabitans rumicis (assembly GCF_011764445.1). Classification (NCBI taxonomy): domain Bacteria; kingdom Bacillati; phylum Actinomycetota; class Actinomycetes; order Micromonosporales; family Micromonosporaceae; genus Phytohabitans; species Phytohabitans rumicis. The sequence goes on from NZ_BLPG01000001.1 coordinate 4,293,127, forward strand.
GCTGCAGCGCCGCTTCGAGCCCGCCGGCTGCGCCGACCTGGTGGCCCAGCATCGGGTACGCGCGCTCTTCGCCGTACCGGTGATGCTGCAGCGGCTGCTGGAGGCGCCGCCGCCCGACCCGAACCCGCTGCGCATCGTCGCGGTCAGCGGTTCCGCCCTCCCCGGCGGCCTGGCCACGAAGTTCATGGACGCGTACGGCGAGGTGCTCTACAACCTCTACGGCTCCACCGAGGTCTCCTGGGCGTCCATCGCCACCCCCGCCAACCTGCGCAAGGCACCGCAGACCGCCGGCCACCCGCCGCACGGCACCCACCTGGCGATCCTCGACCCGGACGGCCAGCCGGTCCCCCGCGGCCAGGTCGGGCGGATCTTCGTGGGCAACGAGATGCTCTTCGAGGGGTACACGTCCGGCGCGACCAAGGAGTCGCACGACGGCCTGATCGCCACCGGCGACCTCGGCCACGTCAACGCCGACGCCCTGCTCTTCGTCGTGGGCCGCGAAGACGACATGATCATCTCGGGCGGCGAAAACGTCTTCCCCTCCGAGGTGGAAAACCTGCTCGCCGAGCTTCCGCAGGTGCGCGAGGTCGCGGTGATCGGCGTCCCGGATCCCGAGTACGGCCAGCGCCTGGCCGCCTACCTCGCCCTGCACCCAGGCGAGACGCTCGACGCCGACGCGGTACGCGAGTACGTCCGCCGCTACCGCGCCCGCTACTCCGTACCGCGCGACGTGGTCTTCCTCCCGTACCTCCCGCGCAACGCCACCGGCAAGATCGTCACCCGCAACCTCCCCCGCTGAGCGCCGTACCTGCGCGCCGCGTCGCACAGGAGCCGCACAGGAACGCCACAAGGACTCTCCAGTCCGCCCCGCCAACCTGATGGACATGGCTTACGTGTCAGCAGTGCGGGAGAGCGGACAGCGGCGGACGATGGCTGTCACGGGCGGGCTTGTGGCGGCGAGCCTGGTCGGCTCCCTGGTGGTCGCAGCGGTTGTGGCGTCCCCTACCACGGAGTCGACCTCGACGTCCTCATCGGACAGCAGCTCCTCGTCCTCCTCATCCGGGAGCAGCTCATCCTCTTCTGGGAGTAGCAGCAGCGGGGTCACCAGCAGCAGCGACGGCGGGGCGCAGGCCACGTCGGGCGGGTCCTGACGGTCATGCCGCTGCTGGAGAACCTGCCGGTCGGGGTCGACACCGCCCAGTGGCCGGTCTGGAGCACGACCGCACGGCTGGTCGTGACCGACCCGGCCGTCCTGCCCACCGCGCGCCGCCTGGTCGAGGCCGAGTTGCTCGCCGTCGAGCTGGCGTGCAGCCGGTTTCGGGAGGACTCGGAGCTGCGCCGGCTGCGCCCCGCCGCCGGCCGGCCGGTACGCGTCAGCCTCCTGCTCGCGGAGCTGATCGAGGCCGCCCTGTGGGCGGCCGAGCACAGCGACGGCGACGTCGACCCGACCGTGGGGGCGGCACTGTACCGGCTGGGCTACGACCGTGACTTCGCCGACCTGCCGGCCTACCGCGCGGAGCTGCCGATCGTCGTCGTCCCCGCCCCCGGCTGGCATCAGGTCAAGCTGGAGGGCCAGGAGCTGACCATCCCGCCGGCAATCAAGCTCGACCTGGGGGCAACCGCCAAGGCGTTCACCGCCGACCGTTGCGCCCGGCTGGTCGCCGAGCGTTGCGGTGTCGGCGTACTGGTCAGCCTCGGCGGCGACATCGCCACGGCGGGTCCGGAGCCCGACGGCGGCTGGCGGGTGCTGGTGCAGGACGGGCCGGACCAGCCGCACTGCACGATCGCGCTGGCGGCCGGCATGGCGCTGGCCACGTCCAGCACGATCAGCCGGCGCTGGCTCGCGGACGGCCGGACCCTGCACCACATCCTCGACCCGCGCACCTGCCAACCGGCCGACCCGGTCTGGCGCACCGTGACGGTGGCGGCGGAACACTGCCTGGAGGCGAACATGTTGAGCACCGCCGCGCTCGTCCGCGGCCACCACGCCCCGACCTCGCTGCACAAGCCGGCGCGACTGGTGACGGCCAGCGGCGAGGTTCTCACGCTGAACGGCTGGCCGGCATGAGCACGGACGCCCTCTGGTACCTGGCTCGCGGCACCGGCGTGGTTTCGCTGGTCCTGCTCACGGTCGTGGTCGTCCTCGGCGTCGGCAGCCGCTCCGGTCGCCCGGTGTTCGGGTTGCCCCGGTTCGCCGTGGCGACGGTGCACCGCAACGCCTCGCTGCTCGCGGTGAGCCTGCTCGCGGCGCACGTGCTCACCCTCTTCTTCGACCCGTACGCCCAGCTGAAGCTCGTCGACCTCGTGGTGCCGTTCCTCGGCGCGTACCGGCCGATGTGGCTGGGCCTCGGCACGCTGGCGCTCGACCTGATCATCGCGTTGGTCGTGACCAGCCTGCTGCGGCACCGGCTCGGCCTGACCGCCTGGCGGGCCATGCACTGGCTCGCATACCTCACCTGGCCCATCGCCGTCCTCCACGGCCTGGGCACCGGAACTGACCGCAGCGAGGCGTGGCTGTGGGTGATCACGGTCGCCTGCGTGGCGGCGGTGGTCTCCGCGCTCGGCTGGCGGCTGTCCGACCGCTTCGCACCCGTAGGGAGCCTTCGATGACCGTCACCACCGTCGACGCGGCCGGCCTGCTCGCCGGGCACGACCACGGCCCGGCGCCGATCCTGGGCCGCGACCTGATCGCGCTGGCCCAGGAGGCCGGGCTCACCGGCCGGGGCGGGGGAGGCTTTCCCACCTGGCGCAAGCTCGCCGCCGTGGCGACCGCCGCCGGCCGGCCCATCGTGATCGGGAACGGCGCCGAGGGCGAGCCGGGCAGCGACAAGGACCGGACCCTGCTCACCCGGTCACCGCACCTGGTGCTCGACGGCCTGCGCCTGGTGGCGGCGGCGGTCGGCGCCTCGCAGCTGTACCTTTACGTCCCCGCGGACCTGGCCGGTCGGTTGCGGCCGCTGGCCCCGGACGTCACCGTCGTCGACGCGCCGGACGCGTTCATCGCGGGCGAGGAGTCGGCCGTGGTGTCCCGTGTGGAGGGTGGCGCAGCGCTGCCCCGCGACAAGCGCAAGCGCGTTGTGGAGCACGGCGTGAAGGGCGCACCGACGCTCGTCCAGAACGTGGAGACCCTGGCCCACCTGGCACTACTCGCCCGGTACGGCCCGCGGTGGTTCCGCCGCCGTGGCACGCCGGAGGAGCCCGGCACGTTCCTGGCCACGCTCAGCGGCGCGGTGCGGCAACCCGGCGTCTACGAGGCCCCGTACGGCATCCCGCTCGCCGAGCTGGTCGCCATGGCGGGTGGCCCGTCGCAGTCGCTGCAAGCGGTGCTCATCGGCGGCTATCACGGCGCGTGGCTTCCGGCCCGTCCCGAGGTGCCGGTGTCTCGGGCGGGGCTGCGGCCGTACGGGGCCTCGCCCGGGGCCGGCGTCGTGATCGCGTTGCCCACCGATGCCTGCGGGCTCGTGGAGAGCGGCCGCATCGCGAGCTACCTGGCCCGCCAGACCGCCGGGCAGTGCGGCCCGTGCGTGAACGGGCTGCCCCGGCTCGCCGACACGCTCACCCGGTTGGCCCGCCGCGAGCGCCACGCCGGCCTGCCCGCCGAGGTGGAACGCCTCATCGGCCTGGTCACCGGTCGCGGCGCCTGCCACCACCCGGATGGCACCGCGCGCTTCGTACGCAGCGCGCTCCAGACGTTCGCACCGGAGGTGCGCGCGCACCTCGCCGGCACCTGCGTCACCGAGGGAGGACACCGTGGCTGATCAGCTGCACATTGACTGGACCGCCTGCCGGGGCCGCGGGGTGTGCTCCGAACTGATCCCGGAGCTGCTCGACCTGGACGAATGGGGCTATCCGCTGCCCCGCGCCGGCCTCGACGTACCCCGGGAATTGGCACCGCACGCCCGCCGCGCGGTCGCGCAGTGCCCCCGGCTCGCGCTGAGCCTTCAGACCGTGGCCACCTCGTAGACCTCGGCCGACGCGCTGAGCGTCTTGGACTTCACGTCTCCGCCGCCAACGGTCTTCAGCTTGTACGTGTGCGTGACCTCCTCGCCCGGCTGACCGTCACCGCACGGGAAGTAGATCTCGTCCCAGCCCTCGGTCTCGTACGTCTTGTAGACGCCGTCACCGTCCACCGAGATGGTCACCTCGTGCGCGCCGGTGACCTTCCACTCCAGCTTCACCGGCACGCCCTCGACCGGGTACTCGGAGGTCCCCTGCGGGCACTTGGGCCACTGCGTGATCTTGAAGTACTCGATCTTCGGACCGGTCTCCGGCGCCCTGGTGGTCCGGCGCGGCGCCGGCTTGGTGGTCCGCGGCGTCTCGGGCTCGGCCGCGGTCGCCTCGGCCGACGGGCTGGCGCTCGCGGTGACCGTAGGCGTGCCGAAGGTCTCCGTAGCCCCGGCACCTAGATTGGCGCCGCTGCCGCCGCGCTCCAGCGACAGGCAGCCGGCCACCGCCCCGATGGAGCTGGCAAACACCACAGCTCCGGCGAGAACAAGCATTGCCGTCCGGTTCCTCATGTCCACACGGTAGGAGCTTGGAACACGGACGGTAATCCCGAGATCGTGCCGTCGTCACTCTGGCAGGACGACTCGCCGCTGCACCGCCGCCAGCGCGATGTCCGACCGTCGGTGCGCGCCGTCCAGGGTCACCCCATCCAGCAAGGTGTACGCGGCTGCGCGTGCGCCCGCCAGGTCGGGGCCTGTCGCCGTACCACAGAGAACCCTGCCGCCCGCGGAGACGAGGGCACCGTCGGCGGCCCGGCGCGCGGTGCCGGCGTGGATGATGCCGGCGCGCTCCGCGCCGGTGATGACATCCCCGGTACGCGGTGCCGCGGGGTAACCGTGCGCGGCGAGCACCACGGTGACCGCCGCGCCGGGACGCCACCGCAGCGGCGGGTGCTCCGCGAGGGTGCCGGTCGCGGCCGCGTGCAGCAGCCCGGCGAGCGGCGTCTCCAGCAGCGCGAGCACGACCTGGGTCTCCGGGTCGCCGAACCGCGCGTTGAACTCGATCACCCGCGGGCCGGCCGCGGTCAGCGCCAGCCCGACATAGAGCAGCCCGGCGAACGGGGTGCCCCGGCCACGCATCTGCGCCAGCGTGGGGCGCACGACGCTGCTCATCACCTCGTCGACCAGGTTGGGTGGCGCCCACGGCAGCGGGGCGTACGCGCCCATGCCGCCCGTGTTGGGCCCGGTGTCGCCGTCGCCCACCCGCTTGAAGTCCTGCGCCGGCAGCAGCGGCACGGCCGCCTCTCCATCGGTGACCACGAAGAGTGACACCTCGGGCCCGGCCAGGTACTCCTCGATGACAACCCGGCCACACGCCTCGGCGTGCGCCAGCGCGGCGGCCCGGTCGTCGGTCACCACCACGCCCTTGCCGGCGGCGAGCCCGTCGTTCTTGACCACGTACGGCGCACCGAACTCGTCGAGCGCCTTCGCCGCCTCGTCCACCGTGCGGCACGCGTACGCCCGAGCCGTCGGCACGTTGCCGGCCGCCATGATCTCCTTGGCGAACGCCTTCGAGCCCTCCAACCGGGCGGCGGCGGCCGACGGCCCGAAGCACGGAATCCCCTTGGCCCGCACCGCGTCCGCTACCCCGGCGACAAGCGGCGCCTCCGGCCCCACGACCACGAGATCAGCCGCCGCCTCGACCGCCAACGCGGCGACCGCGTCCGGACTATTCCCATCAACCTCAAGGACGGACGCGACCGCCGAAATCCCAGGATTCCCCGGCGCCACAATAACCCGCTCAACGGAGGGATCCGCGGAAATCCCCAGGGCAAGCGCATGCTCCCGCCCCCACCCCCAACAACTACAACTCGCACGCCGCCCACCCTAGCTTTCCCCGTTGATCATGAAGTTATCCGCACTTTGGGGCCCACTTCCGGGTGACAGGTTCATGATCACCGGATGCGGGACAGGAGCGCGGCGCGCACGACGTAGGGGATGTAGCCGGGGTCCAGGGTGTCTTGCCAGGTGAATCGCAGGATCAGCCAGCCGGCGTTCGCCAGGCGGTTTTGCCGACGCCGGTCCTGGAAGACAGCGTCCGGCAGGCTGTGCGGGGCCTTGCCATCGGCCTCGCCGATGATCCGAGCACGCAACCAGGCCAGGTCGCCAACGCCGAGGATGTAGCCGTCCTCGTCGCAGACCGCGTGTTGCAGGGCATCGGGGCGGACCCGCCCGTCAACGCAGCGCAGCCGCACCCGAGTCTCCAAAGGGGACTGTGCGCGGCCATCGGCCTCGGTGAGGTGCACGCGAGCAGCGACCGCGCCACGCCGTCCCCGGATCAACGCCGGGATTGCCGCCAACTCCTCGGGCTGGATCAGCTCTCGGTTCAGCGCCGAGTCAAGCACCGATACGGCCACATACCGGTCCACCCGGAGGATGAGATCAGCCGCGGTACGCACCGGCGTCGTCGTCGGGATGCCACCGACCGCACAAACCTCCTCCGGTAACACCGCCAGTTGATGGATCACGAGCGCGGGATCGGTGCGGCGATGCGGTTTGGCCGCCGAGCCGGCCACCGTCACGTGTATGGCCTGCGACTGCCTGAGGCCGGCGATCCCGTGCAGCTCCGCCGCGGTGCCCAGCGCCGCCACCGCCCCGGCGCCGGCCGACGCCACAGCCGCGCGGATCCGGGCCCGGCGCGGCGCGACGGCCTGCGGGTCCACTAGGTACGCGCCGCGCGCCAGCCGCTGCCACCGACCTGCACGGCACAACCGATCGACGTCGTGCGCTGTCAACCCCGCCTCGCGCGCCTGCGCCAACGTAACTACGCCGTCCTGCCCTTGCGCGACCAGCCGAACAACCTCGACCCCATCCACGCCCCCACGGTGGCCCCACAAGGAGATCGACAAAACCCCCTGTGGATAACTACCCCCACCTCCCCGTTGATCATGAACTTGTCCGCCGCGAGAGCGCGTTCTCCTGGGGACAAGTTCATGATCAACGGGGAGGTGGGGGACCGGACTAGAGGCAATGCCGCTCAGTTAAGGCGTGGTGTGGCGTCGTCAAGGGCTCTGGGGCACGAGGATGTCGATGCTGATCGTGGCCTGGTAGGTCTTCCGGTCGATGTTGGGGCCTTTGGCGTTGTACTTGGAGATCGCTCGTTTGACGATCCGCGGGGCGCGCCTGGTCCGACGCTCGGGCATGAGGTTGGCTAGGACTCGCCGGCCGATCGCGCCGACCAGGTCGATCACCGCGCCGGTGATGGCGTTCGCCGCCTGCACGACCAGGTCACGCGCCGCGCTCAAGGCGGTAGTGAAGCAGGCCCGGTCGGGGTCAAGGTCGGGCTGGGTGTCGGTGGCGTCGGCCATGGCCAGGCGGATGGCCTGGTAGGTCACCAGCAGGGCGTAGACCTCCTGGCGGACCCCGGCCGGGGTCCTGGCTCGTAGTACCCGCCCGCCCAGGATCGTCGATTTCAGTTCCAGGAACGCTGTTTCGACCTCCCACCGTTCGTGGTAGAGCCGGACCAGGTCGAACGCCGGATAGTGGTGGTGCTCAATCAGCGTGGTGACGAGGCGGTACATGGTCGTGGCACGCCCGGCCGTGGTCTGCACGTGGATTTGACACTCCACCACGCGGACCCGCAGTTGGCCGATCACCGATAGGTATGAGCCGTCCGGCAGCCGCTGTATCACCGGCAGTTTCCGGTTGTCCTTGACCCGCACCACCAGGTATGCCCTGGCCTGCGCGATCGCCTCGATCAGGTCCGCCGCCCCAAAGGCCCGGTCCAACAGCACGACCATCGACGGACGCAGGCTGGCCACCAACCGTTTGGCGTAGGGCATCTCCCCCACCCCGGTGGGCCCGAAGATCGCGTCGATGACGGTCCGGGTTCCGCAGCACACCAACACCAGCAGCCGCAGCTTCGGATAGCCCGACCCGCCATGGTTGCAGCGATGCGGGGTGTACTCGGCCAGATTCGCCGCGCTGGCCGGGACAGCCGCGCTGGTCCCGTCTATAGCGCAGACCAGCAGCCCTCGCCACCACCGCCCACGGGTACGCGGCGCCGGACCCGGTCCCCGCACCAGGTCGAACAAGGCCCGCAAAGGAGCCGGTCCCATGCGTTGGCGGGCCTGGGCCAGCACACCCGAGGTCGGGTTCGCCACCGGCACACCGTCCAGGGCCGCTACCAGCTTGTCCCAGACCTGCCGGTAGCCCACCTCGGCGAACAACGCGCCGGCTAACAGCAGGTAGACCACAACCCGGGCTGGTACCTCACGCACACGGGACTTACCCAGACCGGCCTCCGCCAACGCGGCATCGACCATCTCGAACGGCACATGCTGCGTCAACTCCCCAACGTGCCCTGGGGCGAACACACCCGCAGCGACCTTGATCATCCGGCGGGTGACAAAATACGTGGACAGCGAGGCTCCCTACAGATCATGACCGTCTTGTGAGGACAGCCATGTCTACCGGAGCCTCGCTGCCCGTCTACCCCGGCCCCATCAACAACGCCCGGCCAGACCCTTAACTGAGCGGCATTGGGACTAGAGGAGGTCGTGGCGGACTACGTTTTCCTCTCTCCCGGGGCCTACGCCGACTATGGAGATCCTTGTGGCGCAGAGGTCTTCTATGCGTTCGATGTAGGTGCGGGCGTTTTCTGGGAGGTCGCTGAACTGGCGGGCCTTGGTGATGTCTTCCCACCAGCCGTCGTGCTCTTCGTAGATCGGCTTGGCGTGGTGGAAGGCGGTCTGCGTCATCGGCATCGTGTCGACCCGCTCGCCGTCGATCTCGTAGCCCACGCAGATCGGCACCTTTTCCAGCCCGGTCAGCACGTCGAGCTTGGTGACGACCAGGTCGGTGATGCCGTTCAGGCGGGTGGCGTACTTGGCGACCACCGCGTCGAACCACCCACACCGGCGCTCCCGGCCGGTGGTCGTGCCGTACTCGGCGCCGATCTTGCGGAGGTGTGCCCCGTTCTCGTCGAAGAGTTCGGTCGGGAACGGCCCCGAGCCCACCCGCGTCGTGTACGCCTTGCTGACCCCGATCACCTTCGTGATCGCGGTGGGCGGGATGCCCGCGCCGACGCACGCCCCACCCGCGGACGGGTTGGACGAGGTCACGAACGGGTACGTCCCGTGGTCCATGTCCAGCATGGTGGCCTGCGCGCCCTCCAGGAGGACGGTGTCGCCGCGGTCCAGGGCGTCCCACAGGATCGTGCGGGTCTCGGCGATGTACGGCCGTAGCCGCTCCGCGTACGCCAGGTACTCCTCGACGACCGCCGCCGGGTCGAGCGCCTTGCGGTTGTAGACCTTGAACAGGGTCTGGTTCTTCTCGCGCAGCACCAGTTCGAGCTTTTTGCGCAAGATGCCCGGGTCGAGCAGGTCCTGGATCCGGATGCCCATGCGGGCCACCTTGTCGCCGTACGCGGGACCGATCCCGCGGCCGGTCGTGCCGATCCGGGCCGACCCGAGGTAGCGCTCGACCACCCGGTCCATCGCCCGGTGGTGCGGCATGATCAGGTGGGCGTCGCCGGAGATGCGCAGGCGGGACACGTCCACGCCGCGCTCGGCCAGCCCGTCGATCTCGGCGAGCAGCACCTTCGGGTCGACCACCACCCCGTTCCCAATGACGATCATCGCGTTTGGGGACAGGGCGCCCGACGGCATGAGGTGCAACGCGTACTTCTGGCCGTCAGGGGTGATGACCGTATGCCCGGCGTTGTTGCCACCGGAGTAACGCACGACGTAGTGGACCCGCTCCCCCAGCAGGTCGGTAACCTTGCCCTTGCCCTCGTCGCCCCACTGCGCGCCGATGAGCACGATCGCTGGCATCTCTTCCCGCCTTCTGGGGGGCTCGGGTGCCAGTGTGGCGACCGCGTGGCGAGCCCGAGGTGTCAGGCTAACAAGAAGTTACGGCCAGGTCAGAGCTGGCCATGGAGATCAGCAGGGGGTCACCGCCGGTGTACGACGTGGTGTTGCTCACCCTCGGCGGTGGCTGCGGCGCGCCGCGCGTCCCCGTGCTCGCCTGCGCCGACGCGCTCAGCGCCGCCGGCGCCCGCGTGGAGACCGTCACCGCCGAGTCCGATGCCGACATCGACGCCGCGCTCGACGGGCGCCGGCTCATCGTCGCCGCGGCCACCGACGGCCAGCTGCGCGCCGTCGTGCGCCGCCTCGTCCGCCGGTACGCCCCGGCGCCCAGCAAGCGCCCCGCCGACCTCCCGCCCGACCGGACGGTGCCCGACCTCCCGCCGATCGGCGTACTCCCCCTCGACCCCACCGCCAACGACCTGGCCGCCCAGCTCGACCTCCCGCGCGCCCCCGCAGACGTGGCGGCTGCGGCGCTCGGCGAGAAGGTGCGCCGGCTTGACCTGCTTCGCAACGATGGCGGCTCGGTGACCTTGGACGGGGCTCTGGTCGGGGGCAGGAGTCGCCCTGGCACGCGCGGGTGGAGGTCGACGACGCCGTACTCAGCGACGGCGCCGACCCCATCCTGGCCTGCGCGGTCGGCAACGGTGCCGGCTACGCGCGGTACGACGGCCTGCCGCTGCTTACCGCGCCCGATCCGGCCGACGGCATCGTGGAGGTGGCGGTGGCCGTGCCGGTGCTCGCGCGCCGCGCCCTGCGCCGGCCCCGCGTCCGCATCGAGGTCCGCCGAGCGCGCGGCCGCGCGGTCGCCATCACCCCTCGGCAGCAGGAGATCGGGTACGTCGACGACGGGGTCACCGCCACCCTCAGTCACAAGCGGTCGTGGTGGGTCGAGCCCGGCGCCTGGGCGGTGTACGTCCGCTGACTCCTGTGCGAGGCTGCGGGTTGCGAGAGGGGAGGGTGATGGTGGACGAGGATCGGGGACACGCGTCGCGGCAGACGCCGGTCGGGCCCAACCGCGGCGTGAAGCCGTTGTGGCCCACGGACGGCTACGTCCCGGACGATGACCCGACGCCCGCGCCGGCCGCACCCCCACCACCGCCACCACCGCCCCCGGTCTTCGCGCCCGAGCCGGCTCCGCAGGTGTACGCCGAGCCGCCCCCACCCGCCGCCCAGGGCTGGGCCAACGGGGCCGACAACCTCCCGCCCGGCGTCTGGCACCTGGCGGGCGGCGGCCCGGATCCCAGCGAGCCGCTCACGCCGGTGCACAACGGCCCGCCGATCGCCACCACGCCACCCGCCGGCATCCCGGTCTCCTCGGGCCACTCCGGTGGCATCCCGCTGCCGCCCGCGCCCCCGGTCCCGCCGGTCTCCTCAGCTCCGCCGGCCATGTCGACCCCGCCCGTCGTATCGGCACCCCCGGTCGTCTCAGCCCCGCCGGTCGTCTCGGCCCCGCCGGTCGTCTCAGCCCCGCCAGTCGTCTCAGCCCCGCCAGTCGTCTCAGCCCGGCCGGCTGTATCGGCGCCCCCAGTCGCGTCCGCGCCGCCGGTCGCCTCGGCGCACCCGATCTCGCCGGGACCGCCCGTGGCGTCGGCGCACCCGGTCTCGCCGGCCCAGCCATATACGCCGATCTCCCCCGGGCCGGCGTCGTCCGCGCCGGACTCGCCTGCGCCGGTCAGGTCAGCGCCGCCAGCGCAGCAGCCGGGCTGGGGCGAGCCCAGCGCGGACCAGCCACTCCCGGACCAGCCGGCCTGGGCCCAGCCCGCCCCGGACCATGGCCAGCCGCCTGCGGACCAGCCGGGCTGGGGCCAACCCGCCCCGGACCACCACCAGCCCGCCGCGGACCAACCGGGCTGGGGGCAACAACCCGTTCCGGACCACGGCCGGCGAGCCGGCCAGCCGGGCTGGAGCCAACCGCCCGTGGGCCCTCCGGCCGGCGCCCAGCCCTCGAGCCAGCCGGCGACGAGCCAGCCCGGTTGGCGGCCGCCGCCGGCGAACATGGCGCACATGCCGGGCCCGCCCCGCCGGGGCACGCGCACCCGCCCGGCCCGGCTTGGGGACCGCCGGCGAACAACGCGCCGACCACCAACCAGCCGCTGTTGCCGCCGGCCGACCCCTGGGCCGGCGCGGCGCCGCTGCCGCACGCACATCTGCCCCACGCCCCGGGGTCGCCGTGGTCGGCCCCACCGCCGGGCCACGCCGAGCCGCCGACCAACCCGACGCCGCAGGCTCCGGTGCAGCCACCGCGCGAGGTGCACCCCGGCGTGACCGAGGTGCCACAGCGCCCCCAGCAAGAGGCGCCCGGCGTGTACCGGATGCCGCCGCAGACGTACTCGGAACAGACCTGGACCCCGGAGGCGGCCGTGCCGACGGCGGAGGAGTTCGCGCGGCGCCGCGCGGCTCGCCCGCCGGAGCCCGTGGCGCGGACCGGCATGCGGGCGGCGGTCAACAAGTCCACGCTCGGCCTGGTCAAGCTGGCGCCGGGGCGGCACGAGCAGGAGTTCCGCCAGGACGTCGAGAAGGTGCGGCGCAACTTCGGCGGCCTGCGCCAGGTGACCGTGGTCAACCCGAAGGGCGGCGCCGGCAAGACGGTCGCGGTGCTGCTGCTGGCGATGACGTTCGGGCAGAAGCGCGGCGGGTACGTGCTGGCCTGGGACAACAACGAGACTCAGGGCACCCTCGGGATGCGCGCCCAGCAGGACTTCCACACCCGTACGGTGCGCGACATGCTGCGCGACCTGTCCAACTTCCAGGGCGCGCAGGGACGGGTCGGCGACCTGTCCCAGTACGTGCGCGCGCAGGGCGAGGGCATGTTCGACGTGCTGGCCTCGGATGAGTCCGCGACCGCGGGCGAGATGCTGACCGCGCACGCGTTCGCGGAGATCCGCGAGGTGGTCAGCCGGTTCTACAAGTTGATCTTTGTGGACACCGGCAACAACGTGCGCGCGCAGAACTGGCAGGCCGCGATCGACGCCACCGACCAGCTCGTGGTCACGATGTCGGCGCGTAACGACTCCGCCGAGACCGCCGCCCGGATGCTCGACCACCTGGAGCAGAGCGGGCGCACCCGGCTGGTACGGCAGGCGGTCACGGTCGTGTCGATGCCGCCCCGCGCGAAAGACATCGACCTGCCGCCGATCCAGCGCCACTTCGCCGCGCGTACGCGGGCGGTGCTGCTGGCGCCGTACGAGCGGTTGATCGACACGGGCGAGCCGCTGCGGTACGGCCAGCTCTCGAACCCCACGCTGGACGCCTGGCTGAAGGTGGCCGGCGCGGTCTCGGAGGGCCTTTAGCCGCGCATGTCGAAGTGGCCGCGCCGGTCTCGACGTATCGGGTAAGAAGACGTCGAGACGCGTGGAGGGCACCGATGAAGTACCTGATCATGATTTACGGCAACCCGAAGTCCCGCGAGATCTGGGACAGCTTCTCCGAGGCCGAACGGGCGGAGGGCTGGAAGTTCTACGCCGCGCTGCACGAGAGCCTGGTCGCCTCCGGCGAGATGATCGTCGCCGAGGCGCTGACCGACCCGTCGCAGGCCCGGCGGGTGCCCGTGACCGACACCCGGGCCACCCTGACGGACGGGCCGTTTCCCGAGGTCAAGGAGCAGCTCGCCGGCTTCTTCCTGGTCGACTGCGAGAGCTTCGACCGGGCCATGGAGATCGCCGCCCAGATACCCGAGGCACCGCTGGGCCTGGTCGAGGTGCGCCCGGTGCTCGCCATGACCGGGCCGGACATGTGAGGCGCGGTGACCGGCGGTACCGAGGTCGAGGACCTGCTGCGGGAGCACGCGCCGCAGGTCCTCGCCGCGCTCGTCCGGCACTACGGCGGCTTCGACATCTGCGAGGACGCCGTACAGGAGGCCCTGCTCGCGGCCGCGAACCAGTGGCCGTCCGAAGGGGTGCCGGACAACCCGCGGGCGTGGCTGATCCGGGTCGCGGCGCGGCGGCGTACCGAGATCTGGCGCAGCGAAGTGGCCCGGCGCCGGCGGGAGGACGCCGTCGCCCTGCTCGAACCCGCGGAGCCGGCCACGGTGCCGGCCGCCGACGACACGCTGACCCTCCTGATGCTGTGCTGCCATCCGTCGCTCACCGCGGCGTCGCAGGTGGCGCTGACGCTGCGCGCGGTCGGCGGGCTCACCACCGCGGAGATCGCCCGTGCGTTCCTGGTGCCGGAGGCCACGGTGGGCCAGCGCATCAGCCGGGCCAAGCAGCGGATCAAGGCGAGCGGCGCGGAATTCCGGCAACCCTCTTCGGAGGAGGGGGTCACCGCCGTACTGGAGGTGCTCTACCTGATCTTCAATGAGGGGTACACCGCCAGCTCCGGGCCGACCTTGAACCGCGTCGAACTCAGCACGGAGGCGATCCGGCTGACCCGCCAGCTCCACGCCGAGCTCCCGGACGACGGCGAGGTTGCCGGGCTGCTCGCACTCATGCTGCTCACCGACGCCCGGCGGCCGGCGCGTACCCGCCCGGACGGCGCGCTCGTGCCGCTCGCGGAGCAGGACCGCGGCCGGTGGGACGCGGGTGCCATCGCCGAAGGCGTCGACCTGATCACCAAAACGCTCGCCACCGCCCCCGTCGGGCCGTACCAGCTGCAGGCCGCGATCGCCGCCGTACACGATGAGGCACCGCACGCCGCGGACACCGACTGGCCGCAGATCCTCGCCCTGTACGACGGGCTGCGCCTGCTGGCCCCCGGCCCGATGGTCACCCTCAACCGGATCGTCGCGGTTGCGATGGTCGACGGCCCGGAGGCGGGCCTGCGGCAGCTGGCGAGCGCCGAGGCGGACCCCGCGCTCGCCGGGCACCACCGCGTCGACGCCGTACGCGCGCACCTGCTCGACATGGCCGGACAGCACGACCAGGCGCGCGCCCACTACCGCCTGGCCGCGCGCCGCACGCTCAGCATCCCCGAGCAGCGGTACCTACAGGCGCGAGGTCGCTAGACGCTCGAAAGGGCGTCCCCGGCCGCCGGGTCGCAGTCGCGCAGGAACTGGGCGCAACGGGCCGCCTCGTCCGATTCACCGATTTCGTCCGCGGCCCGGGACAAAGCGTGCAGGCAACGCAGAAAGCCCCTGTTCGGCCCGTGCGACCACGGCACCGGGCCGCTCCCCTTCCAGCCGCTGCGGCGCAACTGGTCAAGGCCGCGGTGGTAGCCGGTGCGGGCGTACGCGTACGCCGCCACGGGCTGTCCGGCCGCGAGCGCCCGGCTGGCCAGCATCGCCCATGCGGCGCTAAAGGCCGGAAACCGGGCGGCCACATCCGCGTACGACTCGTCGGTGTCGACCTGCTCCGCCTCGGCCAAAGCGGCCACGGCCTTGTCGTCGGCGGGCAGCAGGGTGGCGGGCGGTTCGGGCAACAGGTTCTGCATGGGCACATTCAACCCGCAACCTCCGCCAGACTGTGCCTGAAAGGCTGAGGGATTCGTCACGCGTGCGGCGGGTGTGCGGCGCCCCACACTGGACTACAAATGAAAGTCCGGAGCCTCCCCAGGACCCGGTAACGGGAGCCCGGTGGCCATGTGCCACCGGGCTCTCTCTTGTTCCGGTGTTGCAGGATGGCTTGGTGCTCTTCGACCCCTACGACAGCTCGCCGAACGAGATCGAGTCCCGCGAAGAACTGGACCTGCACCTCGCCGCCGGCTCGCTCGCCGGCCTCACCGTCCAGGGACTGCGGCTCGACGTCGACCCGCCCGATCTCGCCCGCGTCGTCCTGTCCGACACCCTCTTCGTGGGCTGTCACTTCGCGTCGGTGGAGATCGAGGCCGACCTCGTACGGCGCGGGGCACACGTCGTACCGCCCTTCGACGACCTGCCGTACCCCACCCACCCGGCCCGCCTCTACACCGCCGACGACCTCGCGGCCGGCTTCGCCGACGGCGGCTTCAAGACGATGTACGACACGGTCGTCTTCGAGCACTTCGTCGCGCACGGCGGGGCGATGCCGGACATCCGGGAGGCGCTCGCCCAGCGGCTGCACGACGCCGGGATCGACAACGCCCTCACCAAAGCCGTCAACGCCTGGGTCGCCGCGCGCGGCCCAGCGGCGGCGGTGGGCGTCATGGGCGGTCACGCGGAGCCGCGGGGCACCACGGCGTACCGCCTGGCGGCGGCGCTCGGCCGCGAGCTGACGGTGGCCGGGCGGCTGATCGTCACCGGCGGCGGCCCCGGCGTGATGGAGGCGGCGAACCTCGGCGCGTACATGGCCGGCAACTCCCGCGAAGACCTCGCCGCCGCGATCGACGAACTGGCCGCGGCACCCAACTTCCACGACCACGAGCCCTACACGGGTACGGCCCTGGGAGTGCGCACCGCGTACCCCTTGGAGGCCACCGCGGAGCGCGACGTGGTCACCCGGCTCGCGTACGGCGGGCTGGCGCTGCCCACCTGGCTGTACGGCCACGAGCCGGCCAACCTCTTCGCCGGCCAGATCGGAAAATACTTCTCGAACGCCGTACGCGAGGACATGATCCTGCGACTGGCCCGCGGTGGGATCGTCTTCGCGCCTGGCCTCGCCGGGACCGTGCAGGAGATCTTCCAGGCCGCCACGAAGACGTTCTACGCCACCGACGGACCGTCCGGCCCGTTCGTCTTCCTCGGCACCGAGCACTGGGGACGGCTACCGGTCGAGGCGCTCCTCCGCCCCCTGCTGGCCGCCTCCCCGCACGGCGACGTCTCCCACCTCGTGGTAGTCACCGACTCGGTAGAAGAAGCCGTAGCCGTCCTCACCACCTGCTAACCCCGCCCCGCCCGCGCGCCGGCGCCGCCGGCCTCCGCGCCGATCAAGGCTTTCCCCGTCGATCAAGGGCAAATGGTCGTGGATCGGAGATCAAAGCACGGCCGTTCGCCCTTGATCGATGACGAAAGCCTTGATCGATGACGCCCGCCGCGGTGGGCTAGGCGATGGGTACGCGGCACCAGAAGCCGACCGGGAGGTCGATCTCCACCGCGTCGGTCAGGCCGTTCTCGTCCAGGGCGTTGTAGATGGCCAGCCGGCCGCTCTCGAAGAGGAACTCGACCGCGTGCAGCACCCGCGGCCGCCAGTGCGACGGCATGATCCGCTCGATCACGTTGACCTCGCGGAGGCGTTGCCCGCGTACCGAGCGGAGCGCCGCGTGGGCGTCGGCACGCCAGTCGAGCATGAGACCGGGCCAGTCCAGCGGCATGGACATGTCCACCTGTCCCCAGGTGATCCCGCACTCGTCGAACTTGCGGTGGGTGACCTCGACGTTGACGTCGCCGAAGCCGAGGATCACCGGTCCATCGGCGAACCAGCGGCCGCGCTCCAGGTCCCACATCAGCCAGGCGCCGTCGAGCTGCCGCCCGACGATCCGATAGAACCGGGAACGGTGCACGGCTGCCAGGGTCTTACTGCTGTGACACCACTGCGGCTCGTACCCTTCGATGCCGAGCACGACCGACCTCCTGGGTGGCATTCAGATCGGACGATCGTACCGAAAAGCCACCCCAGACCCCCGAACGGCGCGCGGCCGGCCCCCGAACGGGGGACCGGCCGCGGATGCTTGATCTTTACTTGGAAATGCTGGTGCCCACCGAGCGCAGGTGCTCGCACGCCTCGATGACGCGCTTGCCCATGCCCTCCTCGGCCGACTTGCCCCAGGCGCGCGGGTCGTACGACTTCTTGTCGCCGACCTCGCCGTCGATCTTGAGTACGCCGTCGTACTTCGTGAACATGTGCGTGACGACCGGCCGGGTGAACGCGTACTGCGTGTCGGTGTCGATGTTCATCTTGACGACGCCGTAGTCGAGCGCGGACCGGATCTCCGACAGCAGCGAGCCGGAGCCGCCGTGGAAGACCAGGTCGAGGGGCTTCTCCTTGCCGTACTTGGCGCCGACGGCGTCCTGGATCTCCTTGAGGATCTCCGGGCGCAGCTTGACGTTGCCGGGCTTGTAGACGCCGTGCACGTTGCCGAACGTGAGCGCCGCCATGAAGCGGCCCTTCTCACCCAGGCCGAGCGCCGCGACGGTGGCCAGGCCATCCTCGACGGTGGTGTAGAGCTTCTCGTCGATCGCGCCGACGATGCCGTCCTCTTCACCGCCGACGACCCCGACCTCGATCTCCAGTACGACGTGGGCGGCGGCCGCCTCGGCCAGCAGCTCCTCCGCGATCTGGAGGTTCTCGTCGAGCGGCACGGCCGAGCCGTCCCACATGTGCGACTGGAAGAGCGGCGCCTCGCCCCGGGCGACCCGCTCCTTGGAGATCGCCAGCAGCGGGCGGACGAAGCCGTCCAGCTTGTTCTTCGGGCAGTGGTCGGTGTGCAGCGCCACGTTGACCGGGTACTTCTTGGCCACTTCCTGGGCGAACGCGGCGAACGCCACGGACCCGGTGACCATGTCCTTGACCGTGGGGCCGGACAGGTACTCGGCGCCACCGGTGGAGACCTGGATGATGCCGTCGCTCTCCGCCTCCGCGAAGCCGCGCAGCGCCGCGTTGAGCGTCTGCGAGGAAGTCACGTTGATCGCGGGGTACGCGAACGCGCCGGCCTTGGCGCGGTCGAGCATCTCGGCGTAGACCTCTGGGGAAGCGATAGGCATGTCAAACGCTCCTAAGTATGCGGATTGAGTGCGCCGGACCGCGCTGTCCTCCAGCCGGCAGTATCCCGCAGCTCACCCGGGGCGACGTCACCGACCCCTTACGCCTTGCCCTCCCAGCTATCCGGGATCACCAGGCTGATCAGCCAGCTCACCACCGCCATCACGATCGCGCCCCAGAACGCCGGCCAGAACCCGTCGATCTCGAACGGCAGGTCCAGCACGCCGGCGATCCAGTCGGTGAACAGGAAGAGCAGCGCGTTGACCACCAGCGCGAAGAGCCCCAGCGTGAGGATGTAGAACACGCACCCCACGACGTGGATAATCGGCTTGAGTACGGCGTTCACGAGGCCAAATATCAGTGCCACGATGATCAAGGTCAGCGCGTTGCGGCCCGAGGTGCTGCCCGTCAGGTTGATGTCGGGCACCACCAGGGTGGTGATCCACAACGCGACTGCGTTGATCGCCCACCTGATCAGAAATCCCACCGTTCCATCCTGACACCACAGCATCGGGACATGTGCCGGTTTCCGGCGCCACTGCCTGGGCATATCGGAGGGGAGGGAGGCGACGATGACCGAGCCCGACGAGGACTTCGCTCCCGATGATCACCTCGCGCCGGATGAGCGTGACATCGAGGCGCCGGCGGCAGACGCCATGGAGCAGGCGACCCTGGTCGACCCTGCGGACGGCCAGCTCGACGTGCACCGCGGCCTGGAGGTCGACGAGTGGGACGCGCTCGAGCAGGCCCGAGTTGTCGACCTCGACGACGAGTACCGGTAAACGAGCAGGGCACCGGTACCCTTTGTGCCCGTGGACACAGCCGAGAAGACCCGCGCGCTCTCCGAGCAGCTGGCCGTCAACCCGCTAGATCCGAAGGAGCTATTGCAGACCTTCGGCCTCGTCGGAGTGTGGGCGATCCTCTTCGCCGAGACCGGCCTGCTGGTCGGCTTCTTCTTTCCAGGGGACTCCCTGCTCTTCCTCGCCGGCGTGGCCGCCTCCCCGGTGGCCGACGCCATGCTGGGCGAGGGCACCAGGCTGTCGCTGCTCGGCCTGGTGATCGGCGCGCCCATCTGCGCGATCGCCGGCGCCCAGCTCGGTCACTTCCTCGGCGCCCGGTACGGGCAGCGCATGTTCGACCGCCCCGACTCCCGGCTCTTCAAGCGGGAGTACGTGGAGAAGGCCGAGTACTACTTCGAGAAGTTCGGCCCGGCGAAGGCGGTGGTGCTGGCCCGCTTCATCCCGATCGTGCGGACGTTCCTCAACCCGGTCGCGGGCGTGCTCGGCATGCCGGCGAAGACGTTCTTCCTGTGGAACGTCGTAGGCGCGATCCTCTGGACCGACGGGATCATCCTCGGCGGATACTTCCTCGCGGACAGCATCTATGACGCGGTCGGCGACCACATCGACCGCTACATCCTGCCGGTGGTGGCCCTGATCGTCCTGATCTCCGTGCTGCCGATCATCATCGAGATCATCCGGGACCGCCGTGCGAAGCGGCGGGCGGCGGCAGCCGGGCAGGAATCAACGCCGAGTCACGCCGGACGCGGCCGGCGCTGACCGCCAAGATCTTTTGATCAAACCCTGAGCGGACATTCGGAAATCGCCCGGTGTCACCGAGGAGGTGACGCCACCATCCAGTGACGCCGGGCGAATTCCGCGCTAATTCAGCGAGCCTTCTTCGTGGCCCGCTTACGCGGCGGAGTCAACAGGTCCGCGATCGTCGCGATCGCGGTCGGCACCAGCCGGTAGTAAGCCCACACGCCGCGCTTCTCCCGCTCCAGCAAGCCGGCCTCGGTGAGGATACGCAGGTGGTGGCTCACCGTCGGCTGCGAGAGCCCGAGCGGTGCGGTGAGGTCGCATACGCACGCCTCACCCTCCGGAGCCGACTGGATGAGGCTCAAGAGCCGCAACCGGGCCGGATCGGCGAGTGCTTTGAGGACCCCAGCGAGGCGCTCAGCATCAGCGCGCTCGATCGGCTCGCCGCCAAGCGGCGAGATCTGAGGCATGGTCGTTTCAGCCAACGCAGTTCCCACGTACTCCATCCTTCCACCTACACCATCGATCCGCCTGCATATCAGCAGGTCCGAATCGACAAACTTGTTAGGCCTAAAGGCCGAGGTCGCCCAACGTGTAGGCGGCGCGGTAGGGGATTCCCACGTCCCGAACCGCTTCACCCGCACCGCGATCAACGATAACCGCTACACCGACTACCTCGGCTCCAGCCTCTCGCAGCGCCTCGACCGCGGTCAGCACGCTGCCGCCCGTCGTCGAGGTGTCCTCCACCGCCAGTACTCGGCGGCCCACCACATCCGGACCCTCGATCCGTCGCTGCAACCCGTGCGTCTTCTCGGCCTTACGCACCACGAAGGCGTCCAGCCGCCGCCCCGCCGCCGAAGCGGCGTGCAACATCGCCGAAGCCACCGGATCCGCACCCAATGTCAGGCCGCCGACCGCATCGAAGTCCCAGTCCGCCGTGAGGTCGAGCATGACCCGCCCCACCAGCGGAGACGCCGCGTGATGCAGGGTCACCCGGCGTAGATCGACATACCAGTCCGCTTCACGACCTGAGGACAGCACCACCCTGCCGTGGACCACGGCTAGTTCAGTGATGAATTTACGCAGGTCGTCATGGTCACCCATGGCGCAAAGGGTACTGCGCCAACGTGGGTCGTCCACCATCGACCCGCTACTGAGAGTCGCGACCTATCCGTCCGCGGGTGTCCCGGGCGACCGACTGAAGCAGCCCGCGAGGGGCGTGCCGGAGACCGAAGACCGCGAGCTTGTACTTCCAGTCAGGAACGCTGACCACCTTGCCCTTACGCAGGTCACGCAGGGCATCGACGACTACCTCATCGGCTTCGAGCCACATCCATTCGGGGTTTTCGACATGTTGATGCCCGCCCGGTCGTGGAACTCGGTACGGGTGTAGCCGGGGCACAACGCCATTACCCGAACGCCGAAGGAACGCACCGAGTGGGCCACCGATTCACTGAAGTTGGTGACCCACGCCTTGCTGGCCGAGTACGTCGAGCCCGGCATCACGGCCGCGAAGCCGGCGACCGAAGAGACATTTATCACTGCCCCGTGCCGGCGCTCGGTCATGCCCGGGAGGGCGGCGAGCGTCAGCCGCATGACGGCGTGCACGTTGAGCCGCAGCAGCCGCTCCTCGTCCGCCACGGCCGAGGAGAGAAACGGCCGGTTCAGGCTGATGCCGGCGTTGTTGACCAGCAGGTCTACGGGCTCGGCGAGCGCCTTCTCCACGATGGAGCAGCCGTCGTCGGTGGACAGATCGGCCGGCAGCCCGCGGGCCGCGACGCCGTGCTTCTCGGCCAACTCTGCGGCCAGCTCGGCCAGCCGCCGCTCGTCGCGGGCGACCAGCACCAGGTCGTACCCGTCCGATGCCAGCCGGCGGGCGAAGGCCGCGCCGATGCCGGCGGTGGCCCCGGTGATCAGAGCTGTGCGGGAGGCTGCCAATCCGTTTCCCTCACCTCGGGGGCGGCGGTGGTGGTTGCGGCACGACGGGCGCCGGCGGGGTCGCGCGGAAGTACGGATGCGACGCCGGCAGGACGAGCAGCAAAGCTACTACAAGGTAACCGAGGGCCTGCGCCGCCGAAAGCCCACCGTTGAGGCCGATCCACCAGCCCGGGTACGCGTCGGTGAGCGCCTGTGTGAGGTCCTCCGCGACCTGGTCGTCGGCGTTGATGTTCCAGGACAGCGCGGATTGGGAGATCACCGCGAGGAGGCCGCAGCACCCGCAGAGGAGGCCGAGCGCGCTGACCACCCAGGTGGCGATCCGGGCACCGTTGCGCCCGCGCAGGTTGCCCAGCGCCAGGACGATGAGGACCACCGCCAGCAGGACGGCGAGCACCGCGGTGGCGATGGCCGTGCCCCAGGCGAACCCGGCCAGCCCGTCAATGTCGTTCTGGCTGGCCCCGGTGCGCCCCGCCGCCTCGCGGAAACGGTCGACCACCCCGCTGATCCCGGCCAGGGTGACGACCGCGCTGACCAGACCGGCGACCCCCATGAAGATCATGAGGGCCGCTGCGGCGGTGACGGTCGCCGGCCGTGGCCGGGACTGCTGCGGGATCGAGACGTCGCTCATGCAAGTAGAACTACAGCAACGAACGCGAGTTCACTGGCCCGGGGGCGGGCTCTGCGGTCCGGGCTGCTCGTTCGGCGGCTCCGCGGGTGGCGGCGGCGTGCTGCCGGTTGCCGGTGGCGCTCCCGGGGCGGGCGAGGCCGTCGGCGGCGTCGCCGGTGGCGGGTACGCCGGGTAGGCCGATCCGGGCACCGGCGGCTCCCAGGCCGGGGCGGGCTTGCGGAAGAACTCGTTCGACGGCGGCAGCGCCAGCAGGATCAGCGCCGCCAGCAGCGCGAGCAGCGCCAGCACCGTGAGGGTGATGGACGTCGGCATGTACCAGCTGGGCAGCGCGTCTTCGAGCCGGCTCTGGATCTCCGACGGGCTCGGCACGTCGCTGTCCGTCGAGCCGAAGTCCATCGAGTTGGTGAACGCGGTGCTGGCGAGGCCCACGCCGGAGCAGCACAGCGAGATGCCGCCCAGCACCCAGGTGACGATCCGCGAGGCGTTCTTGGCCCGATTGTTGAGGACCGCCAGCACCACGAACGCGACGGCGAACAGGAGACCCACCACCGCGACGATGACCGTGGTGACGGTGACGAACACTTCGCCGCCCTCGGCCGTGGTGCCCTCGTACGCTTCGCGGTAGACGTCGCTGGTCGTACCGAGCACGGACAACTGCACGACCACGCCGATCAATCCCAGCGCGGCGTAAAGGTAGAGCAGGTAGCTGGAGATGCTGACGCTCCCCGGTCGCGCGGGGGCGGCCGGGTTCGTGGGATCAGCCACGACGCTCCTTCCTAGATCAAGAATGAACTCACCGTATCGATACCCTGCCAGTACGGCGTCGCAAACGGTGCCCCTAGTAGCTGCGCCACTCCGCCCGGGCGTACTCCAGCACTCGCGGCTCCAGCAGTGTCGACGGCCGTACGTCGACGCGGCGCCGGTCCGGCGGGAAGACGGTGGCGGCGCGGAGCACCTCCGCGTCCAGGAAGCGCAGCGGCGGTACGCCCGCGGGAATGGCCGGCGTGGGCGCGGCGCCACCGGACACGGCCAGCACGAACCCCCAGTCGCCGAAGGACGGCACGTCCACGTGGTACGGCG
Organism: Phytohabitans rumicis; assembly: GCF_011764445.1. Lineage (NCBI taxonomy): Bacteria > Bacillati > Actinomycetota > Actinomycetes > Micromonosporales > Micromonosporaceae > Phytohabitans > Phytohabitans rumicis. Next base: position 4,316,674 of record NZ_BLPG01000001.1, read on the forward strand.
ACGTGGCGAACCCGGCCTCCCGGATCGACGCCTCGATGCACCAGAACGACCGCGGCGCGAAGTACGGCGAGCCCGCCTGCACGACCATCCGGCCGCCGGGCGCGAGGACGTTGTGCAGCAGCGCGTAGAACTCGACCGAGTACAGCTTGGCGGTGGCCGTCTCGTCCGGGTCGGGCAGGTCGACGATCACCGCGTCGTAGCGCGCCGCCGCGGTGCGCAGCCAGCCGAACGCGTCGGTGTGCACGAGGCGTACCCGGGGTCGTCGAACGACCCGCGGTTGAGCGCGCGCAGGTCCGGGAGCGAGCGGGCCAGCGCCACCACCGCCGGGTCCAGCTCCACCACGGTCACCGTCGCGACGTCGGGATAGCGCAGCGCCTCCCGTACGGCCAGGCCGTCGCCGGCACCGAGCACCAGGACGTTGGCGCGGCTTCCGGCGAGCGCGGGGTGCACCAGCGCCTCGTGGTAGCGGTACTCGTCGACCGAGCTGAACTGGAGGTCGCCGTTGAGAAACAGGCGCAGGTCGGTCACCCCGCCGGAAACCAGCGGCAGCGAACGGGTCAGCACGATCTCCTGGTAACGGCTGCGCTCGGCGTGCACGACGGGATCGCGGTAGAGCTGCTGCCGTGCGGTCACCTCGAAGTCGTGCGCGACCACGTAGGCGTACCCGAGGCAGAGCGCGACCGCGACGGAGGCGGCGCCGAGCGCGGCGCGCGACCGGCGTCCCAGATCGCGGCGGAAGAGCGTGAAGACCAGCGCCATGCCGGCCAGCGCGTTGACCGCGCCGACCACCAGCGCGCCACGAAGCTGCCCGAAGACGGGCATCAGCAGGAACGGGAACGCCAGCCCGCCGAGAAGCGCGCCGACGTAGTCGGCGGCGAAGAGGTCGGCGACCGCGCTGCCCGCCGCCTGCTCGCGGATCCGCTGCAACAGCACCATCAACAGCGGGATCTCCGCGCCGATCAGTCCACCGAGGACGAACGCCGTGGCGATCAGCGCCGGCCCGTAGAGGTCGAGCCAGGCGAACGCGGCGTAGAGGCCCAGCACGGACAGTCCACCCAGGAGCGCCAGGCACAGCTCGATGGCGGCGAAGGCGGCGGCGGCCTTGTGCTGCAATGGCTTGGCGGCCAGCGCGCCGATGCCCATCGCGAAGACCATCACACCGAGCACAATGGACGCCTGGCCCACCGTGTCGCCGATCAGGTAACTGCCGAGCGCGACGAGCGCCAGCTCGTACACCAGGCCGCACGCCGCGCAGACGAAAACGGCGAGGAGTACGGCGCTGCGGGCCAGCCTCATTGCTGCACGGTCGCCCGCTGGTGGCGGCGGTCGAACCAACCGATCAGGAAGAAGATCAGCGCCAGCGCGACGAGCATGGCCGTGCCCACCACGAACGAGTAGCGATCCCGCCAGAAGTCGTTGCCGGCGGCTGGCAACGCGGCCGTCGTGCCGGTTATCGCCGGCGTCGGCACCGCCTTGGCGGCACCGCTCTCGGCCATGAGCAGCGGCAGCGCCAGCGCGGCCTGGCAGATCGCCCAGTCCGGCTCGTCGATGAACATCTTTTCGGTGAGGCCGAAGCGGTCCAGTGTGGAGGTCGACAGCCCGCCACCCGACGAGGTCACGGTGACCGAGGCGTAGTCCGCCATCTCGCTGCTCGATGACCAGTACGTGACCGACGCCTGCACTTCGACCCACTGTGGACACTGGGCCGGGTCGATCGGTGTGGTCGGGCCCAGGTTGGAGCCTTCGCTGATGGGTGTGCCGAAGTCAGCGAGTTGCCAGCCGTAGCAGACGCCCTGCGCCGCCGTGGCCGCTGCCAGCTTCCTGGACGTCTCCTGAGCCATTTCGGCGCTCGGCACCGGGATTTCGGTGCTGTCGTCACCCTCCGACGGGGGATCGATCAGCAGGAGCCCCACCACCAAGACGACGACCGCCCCTAAGAGGCCGAACACCTTCCACAGTTTGGCGGTCCGTTTGGTGTTGGCCATCAGCTGATCGCAGCCGCGATGATGGCGCCGGTGGCGAGGTGGATGACCCCGGAGACCCAAGAGGCCGGGTGCGGCTCCGGATCCACCAGGATCTCCCCGAGGCTGCCCGGCGTCACCATGTCCAGCAGCACGAACGCGCCCGCCATGATGAGCAGACCAAGCAGGCCGTACGCGCCGGCGTCCACGATCCCCTCGGAGAAGTCGTCGTCGCTGGACATGATCGCGGCCACCACGATGATGCCGACGCCGGCGAGGTTGGACGCCAGCAGCAGGGCGGCGTTGCGGTTGCGGTCGACCCAGATCAGCTCGCGCAACCGGCCCGGCGTCGCCACGTCGACGAGGACGTAGCCGATGCCCATCAGCGCGATGCCCACCGCGCCGTACGCGAGGGTGACGAGCAGGTCGGTGGTGAGGTCCATCAGCATGGCGGGACTCCTATTTCCCGGCGCCCGGGCCGCCGCCGCGGACGCTCGCGCCGCGACCCCAGCCCCAGTAACCGCCGACGATGCCGTAGTAGCGGGGATAGGCCGTGAGCATCCGCTCCACCAGGATGAGGGAGCCGACGGCGGCCGGGAGGATCACGATCGAGTCGTCGTTGTAGCGCAGGTAGACGCCGCTGCCGTCGACGTACCGGTCGGCCGGCCGCCACGCGTCGGTGATCTGGTCGGCCACCTCGCTGGGCGCCTTCGCCGACGTGTACGCGACCGCGTCCTGCCCGATGTCGTCGCCCGTCGACCGGCTGAACTTGTCCGCGACGTAGCCGCGCGGGGAGAAGTTGCCATACAACGTGCCCACGCCGGCCACCAGCAGGCCGACCAGCGCGAGGCCCGCGCCCAGCACAAACCATTTCCGGTACTTCATGAGGGTGCCCCAGCGTGGTGTGGGTGGTGACGAGCTCGCCGGTCTGCGGATAGGCGTGCCAGGTGCGCCAGCCTGTTTCTTCGGCCCTCATCGCGGTCACCGCGTCCGGGTCGCCGGGAAAGGCACCGACGAGTGCGTGCGGGTCACGTTCCAGCTGCCGCCACAGCGCCTGCACGGCGGTCCGGTCCAGGGGCTCCACAGTGGAGTTGAACCGGTACGCGCCGTCGTCGACCGCCCCCGGCAGATGCGGTGCGTGGCCGGGCAGGCAGGCGACCGTCTCGACTCCGCCGGGCCAGACCACCTGATGCGAGGCGCCCAGCAAACGGAACTCCATAGTGGACCCCACGTAGAGGACGTGCAGCGCGGGCAACACCGGCAGCCCGAGGGCGAAGCTCAGGTCACCAGCGGTCGTGTCGGCGTACGGGGTGTCGAGGCGCACCAGCACGGCGCTCAGCCGCCCTGCGGGTAGATGAGCACCTCGGCACGGTGCAGCTTCTCGCCCCGGCCGACCTCCCACTTGCCGCTGTCGCCGTACGACTCGAACGACAGCAGGGCCCCGTCCGGTGCGGCGTAGTCCTCGTACCGCACGGTGCCGGTGGGGTTGAGCCCGGTCGTGCCGGTCGCCGTGTAGCGGGCCTGGCCGGCCTCGTCGCGGGTGTAGCGCCGGCCGTCGAAGTCGACCGTCGGGGCGCCCGGCGCGATGGTGGCGCTCGGCACCTCGGTCCACAGCACCAGCTCCAGGTCGGGATCCTCTTCGACGGAGAGCCACACCTTGCCGCCGTCCGCGTCGTCGAGCAGGTGCTCGGCCCAGCCCCAGTCGCCCTCGGTGAAGCGCAGCGAGCCGCGCACCGCGTACGACCGGGTGCGGATCTCGACGATGTCGCCGGGCTTGAGGACGCGCGGGTCACCCCGCAGCGCGTCGGTGTCGGCCGCGCGGAACGGATCGGCCGGCGGCGCCGGGGCTTGTTGGGGGCGGCGGGCCCGGCGCAGCGCCACCACCGCGATCACCACGCCAGCGGCGCCGATCAGGCAGCCGAGCACGACCACGAGGATTGCCGCGTTCCCGTTCACGCACGCCCCTTCCGGCTGTCGCTGGCCCACGAGGCTAGCAAGGCGGATCTACGTCCGGCGACGGGTGATCCACTTCCCGTTTCGGCGGCGCCGGCGGTGCACCGTACTGCGGCGGCGGGTACGCGTAATAGACGGGCACGGCGTAGCCATACGGATACGGCACGTACGCGGGCGGCACCGGCTCCGTGCGGAAGTAACGGTTGGACGGCGGCACCAGCAGCAACACCCCGACCGCGATCGACAGCAGGAACACCGTCACCGCGGCGAGCGGCACCACCGGGGCGAGCCAGGCCATCGTGCCGCTCTCGTCCAGTTCGTAGAGCTTTTCGTAGAAGGCGGAGTCCGCCGGCCACACCTCGTCCTCGGCCAGCGCCGGGTCTTCCGGCAGCGAGGCGACGAAGAGGAACATCAACGAGCCGGCGCCGGTCGACCCGACACAGCACAGCAGCTGGAGTCCCGCGCCGACGCAGGCGAGGACGCGTCCGACGTTGCTACCCCGGCCGAACGGCACAGCGGTCGCCACGGACCAGACCGCGAGCACGACCGCGACGGCGCAACCCACGGCGGCGCCCGCCACGTTGGACGCCCGCTCCGACGACACCTCGGCCGGCTCGGCATTGGTCAGCTCCGCCGCGCGGTCGATGAGGCCGGCGTAGTAGATCGAGTCGACGACGATCAGCGCCACTATGACCATGAGTGCCGCAGCCGCACCCAATTGGAGCCAGAACGCCACCGTGACGGTGGCGGGGCGCTGCTTGGGTTCGATCACGGCCGGAACCTACCGGCGACCGTCCTATTTGGGCAGCGGCCGATCGGTCAGCGCGCGGTGAGTTGCCCCGTCGCGTACGCGGCGAGGCTGGTGCGGTCGAAGATGCAGCCGTGAAAGGTGGTGAACTCGGCGCTCTCGTGGCTCAGCGAGCCCCACGCGGCCTGCCCGGCGGCCGGGTCGAACCGGGCGAGCAGCGTGGCCGCGTACGCCTTGCCGGCCGGTGACCCGTTCGCGAGCAGCCACGCGAGGTGCGGTCTGATCTCGTCGGCCTGCTCGGGCAGGGCCTTCTCCACCGCCCAGAACGCCTCGGTGACCGGCAGGATCCGGGCGGCGAGCCCTACCCCGCCGAACGCGACCACCTCCGCGCTGGCCAGCTCCCGTACCGCGGCGGCGAGTGCCTGGTCCACCGCCCCATTCTCCTCCTCGATCGCCGCCGCGCGCCCGCATCCTCGTGATCAGGCTGAGGTGACCGTCAGGGCGTCCTTAGAATCGGACAGATCCACGCGGACGGTGTCGCCGTCGCGGATCTCGCCGGCCAGCAGCGCCTTGGCCAGGCGGTCGCCGATGGCCGACTGGACCAGCCGGCGCAGCGGCCGCGCGCCGTAGATGGGGTCGTAGCCGTGCTCGGCCAGCCAGACCCGCGCGGCATCGGTCACCTCCACGGTCAGCCGCCGGTCGGCCAGGCGCCGGCGCAGGCGGTCGAGCTGGATGTCCACGATGGACGTCAGCTCCACGCCGGTCAGCGAGTGGAACACCACGATGTCGTCGAGCCGGTTGAGGAACTCCGGCTTGAAGTGCGACCGCACCACGGCGAGCACCGCCTCGCGCCGCTCGTCCTCGGACAGCGTCGGGTCGGCGAGGACCGACGAGCCGAGGTTGGCGGTGAGGATCAGGATCGCGTTGCGGAAGTCCACCGTACGGCCCTGGCCGTCGGTGAGCCGCCCGTCGTCGAGCACCTGCAGCAGCACGTCGAAGACGTCCGGGTGGGCCTTTTCCACCTCGTCCAGCAGCACCACGGAGTACGGCCGCCGGCGTACCGCCTCGGTGAGCTGGCCGCCCTCCTCGTACCCGATGTACCCGGGCGGCGCGCCCACGAGCCGGGCGACGGAGTGCTTCTCGCCGTACTCGCTCATGTCGATGCGGACCATGGCCCGCTCGTCGTCGAAGAGGAACTCGGCGAGCGCCTTGGCCAGCTCGGTCTTGCCCACGCCGGTGGGGCCGAGGAAGAGGAACGAGCCGGTGGGCCGGTCCGGGTCGGCGACGCCCGCGCGGGCCCGCCGTACGGCGTCCGACACCGCCCCGACCGCCTCGGACTGGCCGATCACGCGGGACCCGAGCGACGCCTCCATGCGCAGCAGCTTGGCGGTCTCGCCCTCCATCAGCCGCCCGGCCGGGATGCCGGTCCAGGAGGCGACCACCGCGGCGATGTCGTCCGCGCCGACCTCCTCCTTGAGCATCGCGCCGTCGGCCTGCAGTACGGCCAGCTCCGCCTCGGCCCGGGCCAGCTCGCCCTGGAGCTGCGGGATGCGGCCGTACCGCAGCTCGGCCGCGCGCTCCAGCTCGCTGTCCCGCTCCGCGCGGTCGGCCTCGCCGCCGAGGCGTTCCAGCTCCTCCTTGGCCGTGGAGATCTTGGTGATGTGCTCTTTCTCCAGCCGCCAGCGCTCGGACAGCGCGGTGAGCTGCTCGCGCTTGTCGGCCAGCTCCCGGCGCAGGCGCTCCAGCCGCTGCGCCGAGGCCGGGTCGGGCTCCTTCGCGAGCGCCATCTCCTCGATCTCCAGGCGGCGCACGGCCCGTTCGATCTCGTCGACCTCCACCGGCCGCGAGTCGATCTCCATGCGCAGCCGGGACGCGGACTCGTCCACCAGGTCGATGGCCTTGTCCGGCAGGAAGCGGTCGGTGATGTACCGGTCGGACAGCGCGGCTGCGGCCACCAGCGCGGCGTCGGTGATGCGTACCCCGTGGTGGACCTCGTAGCGCTCCTTGAGGCCGCGCAGGATGCCGATGGTGTCCTCGATGGTGGGCTCGCCGACCAGCACCGGCTGGAAGCGCCGCTCCAGCGCGGGGTCCTTCTCGATCTTCTCCCGGTACTCGTCGAGCGTGGTGGCGCCGACCATGCGCAGCTCGCCGCGGGCCAGCATCGGCTTGAGCATGTTGCCGGCGTCCATCGAGCCCTCGCCCTTGCCGGCGCCGACGACCGTGTGCAGCTCGTCGATGAACGTGATGACGTGGCCGTCCGAATTCTTGATCTCTTCGAGCACGGACTTGAGCCGCTCCTCGAACTGCCCGCGGTACTGCGCGCCGGCCACCATCGCGGCCAGGTCGAGCGAGACCAGCTTCTTGTCGCGCAGCGACTCCGGCACGTCGCCGGCCACGATCCGCTGGGCCAGGCCCTCCACGATCGCGGTCTTGCCGACGCCGGGCTCGCCGATCAGCACCGGGTTGTTCTTCGTACGCCGGGAGAGCACCTGGATCACCCGGCGGATCTCGGAGTCGCGGCCGATGACCGGGTCCACCTTGCCGTCGCGGGCCCGCGCGGTCAGGTCGACGCCGTACTTCTCCAGCGCCTGGTACGTCTGCTCCGGGTCGGCGGTGGTGACCCGCCGGTCCCCGCCACGCACCGTCGGGAACGCCGCGACCAGGTTCTCCTCCGTCGCGCCGGCCGCCTTCAGGGCCTTGGCGACCGCCCCGCCGACCCGGGCCAGCCCGGCCAGGATGTGCTCGGTCGACGTGTACTCGTCGCCGAGAGGGCGGGCGATCTGCTCGGCCGCGCCGATGGCGTTCACGAACTCGCGGGACAGGCTCGGCTCGGCGACGCTGGACCCATGCGCGGTGGGCAGGTTTTCCACGGCGCGGGCGGCGGCCCGGCGGATGTCGGCGGGGTTGGCGCCGACGGCCCGCAGCAGGCCGCTCGCGGTGGACCCGCCGGTGTCGAGGAGCGAGAGCAGCAGGTGCCACGGCTCGACGGTGGCGTGCCCGCGCTGGTTGGCGATGGCGACCGCGCCGGTGATGACCTCGCGGCTCTTGGTGGTCAAACGTTCGGCGTTCAATCTTGCTCCCCAAAGTTGAGCGTGGACCACTCAACTCTAGCGCGCCGGACGAACTACCACCGCCAGCGCCAGAACCGGTACTGATGCCGTACGACGAGGCTGCCCATCGACTGGCGGCCGGTCACCACGAAGTGGGGCGAACCGCCCGCCTCGGGCACTCCGCGATGCTTGACGCTACCCGCGACGGTCTGCACGTCGGTGGCGTCCACGGAGGCGCCCGGCGGCATGACCAGGACGGTGCTGCCGGCGACGACGTCGAGGCTGATCTCCACCACCGGATGGGAGATCACCGCGTCGGTGAAGTCGAGCTTCACCGAGCCGGCCTTGTTGCTCGCCACGATCCGCCGGGGCACCGCCCAGACACCCTTGCGCTTCAGCTCCGATGCGATCGAACGCAGCTCGGCGACCTCGCGGGGTGGGGCCAGCCCGGGCGCCACCGGCAGGTCGGCGACGTACGGCTCGACCTCCCCGTACGTCGCGGCGGCCCACACCCCGGCGACCCGTTCCTCGAACTCGGCGAGGGTGATCCGCCCCTCGCTGGCGGCGTCGTTCAGCCGCTGCACGATCCGCTCCCGATCCGCGTTGGACATGCGGAGATCGCGATGGGGCGACGGGTGCTGAGGAGAAAGCTCGCTCACACGCAGAAAGGTACCGTGTTGCTGGTGCGAGTACGGGTAGAGCAGACGGCACTTCCGGGCATTGGCGTACGTCACGACATCGTGACCGAGTCGGGCAGGCGGGTAGGCGTGGTGACCCACCGCACCGGGCGCCGCGACCTCGTCCTGTACGACGAAGACGACCCGGACGCCTGCATCGCCTCGATCCCGCTCAACGACGACGAGGCGGAGGCGCTCGCCGACATCCTCGGCGCCTCGCTCATGCTCGGCCAGCTCTCCGGGCTGCGCCAGCAAGCCGCGGGCCTGCTCACCGAGCAGATCTCCATCCCGGCCGGCTCGCGGTTCGTCGGCCGGCTCCTCGGCGACACCAAGGCCCGTACCCGGACGAGCGCCTCGATCGTCGCGGTGCTCCGCGACGGCCAGGTGATCGCATCGCCGGGGCCGGAGTTCGTCTTCGAAGCGGGCGACGTGGTGGTCGTGGTGGGCACCCGGCAAGGGCTCGACGGCGTCACCGCGATCCTCGCCGACGGCGATCCGGACAGCTGAGCGCATGCACGACACCACCGTCCTACTCATCGAGGTAGGCGCGCTGCTGTTCGGCCTCGGACTGCTCGGCCGGCTCAGCCGGCGGATCGGGCTCTCGCCCATCCCGCTCTATCTGCTCGCCGGGCTGGCGTTCGGGCACGGCGGACTGGTGCCGCTGTCGGCCAGCGAGGAGTTCTTCGCGATCGGCGCCGAGATCGGCGTGATCCTGCTGCTGGTCATGCTCGGCCTGGAGTACACGGCCAGCGAGCTCATCGGCAACCTGCGCAGCAACGCCCCGGCCGGCCTGCTCGACGGGCTGCTCAACGCCCTGCCCGGCGCCGCGCTCGCGCTGCTGCTGGGCTGGGGCTGGGTGGCCGCGCTGGTACTCGCCGGCATCACCTGGGTCTCGTCCTCCGGCGTCATCGCCAAGGTGCTCGCCGACCTGGGCCGGCTGGGTAACCGGGAGACGCCGGTCATCCTGTCCATCCTGGTCATCGAGGACCTGGCCATGGCCCTCTACCTGCCGCTGCTGACCGCGGTGCTGGCCGGCGTCGGGCTGATGGGCGGGGCGCAGACCATGGCGATCGCGGTCGGCACGGTCGGTGTCGTGCTTATGGTCGCGATCCGGTACGGCCACGCCATCTCCGCGTTCATCTCCGTCAAGGACCCCGAGGCGTTGCTACTCGGCGTACTCGGCCTGACGCTCTTCGTCGCCGGCGTGGCCGCCCAGCTCAAGGTGTCCGCGGCGGTCGGCGCGTTCCTCGTCGGCATCGCGCTCTCCGGCCCGGTCGCCCACCACGCGACCGAACTGCTCTCGCCGCTGCGCGACCTCTTCGCCGCGGTGTTCTTCGTGTTCTTCGGCCTGGCGACAAACCCCGAAGACATGCCGCCGGTGCTGCTGCCCGCGCTCGGGCTCGCGGTGGTCACCATGGCCACCAAGATCATTACTGGGTACGTCGCGGCGAAGCGCGCCGGCATCGCGGTGCCGGGCCGGCTACGGGCCGGACTGGGACTGATGCCGCGCGGCGAGTTCTCGATCGTCATCGCCGGCCTGGCGGTGGCCACCCCGGGCATCGAGCCACAACTCGCACCGCTCGCGACCGCCTACGTCTTGATCACAGTGGTGAGTGGACCAATGTTGGCACGGCTGCCCGACTTCGCCTGGTTCAAGGGGCTTATCCTGCGCCGGAGCAGGGCACGAAGGCGGCCGCAACCCTTGCCCACAACGGACTGACAGGGGCCGCTTACGTAACGGGTTGGCGTATGACACTTTCCGCCTCTTCCGCAAATACCCGGCGGCGCGTTACCGTGTCGCCGCAGATTCCGGGGGTCGGGCCCGGAGCCTGCGGGGGCAGACTCGCGAGGGGAGCGGGCGGGTGACCTTACAACAGTCGATGTTTCGGGGCTTCGCCAACGCTGTCGATCCCTCGGCGGCGGAGCTACGCGCGTGGGCGTACCAGCCGGATTCCGTGCCGCTGCAGTCGATGCCGCCGGACTGGGACCTGCTGGTCTCCGGCGACCGCCTGATCGGCACGCTCTTCGATCTCGCCATGGACCGGTCCTGCCCGGCCCGCCGCTTCGCGCTGCACTGTCTCTACATCTACGCGGCCGACGGCATCCGGACGAACTTCCGCGCGCACCCCAAGCGGCGCCTGCGCAAGCTGGTGGAGCAGGCCGAGGAGTACGGCGACGAGCTGATGGTCACCTGGGCCCACAACGCGAGGTCCTGCTGTCCAAGCCCGACCTCTTCGACTACCACGACTGGTGCGAGGGCGGCCTAGTCCGCCAATCCCGCCGCCTCGCCTAACCCCCGGCCCCGGCCTCCCCGTCTCTCCCCGTTGATCAGGGAGTAACTCGGGCGTGTTGCGGCGCGCCCCTGGAGCCGGTCCCTGATCACGGCGATCTTGCGGGCCCACGCGGACAGCGGGACGGGCGGGGACCCCCCGTGGATCCCCGCCCGTGCGCTGTCGCCATTTCGCGCCAACGGCTCACTTGTTCGAGTCGTCGCCGTCCATCTTGTCGATGTAGTTCGAAGCCGCGTTCTGGCCCTTGTCGATGTGGTCGGCGTACTTGCCGCCGGTCTTCTCGTCGAGCTTGTCGCCCGCCTTCTCCACGCCGTCCTTGACCCGATCCGCGCCGATCTTGTCGATGGCCTGCTCGGCCTTCTCCCTGAACGAGTCGGCGATCCCCATTGACCCCTCCTTCGCCTTCCCAATAGCCCGGAATGTGCCGTCCAGGCCAAACGTCAGATTAGTCGACAGGGCTGGCTGAGGAGCTGAAACGGGCAATTACGACGACCGGCGTGGACGCCAGACCACCAGCGCGTTCGACACCTGGTTGATCGGCACGAGGTCGGCCCGCGGGTACGTGCCGGCCTCGTACTCGGCCACCCGCTGGTACGCCTCGGCGAGCGCGCCTTCCAGCTCGCTCACCCGGTCCTGGAGCTCCGCCACGAGCTGCTCCAGGCCGATGATCCGCTTGATCCCGGCGAGGTTGACGCCGACCTCCTGGCTCAGCCGCTGCACCTCGCGCAGCAGCGCCACGTCACGCGCGCTGTACCGCCGGCCGCCACCCGTCGCGCGGCCGGCCTGCACGAGCCCCAACCGGTCGTACTGGCGAAGCGTCTGCGGGTGCATGCCCGCCATCCGCGCCGCCACTGAGATGATCAAGACCTTGGCGTCGGAGGCGGCCTCGACGGAGATCGTGAATTCGGCGTCCATCATGCTCACCCCTTACCGGCTACCCATATCGACGTACCCGTGCGTCAAGATGTTCCCGCGGCGGCGGCGAGGTCTCCGCGGCGAACGTCTCCAGCGCGTCCCGGGCCTTGTCGTTGAGGTCCTTCGGGATCGTGATCTCGACGGTCACGAGCAGGTCGCCGACCCGCCCGTCGCGCCGGGCCACGCCCTTGCCACGGGCCCGCAGGGTGCGCCCGCTCGGCGTGCCCGGCGGCACCCGGAGCGTGACCGCGCCGTCCATGGTCGGCACCCGCAGGTCGGTGCCGAGCACCGCCTCCGCGACCGTGATCGGCACGTTCAGCGTCAGGTCGTCGCCGGACCGGCCGAACAGGTCGTCCCGGCGCACCTTGACCAGCACGTACAGGTCGCCGGCCGGGCCGCCGCGCACACCCGGCTCACCCCGCCCGGCCAGCCGGATCCGCTGGCCGTCGCCCACGCCGGCCGGGAAGCGGACGTTGATCGTGCGGGTCTTGGTGACCCCGCCGGTGCCCAGGCACTCGGGGCACTTCTCGTCGACGATCGTGCCGACGCCCTGGCACTCGCGGCACGGCTCGGAGAAGCTGAACGACCCCTGGTTGCGGGTCACCAGCCCGGAGCCGAGACACACCGGGCAGGCGCGCGGCTGGGTGCCCGGCTTGGCACCGTTGCCGTGACAGGTGTCGCACACGCCCGGCGCCCGCAGCGAGAGCGGCAGCGTGACCCCGCGTACGGAGTCGCCGAAGTCGAGCACCACCTCGGCCTCGACGTCGCGCCCACGGGCCGGCCCGCGGGCCCGACCGCCGCCGCCACCACCGCCCCCGCCCGAGAAGATCGAGCTGAAGATGTCCGAGAAGCCGGCGCCGCCGAACCGACGGTCGCCGCCACCGCCGCCGCCCTGGAACCCGCCGAAGAGGTCGGAGGGATCGAACCCGCCCCGCGCCCCGCGCCGGAACGCGCCCGACCCGAAGAGCGCGCGCATCTCGTCGTACTCCTTGCGCTTGCGCTCGTCGGAGAGCACGTCGTACGCCTCGGAGACAGACTTGAACCGGTCCTCGGACTCCGCGTTGCCGGGGTTGTGGTCCGGGTGCAGTTCGCGGGCGAGCTTGCGGTACGCCTTCTTGATCTCGTCGGGGAGGCGGACTTCGGAACCCCTAGGACGGCGTAAAAGTCCTTTTCCAGCCAGTCCTTCGAACTCACCTCATCCACCTCCCCCGGCGACTATTCAGGGTCTGCGACGGCGACAAGCGCCGCCCGCAGCAGCCGATCGCCGAGCAGATAGCCCCGGCGCATGACGTTGACGCACGTCGGCTCGCTGACCTCTGCCGAGGTCAGATGCGCGACCGCCTCATGCCGGGTCGGATCGAAGGGGTCGCCCTTCTCACCGAACGCGGTCAGCCCGAACTTCCCCAGCGCCGCGACCAGCTGCTCGGCCACCGCGGCGAAGGGGCCCACCAGGTCACCGTGCTCGCGGGCCCGATCCAGGTCATCGAGTACGGGCAAAAGCGCGCTCAACACCTGACCGGTGGTCTGCTCCGCGGCCAGTCCTCGATCGCGGTCGACCCGTTTGCGGTAGTTCGCGTATTCCGCGGTAACCCGCTGCAGGTCCTTGGTCCGCTCGTCCAGGTCGGCCCGGAGCGCCTCCAGCTCGGCACCCAGCGCACCGGCGGTCACCTCGGCGAGCTCCGCCTCCACGGCGGACTCGTCCTCGGCGACCTCCGGTGCCGCGTGGTTGGGCTTGCGCTCCTTCGTGGCGCCCTCCGGCGCGTCCTGCCCCGCTGCGGTGGTTTCCGCCTCGGCTGCCACCGACGCCTCCGTCGCCTTGTCGGTCGTCTCAGACCTCTTTGATTTGTCCGCCTTGGCGGCATCGGACTCGGCCGCGTCGGCGGCCTTCACCTTGCCGCCGGACGGATCGATCCTCCGCTTGTCACGGATGACGACCCGCTCGGCGGCCTGGTCATCGTCGCGTGCAGGAGTCACTTCTTGTCGTCCTCGTCGACGATCTCGGCGTCCACCACGTCATCCGGCTTGGCACCGGCGGAACCCGTGGCGCCCGGGCCCGGGTTGTCCGCCCCGGCATCCGCACCCGCACCGGCCTGCTCGGCCTGCTGCGCGTACAGCAGCGAGCCGGCCTGCTGGGAGACCGTGGCCAGCTTCTCGTGCGCCGAACGGATCTTCTCGATGTCGCTGCCGCCGAGCGCGCTGCGCAGGTCGCCGAGGGCCTCGTTGATCTGGTCCTTGGAGTCGGCGGGCAGCTTGTCGCCGCTCTCCGCGATGAACTTCTCGGTCTGCCACTGGAGCTGCTCGGCGAGGTTGCGGGTCTCCGCCTCCTCGCGGCGCCGCTTGTCCTCGTCGGCGTGCTCCTGCGCGTCGCGCATCATCCGCTCGATGTCGTCCTTCGGCAGCGCCGAGCCGCCGGTGATCGTCATCGACTGCTCCTTGCCGGTGCCCAGGTCCTTGGCGTTGACGTGGACGATGCCGTTCGCGTCGATGTCGAAGGTGACCTCGATCTGCGGAACGCCCCGCGGCGCCGGCGGGAGGCCGGTCAGCTCGAAGGTGCCGAGCTTCTTGTTGTACGCCGCGATGTCCCGCTCGCCCTGGAAGACCTGGATCAGCACGGACGGCTGGTTGTCGTCGGCCGTCGTGAAGACCTCGGACCGCTTGGTCGGGATCGTCGTGTTGCGCTCGATGAGCTTGGTGAAGATGCCGCCCTTGGTCTCGATGCCCAGGCTCAGCGGCGTCACGTCGAGCAGCAGGACGTCCTTGACCTCGCCCTTGAGCACACCGGCCTGCAGCGCCGCACCCACGGCCACGACCTCGTCCGGGTTGACGCCCTTGTTGGGCTCCTTGCCGGTGAGCTGCTTGACCAGGTCGGAGACGGCCGGCATCCGGGTGGAGCCGCCGACCAGGATCACGTGGTCGATGGCGGCCAGCTTCACGCCGGCGTCCTTGATCGCCTGCTCGAACGGGCCCTTGCAGCGGTCGAGCAGGTCCTGCGTCATCCGCTGGAACTCGGCCCGGCTCAGGGTCACGTCCAGGTGCAGCGGCGCGGACGGGCTGCCGTCGGCACCGGCCGGACCGGCCGTGATGTACGGCAGGTTGATGCTCGTCGTGGTGGCCGCGGACAGCTCGATCTTGGCCTTCTCGGCGGCCTCCTTGAGCCGCTGCATGGCCATCTTGTCCTGCGACAGGTCGACGCCGTGCTGACCGCGGAACGTCTTGACCAGGTGGTCGATGATCCGCTCGTCCCAGTCGTCGCCGCCGAGGTGGTTGTCACCGCTGGCGGACTTCACCTCGATGACGCCCTCGGCCAGCTCCAGCAGCGAGACGTCGAACGTGCCACCGCCGAGGTCGAAGACCAGGACGGTCTGCTCCTTGGAGCCCTTGTCCAGCCCGTACGCCAGCGCGGCCGCGGTCGGCTCGCTGACCACCCGCAGCACGTTGAAGCCGGCGATCTCACCGGCCTCCTTGGTGGCCGTACGCTGCGCGTCGTTGAAGTACGCCGGAGTGGTGATCACCGCGTCGGTGATCCGCTCGCCCAGGTACGCCTCGGCGTCGCGCTTGAGCTTCATCAGCACCCGCGCGGAGATCTCCTGCGGGGTGTACTTCTTGCCGTCGATGTCGACGGTCCAGTTGGTGCCCATTTCCCGCTTCACCGACCGGATCGTCCGGTCTGGGTTGGTCACCGCCTGCCGCTTGGCAACCTCACCGACGAGCACCTCACCGTTACGGGCGAACGCGACGATCGACGGCGTGGTGCGCGATCCCTCGGCGTTCGCGATGACGGTGGGCTCGCCACCCTCGAGCACGCTGACCACGGAGTTGGTAGTGCCGAGGTCGATGCCGACCGCACGTGCCATGTTCGCTTCCCTCGCTTCTAACGGGTCAAGTTGAGTGGACCAGGCTCAATAGTGCCACGCCCACCCTCATCGTCAAATCCAGGGTTGAGCGCCCCCCACGCAAGGCTACGCGGGCCGGGCCACCCCCGCGCCACACTGCGCCCCGCCACGCCGATCAAGGCTTTCCGTGTCGATCAAGGGCAAACGGCCGTGAATCGGAGATCAAACCACGACCGTTTGCCCTTGATCGACGGGAAGGTCCTTGATCGGAACGAGGGTGGTGGTCGAGCGGGAAACGGGCAAACGTTAGCGGAAGCCGCACTGTTTGTGTTGTATGCGATGCGTGGATCGGGCAGTCTTTACCCGTGACGTCGCACGGTGACATGCCGGCGGGGAGATCTGGCACGCCTACCGCGACCCCCGAGGAGCCGCCGGCCAGCCCGGATCCGGGGTCTGACCAGGACGCCGGAGCCGCGGCCGACGCTGAGCACGGCACGGAGGCGAAGCCCGCCGAGCTCAAGCGTGCCACGGAGGCGGAGCCGGCCGCGGCTCCCACAGAGACCAGCGCCGAGACACCCGAAGCCGTCACCGAGCCCGCCGCGAGCGAGCCCGAGGCAGAAACCGAGCCTGAGGCCACCGAGCCCGAGGCCGACGCCGAGCCGGAGAAGGACACCGAGGCCGTCGCCGAGCCGGAGCCGGAGCCGGAGCCGGAAGAGCCAACCGCCGAGGTGGAGCCGGCCAACCCGGCCAACGAGGAAGCGGCGGAAGAAGACGACGACGGCCCAGAAGACGACAGCGCCGCGGAGATAGCCGCCGCGCTCACCCGCCTGCGCGGGCGATCGCCGGGTCGCAGTACCCGCTGGTCCTGCACTCGGCCGAAGACGCCCGCCGGATCAGTGCGGCCCTGCTGGCGCAGCTCGACGACTACCTGCTGCCCCGGCTCGCGCGCCTGGACGCGCCGCTGCTGGTCGTGGTCGGCGGCTCGACGGGAGCGGGCAAGTCCACCTTGGTCAACAGCTTCGTACGGGCACCGGTGAGCCCGGCCGGCGTGCTGCGGCCGACCACGCGCACGCCCGTACTGGTGTGCAATCCGGCGGACTCGCAGTGGTTTCGGCGCGGAGACCTGCTGCCGGGGCTGACCCGTACCACCGAGGCCACCAGCGAACCGGACTCGCTGCAGATCGTCGCCGCGCCCGCGCTGACCGCCGGGCTGGCATTCCTCGACGCGCCCGACATCGACTCCGTGGTGGACGAGAACCGGGCGCTTGCCGCGCAGTTGCTCGCGGCCGCCGACCTGTGGCTCTTCGTCACCACGGCCGCCCGGTACGCCGACGCGGTGCCGTGGGAGCTGTTGCAGACCGCGCGCTACCGGGGCACGGTCACCGCGCTGGTGCTCGACCGGGTGCCGCCGGAGGCCGCCGAGGAGGTCACCGCCCACCTGCTCGAGATGCTGTCCATCCACGGCCTGGACACCGCGCCCCTGTTCGTACTGCCGGAGACCGAGGTCGACAGCCAGGGCCTGCTGTCCGAGTCGGTGACGATGCCGCTGCGCGACTGGTTCGGCCGGATCGCCGCCGACGCGGCCACCCGCGCCGCCGTGGTCCGGCAGACGCTCGACGGCGCGCTCGCCGCGCTCGAACCGGCGGTCGCGGGGCTGGCCGCCGCCGCGGACGAGCAGGTCACCACCGCGGACGCCCTCGACGATCGGGTACGCGCCGCGTACCGGGCCGGGCGCCGCACGGTCTCGCAGGGCGTGCAGGACGGCCGGTTGCTGCGTGGCGAGGTGCTCGCCCGGTGGCAGGAGTTCATCGGCACCGGCGAGTTGCTGCGCACCCTGGAGGCGCGCATCGGCCGACTCCGGGACCGGGTCGTCGCCGCGCTCCGCGGCCGGCCGGTGCCCGGGCGCGAGCTTCGTTCGGCGATCGAGGCCAACCTGGTCACGCTGATCCGGGGTGCCGCCGCCGACGCGGCCGACCAGGCGTACTCGGGCTGGCAGGCGCACCCGGCCGGGTCCGCGCTGCTCGATCCGAGCCTCGGCCGATCCAGCGCCGACCTGCCCGAGCGGGCCGAACGGCTGGTACGCGACTGGCAGCGCGGGGTGCTGGAGATGATCCGGCGGGAGGCGGGCCACAAGCGGGCCACCGCCCGCGGCGCCGCGTACGCCGTGAACGCCACCGGGCTCCTCGTCATGATCGGCGTGTTCGCGTCGACGGCGTTCATCCCGACCGGGGCGGAGGTCGCGGTCGCCGGTGGCACCACGGTCGCCGCGCAGAAGGTGCTCGAAGCCATCTTCGGCGACCAGGCCATCCGTGCCCTGGCCGCGAAGGCCCGCGACGACCTGCTGGCGCGGACGAACGCGATCCTGGACGAGGAGGCCGCGCGCTACGCCGACCGGCTGATCGCCGCCGGGATCAGCGCGGATCCCGCCACGGACCTGCGCGACGCCGCCGCCCTGGTGGAGTACGCGCGGGCAAAGGCCGCCCTCACCGACGGCACCATGTTGGCCCTGCCGGGGGTTCATCTATGAGCATTCTCAGCAGGTTGCGGCGCGACGACGAGATCGACGCCGACCGGCTGTCCGACCGGGTCGACGCGATCGGCCGGTTCATCCGGGTGGTCGACGGCCACCTGCCCGAGCAGCGCCTGATCGCCGCGCACACCGTGGTCGAACGGGCCGGCGCCCGGCTGGCGCTCTCCCGCGACCACACCGTGGTGGCCCTCGCCGGTGCCACCGGCAGCGGCAAGTCCAGCCTGTTCAACGCGCTGGCCCGGCTCGACCTGTCGCCGGTGGGCGTGCGCCGCCCGACCACCGGCATGGCCCACGCCTGCGTGTGGGGCAACCTGCAGGGCGCCAACCGCCTGCTCGACTGGGTGGGGGTGCTGCCGCGGCACCGGTTCATCCGGGAGAGCGCGCTGGACGGCGACGACGAGCGGGCACTGCGTGGGCTGGTGCTGCTGGACCTGCCCGACTTCGACTCGGTGGAGCGGTCGCACCGGCTGGAGGTCGACCGGCTGCTGGGCCTCGTCGACCTGGTGGTCTGGGTGGTCGACCCGCAGAAGTACGCCGACCGGGTGGTCCACACGCGATACCTGCAGGAGTTTCGCAACCACAAGGACGTCACGGTCGTGGTGCTCAACCAGATCGACCGGCTGCCCCCGGACGAGGTCGAGCGGGTCCTTACCGACCTGCGCAAACTGCTCGACGAAGACCAGCTCGACGGCGTACCGCTGGTGGCCACGACCGCGCTGCGGCAGTCGGCCATCACCGACCTGCGCGGCATGCTCGAGCAAACCGTCGCCGAGCGGCAGGCATCCCTGCGGCGGCTCGCCGGCGACGTCGACACCGTGGTCGACCAGCTCTCCGACGTGGTGGGCCCGGCCGTGGCCGAGGACGAGATCGACCGGAGCACCGTGCGGGAGCTGACCGACGCGCTCGCCGTCGCCGCCGGGGTGCCGGCCGTGGCGGAGGCGACCGAGCACGCGTACCGGCATCGGGCGGCGCAGGCGACCGGCTGGCCGGTCGTGCGGGGCTGGCGCCGGTTGCGCCCCGATCCGCTGCGCCGGCTGCACCTTCCCGAGGGCCCGGTCGAGCCGGGCGAGCCGGTCGGCGCCACCTCGGTGCCCGACCCGAACGCCGCCCAGCGCGCCGCCGTCGGCCTGGCGCTCCGCACGGTCGCCGACCGCGCCTCGGCACCGCTGCCCGACCTGTGGTCGACCGCGCTCAACACCGCGGCCCGTTCCCGGCTGCGCGACGTGCCCGACGCGCTCGACCGGGCCGTCGCCAGCACCAACCTGCGGATGGACGAGACGCCGGCGTGGTGGCGGGTCGTGGGTGGGCTGCAGTGGCTGGTCACCCTCGCCGCCGTGGGCGGGCTGCTCTGGCTGGCTGCCGGGTACGCCGTACGCGTGCTCGGGCTGCCCGAACTGGACTACCCGATGGTCGGCGTCGTACCGCTGCCCACGGTGCTGCTCGTCGGCGGGCTGCTGGCCGGGGTGCTGATCGGCTTCCTGGTGCGCCCGCTCATCCGGCACGCGGCGCGGCGTGCCCGGCGCCGGGCGGAAAACCGGCTGCGGGCGGCCGTCACCGAGGTGGCGCGGGAGCACATCGTCGCGCCCGTCCGGACGGTCCTGCACGCGTACGCCGAGGCACGAGAGGCACTGACGTCCGCCGGATCGTGAGGCTCGGGCTGGGGCTGCTCGGCGCGCTCCACCTGTCCTGGGGCGTGCCGGCGACGCTGGCGCCGCGGTGGTTCTTCGACACGTTCCCCGGCTTCGGGCGGGCGTGGACCGCCGCGTATCCGCCCTACAACGAGCACCTCGTGATAGATCTGGGCGCCACGTTCACCGCCCTGGGCGTACTCCTGCTGATGGCGGCGTGGCTCGCGGACCGCAAGGTGACCGCGGTGGTCCTGTGTGGAGTGCTGGTGTTCTCTTCTTTGCACTTGATCTTCCATGCCCGCCACCATGGCGCGCTGGCCGGTGCGGACCTCGTGGCGAGCCTGGTGGCGCTGGCGCTCGGGGTGGCCGTCCCGGTCGGCCTTCTCGTGCTCGACCGGCGGCGGCGGGCGTAGGGTCTGTCCATGACGCCCTACGAGGCGGTGTTGCGAGCCGCTCGCGACGTTGCCAAGCTCGACTGCGCCCTGGACGCCGAGATGCTCGGGACCGCACTGCTCGGCAGCGTGTACGCGGTCGCCGAGGAAGACCGGGCCGACGCCGTGCGCGACTTCGTGGGCGGGTTCCTCGCCGCCACGTCGCGGCGCCGCACGGCCGCCGCGACCACGATCCGGGAGGTCTTCGCGGCGCTCGTGCCCGAGGCGTCCGGCGCCGCCGCGGTCAAGCGCGGTGCCCAGGCGCCGCCGTGGACCGACCAGCTCGGGCAGGTGCGGCTCACCGGCAGCTACGCCTACGGAGACGTGTACGGCGACCAGACGTCCTACCTGGCCACCTTCGCCTACGACGACAGCGACTCGGGCGGCCCCGAGCACGCCGTGGTGGCCCTGGTCGACCACAACATCGGCATCACCAAGGACGTCTTCGTCGGCGGCCCGGCCGAGCGCATCCTGGCCCAGGTGCGGGAGATGTGCGCTGAGGACGAGCTCACCTGGTTTCGCGAGGAGGACCCGCGGCGCCTGCGCGGCGAGGTGGCCCGCCACCTGCGGATCACCGACGGGCTGACCAACCTGCCGGCGGACGGCTCGTTGGCCACCGACCGCGCGCTGGCCGGCGCCCGGCTGTCGCTGCTGCCCACGCCGATGCTGACGGCGGTGCCCGATCCCGCGCCGTTCTCCTCCGATGACCTGGTACGCCGCTTCCTCGACTCCTCGGAGGCGGCCCGCCACGGGCTGACCCACGTCACCGAGGCGGAGCTGCCGTCGCTGCACTTCTGCATCAGCCTGGTGCTGGACCATGTGGCCAGCTACGCCGAGCCCGACCCGATGCGGTGGAGTCCCGCCGTGGCCGGCCTCTTCCTGCTCGACTGGGTGCACCGGCGGGCCGTCCTCGACATGGACGACGCCGCGATGCTGCCCCGCGTGGTCCGCGCCTGGGCCGCGTACGCCAGCCGCCAGCGCGGGCTGCCCGCCTCGGCGGCCGCCCGCACGGACGAGGCGATCGAGGAGATGATCCCCGAGTTCGTGCGGCTCTACACGACCGGCGAACGCCGCAGCCCGGCCACGGCCGCCGTGGCCCAGCTGATCGCGGAAGGCATCGACCCCAGCGACCCCGACGCCCTGGACGCCTGGCTCCGCGACCGCGACTAACCCCGCCCCGCTACCCCACCGCCCCACCTGCCGCGCCCCACCTGCCGCGCCCCGCCCGCCCCGCCCCGCCCGCCGCGCCCCGGCGGGCGCTGCGTCGATCAAGGACTTTGCCGTCGATCAAGGGCAAATGGTCGTGCTTTGATCTCCAATCCACGGCCATTTGCCCTTGATCGACGCAGAAAGCCTTGATCGACGCAGCACGGCGGGCGGTGAGCCGGAGGGGTGAGCACTACGCGGGCTCGACCAGGCGTAGCCGGCGCTCCGCCAGGGTGATCGTCACCCGCTGACCCCAGGACATGGCGAGGTGGTCGGTTTCCAGGCCGTCGGCGAAGACCACGAGCCGGTCGCCCTCGGCGGTCACCTCCAGCGCGTCGCCGTCACTCAGCTGGCCGGCCGTCATCGACACCCCCGTCGCCGGTGACGGCCACGCCTCGCGTACGAACCAGCACAGCGCCGGCTCGTCGGGCTCGGGCAGGTGGGGTGCGCCGGGCCGCTCCCGGGAGATCGAGGCACACCACCCGGTCGCGCCGGTGCCGGTGCCCGCCACCAGGCCGGACGACGACTGCCGCTCCCGGCGCCCGTCCGCGGTGGACAGGACGTACCGGGCGGACTGGTGGCTGGCGTGCCCGACGTAGATCTCGTTCAGGCCCAGCAGCGCCTGCCCGTCGTCGAGGGCGGCGCGGGCCATCGTGCGCTCCCGTATCCGCGCCCGACCGGCGACCACCGCCGGCAGCAGCCGGCCGATGGAGTCTGGTGCGAATCGCACGAGCACGCCCGCGTTGCGCCCCGGCTCCGGGTCGACGCCGATGACCGGCTGCCCGTCGAGGTACTTCGCCGCGTTTGCCACCAGCCCGTCCTGGCCGACCGCGATCACGATGTCTTCCGGCGCGAACGGGAACCGGGCCAGGTCGTCGCGGTCCGCCCGGCCGCGCCGCCAGTCCGCCGGGATCGCGGCCCCGACCGCGGTCAGCGCGGCTTGGAGCGCGTCGTGCCGGGCCACGACCTCGGCCATGTCGCGGCCCCGCTGCCGGAGGAAGTAGCCGGCGGCGGCTTGGGTGCCGTGGTGAGCCAGCAGCTCGTCGAGCTCGCTGTGCCGGCTCACCACGACGACCCGCGGGGCGAGCGTGCCGGTCGCCGCACCCACGCTCATTTTCATTTCGAGAGCCGTCCGAGCAGGCTGGTCACCACGTCGGGAGTGACGGTGAGCTGGCCGATCTCGGGGAGCTGCCCCGCGACCTCGCGCAGCGCCAACGACTGGAGGACGGCCGGGGGCAGGTCCCGGTACGCCGCCAGCTTGGCCGCCTCGGTCTCTGCCTCGGCCAGCCCTACCGCCCGTACCCCCTCAGCCTTGGCAGCGGCGAGGGTGCGCTCCTTCTCTGCCTCGGCGGCGGCCAGCACCGCGGACCGCTCGGCCTTGCCCTGCGCGACGGCCAGCTCGGCGGTCGCCTCCAGCTCGGCCTTGCGGCGGGAGTTGGCGCCGTGCTGCTCGACGAGCTGCTGCTCGCGGCGGGCCAGCTCGATCTTGCTTTGCAGCTCGTTTTCGGCGATGGCCCGCTCCTGCTCGACGGCCTGGGCGCGGCGGGCGTACGTGGCGCGGTCGGCCTCGACCTGCACCGCCTCCCGGGTGGGCGTCTGCAGCGCGCGCTCCATCTCCGGCTCCGGGCGGACCGCGACGACCCGGGCGCTGACCACGGCCACGCCCACATCGGCGAGCCTTGCCTCGTCGCGGAGCGCCGCCGAGACCGCCTCGCGTACGGCGGCGATGTCGGTCAGCGCCTCGGCCAGCGGCACCCGGGCGAGCAGGTCGAGCGCCGGCTGCTGGGCCAGCTCGGCGAGGAGCGTGGCGATCTGGTCCAGCGGCCTGGCCCGGGCGACGCCGCGGTGCGGGTCGACGGAGAAGTCCAGCCGGCCGGCGGCCAGGGCCGGGTCGGCGACCCGGTACGTCACGGTGGCCTGCACGGTCACGTCGGCGAAGTCGCTGGTCCGGGCGTGGAAGAGCAGGGGCAGCTCGCGGTCGTCGAC
Organism: Phytohabitans rumicis; assembly: GCF_011764445.1. Taxonomy (NCBI): domain Bacteria; kingdom Bacillati; phylum Actinomycetota; class Actinomycetes; order Micromonosporales; family Micromonosporaceae; genus Phytohabitans; species Phytohabitans rumicis. Next base: position 4,339,883 of record NZ_BLPG01000001.1, read on the forward strand.
CGGCACCTCGCTCAGCACGCCGACCAGCGGCCGGTACCAGAAGGACTGCCCGATCCCCTCGTGCTTGACCCGGCCGCGCGCGTGGTGCCGGACCCAGGTCGTCGGGGCACCCCGCAGGTGCCGCAGGAACAACCGCTTGGTCACGTCCGCCATGACCACCCTCCCCTTTTTCTCGTCACCATGACGATAACAGCCGTGATAGATTCTCGTCAAGGTGGTGATAAAGAGATGTTCGCGGTCACCGTCGACCTGGTGGTCCTGACCGTCCGCGGCGGCGAGCTGTGCGTGCTCCTGGTACGCCGCGGCACCCCGCCCTTCGCGGGCCGGTGGGCGCTGCCGGGCGGCTTCGTCCTCCCCGCCGAGGACCTCGCCACCGCCGCCGTACGCGAGTTGGCCGAGGAGACCGGCCTACGCCACCCGGCCGGCCACCTTGAGCAGCTCGGCAGCTACGGCGACCCGGACCGCGACCCGCGCGGGCGGGTGGTCACGATCGCCTACCTGGCCCTGCTGCCGGATCTGCCCACCCCGGTGGCCGGCACCGACGCGGCGCACGCGGAGTGGCTCCCGATCTGCCGGGTACGCGAGGCAGACCTCGCCTTCGACCACGAAAAGATCTTCACGGACGGCCTGGAGCGGGCCCGCGCCAAGCTGGAGTACACGCCGCTGGCGACCGCGTTCTGCCCGCCCGAGTTCACCGTGGCCCAGCTGCGCCAGGTGTACGAGACGGTGTGGGGCACCCACCTCGATCCGCGCAACTTCCACCGCAAGGTCACGGGTACGCCCGGTTTTGTCGAGCCGGCCGGCCGCTCGACGACCGGCGACCGTGGCCGGCCCGCCCAGGTCTTCGTCCGGGCCCGGCCGCCCTGCTACACCCTCCGATGCTGCGGCCGGAACGCCCAAGATCCGCCTGATCAGGGACCCGCTCTCTCGGCACGCCACAAAACGCCCGAGCTATTCCCTGATCAACGCGGACGGGAAGGGCACGCACGGAGGTGTGGGCGTGGGCGGGAGGGTGATCACCGGGGGCGTGGGGGACGGGGAAGGCGTGGGAGAAGGCGAGGGGGACGGCGTCGGGGTCGGGGACGGGCGGGGGAGACCGAGGCGGACTCCACGGGACGGGCGGGGCGGGGGTGCGTGCGGATGGGGCGGCGGCGTTGAGGTTCGCGCTTCGCCACGGGGCGCAGAGACTCGGCCACTCCGGCCGGAAGCGGAGGCTCCTCGGGGAACAGCGTGGGCGGCGGCAACACCACCACCGGTCCCTCCGACGGCGGCGCGATGAACGGGGTCGTACCGCCCGCCGCCGTACTCCCGACGGTCGCCGAACCGGCGCTGATCGCCGCGATGATCGGGAGTGAGGACATTGTCACAAGCATGATTACGATGACGGTGTAACGCCTGGTGGGGCCGGCTAGGCCCTCCGCCCGGTGTACGCCGGCCACGCGCCGGTCCGCCACGTGCGTGCCGCCCGTCGGCCGGTGGCGCGCGAGCAGCGGCAGCGGCACCGAACCATCCCCCCGGTGCGGCACGGCTGTAGCTCCTCTACGTTGAGGCGGAAGTCCTCACACAGGGTCGCTCATACGGACACGGAGCGCCACCGCTCTAGAGCGTGTCCATGTGCCATTTTTTCTGCTATACCCGGCCTTTTTGCCACGTCCGCGCCGCCATCGTGGGCGGCCTCCGCACCAGCGGACGCAGCGAATACCGGCCTTTTTGCCACGTCCGCGCCGCCATCGTGGGCGGCCTCCGCACCAGCGGACGCCGCAACTACTACCCCAGACCGGCATTAGCCACCATTGGCAAGGTGGCACTGTGGAGAGCCTCCTCACCTCTGCGAATATGGACCCGACGGCAACGCCGCCGTAATCTCCGCCCACCAGCGGTGAGCGGCGGCGCGGGCCGTCACTCCGCCGCGCGGCAACCCCAACCCGGGCTAGGCGCGGCACCGGCACCACGAGCTGCGCGTCCCCGGGACACCCCCGGCAGCGCCGCACCGACGACAGGGAGAGACGGATGGCGAAACAAGCGGCCGGCGAACCAGCACCGGATTTCGTCCAGTTACTCACCCCGGACGGGGAGCGGATCGAGAGGGCTACCGGCGCCGACGGCGTCGAGTACTCGGTCGACTTCACCGACGAGGAGTACCGGGGGCTCTACCGCGACCTGGTGGTGATCCGCAAACTGGACGCCGAGGCCACCGCGCTGCAACGCCAGGGCGAGCTGGGCATCTGGGCCAGCCTGCTGGGGCAGGAAGCGGCTCAGGTCGGCTCCGGCAGGGCGTTGCGCACCCAGGACATGGCGTTCCCGACGTACCGCGAGCACGGGGTCCTGTATTGCCGCGGGATCGACCCGATCCTGCCGCTGAGCCTCTTCCGGGGCGTGGACCAGGGCGCCTGGGACCCCAACGAGGTCCGGGTCAACATGTACACGATCGTCATCGGCGCCCAGACGCTCCACGCCACCGGGTACGCCATGGGCATCACCAAGGACGGCAAGGTCGGCGGCGACGACGGCGAGGCCGTCCTCTGCTACTTCGGCGACGGCGCCACCTCCCAGGGAGACGTCAACGAGGCGTTCATCTGGGCCAGCGTGTTCCACTCCCCGATCGTGTTCTTCTGCCAGAACAACCAGTACGCCATCTCGGAGCCGATCGAGAAGCAGACCCGCATCCCGCTCTACCGGCGGGCGGACGGCTTCGGCTTCCCCGGCCTGCGGGTGGACGGCAACGACGTGCTCGCCACGTACGCGGTCACCCGCACGGCGCTCGACAACGCGCGGCACGGCCAGGGGCCGACCCTGATCGAGGCGTACACGTACCGGATGGGCGCCCACACCACCACCGACGACCCGACCCGCTACCGCATCGCTAGCGAGGTCGAGGCATGGCAGGCCAAGGACCCGATCGCCCGGGTACGGGCGTTCGTGGAAAAGCAGCAGATCGCCGACGCGGCCTTCTTCGACGAGGTCGACGAGCAGGCCAAGCGGGAGGCTCTGCACCTGCGCGAGCGCGTGCTCGCGATGCCCGACCCGCAACCGTTGACCCTGTTCGACAACGTCTACCCGCACGGCTCGCCGGAGATCGACGCCCAGCGCGAGCGGTTCGCCGAGTACCTGGACTCGTTCGAGGGGAGCGCGCACTGATGGCCGAGAAGCTGACCATTGGCAAGGCGCTGAACGCCGGCCTGCGACGGGCGTTGGAGAGCGACCCCAAGGTCCTCATCATGGGCGAAGACGTCGGCAAGCTCGGCGGCGTCTTCCGGATCACCGACGGCCTGCAGAAGGACTTCGGTGACGACCGTGTCATGGACACCCCGCTGGCCGAGTCCGGCATCATCGGCACGGCGATCGGCCTCGCGATCCGCGGCTACCGCCCGGTCTGCGAGATCCAGTTCGACGGCTTCGTCTACCCGGCGTACGACCAGATCGTCTCGCAGGTCGCCAAGATGTACTACCGGTCGCAGGGCAAGGTCAAAGTGCCCATGGTGATCCGCATCCCGTTCGGCGGCGGCATCGGCGCGGTCGAGCACCACTCCGAGTCGCCCGAGGCGTACTTCGCGCACACCGCCGGCCTCAAGGTGGTGGCGTGCAGCTCGCCGCAGGACGCGTACACGATGATCCAGCAGGCCATCACCTCCGACGACCCGATCGTGTTCTTCGAGCCCAAGCGGCGGTACCACGAGAAGGGCGAGGTCGACCCGGACCTGACGTACCCCTTGCATGCCTCCCGCCGCGTGCGGCCCGGCACGGACGCGACGGTCTTGGCCTACGGACCGATGGTCCGCACGGCCCTGGACGCGGCGACGGCCGCGGCCGAGGACGGCCGCGAGCTGGAGGTCTTCGACCTGCGCACGCTCTCCCCGCTCGACCTCGCGCCGATCTACGAGTCGGTGCGCCGCACCGGCCGCTGCGTGATGGTGCACGAGGCGCCGTCCAACGTCGGCCTGGGCGCCGAGATCGCCGCCCGGATCACCGAGGAGTGCTTCTACTCCCTGGAGGCACCCGTCCTGCGGGTGACCGGCTACGACACCCCCTACCCGGCCGCCCGGCTGGAGGAAGAGTTCCTGCCCGACCTCGACCGGGTGCTCGACGCCGTCGACCGCACCTTCAGGTGGTGACCGGGATGTCGCGGATCAAGGAGTTTCCCCTGCCGGACCTCGGCGAGGGCTTGGTCGAGGGCGAGATCCTCAAGTGGCTGGTGTCGGTCGGCGACACCATCGAGCTCAACCAGCCGATCGTCGAGGTCGAGACCGCCAAGGCCGCCGTCGAGATCCCCGCGAAGTGGGCCGGCAAGGTCCTCGCCATCCACTGCGAGGAGGGCACGACCGTCGAGGTCGGCGCGCCGATCATCTCGATCGACACGGACCCCGACGCCGGCGAGCCGGCCGAGGCCGCACGCACCCCGGTCCTGGTGGGTTACGGTCCGCGGACGGCCGCGGCCGCGCGCCGTCCTCGCAAAACAAACGGGAGTACGCCCAGCACCGCCCCGCCGGCCGTAGAGGCAGTGCCCGAACCGCCGTCGAAGCCGCTGGTGCTGGCCAAGCCGCCCGTCCGAAAGCTCGCCCGGGATCTCGGTGTGGATCTCACCACACTCACCGGCTCCGGGCCGGAGGGCTCGATCACCCGGGACGACGTGCAGGCCGCGGTGTCGGCGCCGGCCCCAGTTTTTGCGGTCGGTGATCGGGAGCAGCGCATCCCCGTCAAGGGCGTGCGCAAGCTCACCGCGGCGAACATGGTCACGTCGGCGTTCACGGCGCCGCACGTCAGCGAGTTCCTGACGATCGACATGACCCGGTCGATCAAGGCGCTCGACCGGTTGCGGGCGCTGCCCGAGTGGCGCGAGGCGCGGATCTCCCCGCTGCTGCTGGTCGCCAAGGCGGTCCTGCTGGCGGCCCAGCGCCACCCGATGATCAATTCCAGCTGGGCGGGCGACGAGATCGTCGTCAAGCAGTACGTCAACCTCGGCATCGCCGCGGCCACCGAGCGCGGGCTGATCGTTCCCAACATCAAGGACGCCGGCCGGCTCTCGCTGCGTGAGTTGGCCGACGCGATGACAGCGCTCGTGCAAACCGCCAAAGCAGGACGTACCGCCCCGGCGGACATGTCCGGCGGCACGTTCACGATCACGAACGTGGGCGTCTTCGGGATCGACACGGGCACGCCGATCCTGCCGCCGGGCGAGTCGGCGATCCTCGCGTTCGGCGCCGTACGTGAGGCGCCCTGGGTGCACAAGGGCAAGATCCGGGTGCGCCAGGTCACGACGCTCGGCCTGTCGTTCGACCACCGGATCATCGACGGCGAACTGGGCTCGAAGTTCCTGCGGGACGTGGGCGCGTTCCTCTCCGATCCGGAGGCGATCCTGCTGGCCTGGACCTAAGATTATTCGGCACGTGGCCGACCTCACCTAATAATCGATGGCGGATGCACGCTTTCCGAGGTTAAATAGGAGGCGAGCAAAGGGGAGGGAAGCCATGAAGATGATCGATCGGTACCGCAGCCGCCGCGAGGCCAACCGGCGCGCCCGCGCCATCGAGCGCGCACTGAGTGCCGCGAACTCGCCAGCCGTGCGCGACGAGATCCGCATCATCGCCCAGCGTCACTACGGGTGATCTGAAGCACGTCAGGGCCTATCCGGTGGATCTTGTGGGAGCGAGGCGAGGTCCAGGCGGCGATCCGGCGGTGCCGGGCGGGAGGTCACATACCGGTGTTGTATGTAGCCTTTCGTCCGGTGCCGCCGGTCGTCGTCTGGGCCCGCCGCAGCCCCACAAAGATCCGCCGGATAGGCCCTAGCGACCCGTCCGGGTGCACCGGGCGGGTCGTTTGTGTTGGCTGGTCGCCGAGACCGGGATTCCTGATAGCAGCGCGGGCCCGGTACGGTTGGCAACGGTCGTCGCCCCTTGGGCAGCGCACCCGTCGTCATCAATCGGTTACTGCTGGCGGCGGTCGCGAGTCGGGGCCGCCACGACCTGCACGGCCGGCTCCGCCGGGCCTCTACGCGGAGGCGGCACGGCCGACATGTGATGGAGGAGGCGCACATGACGTCCGAGGGCCCGCAGCACCCCGGCCAAGAGCCGGCTGACGCTGCGCCGGGCGCCGGCGGACCAGCGCTGTACGGCAGTAGTGGACAGCCGGCGCACGACAGCGAATGGGGCGTACCCACCCCGTGGGGAGCCGCTCCCCCGCCGAACAGCGCCGAGGCACCCGCCCCCGGCGTTCCGGCCGGTGCACCGGCACCCGCGTTCCCCACCAACTGGGGACCGCAGCCGGACGCCTACCCGCCTCCGCCAGCGGCGTACCCCCCGCCGCCCCAGGGCAACTTCCCCCCGCCCCCTCAGCCGGGCTTCCCACAGCCGCCCCAGGCAGGCTTCCCGCCGCCCGGCGTGGCGTCGGTGTCCCCGCCCGGCGTGGCCTCCGTGCCTCCCGCGCAGCCCCGGCCGAGCCGATGGGCCTGCCCCCGAGGCGTGGGCGCCGGTAGGTGCCTGGCCGCCGCCGACCGCCCAGCCGGAGCCGTCGTACCCGCCGGAGCCGGCTCCCCAGCCGTCCCTGCGCCCGGCCAGCCGGCACGACCTGCCCCAGCGCGAGCCCGGCGGTGGCTACGAGCCCGACGGCGGCCTTCAGCCGGGCAACGGCTTCCAGCCGGGTGGCTTCGGGCCGGCTAGCGGCTTTGAGCCCGCCAGGGGCTTCGAGCCCAACGCCGGCGGTTACGAGCAGCTTGGTGGCGGCTTCGAGCCCGCCGAGGGCTTCCAGCCCGCTGCCGGCGGTTACGAGCAGCCCGCCAGTGGTTACGAGCAGCCTGGCGGTCGCTTCGAGCCCGCCGGGGCGTCCAGCCCACTGCCGGCTTCGAGCCCAGCGCCGGCGGTTACGGCGAACAGCCCGGCGGCGGTTTTGAGCCGGCTTCCGGCGGTTACGAGCAGCCTAGGGGCGGCTTCGAGCCGACCCGGTACGAGGCGGGTCACCGGCAGCCTGACCGCGAAGACTCGCCGCCGCGTGGCTTCCCCGGGCAGGAGGTGCGCGTCCCAGGTGCCAACCTCGGCACCCCGCCGCCCGGTGAGCCCGGTCTGTTCACCCCGCGCCCGGCCGATCCGTACCAGGCGCCGCCGGCGGCCAACCCGTACCCGCAGGCCGGTCAGGGGCAGATCTCTTCACTCCGCCGCCCGCGCCGGGTCAGTACGGGCAGGCGCCGGAGGCTCAGCCCGCCTACGAGGCTCCTCCCCCTTCTTACGGCCCCCCACACGAGGCTCCGCCCTCGTACGACGGTCCTGGGTCCTATGGGCCGCCGCACGACGCTCCGTACGGGGCCCCGCACTCCTCCGAGCCGCAGGGCACGGATCCGCGCGATCAGCAGCCGTACGCATCCGCCCCGGCTGGCGGATCCGCTCCGGCCCCGGGGCCGTTCGGGTCCAACGGTCACGTGTTCGGGTCGGCGGGACCCTCCGCGCCCCGCCCCACGCGGCCGCCGCGGCGCCGCACTCGGACCAGGTCGAGCCCAAGCCGGTCTCGGCGAGCGCCTCCGTGCCGGTTGCCAGCCGCATCGCGCCCCCGGCCGACCAGGTCGCGGTCGTCCCACCGCAGGCGCAGGCGCCGCAGTCCCGCGTCTACGGCCGTCCGGCGGCGCCCGAGGTCGACGACCCCGAGCCGTTCTCGCCGCCGCCACCGCCTCCGCCGCGCCAGGGTCCCGTGTCGGCCAGCGCCCGGGTGGCGCCACCGTCGCCGTCCAGCGCGCCACCGTCGCCGTCCAGCGGCCCGGCCGCGCAGCCCACCTCGCCGCCCGCCCCGGGCGTCTACGGCGCGCCCCCCGGCACGTACGGCAGGCCGGTCAGCCCGCCCGGCGTGTATGGCGCCCCGCCCGAGACACCCGGCCCGTACGCGGCACCGCCGCAAGAGTTCCCGGGCCGTACGGGTCGCCCCAGGACGGTCCGCCGAACGTTCCCGGGCCGTACGGGTCGCCGCAGGACGCGCCCGGGCCGTACTCGGAGCCCACCGGGGTGTTCCAGGGCGCGCCTCCCGGCAGCCCGGTGAGCCCGCCGCCGTACCCGCCACCGGGTCCCGCGGCGTACACGGCGGCTCCGCAGAGCCCGGCCGCCTACGCACCGCCGCAGGGTCCGCCCGGCTACCCGCCCCAGTCGCCGCAGTCGACGGCCATGTTCCCGACGCCGCAGGGACAGCCCGGCTACCCGCCCTACGACGGCCCGACCGGCTATCCGCCGCATGACGGGCCGCCCGGCTTCCCGCCGCAGGGGCCACCCCAGGGCGGTCCCGCACCGTGGGGGCCACCGCCCGGCGCCGACCAGGAGCAGAACAAGTTCAACGCGTTCCAGCCGGAGGCGGCACCCGCCAAGCCGGAGTCGGAGCCGGTGCCGCAGGTGCGCAACGGCCGCGTACTCATCATGGTGCTGGCCGCCGCGGCGCTGCTGCTGATCGTCCCGCTAGGCATCGTCTGGCTGCTCACCCGCGGGTCCGACCCGTCGTTCAACCCCGAGGTCGGCTCCTGCGTCAAGCAGTCCGGCACGACCGGCGCGGTCGCGGCGCAGTGCACCGAGGCCAACGCGTTCAAGGTCGTGTCCAAGGTGGACGAGGCCAAGCAGTGCACCGACCAGAGCCAGCCGCACGTCGTGATCGCCGGTGACGGCGGCAAGGACCAGGTGCTCTGCCTGGCCCCCGCCGCCAGTGGCTGACCAGCGGGCCCGCGTTCGGGCGCCGGAGCTGCGCGGGCGCGGGTGGCTCAACACGGGCGGCCGCGACCTGCGGCTGGCCGACCTGCGCGGCAAGATCGTGCTGCTCGACTTCTGGACGTTCTGCTGCATCAACTGCCTGCACGTCCTGGACGAGCTACGGCCGCTGGAAGACAAGTACGGCGACGCGTTGGTCGTGATCGGCGTGCACTCGCCGAAGTTCGAGCACGAACGGGACGCCGCCGCGCTCGCCGACGCCGTCGAACGGTACGGCGTGGCGCACCCCGTACTCGATGATCCTGAGCTGGAGACCTGGCGGCAGTATGCGGCGAAGGCGTGGCCGACGCTGTCGGTGATCGACCCGGAGGGGTACGTCGTCGCGTCGATGGCCGGCGAAGGCCACGCCGAAGGGCTGAGTCGGCTCCTGGACGAGCTGATCGCCACGCACGAGGCGAAGGGCACCCTGCACCGGGGCGACGGGCCGTACGTGCCACCCGCCGACGCCGCGACCACGCTGCGCTTCCCGGGTAAGGGGGTCCGGCTGGCGAGCGGCAGCCTGCTGGTGTCCGATTCCGCGCGGCACTCGCTGGTGGAGTTGGCGCCCGATGCCGAGACCGTCGTACGGCGGATCGGGTCGGGGACGCGGGGCCGGGCCGACGGCGCGCCCGAGGTGGCCGGCTTCTCCGAGCCGCAGGGCCTCTCCCTGCTGCCGCCACGCGAGGCCGAGATCGCCGGGTACGACCTGGTCGTCGCCGACACGGTCAACCACCTGCTGCGCGGCGTACGGCTGGACACCGGCGAGGTCACCACCGTCGCCGGCACCGGACGGCCGTGGCGGTCCACCGTGGACGAGCACGCGCACGACGCGCTGGCCGCCGACCTGTCCTCTCCCTGGGACCTCGCCTGGTACGACGGCCGCGTGATCGTCGCGATGGCCGGCATCCACCAGCTGTGGTGGTTCGACCCGGTCAAGCGGACCACCGGCGTGTACGCGGGCACCACCGTCGAGGCCCTGCGCGACGGTCCGCTGCCCGACGTGTGGATGGCCCAGCCGTCCGGCCTGTCCGTCTCGGCGGACGGTGCCCGGCTGTGGGTGGCGGACAGCGAGGCCTCGGCCCTCCGGTACGTCGAAAGCGACGCCCTGCACACCGCAGTGGGCCAGGGACTCTTCGACTTCGGCCACGTCGACGGGCCGGCGGACCGGGCGCTGCTGCAGCACCCGCTCGGGGTCTGCGCCCTGCCCGACGGCTCGGTGCTGGTGGCCGACACCTACAACGGCGCGGTACGCAGGTACGACCCGCACTCCGGGATGGTGTCCACCGTGGCCGGCGACCTGGCCGAGCCGAGCGACGTGGTGCTCACCGCGGACGGTGGCGTCGTGGTGGTGGAGTCGGCGGCGCATCGGCTCACCCGGCTCGCACCGGGCGCGCTGTCCGCCGCGGGCGCCGTGACCGTGGCCGGCGAGCGGCACCGTACCGAGCGGCCGCCAACCGACCTGGCACCCGGCGAGGTGACCCTCGACGTCGTCTTCACCCCGGCACCCGGCCAGAAGCTCGACGAGTCATTCGGCCCGTCCACCCGGCTGGAGGTGTCCGCGTCCCCGCCCGAGCTGCTCCTGGACGGCGCCGGCGTGACCACCGACCTGTCCCGCCGGCTGGTGCTCAACGCGGAGGTGCCGGCCGGGGTGCTGCAGGTGGTCGCCCAGGCAGCGACCTGCGACGCCGAGGCCGAGCACGCCGCCTGCCACCTCACCCGCCAGGACTGGGGCGTCCCCATCCACGTCACCCCAGCCGGCACCACCCGCCTCCCGCTCATCCTCCGCGGGCTAGACGCCTGAGGCGTCTAGACGCCTGAGGCGTTAGGAGGGGACCCCTCCTATGCAAAAGGCGTTAACAGGGTGCCCTTCCTTTCAAGCGCCGCGCGCACCCCGCGAGCCAGCTCCACGGCGCCCGGGGTGTCGCCGTGTACGCAGATCGACTCCACGGGGAGCCGTACGACGGTGCCGTCCACCGCGACCACCGTGCCGTCCACCGCCATCCGCACGACCCGCTCGGCCACCTCGTCCGGCGACTTCACCAGGGCGCCGGGCGACGAGCGCGGCACCAGCAGCCCGCTCGCCTGGTAACCGCGGTCGGCGAAGCCCTCCCCGACGGTGCGCAGCCCGGCACCCGTGGCCAGTTGGGCCAGCACCGAACCGGGCAGGCAGAGCACCGGCAGCGTCCGGTCGTAGTCGACCACCGCGGCCACCACGGCCGCCGCCTGTGCCTCGTCGACCGCCGCCGTGTTGTAGAGGGCGCCGTGCGGCTTGACGTACCGCACCCGGGTGCCGGCGACGCGGCAGAAGGCGTCCAGCGCCCCGATCTGGTAGATCACGTCGTCGCGCAGGTCGTCGAAGGCGTACTCGATCCGCCGCCGCCCGAAGCCGGCCAGGTCGCGGTAGCCCACCTGCGCGCCCACCGCCACACCACGCGAAGCGGCGGACGCGCACACCCGTCGCATGGTCACCGGGTCGCCGGCGTGGAAGCCGCATGCGACGTTCGCCGAGGTCACCACCGTGAGGAGGGCGTCGTCGTCGCCGAGCCGCCAGGCGCCGAATCCCTCGCCCAGATCAGCGTTCAGATCCATGGAACCTCACCGTAGTCCCGGGCGCCGCCTGCGCGAGGGGCGAAACGTCGTCGACCACCCCGATGACGGGGTAGCCGCCGGTCGTCGGATGGTCGGCGAGGAAGATCAATGGTTGGCCGTTCGCCGGCACCTGCACCGCGCCGAGCACCACGCCCTCGCTCGGCAGCTCCGCGGCCTGCACACCCGAAGCGCGGGGCAGGGCCGCGCCGGTCAGTCGCGCGCCGACCCGGTTGCTCACCGGACTCATCGTGTACGCGGTGCCGAGCAGCGCCTCGACCGCCTCCCGCGTGAACCAGCCGTCCCGGGGCCCCAGCCTGATCCAGAGGTGCAGCGCGGCCGGGGCGGCTCCCATGGCACGAAGTCCACCGTGGACGGCGTACCGGCCGAGCCAAGCGGCAGCCGGTCGCCGTCCCGCAGTTGGGCCGGCCCCAGCCCGGAGAGGGTGTCCGTGGACCGGCTGCCCAGCACCGGCTCCACCGCGATGCCACCGGCAACGGCCAGGTACGACCGCACGCCGTACAGCGCCCGGCCGACCGAGATGACCGCACCAGCCGGCACCGCGACGGGTACGCCGTACGCCGCGGGCCGTCCGTCCACGGAGAACGGCGCACAGGCCCCGGTCAGCGCCACCGTGCCCGCCGAGGACAGCCGAAGCGAACACCCGCCGGCCGTCACCTCCAACCCCGCCGCGTCCGTGGCGTTGCCGACGAGGCGGTTGGCCAGCCGCAGCGCGGACGCGTCGAGGGCGCCCGACCGGGGCACGCCCAGGTGCGCCCAGCCGGGGCGGCCCAGGTCCTGGACGGTGGTCAGCGGGCCGGCCCGGAGCACGTCGACGGTCATGCGGGCACCAGCCGTACCCGGGTGCCGGGCGCGAGCAGGGCCGGCGGGTCCCGCCGTACGTCGAAGAGCACCGCGTCGGTCCGGCCGACCAGCCGCCAGCCGCCGGGTGACGCGGTCGGATAGATGCCGGCGTACTCCCCGGCGAGCCCCACCGACCCGGCGGGCACCCTCGGGCGCGGGCTCGCCAGGCGCGGCACCGCCCAGGACGCCGGCAGCCCGGCCAGGTACGCGAACCCGGGCGCGAAGCCGCAGAACGCCACCCGCAACTCGGTCCCGGCGAGGCGCTCCACCGCCTCGGCGACGGGCACCCCCAGTGCGCGGCGACGTCGACCAGGTCGCTTCCGTCGTACCAGACCGGGATCGTCACGAGCTCGCCGGAGACGGTGCCGGCGGGCGGCGGCGGTGCCCAGCCGGCCAGGAGCCGGTCCGTGGTTTCCGGGTCGACGCCGTCGAGCAGGACGGTCCGGGCGCCGGGGATGATCTCGACGGCCGCAAGTTCGCCCTGGTCGCGGCGGCGCCACAGCTCGGCCCGCCACGCTTCGACCTCGGCACCGCCGGCGCACTCGATGAGGAGGGCCGCGGCGCCTACCCGGCGTGTCCGCATGGCAGCTATGGTGCCCGACACCCGCTATCTACTTGCAAGTAACCTACGGTGCCGTAACCTAGATGATGTGACGACTGAGGCCCCAACCCGTCTGAGACCCATCGACATCGGCAAGCCGCGGATGCGCGGCTGGCTTCACGCGTACGCCTTCTTCGTCGCCGCCGTGTGCGGCGTCGTTCTCTGCTCGCTGGCCGCGACCCGTCCCGGCGCCGGCCCGATCGTGAGCTGCGTGATCTACAGCCTCACCGTGTGCGGGCTCTTCGGTACCAGCGCGCTCTACCACCGGCGCGTGTGGTCACCGCAGGGCTACGCGGTGATGAAGCGCCTCGACCACTCCATGATCTTCATCTTCATCGCCGGCACGTACACGCCGTTCTGCGTACTCCTGCTGCCGACGCGGCTCGCGACCATACTGCTGGCGATCGTGTGGATCGGCGCCGTAGGCGGCGTGGCGCTGAAGCTGATCTGGCCGCACGCGCCCCGCTGGGCCTCGGCGCCGCTCTACATCGGGCTGGGCTGGGTGGCGGTCGCCGTGCTGCCGGACATCGGCCGGCACGGCGGCGCGGCCGCGCTCACGCTGCTGGTCGCCGGCGGTTTGGCGTACACGGTCGGTGCGATCTTCTACGCCCTGCGCCGGCCCAACCCGTGGCCGACCGTCTTCGGGCACCACGAGTTCTTCCACGCGTGCACGCTCGTCGCCGCGATATGCCACCACATCGCCATCTACTTCGCGATCTACTCGTAGAGGCGGCCGGCCTCCCGGCGCTCCTCGACGACCCGCTCACGCTGGGTCTGGACCGGGACCACGCGCTCGGGCGTGACGATCGTGCGGCGGCGGCTCTGCCAGAACCACAGCGTGAGCAGCAGCCCGGCCAGACCAGCGATCATCAGCACCCAGCCGACGACGTTGATGTCCAGCCAACCCAGGTCGAAGTCCACGGCGAACGTGAAGATCGCACCCAAGGCGATCAGGAAAATGCTTCCACCGATACCCATAACACGTGCTTACCCACGTGTTTCGTTCCCCAATCAGGCAAGCTGTAACGCATGACGGAACGCACCCTCGTGCTGTTGCGCCATGCCAAGGCCGAACGGCCCGCCGGCATCGCCGACATCGACCGGCCACTCACGGCCCGTGGCCACGCCGACGCCGCCGCGGCCGGCGCCTGGCTCCATCGCCACGAGATCGCCCCTGACAGCGTCATCTGCTCGCCGTCCAAGCGCACCCGCCAGACCTGGCACGGGGTCGCCCTGGCGCTCGGCGGCTCCGGGCCCGCCGTCAGTTACGAGCCCGGCGTGTACGACGGCGGCGGGCGCGATCTTCTCGAGCTCGTTCAAGGCGTGCCGGACTCGGTGCGGACCGTGCTCCTGATCGGGCACAACCCGAGCGTCTCGGACCTGTCGGCGCTGCTCGACCCGGGCACGAGCCTGGACTCGGACGGGCTGCGCACGAGCGGGATCGCGGTGCACCGGTTCGCGGGCTCGTGGTCCTCCTGCAAGCCGGGAACCGCGGCCATGGACAGCACCCACACCGCCCGCGGTTAGCCCGCTCCTCGCCCCGCTCCTCGCCCCGCCGCGGCCGACGCCGCGCCGATCGCGGCCGCCGCCGTCGATCAAGGACTTCGCCGTCGATCAAGGGCATATGGCCGTGGTTCGATCTCCATTCCACGGCCATATGCCCTTGATCGGCGTGGTTTTCCTTGATCGGCGCAGAGGCGGGCCGCGTGGACGCGGGGCGGAGCGGGAGTGATCAGCTCATCGGGGGTGGGGGCGGCGGTGCGTCGGGCGGGAACGGCGGCTGCGGCGCCCCGCCGGGCGGGTGCGACAGCCGGGTCTCCTCCAGGAAGTTGTCGCTCATGCGGCGCCGCCGGTCCTGCCAGTACCAGACGGTGACCAGCAGGATCGCGCCGCCGGACAGGATGAGCACCACGCCCACCGCGTCCAGGTCGACCCACCACGGATCGACCCGGATGGCGAACGTCAGCATGGCGCCGGCCGCGATCAGGAAGATCCCGCCGCCGATGCCCATCTGTCCATTACATCGCGAGGCGGCGGTCTCTCGATGGGATTCCGCCGCCTCGCGAGCCTCTGTTTAGAACGCTTCCTCCGCCAGGTCCATCAGGTCCAGATCGGTGGACTCGATGATCCTGCGGTCGGAGCCGATGCGCGGCAACACCTCGTGGGCGAAGAACCGAGCCGCGGCGACCTTTCCCTCGTAGAAGGACTTGTCAGCGGCCGAGGTCTCAGCGGCCAGGGCGCGCAGCGCCACGTCGGCCTGGCGCTGCAGCAGCCACGCGACCACGAGGTCGCCGAGGGCGAGCAGCAGCCGGCGCGAGTTCAGGCCGATCTTGTAGAGCGCCCGGGGCTCGTCGCCCCCGGCCTCGCCGAGCCATCCGGTCAGGATGCCGAGGATGTTCTGCACCTCGGCCAGGGCCTTGCCCAGCGCCAGCCGCTCCTCCTTGAGCTGGCCGTTGCCGGTCTCCGCCTCCAGGAACTGCTGGATCTCGCCGGCGACCGTCATCAGCGCCTTGCCGCCGTCCTTGACCACCTTGCGGAAGAACAGGTCCAGGCTCTGGATCGCGGTCGTGCCCTCGTACAGGGTGTCGATCTTCGAGTCGCGGACGTACTGCTCCAGCGGGTAGTCCTGCAAATAGCCGGAGCCGCCGAAGGTCTGCAGCGCCTCGTGGCCAAGCAGCTCGTACGCCCGCTCGGAGCCGACGCCCTTGACCAGCGGAAGGAGCAGGTCGTTGACCCGCTTGGCGATCTTCGCGGTCTTCTCGTCGCCGGCCGCCTCGGCGATGTTGATGCGGTCCTGCCAGGTGGCCGTGTAGCAGACCAGCGCGCGCAGGCCCTCGGCGTACGCCTTCTGCAGCATCAGCGACCGGCGCACGTCCGGGTGGTGCGTGATGGTGACCCGGGGCGCGGCCTTGTCGGTCATCTGGAGCAGGTCGGCGCCCTGGACGCGGTTCTTGGCGTACTCGAGGGCGTTGCGGTAGCCGGTGGAGAGCGTGGAGATCGCCTTGGTGCCAACCATCATCCGGGCGTACTCGATGATCAGGAACATCTGCCGGATGCCCTCGTGCACGTCGCCCATGAGCCAGCCCTTGGCTGGCACGCCGTGCTCGCCGAACGTCAGTTCGCACGTCGTGGACACCTTCAGGCCCATCTTGTGCTCGACGTTGGTGGCGAAGACGCCGTTGCGCTCGCCCAGCTCACCGGTCGCGGGGTCGAAGTGGAACTTCGGCACGATGAAGAGCGACAGGCCCTTCGTGCCGGGGCCGCCGACCCCCTCGACGCCGACCGGGCGGGCCAGCACGTAGTGGATGATGTTGTCCGAGAGGTCGTGCTCGCCGCTCGTGATGAACCGCTTGACGCCCTCGATGTGGAAGGTGCCGTCCGGCTGCGGGATGGCCCGGGTGCGACCGGCGCCCACGTCCGAGCCGGCGTCCGGCTCGGTGAGCACCATGGTCGAGGCCCACTGCTTCTCGACGAAGAGCTTGGCCCACTCCTTCTGCTCGGGCGTGCCCTCGCGGTGCAGCGTGGTCGCGAACGAGGGGCCGGAGGCGTACATCCAGACCGGCGCGTTCGCGCCGAGCACCAGGTCGGCGAGGGTCCACCAGAGGGCCCGCGGAGCGTTCGTGCCGCCCAGGACCTCGGGCAGGTCCAGCCGCCAGAACTCGGCCGCCATGAACGCGTCGTAGGACTTGCGGAACGCGTCGGGCATCGTCACGGAGTGGGTGGCCGGGTCGAACACCGGGGGCGTGCGGTCGCCGTCCACGAAGCTGGCGGCGAGATCCTCACGCGCCAGCCGGTCCATCTCCGCCAGGATGCTGCGGGCCGTATCGACGTCCAGATCGGTGTACGGCTGCTGGCCGAACGCCCGGTCGGCGCCGAAGACCTCGAAGAGATTGAACTCGAGGTCCCGAAGGTTGCTCTTGTAGTGCGTCATGCTCGCTGGCCCCCGCTTCGGCAGGTTGTGTTACCGATCAGTAACATCAATTGTATTACCCGCCAGTAAGCAGCGACAAGAAAAGGGTGTGAGTGACCGTCGCCACACCCCGGCTCAGGGAAGCACGATGACGAGCGGGTACTCGCAGTTGACCTTGCTGGCGCCGAGCGCGTCGCCGTAGCACCAGTCACTCTGCGTACCGCCGTCTAGGTCGTCGTACCCGTCGCCGCCGTGCAGGGTGTCCGAGCCCTGGTCGCCGTGGAGCGCGTCCTCGTGGGCGCCGCCGTTGAGCGCGTCGTTGCCGTATCCGCCGTACACGACGTCGTGGCCCCACGAGCCGTACACGGTGTCGTCGCCGCCCATGCCCCAGATGCCGTCGCCGCCGCCGAAGCTGTAGATCACGTCGTCGCCGCCCACCTGTGGCAGCCAGTTACCGGACGGGTCGCCGCGCAGCGCGTTCGCCCCCGTGTTTCCGTACAGGGTGTCGGCGCCCAGGCCGCCAGTCAGATTCTCGACATCGACGGCGATCATGTCGTTTTCGCCGGCCGCGCCGTCGTTCGCGACGCCGTCGAGGCTGGCCGTGACGGCCGCCTTGTGGTTGCGGTAGCTGGCGGTGTCGCTGCCCGTGCCGCCGGTCAACTGGTCCGTGCCCCAGTCGCCGACGAGCGTGTCGTTGCCGCCCGCGCCGTTGACGGTGTCGGCGCCGGCGTTGCCCTCCAGCGTGTCGGCGCCGGTGCCGCCGGTCAGCGTGTCGCCGTACGGGCTGCCGACGACCCGCTCGAACTCCTCCAGGTCGTCGTGCTCGGCGCCGGTGCCGCCGTCGCCGGTGGCCAGGTTCACCGTGACCGCAGTCGCGTGCAGGGCGTAGCTGATCGTGTCGGTGCCGGTGCCGCCCTCGATGTGCTCGCCGTACGGGCTGGAGAAGACGGTGTCCGCACCCATGCCGGCCACCACGTACGACCCGCCGACGTCGATCCCGGTCAGGTCCGCGGTGTCGGCGCCGTCGCCGAGGCCGATCCGCCAGTTCACCGAGCCGCCGCCGACGATCGTGGCGGTGTCGCCCTGGTCGCCCGGCTCGATCGTCACGTCCGGCGAGGCCACCCCGACGTTGCACTGCACGTACGTGTCGTCGGCCGGCACCGGGTACGTGCACATCCCGATGATCGTGATGGGGTACACGTCGTCGACCGTCACCGTGGTGCCGGTCTTGACCACCGTGACGTCGTTGGCGAACCCGGGCGCGCCGTCGAAGTCCAGGTTGCCGTCGATGCCCACCTCGACCGTGCCGCCGGCTGGCCCCGCGTACGCCGGGCTCGCGGCCACTCCCGTGACGAAAACCGTGGATGCCGCCGCGACCAGGACGGCGACGCTCAGCCTCTTGACCATGGCGCAGGGATACCAACTCCGGGCCCCCGGAGCACGGCACGGTCAGCTATCCGACGCGCCCAGCTCCCAACTTGGCACCGCGGCGGTCGGGACCGGGCGCGCACCGGCGTACTCGAAGAGCACCAGCGCGATGTCGTCGTCGAGGCGACCGTGCACCCACTCGACCAGCGCGGTCTCCAGGGACGCCAGGCCGTCGCCGACCGTGCCGTGGCCGAGCAGCCGCCAGGCCCGGTCGGCGGTCGGGAAGAACTCGCCCTCCCGGCGGGCCTCGCCCAGCCCGTCGGTGAAGAGCAGCAGCCGATCGCCGGGCTCCAGCCGCTCCACCCGCGGCCGGACGACCGGCATGAAGCCCAGCGGCGGCGCCGGGGCCGGCGGCTCCAGCGGGATCACCTCGCCCCGCCGCAGCAGCAGCGGCGCGGGGTGCCCGCAGTTGACGATCGTGAGCGTGCCGCCGCGCTCCTCGACCAGCGCCGCGGTCACGAAGTCCTCGTCGCCGACGCTGCGGGCCACCGCCCGGTCCAGGTCGGCCACGATCGCCCGCAGGTCGGCCCGCTCATACGCGACGTGCCGGTACGAGCCGAGCACGATGCTGGCCAGCCGGACCGCGTCCAGGCCCTTGCCGCGCACGTCACCGATGATCATGCGAACGCCGTACGGCGTGTCGAGCGCCTCGTACAGGTCGCCGCCGATGTCGGCCGCGGCCGTCGCCGAGATGTACCGCCCGGCCACCGCGAGCGTCCCCACCTGCGGGCCTAGCGGCCGCAGCACCGCCTGCTGCGCCACCGACGCCAGCCGGGACAGCTCCGCGATGCGCTCGGCCTGCCGTTCCCGGATGGTGGCCACCGCGGCGGCGATCCCGGTGGCCAGCCCGATGCCCACCACGATCGTGGCGTTGGCCAGCCTGTTGTCCTGCCCGGCCAGCGCGAACGCGCCGCCCACCACGGTCGCCAGCACCCCACGGCCAGCACCACCCGCCACGACGCGAACGCCGCCGCCAGGAACGGCGCCGCCACGATCAGGCCGATATACCGGGCCTCCGACCCGTCCGCCAGCTCGATCGCCGACACGAGCGCGAGCAGCACAAGGGCCGCGCCGAGGCCGGCGCGGGAACCAGGGCTCAGCGGGCGGCGGCCCGGCGGCAACAATCGCATGGGTACGCCGAACAGCATGCCTGATCGACGGCCACGACTGAACGAAGTTGACCCGTCGTCCGATCCGGATTTGGCCACCTGGTGCGGGTGGTTGCTATGCCTAAGGTCATTTCAGGATTTCATACGTCACGTCGACGTGGCCCAGGTCGAGCGAGGCGATCGCCCGGAAGGCGGCCCGGGACAGGTCGATGCAGCGCCCGTCGACGTACGGGCCACGGTCGTTGATCCGCACGACCACGGACTTGCCGTTATCGGGGTTGGTGACCCGTACCCGGGTGTCGAACGCCCAGGTCTTGTGGGCGGCGGTGAGCGCCTCCGGGTCGAATTCCTCGCCGTTGGCGGTCGGCTGTGGCTCGTCGTAGTACGACGCCCCGCACGACCCGGTGGCGGTGACCGTCTCCGGCGCCTTGGTGGCCTTGGCGCTGGTCTTCGCCGAGCTGGGCTCCGCGCTGCGGGCGTTGCCCCGGGAGGCCCGCAGCGGCGTCGCGGCAGGCGTTGGTGTTTGCGCCGCCACCGTAGGCGTCGCGCTGGCCGCCGCGGCCACCGGTTCGGTGCTTGGCTGGCGGGCATCGTGCAGCCGCAGCGCGCCGTACGCCCCGCCCACGAGCAGGACCCCGACGACCGCCGCCGAGACCAGTGAACTGCCCCGGGACCTGCGTGAATGCTTTCCGGTCACCGGCGGACCGTAGGCAGCTCCCCGCCTCCAGTGTCAAAGTGATCTATGGCTTTAGTACGGCTTTGTGGTGAAACGTTCAGCCAATCGAACGACCTGGTGTGGTCCGGTTGTCCCCGCTCCGGACAATGGGTACGTGCCGGATGCCCTCACGAAACGCCTGGTCGACGCGTTCCGCTGGATCGACCCCGGACCGGAGAGCACCCACCTCGTCAGCGACATGTCCGGCTGGTGGCGCGACCCGGAGATCCTCGACGGCCTCGGCCCGGCCCTCGCCGACCTCTTCCGCACCGACCGCCCCACCGTGGTGATCGCGCCCGAAGTCACCGGCTACCTGGTCGGCCCCCTGGTCGCCACGGCCCTGGGCGCCGGCTTCGTGCCGGGCCTCAAGGAGGGCGCCGACCGCCAGATCGCCGAGCCCGTGACCTGGGCCCGCACCGAGCCGGACTATCGCGGCCGCACGCTGGCGCTGGGCGTACGCAGCCGCCACATCACGCCCGCCGACCGCGTCCTGGTGGTGGACGACTGGGTCTCCACCGGCGCCCAGGTAGGCGCCCTCTACCAGGTAATACGCGCCCTCGGCGCGACGGTGGTGGGCTGCGCCGCGGTGGTCGCCGACTGCCCCCGGAGATCCAGACCCGCCTGGCCATCCGCTCCCTCCTGACCTCCGACACCCTCGACCCGCACCCTTGAGTCATGCCGCAGGGGTCTTGGGGGTGAACCCGACCGCCAGTTCAACGTCGAGAGCGCGGGCGAGACGCTCCAGAACGTGAAGCGTCGGGACCGTCCCGCCAGCCTCGAAGCGCGCGACTGCCGACTGCGTCATCCCGGCCCCTTGCGCGAGCCGGCTCTGGCTCCAACCCCGCTGCTCACGCAACTCGCGCACGGCACGACCGAGCTCGAAGGCGAGCCGGGCGGCCTCGTACTCCGCGACGGCGCCGGGCTCGGCCATCCGGCGGTCCCGGACATCGGTCCAACTGCTGCGCTCGCTCATCCCTCAACCCTCGTCTTCCTCAACGGTGTGTAGGGCTTGCCCAGCAGCGGCCCTTCCGCGGCCAACAGATCGATGTAGAACGCCGCCCGCGCGAAGTGCGCGGTAGGTAAGCTCTCCAACCACTCCCTGATCTCCGGTTCCAGCTCCACCGTACCCCAGGTCATAGCATCGATGCTATGAGCAGCGGGCTGAACGCGCTGCCCCGACGACGACGTGAGGAGCACTGCGTTGCCAGGAATCGATGTTTCGATCGTGTCCTCGCCCGCGGCCGACGATGACCTGTTCGTGACGGAGGTCGTGGACCTGGTCAACCGGGTGTACGCCGAGGCCGAGAAGGGGCTGTGGCTGGACGGCGCCGACCGGACCAACGCACCCGAGGTAGTGGCGATCGTCCGTACCGGGCAGCTCGCCGTGGCCCGGCTGGACGGTGAGCTCGCCGGCGCCGTACGCGTCCAGCGGCTCGACGGCGGGATCGGCGAGTTCGGGATGCTGGTCGCCAGCCCGGAGCTGCGTGGCGTGGGCGTCGGCCGGGCGCTGGTCGACTTCGCCGAGCGGTGGGCACGGGAGCAGGGGCTCGCCCGGATGCAGCTCGAACTGCTCGTACCGCAGACGTGGACGCATCCGGTCAAGGAGTTCCTCCACGGCTGGTACACCCGCATCGGCTATCAACCCGTGCGTACCGGGCGGCTGGACGAGGCGTACCCGGCGCTGCAACCCCAACTCGCGACCCCGTGCGACTTCGTGATCTACCACAAGGACCTGTAGCACCGGGCGCCTAGACTCTTTGCTGTGCCGAGTGTGCTGAGCCTGTGCGCGTACGTCATCGGGCTTTTCGCTGGCGGCACCAGCTCGACCGAGCTGATCGCCGGTGCCGCGCTCGCCGCCGTGAGCCTCCTCGCCATCGCGGTCTCCTTCCACGTCGCCGCGGGCCGCCTGCCCGGCACGGGCCGCCCGGCACGACTGCACAGCGCCGCCGTACGCGAGCACACCCGCGGCGCCCGGCTCCCGCGACTGCGCGACCCCGACGCGGCTGGCCGCGCCCGGCCCCGAGCACCGTCCGCGCGCCCCTCGGCCGCGTAGCGCTTCCTCACCCATCTGCCTGCCGCCGCGCGGCCGGTTTGCGATGCCGTCATCCGCAACCAGCCGAGGGGTTTCCTCATGCTCGCGTTCGCACCGATCAATGGCGCCGCCGGCGCCGCGTACCACGTCGTCACCGGCCTGGCCGACCTCATCGCCCCGCTGGCCGGGACCACTGCCACCGCCGCCGCCATCGTCCTCTTCACGATGCTCGTCCGCCTGCTGATCTCGCCGCTGAGCTGGGCACAGATCCGCGGCCAGCAGCGCCAGGCCACTCTCGCACCGAAGCTGCGCGAGCTGCAGGAACGCCACCGGAACGACCCGGCCCGGCTACGTACCGAGCTGGCGACGGTCTACCGGGAAGCGGGCACCACGCCGCTGTCCGGATGCCTCCCGGCGTTGCTGCAGGCACCGTTCTTCTTCGTCATGTACCGCCTGTTCACCACGTCGACAATCAACGGGGAGGGCAACAGCCTGCTGGCCGAGCGCCTGCTGGGCGTACCCCTGGGGCAGCATTTCGCCGACGGCCTCGGCGGCGGCGCGGGCCTTGTCTTCCTCGCGCTGTTCGCCGCGCTCGCGGCCCTGGCCTGGCTCACGTCGCGCCGGATGCGGCGGGCCGCGGTGCCCGCAGACGGTCCCGCGGCCGCTATCAGCCGGGTACTGCCGTTGCTGCCGTTCACGGTGTTGATCGCCGCGGCGGTGATGCCGCTCGCGGCCGGGCTCTACCTGGTGACGACGACCGCGTGGACCGCCTTGGAGCAAGGCGTCCTCCGCCGGTTTGTTGTCGTACCCGCTGGCTAGCGTGGGCGCATGACCGTGACGCTCGACAATCTCGCAGCCGTGGGCAACGTGGTCGACGGGGGATACCAGCACGTCACCAAGGTGATCATCCCGCGCCCCGCGCTCGCTCTGCCCGACACCTACCTGAAGTGGTACGACCTGCACCGCGCGGACCAGACGGTCCGCGCGGAGGTCGACGCCGAG
Organism: Phytohabitans rumicis; assembly: GCF_011764445.1. Taxonomy (NCBI): domain Bacteria; kingdom Bacillati; phylum Actinomycetota; class Actinomycetes; order Micromonosporales; family Micromonosporaceae; genus Phytohabitans; species Phytohabitans rumicis. The sequence goes on from NZ_BLPG01000001.1 coordinate 4,362,832, forward strand.
GCGCGCGAGTTCGTCCGCGCCGAGACCGCCGCCGGCCGGCTACCCATCTCGGGTGACCTCGGCTTCGTCATCGACCACCTGTCCGGCGAGCACATCCACCTGCTGCTCGTGTTCACTTGGCGGGGCAACAACGAGATGTGGGAGTCCGTCTACTACAAGGACCTCCGCGACGGCGGGCCGTTCCAACTCGCCCCACAGGGCACGCACCGCGGCGCGATCTGCGTCTGGGAGTTCGGCGCCGTCGCGCACGAGCACCTGGCCTGGACGCGCTACCTGCGGTCCGCACGCGACGAGGCCGCCAAGCGGGAGTACGCCGAAAGCCTCTACGCCGGCGAGATCTAGTAGGTCGCGAGCTCGGCCATGCTGTCGATCAGTGCGTCCGCCCTGGCGAGGCGGGCGCGCTTGCCCGGCTTGTTGGCGTACCCGATGGCCGGGACCCGAGCGGCGTGCGCCGCGTCGATGTCGGTCGTGGAGTCGCCGACCAGCACGCACTCCTCGGGTTGGGCACCCAGCTCGCGGAGTGCCGCCAGCACCGGCCACGGATTCGGCTTCATCCGAGCCGGCTCGGCGTACGGCCGTCCGATGACCGCGTGCACGGAGCCGGCCAGCCCGTGCGCCGTGAGATAGGCACGGACCGCCTCGGCGGAGTTGTTGGACACGATCGCGACCCGGTGGGCCGCCCCGATGACCTCCCCGGCGTACGGCGTCGGCTCCGCACCGCCGACCGCGACCAACTCGGCGGCGCGCAGGGCGTCCTCGATCCGGCGGGTCACACCGGGCCGGCCAGCCGTCGCCGAGTAGCGGAGGATCTCCAGCGGATCAGACTCGGCGATTATCGCTTCGGGCAGGCTGACGCCCTCGTCGGCGAGCAGTTGCCGCAGCTCGGCCGCGACGGTGGATGCGGGATGGTTGGCGAAGACGCGGCAGACCGGCCCGTCGAAGTCGAGCAGCAGGTAACGCTTGTGCCTGAACCAAGGGCATGTCTGGTGGATCTTGTGGGTGCGAGGCAAGGTCCAGGCGGCGTCCGGCGGCACCGGGCGGAGGTCGTCGTCTGGGCCCGCCGCAGCCCCACAAAGATCCACCAGACACGCCCTATGAGGCGAAGCCACGGAACACGCCATCCGGGTCGGCATGATTGGCAAACTCAAAGAAGTCCATGTTGGAAATCGACAGATTATTTTCGATGCCCCACATCTCGCCCGGCACCACCCGGAACCAATTCCCCGGTGTGTGGAGCAGGTCGACCGCGACGATCGGCATCTCGGGATCGGTGACCGTGACGTCGTCAACCAGGAAGAGAAAACTGCGATAGGTAGCGCTCGGCAAGCGCGCGACCTGCTCGGCGGTCACCGCCGCGAACGCCCGGTCGCCGACGAAGGACAGACTGGCCGCGAACCCATCGACCGACGGCACGGCACACGCCGCCTGAACCGCGTCCCACGCGCCATCGTCGGCAAAGTCCGTACGGAGCACGAGCGCGCCCACCGTGTCGGGCAAGGTCAGCATCGTTCCAGTCTCCCAGCCCAGTTGATCTCCTGGCCGGGTTGGGTCACTATGCGACCCTGACCGCGTGACCGACCGCGGTGATCGACGGCTCGCGACGATGAAGTGGCTGCTGGACGTGGCCGCGGAGCGGTTCGACGCGATGACCAATGGTCAGGACCACCCACGGATCGACACCGCCCGTACCAGGATCGAGACGGCCAGCGCAGCCGTCGCTCGGGCGGCCGGCGGACTGTCCAGTTGGACGCGGACCTGGCTCGGCATGGCGGTGGCCGCGGTAGGCGCGTGGACAGCGGCCACGGTCAGCGGAGGGCTCATCGGCGTCACCATTGTGGTGGTGCTTGGCCTGTACTGGCCGATGTTTACTTTGCACAACGTGCTGGCGGACAGGGTCAATCGGCGGCGAACCCGGCGACCGGAGCCGCCACCGGAAATCAGCATGCCGGCCGGTCTCGACCCGGCGGATCAGGTCCTCCGGCTGCTGTGGGCCGCACGAGACGAACTGCGCGGGGAGATGAGACAGCGCGCCGCCACAGATCGGTTCGGGTACGTCGGGCGGACCGCCACCGGCTTCGACTGGCTGCGCCGGCGCAACGGCCACCTCGCCTGGTTAACTCGCGCCGACCGGTCCGTGTGCCAGGCGATCCACTCCATCGAAATCTGGCTCGACGCCCTGGACCACGACCGGTGAGGGAGATCGCGACCAGGCTGCGGGCCGCCGAAGAGATGGCGGAACGTGCGGCGGTGACCTGTCAGCACGCGGAACTCAAGGGCCGGCGCTTCCGCGCGGGCGTGATCGGCGGCCTGGAACTCACCGCCGAGAGCCTGCACGCGGCCGTAGAGGTGATCGAGCCGGCTCCCACCGTCTCCCGCAGAATGATGGCGAGCTCAGTGCTGATCACGTTCCTACATGTGGTGGCATGTGTGGCTGTGCTCCTGGCCGTGCCAGACCCGAGCCGGCCGCTTGTGCTGGCGGTGGCGCTCGGCGGCACGGGGGTCCTGGCGAAGCTGGTAACAGGCTTGGTCGTCACAGCCTGGGACTGGCGCGACGCGCGGGCGCTGGACTCGGCCGCCGTCGATGAGCCTTCAGATATACGGGGCACAATCGTGGAATTGCGGACGGAGATCGATGCGATCAGCGCTGACCTTGATCCGGATCGCGACGGCGCGCACGTGAAGATTAGTCAGAAGATCGAATCGGCGCTGATTTGGCTCGACTCAGCGGAGCGCGCGAGCCGGTAGGCATCGTTGGAGCGGGTGAAGGGAATCGAACCCTCACTGTCAGCTTGGGAAGCTGATGTTCTGCCATTGAACTACACCCGCAAGCGGACACCACTGTACATCACAACCCAGCCACCACGGGCACACCGCCCAGGGACTATCACCGCAGGCCAGGCGACGCGCAGGTCGAACGCCTGGAACGCCTGTCGGACGCCGTAGCCGAGGACGCCGTAGCCGAAGAGGCGGCCGTCGGGTCGAGCCACACCTGCACCGCGGGGCGCTCGGGCGTGCCGACCGTGAACGGGGTGGCGCCGTTGCGTCCGTGCCGGGCCAGCATCGCCACGTCGACCGTGAACTCGAACAGCCGCCAGTCGACCTGCGGTGCGGCCCGCAGGTTGCCGGCGAGGCGGGCCACCTTGGCGCGGTCGGTGACGACCTGGGCGCGGCCGGCCAGGTACGCCTCGTCGTCGCTGTCCTCGGGCGGGAAGGAGTGGAGCGCGTAGCGGCCGTCGCGCTCCAGGTCACGCCGCTTGGGCGAGTCGACGACGAAGCAGTAGAGGCCCTCGTCCGTGATCACCGGTGACACCGGATGCACCCGCGGTCCGCCGTCGGCGCGCACGGTCGCGAGGTAGCCCAGACCCGGACCGTACTGCTGCATGAGGGAGCGGATCGCCTCGGCCAGGCGGGGCTCATCGGTGACGAACTCAGACCAAGATGCCATGCCAGCATCTTATCGAACGTATGTACGAGCAAGGTAGTCCCCTATGGTGTGTCGCATGCTGCTCTCCGACCGCGACCTCGTCAGCGAGATCAAGGCGGGCAACCTCGCGCTCGACCCGTTCGAGCCGGACCTGGTCCAGCCGTCCAGCATTGACGTCCGGCTGGACCGGATCTTCCGCGTGTTCAACAACCACCTGTACACGCACATCGACCCGTCGGTACGGCAAGACGATCTCACCTCGCAGGTCGAGGTGCCGGCCGGTCAGCCGTTCGTGTTGCATCCGGGCGAGTTCGTGCTGGCCTCCACGCTGGAAGTTATCTCGCTGGGCGACCAGCTTGCCGGCCGCCTCGAGGGGAAGTCGAGCCTGGGCCGTCTCGGCCTGCTGACGCATTCGACCGCCGGTTTCATCGACCCGGGGTTCAGCGGGCACGTCACGCTCGAGCTCTCCAACGTGGCGAACCTGCCGATCACCCTGTGGCCGGGCATGAAGATCGGTCAGCTGTGCATCTTCCGGCTGTCGTCGCCGGCCGAGCACCCGTACGGGTCGAGCGTGTACGGCTCGCGGTACCAGGGTCAGCGCGGGCCCACTCCGAGTAGGGCCTGGAAGAACTGGCGGACCTGGCCGACAGCACGTTAACCGAGAAGACGCCCTCCCATCCCGGGTGGATGGGAGGGCGTCTTTTTTTCTCTGGCCGGTGCGGGTCGCGTGACGGGGGAACACGCGACAGGCGCGGCCACGGGGGTGGGTAACGCTAGCCCGGTCGGCCGTAGCCATTGATCGGCGCGGCGTTGATCGTGCGCATCCGGACCGGTACCCCGGGCTTGGACGCGTCCACGATGTAGCCGCCGCCGACGTAGATGCCCACGTGATGGACGTCGCTGTAGTAGAAGACGAGATCGCCGACCTTCAGGTTGCTTCGACTGCTGACCGGATCGACCGTGCCCTTCTGGCGGGCGGCGTTGTGCGGCAGCGAGACGCCGGCGGCCTGCCAGGACTTCATGGTCAGCCCGGAGCAGTCGTACGCGTCGGGACCCTCGGCGCCGAAGACGTAATCCGAGCCGATCTGCGCGCAGGCGAACTTGGCCGCCTTGGTGCCGGCGCTGCCGTCGTACGAGTACGGGCACGCCGCGGGCCTCAGCTCACCGACGCCGCCACCGCTGCCGTACGCGGCCAGGCGCGCCTTTTCCAGCTTGTCGATCTCGCCGTCGAGCTGCTTCTTCTTCACCGCCAGGTCGGCCTCGGCCTCGGTCAGCTGGCTGACCAACGCGTCCAGTGGGGCCTTCTGCTTGGCGTAGCGTTCCTTGAGGTCGATGACCTGCTGGACTTCGGCCTGGGAACGGCGGGCGAAGACGTCCAGCAGCTCCAGTTGGTCGGCGAACGTCGTCGGCGTGCCGCTCGTCAGGAGCGCGTTGAACGCGGAGAAGTTTCCGCCCTTGTAGCGCTCCACGGCGAACTCGCCGACCCGGGTCATCGCCAGGTCGATCTGGAGTTGCAGCGGCGCGATCTTCTTGGCGAGCGCGTCGGCCTGCTTACGCTTGGCGGCCAGATCGATCCGGGTGGCGTTGTGGCGCTCAAGCACCGGCTCGAGCTTCTCGAACGCCGCGTCGATCTGCTTCTCGATCTCGGCGGGGGACGGCGCGGCGTGCACGACCGTGCCGCTGGACAGCACGGCGGCGCATGCGAGGAACGCGGTAATGATGGAGCGACGCGCGGCATAGCCTGCCACCGGAGTCCGAACTCCTTCTCCCTGGCCGCCTACCGGGTTAGCTGACGGGTTCGGGCGGGAAGAACGCCCTACCGCGGATCGCGGATTCACCCCAAGTTGCGTGGTTCCCCGGCTCGTTGTCTGACCGACTCGGCGGGCTGAGCCGTGGTCTCCCAGGCTGGGAGGCCGACCTCCGGCTCAACGATCCCCAAGGGTAGGAGCGGCGCAATCGACCCGCAAGCGGTACGGGGGCACTAGTTCGGTCCGTGTGCGCACGGTAGCGCATCGTATATCGAAACGATGCTAGTCAATAGACAGAAACACGTCGTCCAGCAGTCCGGCGTACTGGTCATTGTCGACGGAGACGTTCTTGCCGCCGATTCGCAGCGGTTCGGAATTCACAATGGACACCCCGGGCGGCACGTGGACCGAGCCGCGCGGCACCGCATCGACGAAAATCGACAGCGTCGAGCCGGCCCGGGTGCAGGCGAGCGCGTGCCACCGGCCGTCGGTCACGGTCACCGGCGCGATCACCCGGTAGATCGTCGTGGTGCTGGCGACCACGCAGCTCGGCTGGCCGGCGCGGCCGTCGACCTGGAGCTTGAGCTGGGTGACGCCGCCGGTCGAAAACCCTTTCTGCACAACGTTCGCGCCGTCGCCGGCGTCGGCGGCCGTCATCAGCACCGAGGCGCCGTAGCGCAGCGCGCGGGTGCCCGGATTGAGCTCGGGCGCCGGCCCGCTCTCCAGGATCGCCCGGGGGCAGCCGGCGCCGTCGCACCGGTCCGGAAACCGTGCCGCCCACCCGCCGCCGCGCTCGGTGAAGCCCACGACACCCCGCGTCCGCAGCGGGTGCCGCCCGGCGGCATCCGGCACCGAGCCGGTGAACCAGCCGTCGAACGTGTACCGCACCGACACCGACGGCGGCCCACCCGGCGCGGGCTTCGCGGTCGCGGCCAGCGCCACACACACCAGTCCAAGCAGGGGTACGCCCCATCGGCGCGTCATGTGCATTTCGCGCGACATTGCTCGATTGTGGAGATTCCAGGGCAACTCAGACAATCACTCGCAGAGCTAGATTTCAGGAGCGCGTGAAGCTTTCTTACATGTAGGCGCGAAGTCTCGTAATCTATTGACCATGCCCCGTCTTACAACGCGAATCGTGCTCAGTACGGCGGTGGTCGGCGCGGCGACGCTGGTGTCGACCACGCCCGCCCCCGCGACCAGCCCATCAACCGACACCCGACAGCAGGAGTACGCGGCCGCCGCGGCGGAGTTCGGCGTACCCGAGAGCGTCCTGCTCGGCGTGTCGTACCTGGAGTCCCGGTGGGACACCAACGCCGGCACGCCCAGCACCAGCGCCGGCTACGGCCCGATGCACCTTACCGACGCCACGTACGTGACGTCGCTACCCGGCGGAAACCACCACGACGACGACGCCGAGGACGCCCGGGGCGACGACGCCCGAAGCACCAAGGACGTCGCCTCGGTGGGTGTGCCGGCGCCCGCTCCCGAGGCGCTGCAGACGCTCGACCGTGCCGCGGCGCTCACCGGCGCGACCGAGGAGGCGCTGCGCACCAGCCCGACCGAGAACATCCGGGGTGGGGCGGCACTCCTTTCCGCGTACCAGGAAAGCATCGCTGGACCGACGGGGAGCGCGAGCGACCCGGCGGCCTGGTACGGCGCGGTGGCCAGGTACAGCGGCGCGGACAGTGCCGATGCCGCGGCGGCCTTTGCCGACCAGGTCTTCACGACGATCCGCGAGGGCGTCGCGCGGGTGACCGACGACGGGCAGAGCGTGACGCTGGCCGCGCGGAGCGTCAACCCGGCGCGCGGCTGGCTGGACCGGCTCGGGCTGCGCAAGCTGGCCCGCCCGGACGGCCTGGAGTGCCCGGTGGACATCTCCTGCGAGTGGATTCCGGCGCCGTACCAGGAGTTCCTGGACAACAACGGCAACCCCGACTACGGCAACCACGACCTGGGCAACCGGCCCAAGCAGCAGAAGATCGAGTACATCGTCATCCACGACACCGAGGGGTACTTCCAGCCCTCCGTCAACTTGGTACTGGATCCAAAATATGTGAGCTGGCAGTACACGCTGCGCTCGGTCGACGGGCACATCGCCCAGCACCTCAAGGCCAAGGACGTGGGCTGGCACGCCGGCAACTGGTACGTCAACGCCAAGGCGATCGGGCTGGAGCACGAGGGCTTCGCCGCGCAGGGCACCTGGTACACCGAGGCGATGTACCGCACGTCGGCGAAGCTGGTGCGGTACCTGGCGACGCGGCTCGGCATCCCGCTGGACCGCAACCACATCATCGGCCACGACAACGTGCCCGGCACCATCCCGGCGAACGTGCGCGGCATGCACTGGGACCCGGGTCCGTACTGGGACTGGTCGCACTACTTCGACCTGCTGAAGGCTCCATTTAGGACGACCGGTTGGCCGGGCAGCGGCATGGTGACGATCGACCCGGACTTCGCGACCAACAAGCCGGCGTTCGTCGGGTGCGGCAGCGTCGCGTCCCAGCCGTGCACGCCGCGCGGATCCTCGGCGGTCATCCTGCACACCGCGCCGGACGCGGCTTCGCCGCTGCTCAAGGACATCGGGTTGCGGCCGAGCGGCGTGGACGCCACCATGCACGTCTCCGACCACGGCTCCCGGGTGTCGGCCGGGCAGACGTACGCCGTCGCCGACCGGCAGGGCGACTGGACGGCGATCTGGTACCTCGGGCAGAAGGGATGGTTCTACAACCCGCGGTCGGCGCCGGCCGCGAAGTGGGCCACCGGGCTCGTGGTGACGCCCAAGCCGGGCAAGGCGACGATTCCGGTGTACGGGCGGGCCTATCCGGAGCAGGCCGCGTACCCGACGGGCGTGCCGTACCAGGCCATCACGCCGTTGCAGTACACGCTGTCGGCGGGGCAGCGGTACGCGGTCGGCAACGTCCTGCCGGGCGAGTACTACCGGGCGGTGACGTTCGACGGGTCGTCACCGGGTGACTGGACGGTGATCCGCAGCGACACCAAGTACGTGCAGATCCAGTTCGGCCACCGGGTCATGTTCGTGAACCTGGCCGACGTGCAGTTGCTCCCGTCGTTCCTCTAGGCGCGTGCATGTTAGGAAGGGCCCCCTCCTATGCAAAAAGCGATAGGAGGGGGCCCTTCCTTGCACTCAGCTCGGGCGGCGGAAGCCGCGCAACGGCATGGTGTCGATGGTGGCCATCTGCACCGGCTTGCCCGATCGCGGGGCGTGCACCATCAGTCCGTTGCCCACGTACATGCCCACGTGGTGCAGGTCGCTGTAGAAGAAGACCAGGTCGCCCGGGCGGGCGCTGTCGCGGCCGATCACCGCGCCCTCGTTCCACTGGTCGGCTGCGTGGTGAGTCAGGCTCACGCCCGCCTTGCCCCAGGCGTACTGGGTGAGCCCAGAGCAGTCGAACGAACCCGGCCCGTCCGCGCCCCACACGTACGGCTTTCCGATCTGGTTGCAGGCCGTACGCACCGCCGTGCCGGCCGCGCCTCCGATGTAGACAGCCGGGCACGCTCCGATGTAGAGCGAGCTCTTCGAGGAAGTACCAATCGCGCTGTCCCGCAGCTTCTGCAGCTTGGCGATTTCGCCGTCGATCTGCTTCTTGCGCGCGCCCAACTCGGCGTCCTGCTTCTGCTGCTGGGTGATCAGCGCGTCCAGCCGCTGCTTTTCGGTGTCGAGCTTTTCCCGCGCGGCCACCACGTCGGCGACCTGCGCACGCTCCTTCGCGGCCAGCATGTCCAGGATCGTGAGCTGGTCGGTGAACGTGGTCGGCGACCCCGTCGACAGCAGCGCGTTCACGTCGGAGGTGGGCCCGGTCATGTAGTACCGCGAGGCGATCGAGCCGATGCGTACCAGCGCCAGGTTGGCCTGCAACTGCAACGGCTGGATCCGGTCGCGGAGGTCGGCCGCCTTCTGCTGGTTGGTCTTGAGCTGGCTGTGCACCTTGTTGTATTGCTCGATGACGGGTTCGAGCTGCTCCCACTTGGCGTCGATCTGCGCCTCGATCTCATCGACGGTGGGCTCGGCTTGGGCAGGGACGGCGGGCAGCAAAGACACCATTATGACGGCACTCAGCGTGACGATGCCGCGGCGAAAAGTGCGCAAAGAAAGACTCCCCAGGAATGACCGGACGCAACCTTAGGGAAGATCGGTAACGGAAATCAAGCTCGGCCGACGACCGCCGTGAGGACGTCGTCGAGCGTGACGACGCCGAGCGCGGCGCTGCCGTCGCTGACCAGCAGCATGTGCCGGCGTTCGCGGCGCATCGCGAGCAGCAGCTCGGCCAGCGTGCGCTCCGGTGGCACCACCCCGAGCGGGCGGATGATCTCCGGCGGCACGGGCGCGGTGCGGCGCGCACCCTCGTACCCGAGGATGTCCTTGACGTGCACGAAGCCCAGCACGCGGCGGGTGGCCCGGTGCACGACCGGAAAGCGCGACCGGCCGGTACGGGTGGCGAGCACCTCGAGGGACGCCGGGGAGACGTCCTCGGCGACGGTGGTCACCTGCGACCACGGGCGCAGCGCGTCGCCGGCGGTACGGCGGCCGAGCGCGAGAGCGCCGGTGATGCGGGCGTGCTCCTCCGCGTCCAGCAGGCCCTCGGTGCGCGCCTGCGAGACCAGTCCGGCCAGCTCCTCGGCGGTGAAGACGGTCTTGACCGCGTCGGTCGCCTCGATCCGCCAGATCCGCAGCACCGCCCGGGACGCCCACTTCATCGCCAGCAGCAGCGGCTTGGTCGCCAGGCAGAACGCCAGCATCGCCGGCCCCAGCCACAGCGCGGAGGTCTCCGGCCCAGCGAGCGTGATGTTCTTCGGCACCATCTCGCCGACGACCGTGTGCAGGAAGACAACTACGCCCAGGGCCAGCACGAACGCCACCGGGTGCAGCGCCCGGTCCGGGACGCCGAGAGCGTGGAAGGGCCCTCCAGGAAGTGCGCCAGCGCCGGCTCGGCGATCGCGCCGAGCAGCAGCGCGCAGACCGTGATGCCGAGCTGGGCGCCCGCGATCATGAGCGGGATCTGGTTCATCGCCGACAGCGCCCACCGGGCCCGGGACGACGTCGCGGCGAGCGGCTCGATGACGGTACGCCGGGACGCGATCAACGCGAATTCGCTGCCCACGAAGAACGCGTTGCCCAGCAGCAGCACGACGGTGATCAGGATCTTGCTCATGGCACCAGCTCCGGGGCGACTACCCGTACCTGCTCGATCCGGTGCCGGTCCACCTCGACGACCGTGAACTCCCAGCCGTGCTCCACGACGGTCTCGCCGGCCACCGGGATGTGCCCCAGCCGGGCCATGAGAAAGCCCGCCAGCGTCTCGTACGGCCCCTCGGGCAGGCGGAAGCCGGTCTGCTCGGCCAGCTCGTCCTCGCGCAGCAGGCCGTCGACCAGGTACGTCCGCTCCCCGCCCGGCACGGTCAGCTCCACCGGACCGGCGTCCTCGACCGCCTCCGGGTCGAACTCGTCGACGATCTCCCCGACCAGCTCCTCGACCAGGTCTTCGACGGTCACCACGCCGTCCGTGCCGCCGTACTCGTCGACCACGATCGCCAGGTCGGCGTCGGCCGCGCGGAGGGCGGCCAGCACGGCGTCGAGGTCCAGGCTCTCCGGCACGTACACCGGCTCGCGCGCCACTGCCGCCACCGTCGTGGTCGACCTGCGCGCCGGGGGTACGCCGAGCGCGTCCGGCACCCCGACCACGCCGGTCACCAGGTCGAGCGTGTCCTCGTACACCGGAAAGCGGGTGCGGCCGGTCTCCTGAGCGGCCGCGAGAAGCTCGGCCACGGTGGCGTCCGCCTTGAGCGCGACCACGTCGACCCGCGGCGTCATCGCCTCGGCGGCCCGCTTCTCGCCGAAGCGGATGGTGCGCTGCAGCAGCCGCGCGGTCTCGGTGGGCAGCGCGCCGGCGCGGGCCGAGATCGCGGCGAGCAGCCCCAGCTCCTCGGGTGAGCGCGCGCTGGCCAGCTCCTCCTGCGGCTCGACGCCGAGGCGGCGCACGAGCGCGTTCGCGGAGTTGTTCAGCCCTCGGATCAGCCAGCCGAACATCATCGAGAACGTGCGCATCGGCGCCGCCGTCACCAGCGCCGCCGGCATCGGGCGGGCCAGGGCGGCGTTCTTGGGTACGAGCTCGCCGAAGAGCATGGACAGCAGGGTGGCCAGGGTGAGCGCCAGGACCCGCGCGACCGTGTCGGTGGCGTCGCCGGCGAACGACCGGATCGCCGGTGCGAAGAGCTTGGCCAGCGCGGGCTCGGCGAGGTAGCCGGTGAGCAGCGCGGTGATGGTGATGCCCAGCTGTGCGCCGGAGAGCTGGAACGAGAGCTCGCGCAGCGCCTTCCGGACGGTTCGGGCCTGGCGGTCACCGGCCTCGGCGCGCTGGTTGATCTCGGCCCGGTCGACCGTCACGAGCGCGAACTCGGCCGTCACGAAGAACGCGTTGCCAGCCGTCAGCGCCACGAAGCCGAGCAGCGGCAGGATGGTCAGGAGCAGGCCGTCGATGATCGGTTCACCTCGGCGGTGATTCTCCCACGACGTCCCTGAGCCGGATGACTGCCATGGCCAGCAGCACGCCCGCCACGGCGCCGATGGCGTTGTTGACCCAGTCGTAGCCGACGCACTCGCGCCCGACGCCCTCGATCGACTGGGTCAGCTCGATCGCCACCGGAAGCACGACACCGACGGTCGCGACCAGCGCTGGCCGCCGGGAGGCGTACACCGCGAAGAAGGTCAGCGGGACGAACATCAGCACGTTGCCGACCCGCTCGCCACGTTCGGTGGTGGCGATCAGGCCCCGCCCGAGCACGCCGGGGTCGAAGAGCGAGCCGGTGCAGGCGCCGAGCCCCGACAGGCCCGGTCCACCGATCGGCACGCCCGGCTCGGGCGGCAGGGTCAGCGTCAGCACCACCGCGAGGCTGAGCAGTACGCCCAGCGTCGGCCACCGGGCCCAGCCGAGCCGACCGGCCAGCCCGCGATGCGCCACCAAGGCCAGCGGCGCCAGCAAGGCAAACGTCAACGCGGGCCAGGGTTGCGAAAGAAAGTCACTGGCCCAGGCGCGCACGCGTCCATGACTACCAGGCGCACCCCGCACCCGGCCCGTTATGACGGATTCATGCCTCGGCTTTGACCGATCGGAGCAGCACAGTGGCCACGTCTACGACCTCGACCTCGTCCGCGGCACCCTTTCCGGTGACCCCGTCGCCGATCATGGTGTAGCAGAACGGGCAGCCGACCGCGATGGTCTTCGCGCCGGTGGCGAGGGCCTCCTCGACGCGTTCGGTGTTGATGCGCTTGCCGATGCGCTCCTCCATCCACATGCGGGCGCCGCCGGCGCCGCAGCAGAACGAGCGTTCGCTGTTACGTGGCATCTCGGTGAGCGCGCCCGCGTTCTGGAGGATCTCGCGCGGCGGGGTGAAGACGCGGTTGTGCCGGCCCAGGTAGCACGGGTCGTGGTAGGTGATCCCGCCGTCCACCGGCTGCACCGGGGTGAGCTTGCCGCTGGCGACCAGCTCGGCGAGCAGCTGGGTGTGGTGCACCACCTCGACCTTCAGGCCGAGCTGGCTGTACTCGTTGCCGAGCGTGTTGAAGCAGTGCGGGCAGGAGGCGACGATCTTGGTTACGCCGGCCTCGGTCAGCGTCTCCACGTTCTGCTGGGCGAGCATCTGGAAGACGAACTCGTTGCCGAGCCGGCGGGCCGGGTCACCCGTACAGGTCTCCCCCTCGCCGAGGATCGCGAAGGACACGCCGGCCTGCTGCAGCAGCGTCGCGACCGCGCGGGTGGTCTTCTTGGCCCGGTCCTCGAACGCGCCGGCGCAGCCCACCCAGAACAGGTACTCGAACTCCCCGCCGTCCGTGACCCGGGGCACCTCGAAGTCCAGCCCTTTCGTCCAGTCTTCGCGGGTGTTCGGCGGCGCGCCCCACGGATTGCCCTTGCTCTCCAGGTTGCGCAGCATGATCCCGGCCTCGGACGGGAAGTTCGACTCGATCAGGACCTGGTAGCGGCGCATGTCGACGATGTGGTCGACGTGCTCGATGTCGACCGGGCACTGCTCGACGCAGGCGCCGCAGGTGGTGCAGGACCAGAGCACGTCCGGGTCGATGACGCCCTGCTCTTCGGCGCCACCGATCAGTGGCCGCTGCGACTCGGCCAGGGCGAGCGCGTCGACCTTGCTGTGGTCGTCCCCGGCCAGCAGGTACGGTGCCTTGGCGTACGCGTGGTCGCGCAGGGACAGGACCAGGAGCTTCGGGGAGAGGGGCTTGCCGGTGTTCCACGCCGGGCACTGCGACTGGCAGCGGCCGCACTCGGTGCAGGTGGTGAAGTCGAGCAGGCCCTTCCAGGTGAACTGCTCGACCGCCGCGACCCCGAACTGGTCCTTGTCCGGGTCGGCCTGCTCGAAGTCGAGGGGCTTGCCGGCCGACATCATCGGCCGCAGGCCACCGAGGCCGGAGCCGGCCGGGCGGCCCGGGTCGCGCTTGAAGAAGATGTTGAAGAACGCGGCGAACCGGTGCCAGGCGACGCCCATCGTCACGTTCAACGCGATCATGATCAGCCAGGTCATCGAGATGACGATCTTCACCGCGGCGGTGATGGAGAGCCCGGCCTCCGAGGCCGGCAGCACGTCCCCGAGGGCGTGCGAGACCGGGGCGGCCCACGTCGGCCACTCCAGGTGCCCGGTGGCGGCCTTGAACCCGCGGATCAGGAACCCGCAGATCAGCACCCCGACGATGACCCACTCGACGAAGTAGCCCTGCCACATCGTCGAGCCGGTGAACCGGGACCGCCCCTTCGCGCGGGTCGGCCGGTTGGCCAGCCGGATCGCGATCAACACCAGGATGCCCGCCAGGCCGAAGACCCCGATCAACTCGGTGACCAGCCCGTACAGCGCCCAGCCACCGACCACCGGCAGGCCGTCCTGCGGGTCGACGACCTCGAAGTACGCCTCCAGCACCAGCAGCGACAGCACAATGAACGCGACCATCACGAACCAGTGCGCCGCGCCGACCACGGACCACTTGAGCATCCGGGTGTGGCCCACGGTCTCGACCAGCATCCGCTTGGCCCGGGTGCCCTTGTCCGGGAAGCGGGTCGGGTCCGGCTGCCCAAGGCGGATCACCGACACCATCGTTCGCACCGCGCGTACCGCGAGCACGACCGCGACCAGCGTGATCGCGGCCGCGAGGACTGTGGTCACGATCTGGACGGTGCCCATGTACGTCGCCTCCCGAAGTTGGTCACGAGAGCAGCGTACTGGCTACGTTACCCGCCGGTAACGTGAATAAAGTCGCAGCCCAGGCAACACCCTAGGGCAAGCCGCGTCGCCCTACCGCCAGCGGGAGAGCAGGATCAGTGAGGCGACCATCGAGCCGAAGCCCACGGCGAGGTTCCAATACCCCCAGGACTCGACCGGGTAGGCCGTCTCGGACAAGTAGTAGACGACGAGCCACGCGATGCCGAAGAAGATCAGGCTTACTGCGGTGATCGGCAGCCAGACAGGGCTCGGCTTCTTGGCTGCCGCGGTCGACGCCGGACGGACATCCGTTGGCGGCGTGTAGACCTTCTTCTTACGGACTTGAGACTTGGGCACGACGCTTTCTCCTGTCAACACCGTTGTCCATAGACTAGCGCCGCTGCACCCAGCCGTCAGGCCGGGCGAGGATCGCAACAACAGCTAGAGTAGTCAAGCCGGCGCGCGGAAGCACAAGGGGGCGTGAGGAGACGGGGTGGAGTACACGTCCGGCGCCTCCTCTTGGCGCGAGGTTCTACACCGGGCCCTCGCCGGTTTGGTGCCGCGCCGGCTCGGGCGCGCGCGCTCCGGCTGGTCGATCGTCGTGCCGCTGATCGCGATCGCCGCCGGCCTCCTCTTCACCACGAGCGCGACGACCGCCAACGGGACGTCCCTGCGGGAGGACCGCCGCCCCCAGCTCGCCCAGCTCATCGAGGACCGGCGCGAGCGCGTCGAGCAGAGCGACAAGCGGCGGGCCGCCCTCCTCGCGGACGTCGAGGCCCAGACCGAGGCGCTGGCCGGCTCCGACGCCCCCATCGCCGAGCAGCGCAAGCGTGCCGACGCGAGCCGGGAGGCCGCGGGCTTCACCGCGCTGCGCGGGCCCGGGCTGACCGTGGAGCTCGACGACGCGCCGCGCCTGGGCGACACGAACCGGCCGGGAAACCCCAGCAACGATGACCTCGTTGTGCATCAGAGCGACGTACAAGCCGTGGTCAACGCGCTGTGGGCGGGAGGGGCCGAGGCAATGTCGATCATGGATGTCCGAGTGATCTCCACCAGCGCGGTCCGCTGCGTCGGCAACACCCTGCTGCTCCACGGGCGGGTCTACTCGCCGCCGTTCAAGATCACGGCGATCGGTGACCCGGCGGAGCTTCGGGCGGCGCTGTCCGCGTCCGACGGGGTCCGGCTCTTCCGGGACGCCGTCGAGCACTACGGGCTGGGCTACCGGGAGACCGTGGAAGGGAGCGTGACGGTGCCGGCGTACGACGGTTCCAGCACGCTGAACTCCGCCGAGGTGCCGCATGAGTGAGCGGAGCGAGTTCGGGTGAGCCGGCACCGCATGCCGGACGGCGACGACGAAACCGCGATCATCCCGCAGGTATCTGCCGAAACGCCCACCACGGTCATTCCGGTCGTTCCCGGACATGACGAGCAGGCGACCGGGCTGCTCGGCGTCGTACCCCCGGCTCCGGAAAAGTCCGACGCGCCGGCACCCGCGGCACCTCCCGTGCCCCGGCGCGGAGAGCGCGTGGTGCGGCTCCGGCCGGAGCAGACCGACGAGGGCTACAAGAGCGTCTACTCCGAGCTGACCCGGCCGACGGTCGGCTCCCGCATCCGCACCGGCGTCCGCGGGCTCGGCGAAATCATGATCACGCTGGGCGTGATCGTGCTGCTGTTCGCGGCGTACGAGGTGTGGGGCACGACCGCGATCATCGGCGACCACCAGGACAGCCTCGACCAGCAGCTCGCCGAGCAGTGGGACGAGCCGGACCCCACGGTCGGGCCGACGCCGAGCGCGTCGCCCACCAAGGCCCCGCTGACCGGCATCGCCCGCCTCTACATTCCCGAGCTGGACAAGCAGTGGGTGGTGGTCCAGGGCGTGACGCAGAAGGACATCCGGTACGCCCCCGGCCACTACCCGAGCAGCGCCGACCCCGGCGAGATCGGCAACTTCGCGGTCGCCGGGCACCGCAACCGGGCCACGTTCTGGCGGCTCGACGAGCTCGACAACGGCGACGCGATCGTCGTCGAGACGAAGACCGAGTGGTTCGTCTACAAGGTCAGCCAGACCCGCATCGTCAAGCCGAGCCAGGTGGAGGTCGTCGCGCCGGTGCCCGGCCGGCCCGGTGCCAAGCCCACCACGGCGATGCTGACGCTCACCACCTGCAACCCGAAGTTCGACAACTACCAGCGCCTGATCATCCACGCCAAGCTGGATCACAAGCAGGCCAGATCGGCCGGCAAGCCGGCGGAGTTGGGCTAGGGGCCGACGATGTACGCCTGGATCTGGCGCCATCTGCCGTTCCGCAAGTGGCCCTACAAGCTGGCCACCTCGCTGGTGCTCATCGTCGGCATCGGCGCGCTGCTCTGGTACGTCGTGTTTCCCTGGGCCGAGCCGCTGCTACCGTTCGACGACGTGCAGGTGGAGCAGGACTCCGGTGTCCCGGCTTCGCCATCTCCCGACGCCGGGGACGAGCACGACATCCCGTACGAAACCGAACCATCCGCCACGCCGAGCAGGTGACGTCATGCGCGTACTCGTGATCGACAACTACGACTCGTTCGTCTTCAACCTGGTCCAGTACCTGGGCCAGCTCGGCGTCGAGTGCGACGTACGGCGCAACGACGAGATCGACCTGGCCGCCGTCGGCCGCTCCGGCGCCGCCGGAGTCCTGCTCTCCCCGGACCTGGTACGCCGGAGCGCGCGGGCATCTGCATGAACGTGATCCAGGAGTACGGCGGCCGGCTGCCGATCTTCGGCGTGTGCCTGGGTCACCAGGCGTTCGGGGCGGCATTCGGGGCGACCGTCACGCGGGCCCCGGAGCTGCTGCACGGCAAGACCTCGGAGGTGCACCACAAGGGCGCCGGGGTGCTGGCTGGCCTGCCCGACCCGTTCACAGCGACCCGCTACCACTCGCTCGCGGTCGTCGAAGAGACCCTCCCACCCGAGATCGAGGTGACCGGCCGCACCGAGTCCGGTGTGGTCATGGCCATGCGCCACCGGGACCTGCCGATCGAGGGCGTGCAGTTTCACCCGGAGTCGGTGCTGACCGAGGGCGGCCACCTCATGCTCGCCAACTGGCTCGCCGAGTGCGGCCTGCCAGCCGCCCTGGACCGGGCGCCGGCGCTGGCCGCCGAGGTGGAGGAGCGCCGCCGCGCCGCCTTCGCGACGTCCTAGGCCCTAGGGAGTAGCCGACGCGGACGGCGACGGAGTCGGGGTCTCGCTGGGCTCCTCCTCCGGCTCCACGAAGATCTCCAGGATGATCGTTTCGCCGGCCTTGGCCTTGCCGCGCTTGCTCTGCTGCTCCACCGTGCCGACCTGCGCGTCGGACGGGGCGGGGCTGCCCTGCTTGAGGTCCACGATGAAGCCCAGGTCTTCCAGCTCGTCCTTGGCGCTTTCGGCCTCGTCGCCGACCACGTTCGGGATGGTCTTGACGTTGCCGAGCGAGATCTCGACGACCACCGTCGAGCCCTTCGCCAGCGACTTGCCCGCGTCCGGGACCCGGACGACCTGCCCCTTCGTGACATCGCTGTCGACCTCCCGGAAGTCCGGGTTGAAGCCGAGGGTACCGAGCTGCTGTGCCGCCGCGTCGCGCGTCGCGCCGACGAGGGTCTTTGGCACCTCGATGGACTCCTGGCCGCCGCAGATCTGGATGACGACCTCGGAGTTGCGGTCGACCCGCTGGCCGCCCCCCTTGCTCTGCTCGGCCACCTGGCCCTTCTTGCAGGTGTCATTGAAGATCGGGTCGCCGAGCACCGGCACCAGGCCGGCGTTCTTCAGGTCGCTCTCGGCGACCACCTGGGCCAGCCCGACGACGTTGGGCACCTGGGCCTGCTGGGTGTCGTCGCCCCGATCGGCGAGCATCAGGCCGGCGATCAAGGCGACCACGGCCAGTACGCCGAGCGTGCTGAGCGCCGCCAGCACCCAGGCCGACGCCTTGCGCCGCCGGGGGTCGCCCACCCGCGCGGCGTTCGGGCGCATGCCGGTGGCGTTGATCTGACGGGTCGTCGCGGCGGCGCCCATCGCCATCGTTTCCGCCTCACGCAGCACCGGCGTGGCCAGCACCGGCCGTCCGGCGGCGGCCCGCAGCAGGTCGGCCCGCATCTCCTGGGCGCTCTGGAAGCGGTTGAGCGGGTTCTTGGCGAGCGCCTTGAGCACGATCGCGTCGACGTCCGGGTTGACGTCCGGATTGATCTCGCTCGGCGCGCGCGGGTCTTCCCGTACGTGCTGGTAGGCCACGCTCACCGGGCTGTCGCCGACGAACGGCGGGTGCCCGCAGAGCAGCTCGAAGAGCACGCAACCGGCCGCGTACACGTCGGAGCGGGCGTCGACGGCCTCGCCGCGCGCCTGCTCCGGGGACAGGTACTGGGCGGTGCCGATCACGGCGCTGGTCTGCGTCATCGTGGTCGCGCCGCTGGCCAGGGCCCGGGCGATACCGAAGTCCATGACCTTGACCTGGGCGTTCTGGGTCATCATCACGTTGCCGGGCTTGATGTCCCGGTGGATGATGCCGTGCCGGTGGCTGAACTCCAGCGCGGCACAGATGTCCGCGGTGATCTCCAGGGCGCGCCGGGGCATCAGCCGTCCCTCGGCCGCGAGGACCTCCTTGAGGGTGTGGCCGTTGACGAACTCCATGACGATGAACGGCAGCGTCTCGCCGGTCGGGGCGATCTCCTCGCCGGTGTCGTACACGGCGACGATGGCGGGGTGGTTGAGCGACGCGGCGTTCTGCGCCTCCCGGCGGAACCGCATCTGGAAGGTGGCATCGCGGGCGAGGTCGGTGCGCAGCATCTTGATCGCCACGTCCCGGCCGAGCCGCAGGTCGCGGCCGTGGTGAACCTCAGCCATGCCACCGTAGCCGAGCAGCTCGCCGACCTGGTACCTGCCACCGAGCAGGCGGGCCTGCGCAGTCATCTCGTCTGTCGTCCTTCGCTCGTCAGTACGTCACCCTGCCGGGTTACGGAGGCTGCTCCACCACCCGACGGTACGGGCCGAGAGGCCGAGCCGTCGTGGCGGGCCGATATCTGCAACCCGGTTGGGACCGAGTTTGCGCTGTTTCCGTCTCCCTGCTGTCCCACCAGGTAGGAAATCAGGCCGGCACAGAGCAGGACCAGGACGCCCAGGACCACGGCGAGCACGATGAGGATCTGCCTGTTCGCCGAACCGTCCTCGGGCTGGGCCGGCGGGTACCCGTACGGCTGACCCGGGCGGGTCGGCGGCCCGCTGACCTGCTGCGGCCGCCCCGGCGGTACGACCGCCGCGCCGGGCCGGTAGCCGGCCGGGCTGGTCACCGGCGGCCGGTACGGCTGCACGGGCGGCTGGGCGACCGGGACCGTGGGCGCCACGACCGGGCTGCCCGACGCCGGCGGGTACGGCGGGGCGGGGCGCGGCTGGACGGGTGCGGGGCCAGGAGGTGGCGTGGTGGGTGCCGGCGAGGCGGGCTGGGCCGGCTGGGCCGGCCGGTTCGCCGGGGGCGAGCCGAGCGTCGCGGCGGCCTGGCGGGCGACCGCGGCCAGCATGTTGGCGGTCGGGAAGCGGGCGGCCGGGTCCTTGGCCATCGACTGCTCGACGATCCGGCGCACCGCGGGCGGGATGTCACCGGGCAGCGGGCGAGCCTGGTCCCGCACGTGCTTCATGGCGATTTCGAGGGGATTGTCCCCCTCGAAGGGCCGGTGCCCGGACAGGCACTGGTACGCCACCACGCCGAGCGCGTACACGTCGGACGCCGGTGTCGCGGTACCCCCGGCCGCCTGCTCCGGCGAGATGTACGACGCCGTGCCCAGCACCGAGCCGGCGGCGGTGAGCTGCCCCACCATCGCCGAGCGGGCGATGCCGAAGTCGGTCAGCACGAGGGTGCCGTTCGGGCGTACCAGGAGATTTCCCGGTTTGACGTCGCGGTGGACGATGCCCTTCTCATGGGCGGCCTGGAGCGCGTCGGCGGCCTGGGCGACCAGCGCCATGGTCCGGGCCGGCGTGAGCCGGCCCACCCGGCTCAGCGTGCGCGACAGGGCGTCTCCCTCGACGTACTCCATGACCAGAAACGCGATCTGCTGGTCACTTCCGTAGTCATACACGTCTACGACGCCCGGATGGTTGATGGTCGCCATCGTCCGGGCCTCGCCGCGGAAGCGCTCCGCGAAGCCGTGCTCCTCCAGCAAGGCCGGGAGCAGGATCTTTACCGCGACGGTGCGACCGAGCACCTCGTCGGTGCCGCGCCACACGTCGCCCATCCCGCCGCTGGCGATGCGCTCGTCGAGGCGGTAGCGGCCGCCGAGCAGGACGCCCTGACTGATCATCAGTCGCCTCCTCGGTCCTTGATCACGGCCGCCATGATCTGACCGCCGATCTCCGCTGCCGCGGAGCTGCCGCCGGCCACACCCGCTCGTTCCAGCAACACGCACACGGCCGAGATCGGTTCACCGTCCTTCATCACGAAGCCAATGAACCACCCGTGGTCGGCGGGGTCGTCCCCATCTTGTGCCGTTCCGGTCTTGCCGCCGACGGTGTACCCGTCGATCTGCGCCCGGCGGCCGGTGCCGTTTTCGACGACGCTGACCATCATCTGCTGCAGGTCCCCGGCGACGTCGCCGGAGATCGGGTTGTTGATCTTCCGCGGCGAGGCGGTGCTGATCGTACGCCGGTCCGGGCCGAGGAGCTGCTGCACGAGGTACGGGCGCATCCGCTCGCCGCCGTTCGCCACCGTGGCGGCGATCATGGCGCCCTGCAGCGGCGTCATCCGGACGTTGTTCTGGCCGATGCCGGACTGGGCGAGCGCCGCCGGGTCCTCGCTGCCGTCGGCGTTCTGGATGTCTCCGGTACGGCTTGCCGCCACCGGCAGGCCGCCACCGTCGAGGTTGCCCACGGTCTGGTCGTCGACCTCGAAACCGAAGGCGCGCGCCTTGGCCTTGATCTTGTCGGCCCCGAGCTCGACCGCGAGCCGGGCGAAGCCGGTGTTGCACGACTCGGTAAGCGCCTGGATCAGGGTGACCTGCGACTCCGGGCAGATCGACGCGGCCGAGTTGCGGATCGGCGTGCCCGAGGTCGGCGCCGTGTAGCTCGACCCGGCCGGGATGCGGGTCTGCTGGGTGTAGCCGTTCTCCAGGGCCGCCGCGCTGTCGATCACCTTGAACGTCGAGCCGGGCGGCAGCACCTCGGACAGCGCCCTGTTCTTCAGCGGGCCCTGCTTGTCGGCCGCCAGCTTGTCGTACGCCGCCTGCGCCGTGTTG
The DNA here is from genome assembly GCF_011764445.1 of Phytohabitans rumicis. Classification (NCBI taxonomy): domain Bacteria; kingdom Bacillati; phylum Actinomycetota; class Actinomycetes; order Micromonosporales; family Micromonosporaceae; genus Phytohabitans; species Phytohabitans rumicis. The sequence goes on from NZ_BLPG01000001.1 coordinate 4,384,453, forward strand.
GTGTTGTGGCTGGCCAGCGGGTTGGGGTCGAAGCTCGGCATGGAGACCAGGGCCTGCACCGCGCCGGTCTTCGGGTCGATGGCGATCGCCGCGCCCCGAGTCACGCCCACGTCGTTGTTGGCCAGGCCCTTGATCGCCGCGTCCTGGGCGCGCAGGGAGAGGGTCAGCACCACGTTGCCGCCGGCGGTGTCCTCGCCGGTGAACATGTCCCGGAACCGGTCCGCGAAGAGCCGGTCGCTGGTGCCGGCGAGGAAGTCGTCCTCCGACTTCTCGATGCCGATGGCCGCGAGGTTGACCGGGTTGTAGCCGACCACGTGCGCGAACTGGCTCTTGAACGGGTACGTCCGGAGGTACTTCAGCTCGTCCTCGGTGGCCTTGCTCTCGGCGAGCGCCTTGCCCGCGACCTCGATCACGCCGCGCGGCCGGTTGTACTCGTCGACCTGGACACGTCCGTTGTAGTCGCTCGTGCGGTATTCGTCCGCCTTGTACCCCTGTACCCAGTTCAGGTTGGCGAAGAGCAGGCCGAAGAGGACCATGACGACCACGCCGGCCCGGCGCAGTGGGGCATTCACGACCTGATCACCTCCGTCGGGGCGCCGTGTAGCTGGACCGGCGGGCCAGGGCTGCCGCCGCCCCGCGCGACGAAGCCGACCCGGTCACCGGGCGGCCCGCGGCGTCGGAGATCCGCAGGAGCATCGCGATGATCAACCAGTTCGCCATCAGCGACGATCCGCCCGCGGACAGGAACGGCGTGGTCTGGCCGGTGAGCGGGATGAGGCCGGTGACCCCACCGACGATCACGAAGACCTGCAAGCCCAGGGTGAACGCCAGGCCCCCGCGACCAGCTTGCCGAAGGAGTCCCGGACGGCGATGGCGGCCCGCAGTCCCCGCTCGACGATGAGGAGGTAGCCCACCAGGAACGCGGACAGCCCGAACAGCCCGATCTCCTCGCCCAGACCGGCGAAGATGAAGTCGTCTTCGACGTCCGGCACCTTGGTCGGCTGGCCGCCGCCCGGCCCGGACCCGAAGAGGCCACCCGTGCCGAGGCCCAGCAGCGACTGGACCGGCTGGTAGCCCGCGCTGTACGGGTCGGCGAACGGGTCGCGCCAGATGGCCACCCGGTCGTAGAAGTTCGCGAAGGGTCCGCCGACGCTGGCCCCGAGCAGGTACGCCAGGGTGGCCCCGCCGAAGAAGAGCAGCAGACCGATGATCAGCCAGCTGACCCGCTCGGTGGCGACGTACAGGATCACCACGAACATGCCGAAGTAGAGCAGCGCGGTGCCGAGGTCCTTCTCGAACACGAGGACCATGAGGCTGAGCAGCCAGACCGCCACGACCGGCCCGAGGTCGCGCCCGCGCGGGAAGTCGATGCCGAGGAAGCGCCGGCTCGCCAGCGACAGCACCTCACGCTTGCGGACCAGGTAGTACGCGAAGAACGAGACCAGCGCCAGCTTGGCGAACTCACCCGGCTGGATGGAGAAGCCGCCGATCAGGATCCACAGCTTGGCGCCGTTGATCTCCGAGTACCGGCTGGGCAGGACCGCCGGGATCATGACCAGCACGATGCCGGCCAGGCCCAGCGTGTACGCGTACCGGGAGACCGCCCGGTGGTCCCGGACGATCACCAGCAGGACCGCCGCCATCACCACGGCGAGCAGCGTCCAGGCGAGCTGCCGCCCACCATCGCCCGAGAAGATCGGCAGGTTGGCCCGCTCGGCCGACTCGGCGCGGGCCAGGTCGATGCGGCGCAGGAACCCCACGCCCAGCCCGTTGATCAGCGCCACCGCCGGCACCAGCGCCGGGTCGGCGTACGGCGCCAGGAACCTGATCACCAGGTGCAGCCCGAGGAAGACCGCGAAGACCAGAGCCACCGGCACCCAGAAGTCGCTGGTGACCGTGTCGAGCGCGGTGGCCTCGACCGTCCACGCGTACACGCCGACGATCACCATCACGAAGACCAGCAGCGCCAACTCGGCGTTGCGCCGGCTGCTCGACGCCGAGATACGCGGCATCTCGCCCGTGGTGGCGGGCGTCGGTGCCGGTACGGCGGGGGCGGTCACAACAAGATCCCTGGTGTCCTTTGCGACGTTCAGTCCGCCGACCGGCACCCGGTCGGATCAACCGGCGGGTCGGTGTCGGACGGCTGGGCGTCGGGCGTACTTGCGGGGCCCGAGGTGGGCACGGAGGAGGCGGACGGGCTGGCGGTGGCACCGGGAGCGGTGGTGCTGGTCGCGCTCGCGGTCGGTGTGGCGCTCGGGCTCGGAATCGTCGTCACCGGGCAGAACGGCTTGACGTTGGGGTTCGACGGGTCGTCGCTGGTCAGCTCCGCGAGCCGGCGCTCGGCGTCGGGCTCGTCGTCGGCCTGGATGCCCTGCTTGACCCGCTCCTGGGCGACCGTGGTGAGGTCGTCCAACTGCATGTCGCTGGTCTCGTGGACGCTGGACAGGCTCAGCCCCGCGATCTGGCCGGGCACGCCACGGAAGACGGCCAGCTGGCCCTCGTCGGTGGCGCCCACGTAGTACTGCCGCTGGGTGTAGCTCCAGCCCACCCAGAGGCCGCCGCCGAGGATGGTGAGCAGCCCGGCGAGCAGCAGCGCGGTGCGGGCCGGGCGCCGGCGTGGCCGGTCCGGCTCGTCGTCCCGGGCATGGCTGTTGGGGCCGCTCGGCTCCGGCGCCGAGGGCCGCGGAGCCGCTGCCTGGAGAGCCGAGGCGCGGGCCGCGGGGGTCGATTCGTCCGCCGATGTAGCCATCCCGCGGTCGCGCGCGGCGGCGCCGCCCACGATCGGGGCGGCCTCCAGGATGTCCTGGTCGGTGGCGTCGGCGACGACCACGGTGATGTTGTCAGGGCCGCCGCCACGCAGGGCGAGCTGCACCAGCCGTTCGACGCAATGCTGCGGGTCGGGGAACTCCGCCATCGTCTCCGCGATGGTCTCGGCGCTCACCACCCCGGACAGACCGTCGCTGCAGATCAGGTACCGGTCGCCGGGCAGGACCTGGCGCACCGAGTACTCGGGGTCGATGTCGCGGCCGTCGAGCGCCCGGGTGAGCAGCGAGCGCTGTGGATGGCTGCTGGCCTCTTCCGCACTGATCCGGCCCTCGTCAACCAGCATCTGGACGTACGTGTCGTCCTTGGTGATCTGGTTGAACTCCTTGTCCCGCAGCATGTAGGCACGCGAGTCCCCGATGTGGACCATGCCGATCTTGCTGCCGGAGAAGAGGACCGCGGTCAGCGTGGTGCCCATGCCCTCGAGGTGAGGGTTGGCGTCCACGGTGTCCCGCAGCTGCTGGTTGGCTGTATCTACGGCGCCGCGAAGGGCGTCGACCAGGGCGTCACCGGGGACGTCCTCGTCGAGCGGTGCCATCGCGCCGATGACGATGTTGCTGGCGACGTCACCGGCGGCCATGCCGCCCATGCCGTCGGCCACGGCGAGCAGCCGCGGTCCGGCGTAGACGGAGTCTTGGTTTCCGTCTCGGATCAGACCGCGGTCACTGCGGGCCGCATAGCGCAAGGTGAGAGTCATGGCCGTAACTCAAGAGAAGTGCGGCCGATACGGATCGGCACGCCGAGGGGTACGGGGGTTGGTCCAGTGACCTTAGCGCGATCCAGATAGGTGCCGTTGGTCGAGCCGAGGTCTTCAATGAACCACTGTCCGGCGCGAGGAACCAGCCGGGCGTGCCGAGCGGATGCGTAGTCGTCGGTGATCACCAGGGTGGAGTCTTCGGCTCGACCGATGGTGATCTGAGCCTCACCCAAAGTGATGCGGGTGCCGGCGAGTTGGCCGGCGGTCACCACGAGCTGATGTGCTGCGCGGCCCCGCTTCACCTTCGCCGGACGAGCCTGCCCCGTCGACGCGCCTACCCCCCGTGGCGCGGCGACGAGGCGACTGCTCCTGGCCCCGGCAAAGAGATCCCGGCGGATCACCCCGACCACCGTGAACACGAAGATCCACAGGAGGATGAGGAAGCCGAACCGGGCAACGGTGAGGACGAACTCAGGCAACGTCCTTAGCCATCCACTCGGAACGTCAGGGTGGTCGTTCCGAGCTGGATCATGTCACCGGGGTTGAGGGCCACGGCGGACACGCGCTGACCGTTGACCATCGTCCCGTTGGTTGATCCCAGATCGGTGAGCACCACCTGGGCACCGTCGAAGTCGAGCCGGGCGTGACGACGGGAGATGCCCACGTCGGGCAGGCGCAGGTTGGCCTGGTCACCCCGGCCGATGACGGTCGAGCCCATCTGCAGCGGGTAGGTCCGCCCGTCGCCCGACACGAGGCGGACATTTCGCCCGCCGCCGTGCGAGGGCGGTGGACCGTACCCGCCGGCACCGGCCTGGTCGTACGGCGGATAGGCGGGAGGCGCCGGCGCGTCGTACGCCGGCTGCTGGACAGGGGCCACCTCCCCACCCGTGTAGACCTCGGCCGTGACCCGGAACATTCCGGTGTCCAGCCCGTCACCGCGCTCGATTTCGACGATGACGTCGCCGTAGACCGTCCATGCCTGCTCGCCGATGAACTCCGCCTGCGACTGGGCGAGCTCCTGGGCGAGCGCGGCCGCGTACGGCGCGAGCCGGCTGTGGTCGTACGGCGAGAGATCGATCACGTAGCGGTTGGGCACGAGGGTGCGCCCACCGGCGAGGATCGCCTTGTGCGCCTCGGCCTCCCGCTGCATGGCGTTAAGGATCTCTACGGGGTGCACTACCCCTTTAAACACCTTCGCGAAGGCACCTTCTACCAGGCCTTCCAAGCGCTTCTCGAAGCGTTGCAGCACGCTCACCGGCTCCTCCTCGGGTTCCGAGGACATGATGGTATCCGGCCGCCGCACGCGCAGGTTGCGCACCGACGTACCGCCCTGCTCCCGGCCTGTCTCGGATGACCGGTGTTGCCGTGCTACTCTTCCCACGCGCCAGGGCAGTTAACCTGCCTCGCGGGTGCAGCCACGCACAGCGTAATATGTGGCCGCATCCTGTCCAGGGGTAACCCCTGTACCGGGGAAGTGGCGGAATGGCAGACGCGCACGGTTCAGGTCCGTGTGCCCGAAAGGGCGTGGGGTTCAACTCCCCCCTTCCCCACCCGCACGTTGAGGGCTCGTCCAGCGGACGAGCCCTCACTGGTTTCTACCGGATCTGTGCCACGTGTCTCCGCGCGTGATCCTGGGGTGGCAGTCGGGCGCGTTATGCTCCTGAACGGTTTCGTAGCCCCCAACTTGGAGTGTCGTGTGAGTGTCGCGCTGGTGACCGGGTCAGGTGGCCTGATCGGCTCGGAGGCCGCCCGCCACTTCGCCGGGATCGGGCTCGACGTCGTGGGCATCGACAACGACATGCGACGGCAGTTCTTCGGGGAAGAAGCCTCCACAGCGTGGAACGTACGCCGGCTGGGCAGCGAGCTCGGCAGCGCGTACACCCATCATGACCTGGACATTCGCGACCGCGACGGCCTTTCCAAGATCTTCGAGAGGTACGGCCGTAACGTCGCCGTAGTGATCCACACGGCGGCCCAGCCGTCCCACGACTGGGCGTTGCGCGACCCGTTCACCGACTTCGACGTCAACGCGGTGGGCACCCTCAACCTGCTCCAGAACGTGCGCGAGCACTGCATCGAGGCGCCGTTCATCCACTGCTCCACCAACAAGGTGTACGGCGACCGGCCCAACGGCCTGCCCCTGGTCGAGCTGTCCACCCGCTGGGAAATCGAGCCCGGCCACCCGTACGAGCAGGGCATCACCGAAGACATGTCGATCGACGCCTGCCTGCACTCCGTGTTCGGCGCGTCCAAGGTCGCGGCCGACGTCATGGTCCAGGAGTACGGCCGCTACTTCGGCATGCGGACGGCCTGCTTCCGGGGCGGCACTCTCACCGGCCCGGCCCACTCGGCCACCGAGTTGCACGGCTTCCTGGCGTACGTCATGCGCTGCAACATGGAACGCCGCACTTACAAGATCTTCGGGTACGGCGGAAAAATGGTCCGAGACGCGATCCACTCCCACGATGTGGTCGGCGCGTTCGAGGCGTTCTTCCGCGACCCCCGCTCGGCGGCCATCTACAACCTCGGCGGCGGCCGGTACTCGAACACCTCACACCTCGAAGCGTTCGCGCTCGCCGAGCAGATCAGCGGCATCGAGATGATCACCGAGTACCAGGAAGCCAACCGGGTCGGCGACCATCAGTGGTGGATCGGCTCGAACGCCGCCTTCCAGCGGGACTACCCAGACTGGAAGCAGGTGTACGACGTACCGATGATCCTGAAAGAGATCTACGAGGCCAACGTCGACAAGTGGACGTCCCCATGATCAACCAAGGCAAGCGGAACGTGCTCGGCGTCCTGGTCGACGCCGTGGACTACGACGCCGCCACCGCTCAGGTGATCGCCGCCGCCCAAGAACGCCGGCCGCTGGCGCTGACCGCCCTCGCAGTACACGGGGTCATGACGGGCGTGCTGGACCGGTCGCACAACGCGCGGCTCAACTCGTTCGACCTCGTCACCCCCGACGGCCAGCCCGTACGCTGGGCGCTCAACCTGCTCTACTCCACCCACCTGGCGGAACGCGTCTACGGCCCCACCCTCACCCTGAAGGTGCTGGAGCGGTGCGCCGCCGAAGGACTGCCCGTCTACCTGTACGGCTCCACCGACCAAACCCTGTCCCGCCTGGTCCCCGCGCTGGAAGAAAAGTTCCCCGCGCTGAAGATCGCCGGTGCCGAGGCGTCGAAGTTCCGCCAGGTCGAGGTCGGCGAGGACGTACAGATCGCCGACCGGATCCGCTCCTCCGGCGCCAGGATCGTGCTGGTCGGGCTCGGCTGCCCCCGCCAGGAAGTCTTCGTCCACGCCATGCGGCCGCTGCTCGACATGCCCCTGATGGCGGTCGGAGCGGCCTTCGACTACCACGCCGGCCTGCTCGCCCAGCCGCCCGCGTGGATGCAACGATTCGGCCTCGAATGGCTGTGGCGGCTCGGCCTGGAGCCCAAGCGCCTCTGGCGCCGCTACGTCATGCTCAACCCCGCCTACCTGGCCCGCCTAGGCGCCCAAAAGGCCCACCTCTGGAACGCCACCCCACCCGAACCAAGCACAGACCGCCCCCAGTCCTTCTCCATCTAAACCCCCTCCCTTTTTGTTGATCAGGGAGTAACTCGGGCGTGTCGCGGCGTGGCGAGAGACAAAATCCCTGATCAACAGTCTGATCATTCACCTCTCTCTCCCACGCTCTCTCCCACGCCGAGGTGCGCCCACGGCCCGGCGGGCGGGCCGCCCTCCGGCCCAGCTGGCGCGGTCCGGGTGGGGCGATCCGGGTGGCGCGCGGCCAGGTGGGCGGACGTGCGGGTAGGCCAGGCTGAGCATGTGCGGCCTCGGGTGGGCGGAGACGTGCGGGGTCGGGTGGCGCCGGGGCGAGGGCGGCTCGAGGCGGGGGCGCGGCCCTGGGCTAGGGCGCTGCGCCAATCAAGGACTTTTGCGTCGATCAAGGGCAAAAGTCGTGGATTGGAGATCAAAGCACGACCATTCGCCCTTGATCGACGGCGCTGGGGCGGGGCGGGCGTGGTCGGCTAGACCGGCCCGGCACCCCGCCGACGAATGGCCGAGTGGATGGGTGCAGCCAGAGCGACCCGGGCGCCCGAGGGCGGCGCGCCTGGCGCCTCGGCGACTTGGTGGGGCACACCGGGATCTTGCGCCCGGTTATTTCGGACACATCCGGACGCAAGATCCCGGTGTGCCCCACCAAGTCGGTACGAGGCGGCATGGCTAGCTCTGCTACCTCGCCCGGGCGGGCGCGGTTGGCCCAGCCCACGCTTAGTAGGGCGGCCCTATCGGGCGGTGCCGCGTGAGGAGGGCTCTCCTACGGGCGCGCGGAGCGGTATAGGGGACCCTTTCTCACGCGCGAGCCCCCAAGAAGGGCGCCCTACTGGGGTCGCACCCGCGAGATCGGCCCGAACAGTCCACCTCCGCCCCTCGCACTCGCCCCGCGTGGCCCACACGCCCGCCCGCACCCTGCGTCGATCAAGGCTTTCTGCGTCGATCAAGGGCATACGGCCGTGGTTTAGAGATCAAAGCACGACCATATGCCCTTGATCGACGGCGCGAGGCGGCGCGGCGCGAGGCGGCGCGGGGCGGCGCGGCGCGAGGCGGGCGGCGCGGCGCGAGGCGGGGCGGCGCGGCGCGAGGCGGGGCGGCGCGGCGCGAGGCGGGGCGGCGCGGCGCGAGGCGGGCGGCGCGGCGCGAGGCGGCGCGGCGCGAGGCGGGGTAAGAGCGGGAGGGGTGGGGCTTCCTTCTAGGAATGCGCTTTCCTATGCTGGGCGGGTGATGAGGATTGACGACGGGATCACCGCCGCCGCGCTGTTGCCCAAGATCGAGCGCCTCTGGGACGCGTCTGCCCAGAAGCTCGACTCCATTGAAAAGACCTGCCCACCCGGCTCGCCGTCGCCGGTATTCACCGTGGAGGGGCAGTACACGGCGCGCGGCTGGACCGAGTGGACCCAGGGGTTCCAGTACGGCTCGGCGATCCTGCAGTTCGACGCTACCGGCGAGCACCGTTTCCTGGACCTCGGGCGTGACCTGACCGTCCAGGTGATGGCGAGCCACGTCAGCCACATCGGCGTGCACGATCACGGCTTCAACAACGTCAGCACGTACGGGAACCTGTGGCGGCTGACCCGCGAAGGGCGGATCGACGACGGCGACCTCAACTTCTACGAGCTGGCGCTCAAGCTCACCGGGGCGGTGCAGGCGGCCCGCTGGCGGGACACCGCGGACGGCACCGGATACATCTACTCGTTCAACGGGCCGCAGTCGCTCTTCGTCGACACCATCCGGTCGTGCCGGGCGCTGGCGGTCTCCCACCTGCTCGGCCATGTCCTGATGGGTGAGCGGGACGAGCGGATCTCGCTGCTGGACCGGATCATCCAGCACGCCACCAACACCGCCAAGTGGAACATCTTCTACGGCGAGGGCCGGGACTCCTACGACGTGCGCGGGCGCACCGCCCACGAGTCGATCTTCAACGTGAACGACGGCAGCTTCCGGTGCCCGAGCACCCAGCAGGGCTACTCGCCGTTCAGCACGTGGACGCGCGGCCTGGCCTGGGCGATGCTCGGCTACCCCGAGGAGCTCGAGTTCCTGGCCGCCACGAAGGCCGCCACGAAGGAGGCGGGTCCGGAGGTCGTGGCGATGATGGAAAAGGCGGCCATGGCGACCTGCGACTTCTATCTTGAGCACACCCCCACCGACGGCGTGCCGTACTGGGACACCGGCGCCCCGGGCCTGGTGCACCTCGGCGACTACCTCGACCGCCCCGCCGACCCGTACAACGCCCACGAGCCCGTCGACTCCTCCGCGGCCGCGATCGGCGCGCAGGGCCTGCTGCGGCTCGGCCGCTACCTCATCGAGCGCGGGCGCGCCGAGGAAGGCAAGCGCTACTGGCAGGCCGGCCTCACGGTGTGCGACACGATCTTCGGCGAGCCGTACCTCAGCACGGACGCCCGGCACCAGGGCCTGATCCTGCACTCGGTCTATCACCGCCCCAACGGCTGGGACCACGTGCCGGACGGCCAGCACGTGCCCAACGGCGAGTCCAGCATGTGGGGCGACTACCACGCCCGCGAGCTGGCACTGTACGTGCAGCGCGTCGCCCGGGACGAGCCCTACTACACCTTCTTCGGGGGACAGGCATGAGCCGCGCGGCGATCGTCACCGGAGGTTCGCGGGGCATCGGACGCGGCATCGTGCTCGCTCTCGCCAATTCCGGGTACGACGTGGTCGTCAACTACGCACGCAACGCCGACGCTGCGCAGGAGGTCGGCAAGCAGGTCGACGCCCTCGGGCAGCGCGCCCACCTGGTCCAGGCCGACATCGGGAGTCGCGCCGACCGCGAGCGGCTCGTCGAGGAGGCGGTCGGCGCGTTCGGCCGCATCGACCTTCTGGTCAACAACGCCGGCGTGGCACCCGACGTGCGGGCCGACATCCTGGAGGCGGGCGAGGAGTCGTTCGACCGGCTGGTGGAGATCAACCTCAAGGGGCCGTACTTCCTCACCCAGCTCGTGGCCCGCCGCATGATCGAGCAGATCGAGGCCGGCACGCTCGCCAACCCGAAAATCGTCATTGTGTCGTCGATCAGCGCGTACACCGCGAGCGTCAACCGCGGCGACTACTGCGTCACCAAGGCGGGGCTCGCCATGGCGGCCCAGCTGTACGCGGCGCGCCTCGCCGAGCACGGCATCAACGTCTACGAGATCCGGCCGGGCGTCATCGAGACGGACATGACGGGAGCCGTCAAGGAGCGGTACGACGACCTGATCTTCAACCAGGGGCTCACCCCGATCCGCCGGTGGGGACAACCGGAGGATGTCGGCAAGGCGGTTGTCGCGGTCGCGACCGACCTGCTGCCGTTCAGCACCGGGCAGGTCATCGACGTGGACGGGGGCTTCCACCTCCGTACCCTGTGATCAGGTCCGGAGGTGGAAGCCTTGCCGACCTCCCCAGGTCGGGCCTAGAGCGTCAGCGTCCAGGTGTTGATGTATCCGGTGTCCGCCGCGAAGACGTCCTGCACGCGCAGCGTCCAGGTGCCGTTCCCGGCCTCGCTCGACAGGTTCGCGGTGTAGGTCGTGTTCACGTTGTCCGTGCCGTCCGACCCGCTGCTGTTCTTCAGCCGGTACGCGGTGCCGTCCGGCGCGAGCAGGTCGATGACCAGGTCGCCGCGGTACGTGTGCACGATGTTGACCGCCACCGTGGAGGTGGCCGACGCGTTGCGGCCGCAGGCGATCGTGATCGCGCTGGTGGCCGTACCCAGGTCGGGGATGGACACGTCGGTGCCGTTGGTCCCGGTGCAGCTGCCCGAGCTGCCGCCGGTCACGGTCAGGCTGTACGTCGCGGTCCTGGCCCCGGCGGTGCCGGTGCCCGTCACCGTGATCGGGTACGTGCCGGACACGACGCTTGCCGTCGTGGCGATGGTGAGCGTCGACGAGCCGCCGGAGGTGACCGACGTGGGGCTGAACGACGCGGTCGCGCCGGTGGGCAGGCCGCTGGCCGACAGGCTCACGGTCTGCGCCGAGCCGGCGGTGGTGGCGGTCCCCACCGTCGTGGTGATCGAACTGCCGGCCGCGACCGAGCCTGACGTCGGGGAGACCGACACGGAGAAGTCGTTGGCCGGCGGGGTGCCGGTGTTGACCACGTACAGCAGCCGGTTCGGGGTGCCGGTGCCGATGTTGGTCGCCACGTTCGGGGTGGAGTTGTTGATCAGGTAGGTCTGTACCTGGGCCGGCGTCCAGGACGGGTTCGCCGCGAGGACCAGCGCGGCCGCGCCCACCACGTGCGGCGTCGCCATGGACGTGCCGCTGATCGTGTTGGTGGCGGTGTTGCTGTTGTACCAGGCCGAGGTGATGCTCACGCCCGGCGCGAGGATGTCCACGCAGGTGCCGAAGTTGGAGAAGCTCGCCGCGGCGTCGTTGCTCTGGGTGGCGCCGACGGTGATGCCCTCGGTGACCCGGGCCGGCGAGTAGTTGCAGGCGTTCTGCCGGACGCCGAGCGCGTTGCCGTTGCCGGCCGCGATGCCGTACGTGACACCCGAGTTGATCGAGTTACGGACCGCCGTGTCGAGGGTCGTGTTGGCGCCGCCGCCGAGGCTCATGTTGGCCACCGCCGGCTTGACCGCGTTGGCCGTGACCCAGTCGACGCCGGCCGCCACGCCCGCCGTGGTGCCGCCTCCGGAGCAGTCCAGCACGCGTACGCCGACGAGCTGGACGCCCTTTGCCACGCCGTACGACGTGCCGCCGACCGTGCCGGCCACGTGCGTGCCGTGGCCGTTGCAGTCGTCCGCGGCGCCGCCGTCGACGGCGTCGAACCCGCTGGTGGCCCGGCCGCCGAAGTCGTTGTGGCTGAACCGGATCCCGGTGTCGATGATGTACGCGCGCACGGTCGGTGCCGTGGACGGATAGGTGTACGAGCTGCTCAGCGGCAGGTTCCGCTGGTCGATCCGGTCCAGGCCCCAGCTCGGGGGGTTGTTCTGGGTGTCCTGGATCCGGACCGTGTGGTTCTGCTCGACGTACGCGACCGCAGGGTCGGCCGCGATCTGCGCTGCCCGCTTCGCGCTGGCCTTGATCTCAAAGCCGCGCAGCGCGGCACGGTACGTCCGGGCGACCGTCCCGGCGTGCCTCGCCGCCAGGTCCCGGGACGCCTTGTCGACGCCGTCCCGGGTGACCGAACTGTTCTTGAAGACGACGATGTAGCTGCCGGCGACGGCGGTCTCGCCGCCCGCGTTGCGGACCGCACCCTCCGGCTCGGCGGCGAGCGCGGGTGGTGCGGCCATCGATACCGCCACCGTCACACCGACGGTGGCCAGTCCGAGCGTCGCCAGCCGACGCATTCTCGGGAGAGTCATCTCCCTCCTCCCCTCTGACCGGCTCTACGGCCGTCCAGACGCTTGTGGCGCCGGATCGGGCAGAGATATATGCCGATCGAAGGAGACGTTATTCGGTTATGTCAGCCAGCGACAGATGTTGAACCTTCTATATCACCGGCAATAGGTATCCCGGGATAGGGCTACCGGGGCCGACCCGAGTCGTGCCCGTAGAGCAGTTCGAGGATCGAACGAGCCGCCTCGAACCAGCGGTCCAGCCAGCCGGGCGGGGGACCGCGCCCTTCGGCGGCAACTCCAGCAGCAGGCCCCGCAGCAGCGGGTGGTCGGCGAGCGATCCGGGAGCGGTGTCCAGCCACGCGGCCGGGGAAAGACGGGCTCGGTGAGGCCGCCCAGGTCCAGTGCGGACCCGTTGCGCGGCTCGTTGGGCAGGTCGCCGGCCCGGTTGGCTCGATCCGTCCCTTCTGGACGGTAGGCGGCCGGTGGGGCGTACCGCTCCGGCGCCTCTCCCGGAAACCGATCCTGCATTGTCGCGGGTCCGCTACCCCGCTCGTCTGGCCCAATGGTCATGCCGAATACAACGAGGTTGTTCGCCATCTGGCGACGGTATGGCTACTGCGGGAGAGATCTCGTATACTCCCTGTACGGACAGCGCACTGCCGTGCCGCTGCGGGCTGCAACGACACGGCTGCGCTGCGGATAACGCTGTCCGACATCAAAGAAGTGCGGCTAGAAAGCCACGCCTGCTCGCTACCCGTCACCTCGCGAGACGATGCCGATCAGTTACAGGTCGAACTCGCCGTCCTTGGTGCCCCCGACGAATGCGTCCCACTCGTCGGCGGTGAAGATCAGTACCGGACCGGTTGGGTTCTTCGAGTCGCGCACCGCGATCGCTTCGTCCACGAAGGCGACCTCGACGCAGTTGTCGCAACTGGGCCCGCTGCGTGAACTCTTACGCCACGCAGCACGACTCAGGTCCAGCCGGAACCCCTTTGTCTCGACTTCCACAATGGCTCCTTTTCGAGCTTTCCGATGAGGGCTACGGACTCCTCCGGACGGAGGGCCGCTGCACGGATGTGATCGAAGATGTACACGTACTTACGCAGTTCCTCACTCTTCTCCAAAAAGAGTCCTCCCGTGGCATTTTCCGCAAAAACGACATCGGGGTCACCCGGTTCGGAGAAGGAGAGGATGGTGAACGTCCCGTCCATGCCGGCGTGCCCGCCGGCCTCGAAGGGCAGGACTTGGAGCGTGACATTCGGTAACTCGGCGGCCTCCACGAGACGCTCAAGCTGAGCCCGCATGACGGCGTCGCCGCCCACCGGACGGCTCACCACGGCCTCGTCGAGGACCACCCACAGGTCGATTGGATCGTCCTGAGTCAGTAACGACTGACGGTTCAACCGGACGCTCACCCGTCGGTCTACCTCGTCGGTCGTGATATCCGGCCGGGCGGCACGGATCATCGCCTTGGCGTACTCCTCGGTCTGTAGCAGGCCAGGCACCACCTGCTGCTCGTACGCCCGGACAGATTCAGCCGCCTGCTCCAGCCCGACATAGGCACCGGTGAGCACCGCGCTGTACGCGTGCCACCACCCCTTCTGCCGCGCCTCGCGGGCGATCTGGACAAGCTCTTCGCACTCGTCCCCGCGTACCCCATAGATGTCCAACATGTCGCGGACGTCACGCGGAGTCGCTGTCGTGTGTCCGGTCTCAATGCGAGAAATCTTCGAGGCGGAACACTCCAACCTCTCGGCAACCGCCTCGATTGTCACTCCTGCCGTCTCACGCCTACGGCGCAGCTCCGCGCCGAGTCGGCGTCGGCGAATTGTCGGACTCCGACGCTCGGTCACGGGTCACCTCCGCAGATCGCGTCCTGGAGAACATTACGAGTGCTGTCGCGAATCGGCATCACCGCTATCCGTCACTGCGGACGCATGCTATGACGGAGCTGTGCGGTCGCGGCGACCCGGTGTGCGACTTTTGGCTCGTCCGCTGCGACACGTAAAGGACCGGCGCAGGTGCGCCGGTTCCGGGTTCAGTTTGCGCGCTTTCGGGCCGGACATCAACCAGCAATCGGGCCCAAAGGACGACCAGATCGGACCCTAAGTTGCAACTTGCATTGATCATGTTCTTGGTGCACCCTGTCCGTATGGCTCGGATCACTCACCGTCTCCGGCCGGTCGGGCAGACCGCGGGCAGCCCTACCCCAGGGGCTAGCCGACCTACGCGGAAATACACCTGAGCGGGTGACCCCGAGGTGAGGTACGTAAGGCCAATACTCCGGCAAACTTGGCTGAATCGTTAGATTCGGGACAGGAGTCGATGTGTTACCCCGGTCCGGTGACGTCCTTCGGGTGACCAAGGAGGCGAGCGTCCAGTTCGCCGACCCCATGCTCTTTCGGGTGATCCGAGTGCACGACTGGCCCACCTACGACGGCTGGGTGTGGCTCGACGGATACGAGCTCAACGGCGGCGGCGAGGCCGTCGAGCGGCGTTCCATCTTCGTCAAGATCAGCGGACTGCGCACCATCGGCTCCGCACCCGACATCCGCACCCGCAACGCGCGGCAGCCCGGCGCACGGCACGTGATGCCCACCCGCACCCGCTGAGCTTCGACATTCCCCGCCCCAGGCAGGCCAGGACGCGTAAAATCGAGAGACACCCGCCGTTCCCCACTCGTGATCCGGACCCCGAGCCTGGGGACGGAATGCAAGCTCTCAGTCGACGAGCCGCGCTCTTTGGCGTGGTTCTGACGACCCTCGCCATCGGCGTGGCCGGCGCACAGCCGGTGGTCGCCTCTTCACCGGACCCGCGCGACCCCACCGGGTCGTCCGCGTCCACCACCGTGGCCGGTGGCCTCGGCTCCCGGATGGGGAGCCAGCGGAGCGGGCCGGGGCAGGCGCCCGCGGGTGACCCGCAGCAGTCCAGTGACTGGCACCTCTACCACCACTGGACCGACCCGTCCTGGCTGGATCCGGGGCAGCTCAGCGGCCGGCCAACGACCGGCACCCCCACCCCGACGCCGGAGCCGGAGCGCAGCGGCGGGTACGGCTGGCCGCCACCTCCGCCGCCGCTGACCCCACCGTCGTCGGGCTCCTGGTTCCCACCGACCGAGTCGTACCCGCCGACCACTTCGCCGACCGCCACGCCGACGCCATCGCTCACCTCGACCCCGTCGACGATGTCGCCGGACGCGGAGACGTCGACCCCGACGCCGGCGGCGACCACCGGAGGCCGGCAGGGTCCGAAACCCGATCAGGCGAACCGCGAACCCGTGGCCGCCAACCCGGACGACCAGGCGCCGAGCCGGGAGCTGGGTCTGGGTGACCCGGTCGACCAGCCATCTGTATCGCCGTCGCCATCGCCGACCCCGCGGCCCACCGTCACGGCCCCCACGGCCGGTACGCCGGACGAGCCGCTGGCCGTCCTGCCGGTGCGGGCGAACACCGAGCCCACCAGCGCCGCCCAGCACACGCTCGTCTACTCCGGCATGCTTGGGCTCGCGCTCGCGGTCATCGGCCTCACCATGGTCGGCCTGCGACGGCGCCGGTGGTGAGCGCGGCTACTGGGTCGGTGTGGGCTCGGCGGCCGTGGTCGCCGGCGCGGCCGACGTGGGCGGTGCCGACGTGGGCGGCACGGTCGCGATCACGATGGTGACCTCGGTGCCTTCCGGCACGGCGACACCGGCGGCCGGGTCCGTCTCGATCACCGTGCCGGCCGGCTGCGTCGACTGCCGGAACACCAGCCGGTACCCCAATCCGAGCTCCTCCAGCGCCGCCCTGGCCTGGTTCTGGGTCAGCCCGACCAGCGGCGGCACCGGCACCGTGGCCGCCGCCGTCGTGGGCGGCGGGCCGGTGGTCGGCGCCGCCGAGGTGGCCGGCGCGGAGGTGGGCGCGAGCGTCGGCGAAGGGGTAGGCGTGCTCGGCTCGGTCTCCTCGGCGCGGACGATCAGCCAGATCCCGACCGCCAGCACGCCGAGCAGCAGCAGCGCGACGATGCCCAGCACGATCGGCAGCCACCAGCGGCGGCCGGCGCCCTCGTCTGCCGGCTCCCAGTCGTACGGGGTCGGGCCGCGCAGCGGAGTCGCGGCCGGCGGCGGCACGCCGGCTCGACCCGACCACGGTTGCTCCGGCGTGGCCGGGATCTTGGTGGTTTCGTCGCCGGCCGGAATCTGTTGCGTCTCGTCCGCCACGGGAACGGACTGCGTCTCGTCCGCGGCCGGAAGCGGCCGCGTCTCGTCGCCCTCCGGGTGCTCCGACTCCTCAGCCATGGCGTGCGTCCTCTCCCACGTCAATCCCACCGCCGGGTGTCAATTTATCGGGTTTCACCCAATCTCTCGGTGACCCGAAAGGCCCAGATAGCGGCTGGACGCTACGCTGCCCGGCATGGCCGTACGAGGCTGGGGAGGGTCGATCGCGGCGGCGATCGGCATAGCTGCGGGCGCGGGCGCCGCGCAGCTCGGGCTGGGCTATGGGCTCGGCATCATCGCGTGGCTGCCGTCCACCAACGGCAGCAACGAGGCCGCGTGGGTGGCCAGCCTGGCGTGGGCCACCTGGATCGCCGCGACGTCCACAGTCATCGGCGCGATCTGCGCCGACCGGCTCAGCTCGGCCGCGTCCCTGGTGGACAGTCGCGACGTGCTCGCGAGCGGGCTCTGGCGGGTCGTGCTCGCGGTAGCCGCGTCGGTCGGCGCCCTCGCGACCGTGGCCCTGGTCGCGGTGCCGGCCCGCGATGCCGCGCGCGCCGACACGTTCACGCCGCAGACCATCGCCGCCGGGTACGCCGCGATCGGGGTGATCGTCGGCCTGCTGATCGCGGTGTGGGCGGTGGTGTCCCGCGCGGTGGCGGCGAACGTGATCGCCACGGTGAGCTGGCTTTGGCTGCTGGCCGTGGTGGCGGTCATCGACGGCGTCGCCTCGGGGCGCGGGCTGGGCACCGCACAGCTCGGCGTCTGGCAGCTGACCTCGGACGCCGACCGGTTCTGGTTCCGCAACATCTACCTGCCCGGTGCCGCGCTCACGCTGGGCTCGGCGCTGGTGATCGGTGCCCTCGCCGCCTGGCCCGCGGTACGCCGGTCGGACAGCCGGGTCGGCACCGCGGTCTCCGGCGGCATCGGCCCACTGCTCGTCGCGGCGGCGTACATCCTGGCCGCCCGAGGCTCGTCGGGATCCGTGCCGAGCAGCTGTCCGCGTACCTGCTCGCGCCGTACGCGGTGATCGCGGGTCTGGCCGGATCGGTGCTGGTCACCGCCATCCGGCAGCGCAGCGAGGCGCGGAGCGCGCCGACCCCCGCCGTCCTGGCCGAGCTGCAGTGGCCCGCGCCCAAGCCCGCCGCCGAGCTGACACCGGGCGACCCGGTGCCGGCGCAGGAACCCAAACGTGAGCCGGACGCCGACCTCGCCGACGACGCGTACGCGCCGGCCCGCGCGTACGTCTCGGACACCGCGACGGCCACCGAGCCGGCCCAGGAGCCGGCCCGCGGTCAGGCGGCGGTCGCCGCGCCGCTCTGGCCCGAGCAGTCCACCCCGGATACCGGCCGGAAGCGACCGCGCCGCGGCAAGCAGCCGTAGGGCGTGTCTGGGGCGGATCACTCCACGGGCCAGGTGTGGACCGGGTCGTTGGTGCGTTGGAAGCGGCCGTAGCGCTGGAGCATGTCGTGCAACGCCGCCGGGCGGTCCAGGTCGCGGATGCGCTCCGCCGCCCGGACCGCTTCGGTCTGCCAGACCGCCCCGTTGCGGCGCAGCCGGCAGCGCTGCTCGATGATGCCGAGCAGCCGGTCGCGCAGCACCGGGCTGACGCCGAAGCGGTCCAGCCCGGCGTGCGCCTTGGGCAGCAGCGACTCCAGCACCAGATCGGTGACCCGGATCTCGCCCACCCGGGCCAGTGGATCGTGGCGTCGACGCCCCGGCGGGCCGCGGCGTGAAAGTTCTCCTCGGCCGCGCTGAACGTGAGCTGTGACCAGATGGGCCGGTCGGCCTCGGCCAGCTCCCGGGTCAGTCCGAAGTAGAAGGCCGCGTTCGCCAGCATGTCGATGACGGTCGGCCCGGCCGGGAGCACCCTGTTCTCCACCCGCAGGTGGGGCCGGCCGTTCATCACGTCGTAGACCGGGCGGTTCCAGCGGTAGACCGTGCCGTTGTGCAGGCGCAGCTCACCCAGGTGCGGCACGCCGCCCGCGTGCAGGACCTCGACCGGGTCCTCGTCGTCGCAGATCGGCAGCAGCGGCGGGAAGTACCGCACGTTCTCCTCGAAGAGGTCGAAGATCGAGGTGATCCACCGCTCGCCGAACCACACCCGGGGCGTACCCCTTGGGCCTTGAGCTCGTCCGGACGCGTGTCCGTGGCCTGCTCGAAGAGCGCGATCCGGGTCTCGGCCCACAGCCGTTTGCCGTACAGAAAAGGGGAGTTCGCCCCCACCGCCACCTGGACCGCCGCGATGGCCTGGGACGCGTTCCAGTAGCTGGCGAAGCTCTCCGGCGACACCTGCATGTGGAACTGCACGCTCGTGCAGGCCGCCTCCGGCGCGATCGAGTCGGTGTACGTCTGCAGCCGCTCCACGCCGCGGATGTCCAGCTCGATGTCTTCGCCGCGGGCGGCCACGATCTGCTCGTTGAGCACCCGGTAGCGCTCGTTGGCGGAGATGTTGTCCAGGACGAGGTGACGTGGCGTCAGGGTGGGCAGGATGCCGATCAGGATGATCGTCGAGTCGGCCTTCACCGCCCGGTGCTCCGCGCGGCCGAGGCTGGCCTGCACGTCCTCCTCGTAGTCGGCGAACCCGTCCCCTTCGATCAGCCGGGGCCGCGCGTTCAGCTCCAGGTTGAACTGCCCCAGTTCGGTCTGAAACGTCGGATCAGCCAGGTTGGCCAGGATCTCGGCGTTGCGCATCGCCGGCTCCGCCTCGCTGTCGACCAGGTTGAGCTCGATCTCCAGGCCGGTGGTTGGCCGTTCGGCGTCGAACCCGAAGTCGTCCAGCATCAGTGCGAAGACGTCCAGGCACCGGCGCACTTTCTGCCGGTACCGGGCGCGATCCTCCCGGGAGAACGCACCCTGTGCGACGTCCTTCCCCATTTGCCCTCCTGCCCGGCCCGCAGTGCCGCCGCCCCGGTGCGGTGACTTTCACGTTAGGAGCGCGGCAGGCCCGTGGGCTAGGGACAAAACAGACAGATATCACCGGTCGTAAGCGTGGGAGCGCGCTAAGTCCATGAAAAGCAATGCCCCGGCGACCGTGAAATCGGTCACCGGGGCATGGATCGCGTGCGAGCACACTACTGGCGAACGCCCTCGCCCTCGATCTCGATCTTGATCTTCTTGCCGACCAGGACGCCGCCGGTCTCCAACGCGACGTTCCAGGTCAGACCGAAGTCCTCGCGGTCGATCTCGGTGCTGGCGGTGAAGCCGAAGATGTCCGTGCCGAACGGGCTACGGCCGACGCCCTCGAACTCGACGGCGAGCTCGACCTGCTTGGTGACGTCCTTGATGGTGAGGTCGCCGACGAGCACGAACTCGTTGCCGCTGTGCGACTTCACGCCGGTGCTGCGGAACTCCAGCGTCGGGTACTTCTCGGTCTCCAGGAAGTCGCCGCTGGCCAGGTGGGCGTCGCGGTCGGGCTGACCGGTGTTGATGCTCGCGGCCTGGATGGTGGCGACGACGGAGGACTGCAGCGGGTCCTCGGCAACGGTGATCGTGGCGGTCGCCTCGGTGAACTGGCCGCGGACCTTGCTGACCATCATGTGCCGCGCGACGAACCCGACTACCTTGTGAGCCTGATCGAGCTCGTACGTGCCAGCCGCGGGAATGGTCAGGCCGTTGAACTCACGGGTGACGGCGGTCGTGTCGGTCATGGGATACTCCTCCAGCAGGTGCTTGACGGTTCTACCTCTGCCTGAGCAACTATACTCACGACAATATTCCGCGTGTCAAGGGATGTTACGCTGCATGGATGGGTAGAGACCTCCTCGACGACCAGCGGCTCACCGCCGTGGGGCTGTTCTTCGAGGCGCATACGGGGCTCAACGCCCGCTTCGCCGCACAATTTTGTGAGCATCACCTCTCCCCGGTCGAGTTCGAGGTCCTCATGCGGCTGGCCCGGTCCCCCGGCAACCAGCTGCGCATGACCGACCTGGCGGCCCAGACGTCGCTGTCGACCAGCGGCGTGACGCGCGTCGTCGACCGGATGGAGCGGGACGGGCTCATCACGCGTCGGGCGTGCCCGACGGATCGCCGCAGCTCGTACGCCGTGATCACGCAGGCCGGCCTCACCCGGCTGGACGAGATCCTGCCCGGGCACCTTGAACTGATCGAGCAGTGGTTCACCGGGCAGCTGCGGCCGGAGCAGCTGACCGTCGTCCTGGACGCGCTTCGCACGATCCGGGACGCCGTCAACCCGGGCGCCACCGCCGGGACCACACCGACCGAGCACGTCGTGGTCGAGGTGTGACGGAGCGGAGTACCGCCCCGATCCGACCGGCAGAACGACCGGCAGAACTGATTTGGCAAGTCCTGTAACTAGGTTTTAAGCGGACATAAGACGCGTCCAACGGGCTAGCGTGCACCGCACACGGGAGGGGCACCACGGGGGTGCGGCGCGGGCGGGTCGAGGGGGACCCGATTGTCGGGGGCGTCTCCGTTCGCGCCGCCAACGAGGTAAGAAGGCCCTGGTCAGACGCTGATCAGGGCCTTCTCTCTCGGTAGCAGCGTGATGCCGCCCTCCTTGCAGACCGAGGTCAGCCAGTCCACCACCCCGGCCCGCGCCTCCGGCTCATCCGTGCTCGCCACCAGCCCGACCAGGGCCTCGGCCACGTCACGCAGGTCGTGAGCACCCGCGTACGCCTGCGCGGCCGCGGTGAACCACTCGGCGGCCGCCTTCCGATCGCCGCGGCGCAGCGCCAGCGTGGCCTCGATCGACGCCACCTCGCCGGACTCCGCCGATCGCGCCTTACCGGTCGCGGCCCGATCGGCCAGGTCGCCGGAGGCCACCAGCTCCCGGATCTCCGTCAGCGCCGCCTTCGCCTCGTCGACCCGGCCCGCCTCGGCGAGGGCGCGGCCGATCGTGCCGAGCACCCGCCGCTTGTGCCCGGGGTCGCCCAGCTCGGCCAGGGCCGCGATGGCCCGCCGGCCGACCACCTCGGCCTCCTCGTACCGGCCGTCCAGCCGGGCCACCTCGGCGAGGTTGGCGCGGGCGAGGGCGCGGAGCCGGTGCTCCCCGCACTCCGCCGCCAGCCGGTCCACCGCGGCCAGCCGGCGCCGGGCCGCGCGCAGGTCGCCGGCCCGGATCTCGTGCCAGGTGAGGTTGTTCTGCGCCACCGTCATGTCCCGGACCCGCCCGGCCCGGCTGGCCAGGGCGAGCGCCGCCTCGCCGTGCCGGCGCGCTTCGTCGTACCCCCGGTGGCCATCCAGAGGCCGCAGAGCAGGCTGCGCGCGGCGAGCTCGCCGGTCAGGTCGCCGGCACGCTGAAACTCGGCGAGGGCGGCCTCGGCCGTCGGTAGCTCGTCGGCGCCGGCGCCGTGTTCGGCCGCGAGCTGCGCCACCCCGACCCCGGCCCAGGCCCGTACGACGAGGTCGGCGTCGGCCGTACGCGGGTCGTCCAGCAGCCGCCGCAGCCACTGCCGGCCGGGCACGTCCCGCCCGCGAAACCGCCACCAGCGCGGCAGCCCGGCAGCCAGTCGCAGCGCGGTGTGCGGATCGTCGTTCGCCGAGTACGCCAGGGCCGCCCACAGGTCGCTCGCCACGTCGTCGAGGCGGCTGACCGCGGCCGGAAAGTTGGCGCCGGCCAGCTCGGGCGCGGTGCGGACCGCCACGGCCGCGAAGACCACGGCGTGCCGCCGCCGGATCCGCCCCAGCTCGCCGTTGGCCGCGGCCCGCTCGGTGGCGAAGTCGCGCACCACGTCGAGCAGGCGGAACCGGATGGGGCCGGTGCCACGCACGCTCAGCAGCCCCAGCGCGATCAGCCGGTCCAGGAGCGAGACCGGGTCGGCGTCCTCACCACCGCCGGAGTCGTTGACCAGCATCGACTCGGCCAGGTCGACCGACCACCGGTTACGAAAGGCGGAGAGCCGGCGCAGGGCCCGCCGCTCCTCGGCCTCCAGCAGCCGGTAGCTGGCCGCCACGGCGTCCCGCAGGCTGACGGTCACCGTGCTGGCTGGCGCTCGCTCCGCTCGCGCGGGCCCAGGGGCCTGGGAGGCACCGCCTTCCCTCGTCGCTTCGCTCCTCAGTCCAGACGGTGCCGGCCCCTGGGCCGGCCCGGCCAGGTCGAGCACCCGGTCGCCGTACCGGTTGAGGATCTCGTTGAGGTCCAGCACCCGGCCCCGGGCGGCGGCCAGCTCCAGCGCGAGCGGCAGGCCGCCGAGCCGGCGTACGAGGCCGACCAGCGCACCCACCTCGTCCGGCTCCAGCGGGTCGCGGCGGACCTGCCGCAGCCGGGCCAGAAAGAGCGCCGCCGCCGGGTAGCCGGCCACGGTGTCCAGGTCCGCCTCCACGTCGGCCGGCGGCACCTCCAGCGGGGCCACCGGCCAGACCCGCTCCCCCGGCAGGCCGATCGGATGCCGGCCGGTGGCCAGTACGCGCAGGGTGGGCGCGGCCGACGCGAGCCACCGCAGGGCCACCGCGACCGCGTCGGGTGCCCGCTCGATCGCGTCGACGACCAGGAGGGCGGGCGCGCCGGCGAGGCGTCCCGCGAGGTCCGCGGCGCGGCCCACGCCGAACACCGAGGCGATGGCCGTGAGTACGTGGTCCGGCGTCGAGACGTCCGACACGAGGATCCCGGCGACCCCGGCCGGGTGGACGGCGGCGGCCCGGTGCGCGACGGCCAGCGCGAGGCCGGTCTTGCCCACGCCCGCGAGCCCGACGAGGCTCACCATGCTGCCGTCCAGGCCGCCCAACAGCGCGACCAACTCGGACACGTCGTCGTCGCGCCCGATCAGCTCGCCGGGCGGCGGTGGCAGGTCGACGCCGGTGGGGCCGGTGGCCGTGCCCGGGTCCGCGGTCGTGCCCCGCGCCACACCGAGGAAGTCCGACCTCTCCCGTCCGGTGAGGCCGAGGGCCTTGGCCAGCAGCTCCACGGTGGTGCGCTGTGGGCGGGAGCGCCCACGCTCAAGATCACGCACCGTCCGTACGCCGACACCGGCCCGCCCGGCGAGCTCGGCCTGGGTGAGGCCGGCCGCCCGCCGTCTGGCGCGCAGCAGCGCGTCAAACTCGGTGTGGCCCTGGTCAGAGCCATGATCCGGGGTCATGGCCAGGAAGATTACGCATCAGTTTGGACCTTGGGGAGCGATGCGTCGTCTCGCCGACCGGAGGACCTTCGGATACCCGACAGAAGGGCACTCGAAGGCCCGAAAGTCTCACAAGCCCAGTGACCGGGCGATGACCATCCGCTGAACCTCGGATGTACCTTCGCCGATCTCCAGCACCTTGGCATCCCGCCAGAAGCGGGCCACCGGAAACTCGTTCATGAAGCCGTACCCGCCGTGCACCTGGGTCGCCTCCCGGGCGTTGGCGACCGCGCTCTCGCTGGCGTACAGCTTGGCGATGGCCGCCTGGCGCTTGAAGTCCTCGCCGGCGAGCAGCCGGGCGGCCGCGTCGTAGTACGCCAGCCGGCCGGTGTGCGCCCGCAGCTCCATGTCGGCGATCTTGAACTGGATCGCTTGGAAGTTGCCGATCGGCTGGCCGAACGCCTGCCGCTCCTTGGCGTACTTGACCGACTCGTCGACGCAGCCCTGGGCCAGCCCCACGGCCAGCGCCGCGATCGCGATCCGCCCCTCGTCGAGGATGCGCAGGAACTGGGCGAAGCCGCGCCCGCGCTCGCCGAGCAGGTTCGCCGCCGGCACCCGGCAGTCGCTGAACGTCAGCTCGTGCGTGTCGGAGGCACACCAGCCGACCTTCGAGTACCCCGGCTGGACGGTGAAGCCGGGCGTGCCGGACGGCACGATGATGGTCGACAGCTCCTTGGACCCGTCCGGATTGGTGCCGGTCACCGCGGTGACCGTGACCAGCGCGGTGATGTCGGTGCCGGAGTTCGTGATGAACGCCTTGGACCCGTTGATCACCCACTCGTCGCCGTCCAGGACCGCCCGGGTCTGCGTGCCGCCCGCGTCGGAGCCGAAGCCCGGCTCGGTCAGCCCGAACGCGGCGAGCGCCTCGCCGCTGGTCAGCCGGGGCAGCCACTGCGCTTTCTGGGCCTCGGTGCCGAACCGGTAGATGGGCATCGCGCCGAGCGAGATCGCGGCCTCCAAGGTGATCGCGACCGACGAGTCGACCCGGGCCAGCTCCTCCAAGGCCAGGCAGAGCGCGAAGTAGTCGCCGCCCATGCCGCCGTGCTCCTCGGGGAACGGCAGGCCGAACAGGCCCATCCGGCCCATCTGCCGCACGATGTCGTACGGGAAGGCGTGCTGCTCGTAGTACTTGCCGATGACCGGCGCGACCACCTCTTGGGCGAAGTCCCGCACGGTTTGCCGCAGTGCTTCGTGCTCTTGGTTGAGCATCGTCGTTTCTCCCTGGTTAAACGGGTGTCACGCCATGCCGGCGCCGCGAGAAGTGCCGTTCCTTGCCGCGCGCCGCGGCGAAGCGCCGGATCAACTCCGCGCGCAGCTCATGGGGCTCGACGATCGCGTCCACCACCAGCTCGCTCGCCAGCCGGACGATGTCGATGTCGCGCTCGTACTCGGCGCGCTTGGCGGCGACGAAGGCGGCCCGCTCCTCGTCGTCGGCGATGGCCGCGATCTTGTTGGCGTAGACCGCGTTGACCGCGGCCTCCGCGCCCATCACCGCGATCTTCGCGGTGGGCAGCGCGATCGTCGCGTCCGGATCGAAGCCGGGGCCGGCCATCGCGTACAGCCCGGCGCCGTACGCCTTGCGGACCACCACACAGATCTTGGGTACGGTGGCCTCCGCGACCGCCGTGATCATCTTGGCGCCGTGCCGGATGATGCCTTCCTTCTCCACCGCCGCGCCGACCATGAACCCGGGCACGTCGGAGAGGAAGAGCAGCGGCACGTTGAAGGCGTCGCAGAGCTGGATGAAGCGGGTCGCCTTGTCCGCCGAGTCCACGAAGAGCACGCCGCCCTTGAACATCGAGTTGTTGGCAACCACACCGACGACCTCGCCGGCCAGGCGGCCGAAGCCGATCGTCAGCTCCTTCGCCCACAGCGCCTGGATCTCGAAGAAGCTGCCGTCGTCCAGCAGGCCGCGCGCGTACCGGCGCATGTCGAACGCCTGCCGCTCGCTCGCCGGCACCAGCGCCGCGAGGTCCACAGTGGAGGGCGCGTCGGTCGGCACGGCGGCGGGCGGCTGCCCAGTCCAGTTGTCCGGCAGGTACGACAGGTAGCGCTTGACGGTGTCGAGCGCCTCGGCCTCGGTCTCGCAGAGGAAGTGGCCGACCCCGGACTCTCTGGTGTGGACGGACGCGCCGCCCATCTCCTCCAGCGTGGTCTTTTCGCCGGTGACCATCTGCACCATGCGGTCCGACCCGAGGTACATGCTCGCGTTGCCGTCGACCATCGCGACCACGTCGCAGAACGCCGGGATGTACGCCCCGCCCGCCGCGGACGGGCCGAAGAGGGCGCAGACCTGCGGGATCGAACCGGAGGCGCGCACCTGGTTCCAGAAGATCCGGCCGGCGCCGCGGCGCCCCGGGAAGAGGTCGACCTGGTCGGTGATGCGCGCGCCGGCCGAGTCGACCAGATAGATCATCGGTACGCCGGTTTGATAGGCCCGCTCTATGCTCCGGATGATCTTCTCGACCGTGCGGGCGCCCCAGGAGCCGGCCTTGACGGTCGAGTCGTTGGCCATCAGGCACACCGGGCGGCCGGCGACGGTGGCCTGGCCGGTGACGACGCCGTCGGCCGGGAGCCCGTCGGACAGCGCGTTCGCGTACAGTCCGTCCTCGACGAACGAGCCGTCGTCGACCAGCAGCGCGACCCGCTCGCGGGCGAAAAGCTTGCCCTTGCCGGCGTTGGCCGCGTGATACTTCTCCGCACCGCCCGCGAGGACCCGCTTGCGGAGCCGTTCGAGCGCTTCTTCGTCGAGCGTCACGCAACCCTCCCCAGCCAGACTGAACGATCGTTAGGGTAGCACGGGCGGGTACGGAAACGGGGGCCTCCGCCGGCTGCGGAGACCCCCGTTGTACGTGTTGCTATGCGCCTCAGGCGGTGGGCACCGCGCTGACCAGGCCCATCGGGTCGACGCCCGCGACGTTGACCTTGCTGGTCTTCACGCCGCTGCCGAGGTCACCCGCGAGGGGCAGGGAGGACGCCCCGCCACCGACCGGCAGGCCGCCGGTCAGGGTGCCGGCCAGGTCGCCGACCAGGGGCAGCGACTCCTCGCCGGCCGAGCGGTAGTGGTCGCCCGACTTCCCGGACTTCTTGTAGTGGTTGTGACCCTTGCCGTTCTTGTCGATGTCCATCGCGGCGCCGTTGAAGCAGCCACCGCTGATGCCGACGCCAACGCCGAGGACAGCCCCGACGCCGTTGCCGCAGATGTTGATCGGCACCTGGACCGGCACGTGGGCCTGGTTGCCGTTCAGGATCCCGTCGTTGTCACCGGAGATCTGGGCGACGTCCTCGGTGCGCTTCGACTCGCGGGTCGACTCGAAGTCGGCGTCGTGGATGGCCCCGTTGAAGCAGGCACCGCTGATGCCCGCGCCGACGCCGAGCACGCCCACGCCGTTGCCGCAGATGTTGATCGGCACCTGGATCGGCACGTAGATCTGGTTGCCGTTCAGGATCCCGTCGTTGTCACCGCTCCACTGCAGCGTGTCCTCGGTGCGCTTCGACTCCTTGACGTCCACGTCGTGGGTCGCGCTGTTCACGCAGGCCCCGCTGACGCCGACGCCGACACCCAGGACGCCCACGCCGTTGCCGCAGACGTTGATCGGCACCTGGACCGGCACGTAGACCTGGTTGCCGTTCAGGATCCCGTCGTTGTCACCGGAGATCTGCGCGGTGTCCTCGACGCGGGACGACTCCTTGACGTCCACGTCGTGGGCGGCACCGTTGGCGCAGATGCCGCTCAGCCCGACGCCCACGCCGATCACGGCGCCGACCCCGTTGCCGCAGACGTTCACCGGCACCTGGATCGGCACGTACGCCTGGTTGCCGTTCGCGATGCCGTTGTTGTCCCAGCTGAACTGGGTGGTGTCCTCGGCGCGGGACGACTCCTTCTGAGCCTTCCACGGCTTGCTGTCGCCCTTGTGGTCGATGTCCATCGCGGCGCCGTTGACGCACGCCCCGCTGATGCCGACGCCGACGCCGATGACCGCGCCCACGCCGTTGCCACAGACGTTGACCGGCACCTGGACCGGCACGAACGCCTGGTTGCCGTTCGCGATGCCGTTGTTGTCCACGGAGATCTGAGCGGTGTCGGCCTGGACGGCGGACGGCGCGAACAGCAGCGCACCCGCGGCCAGCACACCAACGCTCAGCGTCTTACGAACCCAAGTCTTCATGATGAAGATTTGCCCTTCGATAATTGTTGAGTAAAGGGAAGTGCATATTCGGTTGTTGGTATTTCTTATTTACTGCGAGCGCCCGTACGAATACGCTCGTCGCTCAATTTGGGCGCGGCAGTGCCCTGGCGATTTGAATTGCCCTGACCCACCCGTCGACATGCGCCCGGATTTGGTGATGGTGTGTTGGGAGATCCACCGCTAGTCAGAGCGGTCCTGGGATCATTTTCCTGAGGCTTCGGTGCGGGATATACCGATCTACCGAGCGCCGGCAAGGCCGGCTCAGGACCACCCTCTAGTCAGGTGAGACGGTCGGGGCCTCGGCGTCATGCCGCAGGGCCGCGACGTCGGTCGTGACCGGCAGCCGGTGGGTCGCCACCGTGCGCTCCACGACCGAGGAGGGAACTGTCGCGAACGCGCCGCCCTCCGCGTGAGATCCGGGCCCACTGGCCGGGATCCCGGCACCCGCCCCGAAGTACGCCCGAAGGGGCGCGGGGTAGTGCCGATCGGGCAGGTTGCCGCCGCCCGGGCGCTCGTCCGGCGTACCGGCCGAGCGCAGCTCCGTACCGGCGAGGTGCCGGTCACCGGAGGTTGTGCTGACCCCGGCTAGGTGCACCAACGGCGTTCCGAGCACGGACGCCGAGCCGTTGCCGGCTCTTGTCCCGTCGGTGCCGGGGACCGGTGTCACTGCCGGGGTCAGGTCCTGGGCCCGCCGCTCCGCCGGGTCGACGAAACCGGTCACCGTACGCGTCACCGAGCCCAGCGTCGAGGTCACCGGTTGTGCCGCGCTGAGCAGCACGCCGGTGACCGGACGCAGGACCCCGTTCAGCGGGGCGACGACCGGGTCGACCGCGCGGGTAAGCGGGGTGAGCAGGCCCGTCGGTCCGGCCAGCGCCCCGGTGAGCCCGAGTGGCGTGGTCAGACCGCGGACCGTTCCGGCCAGGACTCCGTCGCCGGAGCCGGACCGGTCCCGCGACGTCGCGGTACGCGTCGAAGCGTCCGCGGCACGGGTGGCGGGGACCCGATCGCCGTCCGGCCGGGTGGCCGGCTGCGCGGCGATCCGGGTCGCCGAAGCCGCCGTCGCGCTGGGCAGCACCACGGTGCCGGCCGGCGCGACCGGGACGAGCTCCGGCGAGATCACCGGAGCGAGCGTCCTGGTCAGCGTGCCGTCGACGAGCGAAACCACCGACAGGTCGGCGGGGGCGTCGTCAACGGGCTTGGCCTCGGCGGCGTGAGCCGAAGCAGCGGAGAGCAGCCAGGCCGCTCCCGCGAGGCCGCCGACGGCGAGGACGCGCAGGCCAATCCGCACATGCGCGGGTCGCGATGCCGCGCGCTGTGTGCGCTCGACCCCCGACCCCGTCATGTTTCGCCTCTCGTCCGCCGGTTCGTTTCCTTGCGGTTTTAACCGCTCGTAATTGGTAACGAGACGACGTCAGGAGGGTCACGCCATTATTTGAAGAAATCAGCGCATCCGGGTGACGATGCCGGTGTCGTAGTCGCCGGAAATGAACTCCTGGTTTTCCAGCAGCTCCGCGAAGAACGGCAGATTGCACTTCGGCCCGGCGATCTCAAAGTCGGCCACCGCGGCGCGAGCCCGCGCGATAGCGGCCGCCCGGTCATCGCCGTACACAATGAGCTTCGCCATCAGCGAGTCGTAGAACGGTGTCACGGTCGTGCCGGCGGCGTACCCGGAGTCGACGCGTACCCCCTCGCCCGTCGGCTCGGTCCAGACGGTGACCACGCCCGGACCCGGCAGGAAGCGCTTGGGGTCTTCGGCGTTGATCCGCAGCTCGATCGCGTGCCCGCGCGGCGCCAGCCGCGCCGGGTCGAACGTGGGCGGCAGCCCGGCGGCCACCCGGAGCTGCTCCTCGACCAGGTCCAGCCCGTAGACGAACTCGGTCACCGGGTGCTCGACCTGGAGCCGGGTGTTCATCTCCAGGAAGAAGAAGTCGCCGCTGCCGGGGTCGAAGAGGCACTCGACGGTGCCCGCGTTGCGGTAGCCCACCGCCTCGCCGGCGCGGACGGCCGCGGCCAGCAGCCGCTCGCGCAGGTCCGCGGAGACGGCCGGGGACGGCGACTCCTCCAGCAGCTTCTGGTTGCGCCGCTGCACCGAGCACTCCCGCTCGCCGAGCGCGACCACGCGGCCGTCGGCCAGCCCGAGGATCTGCACCTCGATGTGGCGCACGCGCGGGAAGTAGCGCTCGATCAGCACCGAGCCGTCGCCGAACATCCGCTCCGCGAAGGCGCGCACCTTGTCGTACTCGGTGCGCAGGGCCGCCTCGTCGTTGGCGACGCCCATGCCCATGCCGCCGCCACCGGCGGCGGCCTTGACCATCACGGGGTAGCCGATCGTCGCAGCGGCCTCCAGCGCCGCCTCGACGGTCCCGGCCGGGTCGGTGGTGCCGGGCGCGACCGGCACGCCGGCCGCCGCCATCAGGTTTCGTGCATTGATCTTGTCGCCCATCGCGGTGATCGCGTCGGCGCCGGGCCCGACCCAGATCAGGCCGTTGGCTGCGACGGTACGGGCGAAGTCCGCGTTTTCCGACAGGAAGCCGTAGCCGGGGTGCACCGCCTGGGCACCGGTCGCCTTGGCGGCGGCCAGGATCGCGTCGGTGTTCCGGTAGCTCTGGGCGGGGTTCGCGGGTCCGATGTTGACCGCCTCGTCGGCCTCCGCCACGAACGGCAGGCCGGCGTCGGCCTCGGAGTACACCGCGATGGCGCGTACGCCGAGGCGCTTGGCGGTGCGGATGATCCGCCGGGCGATCTCGCCCCGGTTGGCGACCAGCAGCGACTCGATCATCACTGCCCGATCAGTGCGGCCATGGTGGCGTCGCGCAGGAGCGCCGCGCGGCGCGTGCGCTCGACCTCGCCACCGAGGAACGGCGTGGAGTTCATCAGGCCGAAGGCGGCGTGGGCCAGCACCCGCGCCTCGCCGGCCGACAGCTCCGGCCGCAGGGTGGTGAGCACGCTGACCCACTCCTCCACGTACAGCCGCTGGAGCCGGCGGATCTGCCGCCGCGGCTCCTCGGGCAGCCGGTCGAGCTCGTGCAGGTGCAGCGCGATCACGGCGGGGTTGGCCAGGGCGAAGTCGACGTGGAAGTCGATCAGCGACTCCAGTGCCGAGCGGGCGCCGTTCGGGTGCTCGGCCACCCGGGCGCGGCCGCCCTCCAGCAGCCCTTCGCTGACCGGGATCAGGGCCGCCACCAGCATCGCTTCCTTACCGGCGAAATGATGGTAGAGCGCCGGACCGGTGACCCCTGCGGCCGAACCGATGTCGTCCATCGACACGCCGTGGTAACCGCGGGCCGCGAAGAGGCCCACAGCGATCTCGATTATCTCGTCGCGCCGGGTCCGCCTGCGGGCCGGCACCGACGACGTCTGCTGCTCCACCGTCACCCGGTCAGCGTAACCAACTCTCAACCCGCGTATATCAGGCGATCGGCGCCGACGCGCCAGCATCTCTTGGACGCGGCCCCGAAAAGCGCGGCCCCCAGCGCGTTGACCAGCACATCGTCCACTGAGGACACCCGACCGAGGTCGAGGGCGTACTGCAGGATCTCCACCGTGACCGAGCCCGCGGCGCCGAGCGCGAAGAGCCGCGGAAGGCTCGCCAGGGCGGCCCACCGGATGGGCGCGAAGAACCCTAATGCGGCAAATACCAGCAAATTTCCGCCGAGCTGCGCCACCAGCGTGCCCGGTTCGCCGGAAAACAGGACGGCGAGGTCACGCAGCGGAACCAGTTGGACGCCGCGCGTCGCCGACCGCGGGGTGAGGATCATCCACACCCACGGCAGCGTGCCGGCCACCGCGCCCACCTCCGCGGCGCTGCGCCACCACGCCACCCGGGCCGGTACGCCGCGCCGGCGCCGCCAGGTGGCGAGGGCCCACCCGAGGGCGGCCGCGGCCGGCAGCGCCAGGACTGAGACGGCGACCACAGCGCCCCACTGCCGCCAGACCTCCGTCACGTGCCAGCACGGTAGCGCCCCGGAACCACAACGGAGCGTCACGCCTCTTTCCGGGCATGACGACCAGACGCGCCCTGCTCCAACTCGCAGGGCTGATGTCACTCGCGGCCTGCGACGAACGCCCCGCCCCGGCCGCCGCCAGCGATCGGCTCATCGTGGAGACGACCGATGGGCTCGCGGTGGTGGACTCGACGACCGGGCGCGCCACCGTACCGGCCGGGCCGTCCGTGGTGACCGGCGACTGGACCCGGCTGGTCCGCACCGACTGGACCGGCAAGGGCACCCGGCTGGCGACGCACGAGTTGCCGGGCGGCGAGGTGGTCGCCGGCGGCACGCTGCGGGACCGGCTGGAGGCCAGGGTCGTCTCCCCGGACGGGCGGCTGGTCGCGCTCGCCTCCCCCAAGGGCCCGCGCAGCCGTACGACGGTGGTCGTGGCCGACAGCAGCGGCGAACGGGTCCGCGTCGACCTGCCCGGCAACCTCGAACCCGAGGCGTTCGACGCGACCGGACAATTCCTCTTCGTCCTGGACTACCTGCCGCCGACCGCGCCGGACCGCTACCGCGTACGCGCCATCGACCTGGGCGCCCGAGCGCTGCAGCCGCTGCTGACCCGGACCAAGTCGGTCGTACCGGCCGGCGCCGAGGAGGAGATGCGCGGCCAGGGCCGGCAGTCCGTGTACGACCCGGTCCGCGGCCAACTCTTCACGCTCTACACGCACCAGCCGGACCACCTGCACACCCGGGACCTGCTCGCCGGCGCCCGAGACTCGGCCCCGCACGTGCATGCCTTCGTCCACACCCTGCACCTCACCGAGCGCTGGGCGTACTGCATCGACCTGCCCGAGCCGTTCGGCGCGCGAGCGGCGGAAGGGCACGCGATCGCGCTCAGCGAGTCCGGAAACCGGCTGTGCGTGGTCGACGCCACCACCGCCACCCTCGCGACAATCGACCCGACGGCGCTGAACGTGGTCAGCGTGCGGCCCTTGCCCGCCCCCTCGACACCGGCGCCGCCACAGCCCTGCTGACGAACGACGGCGGCACGCTCGTCGCCGGTGCGGGCACGAAGGTGCTGGTGTCGCCGTTGTCGGGCAGCCCCACCCGGTGGTCCACGCCGACCGCGGTACGCGGCCTCGCCCTAGCCGGGCCGCGCGTCTACGTCGGCCAGGACGGCGCCGTGACCGCCCACGAGCTGACCAACGGGCAGTTGCTCGGCCGCACCCCCGTACCGAACCTGGTCGCCGTCCGACACGTCATCCCCCACCCCTGAACAGCCCCCACCCCCTTCCCGCGTCCTCTTCCTCGCCCTCTTCCTCGTCGATCAAGGGCATATGGTCGTGCTTGGATCTCCAATCCGCGACCGTATGCCCTTGATCGACGCGTAAGTCCTTGATCGACGGGCGAGGTGGGAGCTTCGGCGCGGGCTGGGTGGGGGCGAGCGGCGCGAGTCCCAAAAGGGGTCCCCTCTTGGGCGTCAGGGCGTGAGTAGGGCTCCCCTATACCAGCCAGAGCGTGCATAGGGGAGCCCTACTCACGCCGTGGAGCGTCCTCAGGGCCGGGAGGTTAAGGAGGAGACGCAGCACCCGAGTTCGTCCAGGAACCTCGGCCGCAGCGGCGTACCTGAAGTCGGCGGTGATCACGGAGTTTGCGGGCACGGACGGCGCACCCCGGGTAGAGCAGCGACCTACGTGAACGTGAAGGATTCGAGTCGCCCCAGCGACCCAAATCCTTCACGCAGATCTCGCAGCAGCGGGAAGCCGCTGTCAGGGCTTGATGTGGACCTGATTCCCTTCACCTCCCAGCCTCGGGGGCGCCGAACGGGACCACACACCCGCACGGGCCTTACCTGGCGTGTCCGGCATCGCCAGGTCCCCCGGGCGCGAGCCGAGCCACCCGCCAGCCCTTCGCCGATCAAGGACTTTGCTGTCGATCAAGGGCAAACGGTCGTGGATTGGAGATCCAAGTACGACCGTATGCCCTTGATCGACGCGGAAAGGGGGGCGAAGGGGCGGGGAGGGCTAGGCCAGGGTGCGGGTGGCCTTTAGGGCGGCCTCGACGTCCGCCTCGCTGTTGACGATGGTCGTACCGAAGCGCAGGTACGAGGGCCGGTACGGCGTGGAGCTCGCCACCACCTTGAGCCCGCGCAGCCGGGACACCGCCTCGTCCACCGCGACGTTGGGCACCGTGCAGCAGACCACGCCGGCCGACAGCTCGGGGCTCTTCGGCGTCACCAGGGTGAGCCCGGCGATGCCGGCCAGGCCGTCCTTCAGCGCCGTCGCCAGCTCGGTCGTCCGGGTGGCGACGCGATCCCGCCCGATCGCCTTGTGGAAGTCGAACGCTTCGGCCAGCGCCCACCGGTGCTCGAAGCTGTGGTAGCCGCCGGGCGTGGCGGCCGGGCCGGGTGGTGTGGGACCGCTGTCGAAGCCCAGCCAGGCACCGATGCTGCGGCCGTCGAACGCCGGGATGATCGGGGTGAACCGGGCCCACGCCTCGGTCGTACCGCTGATCAGGCCGGTGCCCCGCGGCCCGAGGAGCCACTTGTGGCAGCCGGAGACGAGGAAGTCGCAGCCGAGGTCGTCCGGGCCGGCGTCCACCGCGCCGAATCCGTGCACCCCGTCGACGCACAGCAGCACGTCCCGGCCGCGCAGCGCGTCCGCGATCGCCCGGACCGGCAGCCGTACCCCCGTGCTGGAGTGCACCCAGGTGATCGCGACCACCCGCGTACGCGGCCCAACCGCGCGGGACAGGTTGCCGACGATCTCGTCGACGCTCGCCGTGGCCGCGTCGGCGTAGAGCCGCACCCGCTTGACCGCGACGCCGTCGCGCTCGGCGCGCAGCCGCAGCGTCTCGTGGGTGGCGTAGAAGTCGTGCTCGGTGGTGAGCACCTCGTCGCCCCGGGCCAGCCGCAGGCCGCTGTAGAGCAGGCCCAGCCCCATCGTGGTGGAGTCGGTGAACGCGACGCGGTCCGACTGCACGCTCAGATAGTTGGCCGCCGCCGACGCCACCGCCTGGTCCAGCCGGGCCTCGTTTTCGTGCAGGTAGCCGATCGGATCGGCGTCCAGCCCTGCCCGGTGCCGGTCGATGGCGGCCCGTACGGACGCGGGGTGGGTTGCGAACACGAACGCGGACAGGTGCGCCAGGTCGGCGTTCACCGCGAACTGTCCCCGTACACTTGCCCAATCCGTGGGAATCAACGGCGGCGCGCCCGGTGCCGCGGGCGCGACCGTCGGCTCTTCATCACAGCCGGCGGCCGCTCCGACCAGGCCCGCCGCGGCAGCCACTCCCAGCAAGCTCCGCCGTCTCATGGGACCAGCCTGCGTGCCTCAGGTCACGCGCGGGTCACTCGACGGGCGCCAGCTGTGGGCGTTTCGGCGCGATGCCGTCGCCCGACGAGCGGCCGGTGAGCCGGCGCTTGATCCACGGGGCGAGGTAGCGGCCGGCCCACCGCAGGTCGGCGGCGCGGGCGGCCAGCCACGGGGTCGGCTCCGGTCGCGGCGGGACGAGCAGCCACTCCTCGTCGCACCCGACGCCGAGGGCGGTCAGCACGTGCGCGGCCACCCGCTGGTGCCCGATCGCCGACAGGTGCAGGCGGTCGATGCTCCACATGCGCGGGTTGTGGAAGTCGGCGTCCTCGTTCAGGTTGACCAGGGTCGCGCCGCGCGCGGCGGCGGTCTCCTCCACCACCCGGTTGAGCGCCGACCCGCGGGGCAGGGTGATCCGCTGGCCGGGCAGCCGGGTTACCCACGCGTCGGAGAACCGGAAGACGATCACGTCGGCGCCCGCGTCGCGCAGCTTGCCGATGACCTTGTCGAAGCGGTTGACCAGGTCCGGCAGGTCGACGTTGCGGCGCAGGATGTCGTTGCCGCCGGCCGCGAAGCTGATCAGGTCGGGGCGCATCTCCAGCGCCGCGGGCACCTGCTCGGCGACCACGCCGTCAAAGCGCCGCCCGCGGATCGCCAGGTTGGCGTACTGGAAGTCCGGGCCGGCCTCGGCGGCCAGCCGGGTCGCCACGAGATCCGCCCAACCCCGGTAGATGCCACCATCCGGGTACGGATCGTCCATCCCCTCGGTGAAGCTGTCCCCGACCGCTACGTAACTGCGCCACTCCACGCCGACCAGTCTCGCATCAGAGTGGCGAAAACCGATGCCGTACGCGTAGTGATACCGCCTACGCTGCGCTGCTCCGGGCGGGCCTGAAGGACGCGTACTGGTTGACGGGCTGCGCGCCGCATGCGGCCGGACCGTAGCGCGGGTGTAGCCGCGCGACGGTGCGGGTATCGGACCGTCATGGACACGCACACCGTTGCCGACGTCATGACCAAGCAGGTGGTCTACCTGCCGGCCCAGACCACTGTGGACGAGGTCGCGGAGGCCATGCGTAGCGCGGACATCGGCGACGTGGTCGTGACCGACGGCCCCGTGCTCGCCGGGATCGTCACCGATCGCGACATCGTCGTCCGTGCGATAGCCGTGCATCGGGACCCGGGGCGGACGGCCGTCGGCACGATCGCCAGCCGGGACCTGGTGATGATCCAGCAGGACGCCCGGATCGAGGAGGCCGCCCGACTGATGCGCGAGCGGTCGGTGCGCAGGCTGCTCGTCTGCGACGCCGACCGGCAGCTCGTGGGCGTGGTCTCGCTGAGTGACCTCAACTATCGATAGTCGTTAGGTTTCACGTGCAACGGTATCGACGCTCTTTGCAAGTCCGTCGACCACCTGGGCACCCGGGAGGCCGCCGAGCGCCGGCCCGGGGAGCGCGATCTTGCTCTGTCGTACGCCGGAACCGATGATCACGTACGGCGTGCCGGCGACCCGGGCGTCGACCAGGATCGGCCAGCCCTCGGGCAGGCCGATCGGCGTGATCCCGCCGTACTCCATGCCGGTGAGCTCGACCGCCTCCGCCATCGGGGCGAAGCTGGCCTTGCGCACGTCGAGCATCCGCCGCACCACGCCATTCACGTCCGCGCGGGTGGTGGCCAGGATGACGCACGCCGCGTAGCGGGTCACGCCCTCGCGCTTGCCGGACACCACCACACAGTTGGCCGACACGTCCAGGCCCACCTCGTACGCCTCGCAGAACGCGGCGGTATCGGCCAGCGTCGGGTCGATCGGCGCGACCAGCACCTCGTCGGCACCCTCCCCCACGCATCGAGGGCGGCTACGGTGGGCACGGCCAGCAGGTCGGGGCGGGTCCGTGCCGGCTCGGTCTTCAGGATCCCAATCACGCCTGCGATCGTCGCATTGGCTCGTACCGCTCGGCGAGGTACTCCCGCCAGGTCCGCGTGCCGGTGGGGACGGCGTCCGTGGTGAGCGCGCCGGCCCGCATGGCGCGCACCGTCGCCCCGGGTAGTCGCAGGCGCAGGACCGGGCGCCGCTTGCCACGGGCGCGCAGCCACGGCTCGACGATCTCGGCGAAGGTCAGCACCTCCGGCCCGCCGTACTCCTCGATGGCCCGGCTCGGACCGGCGGCGAGCATGCCGGCGATCCGATCCGCGACGTCGCGCGGGTCCACGAGCTGCATCTTGACCTCCGGATCCCCCAGGAGTACGCCCAGCGTGCTCGCCATCGGCAGGAGCCGCTCGTCGAGCAGTTGTGGGAACTGGGTGGCCCGCAGGATCGTCCACGGCACCGGGCCGCTCCGCACCACCTGCTCCGCGGCCAGCTTGTGCTTGTAGTAGCCGAACGGCACCCGGTCGATGCCGACGATCGAGACGTACACGACGTGCCGTACCCCGGCCTGTGCCGCGGCCGTGACGAGCCGGCGCGTGCCGGCGACGTCGACCGCTGCGGCCTTGCGGTATTGCCTGGTCGCGGACGCGAGGTGGACGACGGCGTCCAGGCCGGCGACCGCCTCGGCCAGCCCTTCGCCGGTCGCCAGATCGAGCATGACCCAGTCACCGCCCTTTCTGCTTGTCCCCCGAAGCTGGTGGCCGTCCTGCGTCAATCGGGGTACCACTGCCGTGCCGAGCACACCGGTCGCCCCCGTTACGAGAACCTTCATGGGGTACGGACGAAGCAGCGGCTCTTGACGTGACTAGCTAATGCTGTTAGCTTTTTAGCTATGACTACTAGCTACCTGGATCGCGGCGAGGGTCGCATCGCGTACGACGTGCAGGGCGAAGGCCCGCTGGTGGTGTGCGTGCCCGGCATGGGTGACCTGCGGTCGAACTACCGTTTCACCGTCCCGGCGCTGGTAGCGGCCGGCTACCGCGTCGCCACCATGGACCTGCGCGGGCACGGCGACAGCGACGACGGCTTCGGCGCGTACGACGACGTCGCGCTCGCGTCCGACATCCTCGCGCTGATCGCGCACCTCGGCGGCCCGGCGCTCGTACTGGGCAACTCGATGGGCGCCGGCGCGGCCGTCATCGCCGCGAGCGACGACCCCGCCGCCGTGGCCGGGCTCGGCCTGCTCGGCCCGTTCGTGCGCAACCCCAAGGTGAACCCGCTCCTGCTGCTCGTCATGCGGGTGATGCTGGTGAAGCCGTGGGGCCCGGCCGCGTGGAAGGCGTACTACAAGACGCTCTACCCGGGCCGCCGCCCCGCCGACCTGGCCGCGCACGTGGACCGCGTCGCAGGGAGCCTGGCGCGGGGCGGCCACTGGCGCTCGTTCGTGCGGACCACCCGGACCAGCCACGCGCCGGCTGAGGCCCGGCTGGACGGCGTACGGTCGCCGGCGATCGTGGTCATGGGCGAGAAGGACCCCGACTTTCCCGACCCGGCGGCCGAGGCGCGCTTCGCCGGCGAACGCCTGAGCGGCGAGGTCGTGCTGGTGCCCGACTCCGGCCACTACCCCATGGCAGACTCACCAGACGTGGTCAACCCCGCACTGATCGCCTTCGCCGGCAAGGTATTCGACCGTGCCTAGGGCCGGCCTGACACCCACCATCGTGGTGGAAGAGGCGGCCAAGCTCGCCGACGAGGTCGGCCTGGAACGCCTCACCCTCGCCGCCGTCGCGCAGAAGCTGGGCGTCGCGCTGCCCAGCCTGTACAAGCACATCCGGGGACTGGGCGCACTCCAGCAGAGCCTCGCCGTACGCGCCCTCACCGAGATCACGGCGGCCCTGTCCGCCGCCGCGATCGGCCGTTCCGGACGGCAGGCCCTGGTCGCGATGGCCACCGCCTACCGGTCGTACGCCCACGCCCATCCCGGCCGGTACGCGGCGACCCTGCGCGCGGCCGACCCGAACGACCCCGACCACGTCGCGGCCGGCGAAGCCGCGGTGGGCGTCATCTACGCGGTGCTCGCCGGGTACGGGCTGACCGGCCCGGCCGCGATAGACGCGACCCGGTGCCTGCGCAGCGCGCTGCACGGATTCGTGGCGCTGGAGGCGGCCGGCGGGTTCGGGCTTCCCCAAGACGTCGACCGCTCGTACGACCGCCTGGTGGGCGCCCTGGACAACGCCTTCACCACCTGGCCGTCGGATCCCCCGCCCCTCGTCGATCAAGGGCGAACGGCCGTGCTTTGATCTCCGATCCACGACCGTTCGCCCTTGATCGACGAAAAGGGGCGAGACGAGCCACGACGGGGTGTCTTATGTGGGCGATGCTCGGGGGGTGGTGGAGCCGAGGGGACTTGAACCCCTAACCCCTGCCTTGCAAAGGCAGTGCTCTGCCAGTTGAGCTACGGCCCCGCTGGCGGCGGAGCCGCCGTCGGATTGGCTACCGAAGGTCGGGCGCGGTCGTGGCCTCGTGCCACAGCGCGCGCTCGTCGTTGGATTCCTTGACCTTCTTGGCGATCAGGGCGGCCGCACCGATCACGCCGGCGATGATAAGGATCTTCTTCCACATGTGGGGCTAGATGGAATCGAACCATCGACCTCAGAGTTATCAGCTCTGCGCTCTAACCGACTGAGCTATAGCCCCCCGTGCGACCGGGCAAGGTTACCGTACGCGGGAAGCTACTCCCAAGTCGGGGCGCCCGGCGTGGCGGACGCCCCGAGGGATGCGCGTCAGTCCCGCTCGGCCAGCGTGAGCTCGACGCCGCCGACCAAGTCGGCGCAGACGTTGTAGATGAACGCGCCGAGGGTGGCGAGGGCCGTGAAGAGCACCACGTTGACCGCCCCGATCAGGGCCGAGGTGCCGATGACGCCCTTGGCGGTGATCCGGAAGGTGCTCGCGGTCTCGCCGCCGCCGGCGTTGACCAGGTCGGCCAGGCTGCTGTTGACGCTCTCGAACACGCCCATGGCGTCGAGCGCCAGGTAGAGCACCGAGGTGGCGACAATCACCACGATGAAGAGCACCAGCGACACCGCGAACGAGAACTTCATCACGGACCACGGGTCGATGCGCTTGACGTTGAGCTTGGCTCGCCGCGGCCCGCGCGACGCAGCCGATGCCACGGTGCTCCGCGCTGTCCGGACCGCCTCGCCGACCCGGGCCGCGCCCACCGCGGCCGCGCCTACGCCGACGGTACGCACCGAGGCGCCCCCTGCGGCGACCCGGCCGGTCCCCGTGGCGGCTCCTGGCCTACCGGCGGCTCCCGGCGGCATGGCCGGCGCGGGCGCTGCCGCCGGCGGCCCCGGTGTCACCACGGCCGTTGCCCCGACGGGCGGCGCGCTGACGGGCGCCTTTCCGGACACCACCGGTGCGGTGGCGGCCGCCGCTGGCGGTGCCGCTCCGTCCGGCGTGGGCCCGCCCGCCGGCGCCTGATCGGGCGGCGGCGGCATGCCGGGAGCCCGAGTGAACTTCGGGGACGGCGTATCGGCGGGGACTGCCGCCCGGCCCACAACCGCGCGGCCGGTCGCCGGTGTGCCGCTCGCGGCGGCCTCCTCTTCGACCGGGTTGGTCGAGGTCCCCGCAGCCCCCGACTTCGCCTGTGTCTCCGTCATCAACTAGTCCTGTTCGTCAGGCTCGTCGGCATTGCGAGCAATGGCCACGATGGTTACACCGTCTGGCAGGTCCATCAACTTGACCCCCATTGTGTTCCGATCGCGAGTGCGGCGTACAGGCTTCACCGGAGTCCGGATAACTCCACCGTTGCTTGTGATAGCGAACAGCTCGTCGTCCGGGTTGATGACGACCGCGCCGACCAGTGCACCACGGCGCTCGGTGATCTTCGCAGTCAACACGCCCTTGCCGCCCCGCCCCTGCGTTGGGTACTCCTCGATGGGCGTCCGCTTGGCGTATCCGCCGTTGGTCGCCACCAGGACATCCATACCCTCGCGCACGACTTCCATGGCTAGCAGTTCGTCGTCCTCGCTGAACCGCATGCCGATCACGCCGGAGGTGGCCCGACCCATCGGGCGCAGCGCATCGTCGGTGGCGTTGAACCGGATGGCTTGGGCGTGCTTGGACACCAGCAGCAGATCGTCCTGCGGACCGGCGAGCGCGGCGCCGACCAGCTCGTCCTCGTCTCGCAGGTTGATGGCGATGATGCCACCGCTGCGGTTTGAGTCGAACTCCTCCAGCCGGGTCTTCTTCACCAGACCATTCTTAGTGGCCAGCACAAGGTACGGAGCCACGTCGTAACCCGAGATCACGATAACTTGCGCGATGTGCTCCTCGGGCTGGAACGCGAGCAGGTTCGCCACGTGCTGGCCCTTGGCAATGCGGCTCGCCTCGGGCAGCTCGTACGCCTTGGCGCGGTAGACCCGGCCCTTGTTCGTGAAGAACAGGATCCACGAGTGCGTGGACGTGACGAAGAAGTGGCTGACGATGTCGTCCTGCCGCAGCGTCGCCCCGCTCACACCCTTGCCGCCCCGCCGCTGCGAGCGGTAGAGGTCGACCTTGGTGCGCTTGGCGTACCCGGTGCGGGTGATCGTGACGACCACGTCCTCGCGCGCGATGAGGTCTTCCATGGAGACCTCGCCGTCGAAGGGCACGATCTTCGTACGCCGGTCGTCGCCCCACTTGGCGACGATCTCCGCGAGCTCCTCGGAGACGATCTTCCGCTGGCGCGCCGGCTTTGCCAGGATGTCCTTGAGGTCGGCGATCTCCACCTCGATCTTGGCGAGCTCGTCGATGATCTTCTGGCGCTCCAGGGCGGCCAGGCGGCGCAGCTGCATGTCCAGGATCGCGGTGGCCTGGATCTCGTCGATGTCCAGCAGCTGGATCAGGCCCGTCCGGGCCTCCTCGACCGTCGGCGAGCGCCGGATCAGAGCGATCACGTCGTCGAGCGCGTCGAGCGCCTTGACCAGGCCGCGCAGGATGTGCGCCCGCTCCTCGGCCTTGCGCAGCCGGAACGCCGTACGCCGGTAGATGACCTGGATCTGGTGCTCGACGTAGTAGCGGATGAACTGGGCCAGGTTGAGCGTGCGCGGCACGCCGTCGACCAGCGCCAGCATGTTGGCGCCGAACGTCTCCTGCAGTTGCGTGTGCTTGTACAGGTTGTTGAGCACGACCTTGGCCACCGCGTCGCGCTTGAGCACGATCACGATCCGCATGCCGGTACGGCCGGAGGACTCGTCGCGGATGTCCGCGATGCCGGCGAGCTTGCCCTCCTTGACCAGCTCGGCGATCCGCTCGGCCAGGTTGTCCGGGTTGACCTGGTACGGCAGTTCGGTGACGACGAGGCAGGCGCGCCCCTTCTTGTCCTCCTCGACCTCGACCACCGCGCGCATCCGGATGGAGCCGCGACCGGTCCGGTACGCGTCCTGGATCGCGGCCATGCCGACGATCAGGCCGTACGTCGGGAAGTCCGGGCCCTTGACGATCTGGATCAGCTCGTCGAGCGTGGTGGCCTCGTCGGCCTCCGGGTGCTCCAGGCACCACTGCACGGCGGCCGCGATCTCGCGCAGGTTGTGCGGCGGGATCTTGGTGGCCATGCCGACCGCGATGCCCTCGGAACCGTTGATCAGCAGGTTGGGGATCCGCGACGGCAGGATCGTGGGCTCCTTGGCCCGGCCGTCGTAGTTGTCCTGCATGTCGACGGTGTCTTCGTCGATGTCCCGCAGCATCTCCATCGCCAGCGGGTCGAGCTTGCACTCGGTGTACCGCATGGCGGCGGCCGGGTCGTTGCCCGGCGAGCCGAAGTTGCCGTTGCCGTCGACCAGCGGATAGCGCAGCGACCAGGGCTGCGCCATCCGGACCAGCGCGTCGTAGATGGCCGAGTCACCGTGCGGGTGGAACTGGCCCATGACGTCGCCGACGACGCGGGAGCACTTGACGTAGCCGCGGTCCGGCCGGTAGCCGGAGTCGTACATGGCGTACAGGATCTTGCGGTGCACCGGCTTGAGACCGTCGCGTACGTCTGGCAGCGCCCGTCCGACGATCACGCTCATCGCGTAGTCGAGGTAGGAGCGCTGCATCTCCACCTCGAGGCCGACCGGTTCGATCCGGAGGCGCTGGCCGCCCTCGCCCGCGTCGATCGAGTCTTCCGGCTCGTTGTCGAATGGCGTGTCCGTCACAATGAAACCCTTATCAGACTAAAAGCCGCATACTGCCTGTGGATAACGGCTGTGGAAACTGCAAAAGCTGTGGATAACGAGGGTGTCCGCGCTAGATATCCAGGAACCGCACGTCCTTGGCGTTGCGCTGGATAAACGACCGGCGCGCCTCTACGTCCTCACCCATGAGGACGCTGAAGAGCTCGTCCGCGGTCGCCGCGTCATCCAGGGTCACCTGGCGCAGCGTACGGGTCCCCGGGTTCATCGTGGTGTCCCACAGCTCCGGGTAGTTCATCTCACCGAGACCCTTGAACCGCTGGATGTCGTCCGGCTTCGCGTTCGGCTTCTTCTCCTGGCGCAGCCGGATCAGTCCGTCCCGCTCGCGGTCGGAATACGCGTACTGGGCGTCATCGCCCTTCTTGTTCCACTTGATCTTGTAGAGCGGGGGCGCGGCGAGGTATACGTGCCCCAGTTCGACCAGCGGCCGCATGAAGCGGAAGAGCAGCGTGAGCAGCAGCGTCTGGATGTGCTGGCCGTCCACGTCGGCGTCGGCCATCAGGATGACCTTGTGGTAGCGCAGCTTCTCGATGTCGAAGTCCTCGTGGACGCCGGTGCCGAGCGCCGTGATCAGCGACTGGACCTCGTTGTTCTTGAGAACCCGGTCGATCCGGGCCTTCTCCACGTTGAGGATCTTGCCACGGATCGGCAGGATCGCCTGCGTACGCGGGTCGCGGCCCTGCTTGGCCGAGCCGCCCGCCGAGTCGCCCTCGACGATGAACATCTCGGACTCGCGCGGGTCGGTGGACTGGCAGTCGGCCAGCTTGCCCGGCATCGAGCCCGATTCGAGCAGCGACTTGCGCCGGGCCAGCTTGCGGGCCTGCTGCGCGGCGATGCGGGCCCGGGCCGCGGCGGTGGCCTTCAAGATGATCATCTTGGCCTCGCTGGGGTTGCGCTCCAGCCAGTCGGTCAGCCACTCGTTGCAGACCCGCTGCACGAAGCTCTTCACCGGGGTGTTGCCCAGCTTGGTCTTGGTCTGGCCTTCGAACTGCGGGTTGGCCAGCTTGACCGAGATGATCGCGGCGAGGCCCTCGCGGATGTCTTCGCCGGAGAGCTTCTCGTCGCCCTTGAGCAGCTTCTTGTCCGCGCCGTACTTGTTGACCACAGTGGTCAGCGCCGACCGGAAGCCCTCTTCGTGCGTGCCGCCCTCGTGCGTGTTGATCGTGTTGGCGAACGTGTAGACCGACTCGCCGTACGACTCGTTCCACTGCATGGCGACCTCGATCGACATGCCCTCCTCCTCGGCGCCGAACTCCACCACCGTCTTGTGGATCGCGCTCTTGGTCTGGTTGAGGTGCCGGACGAAGTCGGCGATGCCGCCCTTGTAGAGGAAGGTCACCTCGCGGGGCTTACCGTCCTCCTCGGTGGTGCGCTCGTCGCGCAGGTGGATCGTCAGCCCGCGGTTGAGGAAGGCCATCTCCTGCAGCCGGCGGTAGATCGTCTCGAAGGAGAACTCGGTGGTCTCGAACACCTTCGGGTCGGGCCAGAAGGCCACCGACGA
The DNA here is from genome assembly GCF_011764445.1 of Phytohabitans rumicis. NCBI lineage: Bacteria > Bacillati > Actinomycetota > Actinomycetes > Micromonosporales > Micromonosporaceae > Phytohabitans > Phytohabitans rumicis. The sequence goes on from NZ_BLPG01000001.1 coordinate 4,429,066, forward strand.
GCCAGACCGGTTGGTGACCTCGCCCTTCTCCAGCGGCGTCGGCTTGGAGTCGTGGTACTGCTGCCGGTAGACGTGCCCGGACTTCCAGATCTCCAGCTGCATCCGGATCGACAGCGCGTTGACCACGGAGACGCCCACACCGTGCAGGCCGCCGGAGACCGCGTACGCCTTGCCGTCGAACTTGCCGCCGGCGTGCAGGACGGTCAGCGCCACCTCGACGCCGGGCTTCTTCAGCTTCGGGTGCAGGTCGACCGGGAAGCCCCGGCCGTTGTCGACGACCCGTACGCCGCCGTCGGCGAGCAGGACCACGTCGATGGTGTCGCAGTACCCGGCGAGCGCCTCGTCGACGGCGTTGTCGACGACCTCCCAGACCAGGTGGTGCAGGCCCCGCTCACCGGTGGACCCGATGTACATGCCGGGACGCTTGCGAACCGCCTCCAGGCCCTCCAGGACGGTGATCGACTCGGCGCCGTACTCCTGCTTTTTCTGCGCTGCCACCCTTGGCCACTTTCTCGCGCCACCCAGCACCGGTCGGCGCGGGGGACGCGGGGTAGGCGGGCGGTTACGGTGACAGGCGCGCACGACACCGCAGCCGGCTGCTGGGGCGGGCGCTCCCGTCACCGCGGTCGCCCGCGGATCACGTTCACTGGGACGCCGAGCGAACCGGCGTCTTCGTCGTCCCCAATCTTACTGTGCGGAAGCCGGAAACCGGGTACACGGCGCCCCTCGCGGGCACCTGAGACCTTCGTAGCGGCCCGATTGGCTCCGGGCGCAACTCCCCCCACACGAGGGGCACTCTGGCGCGGGTGGCCGCCCGGCGGGACCGGAAACACGCGGGTCTGCCCGCTCGGGGGTCGCGCAAAGGGCACGCCGTGTCGTAATTTTGCCCGGCGCCGTTTGAAGGACCAGGCGCCTCTCTTAACCTGCGGGCGCACAGTCACGCTGCGCTACTTGAAAGGGTGAACCCCGTTGGGGCTGGACAACGTTGCCGTGCAGTGGCCGCGTACCGGCCGTTTCTACGACCCGGTCGCCCCGGCCGAGTTCGTCGACTTCGCCGAGTTGGCGGATGACCCGCAGGTCTCCGCACCCACCGCCGCCCTCGCCGGGCACATCGCCAAGACCGGCACGGTGCGCGCCACCGCGTACACCGAATTGGTCGATCTGCTCCTCGGTCTCGACGGTGTGCTTTACGCCACAGAGGCCGCGGCCGAAGACGAAGATCCGGTGATCGACCCGGACGGGTGCGCCTGGATCGCCGGCGGCCTGGAGCGCTTCGTGGAGAGCCATCGCGAGCACGGCGAGGCGGTCACGTTCGACACCGTCGGCGCGGTGCTGCGCGCCGCCCTGTCCGGCGGCCGCCTGGCCGACCAGCAGTTGCGCTGGCTGGAAGGCCGCCTCGACGGCCTCCGGGACGAATCGGGCGGCGCGCCGCAGTGGAGCTTCTCCCGCTCCGAACTGGGCGTTCTGTCCCGTTTCTACCGCCGGTGCGCCGACCGGGGCTTCGCCATCTACGCCGACTTCTAGCGCTCAGCCGTACGTGTCCCGCGGGCCCCGACCCCGCACCCGCCGCGGCCCGCGGGACCACGACGGCGCGGCCGGCCCGTGGATGTGCAGCTTGCGCACCACGTTGTGGCCGACCTCGGCGGCGATCCGCTGCAGCAGCGAAGCGGCCAGCAGCCGCAGCTGCGTCGCCCACGCCGTGGACTCCGCCTCCACGGTCAGCTCGCCGTCGTCGAGCTTCAGCGGGCGGCTGTGCTTGGCGATGTCGGGCCCCACGACCCGCTCCCACGCGCCGAAGACGGTCGCCTCCGCCGCCGGCTTCTGCCAGCCGCGGGCCTTGACCAGCCGGGCCAGCACATCGCCGAAAGCCTGCGGGTCGCGCGGGTCCGGCCCAGGGCCGGAATAGCCTCGCAACCGGCGACCACCGCCGCCGGCAGCCGCGTCCGCGGCGTCATTTCCCGATCGGGTACGCCGTTGCGGCGCGGCCGCTTGCCGGCGAGCTCGCGCCGCGTCCAGTACGGCGCGGGCCAGCTCCGGACCCGCCTGGCTGGCGCTGGTCTCGCCGGGCTGCTCCTCAGTCGACACGCCGCACTCCCCCCTCCGCCACCTGGTACCGGGCACCGCGCAGGACCGCCGGCACGTCCTCGGGACCGCGCAGGTGACCAGGAGCTGGCTCGCCCCGCCCACCAGGTCGGCCAGGCGGGCCCGGCGGCCCCCGTCCAACTCGGCGAACACATCATCGAGCACGAGCACCGGCTCGATGCCCTCGGCGCGCAGCAGGTCGTACGCGGCCAGCCGCAGCGCCAGCGCGTACGACCAGGACTCGCCGTGGCTGGCGTACCCCTTGGCGGGCAGGTCGCCCAGGGTGAGGGCCAGGTCGTCGCGGTGCGGGCCGACCAGCGTCACACCACGCTCCACTTCGGACTGTCGGGACTCGGCGAGCGCGGTGGACAGCGCGGCCTGCAACGCGCTCCGGTCGGGCGTGTCCACCGGCACCGATGCCCGGTACGTCGCCGCCGCCGCGCCCTTGCCGGCCGCCACCGCGTCGTACGCCTTGGTCACGTGCGGTGCCAGGGCGGCGACCAGCTCCAGCCGCCCGGCCAGCAGTTCGGCGCCGTGCTGGGCCAGGTGCGTGTCCCATACATCCAGTGTGGACAGATCACCGCCACGGGTGCCCCCCGTCTTGCGCGCCAGGTACGCCGTGCGCAGCAAGGCGTTGCGCTGCTTCACCACCCGCTCGTAGTCGGCGCGTACCCCGGCGTACCGCGGCAACCGGGCGACCAGCAGATCGTCGAGGTAGCGGCGGCGCTCGGCCGGGTCGCCGCGGACCAGCTCCAGATCCTCCGGGGCGAAGAGCACCAGCCGCAGCGCGCCGAGCACGTCACGGGCCCGGCGCACCGGCGAACGGCCGAGGCGGGCCCGGTTGGCCTTGCCCGGCACGATCTCCAGCTCGACGAGCAGCTCCCGTCCATCGTGGACGATCGTGCACCGGATCACGGCGGACCCGGCGCCGGCCCGGACCAGCGGCGCGTCGGTGGCCACCCGGTGGCTGCCCAGCGTCGCTACGTACCCGAGGGCCTCGACGAGGTTGGTCTTGCCGACCCCGTTCGGGCCGACGAGCACCGCCCCGCCCGGCTCCAGGTCGACCTCCACCCGCTCGTACGAGCGGAAGTCGACCAGTTCGAGCCGGCGTACATACATCGACGGCTACGGGCGCTTGTGGACCGGGTGCCCGCCGAACTGCTGGCGCAGCGCGGCGACCGCCTTCATGGCCGGCGAGTCCTCCTGGCGGGACGCGAAGCGGGCGAAGAGCGACGCGGCGATGACGTTCATCGGCACAGCGAGCCGGATCGCCTCCTCCACGGTCCAGCGCCCCTCCCCGGTGTCGTCGGCGTAGCCGCTCAGGTTGGACAGCTCCGGGTCGTCGTCGAGGGCGCGGTCGAGCAGGTCGAGCAGCCACGACTCGACCACCGAGCCGTCGCGCCACGACTTGATGACGCCGGGCACGTCCGTGACCAGCTCGGACGCGGTCAACAGCTCGTAGCCCTCGGCGTACGCGTGCATCAGGCCGTACTCGATGCCGTTGTGCACCATCTTGGCGTAGTGCCCGGCGCCCACCGGGCCGGCGTGGACGAACCCGAATTGGCCCTGCGGCTTGAGCGCCTCGAAGACCGGCGCCAGCCGGGCCACGTGCTCGTCGTCGCCGCCCACCATCAGGGCGTACCCGTTCTCCAGGCCCCAGACGCCGCCGGAGACGCCGACGTCCATGTAGCCGATGCCGCGCTTGCCGAGCCGCTCGGCCCGCGGCGCGTCGGCGCTGAAGCGCGAGTTGCCGCCGTCGATGACGAGGTCACCCTCGCCGAGGTACGCGGCCAGCGCGTCGATCGTCTCCTCGGTCACGGCGGCCGGCACCATCACCCACACCGCACGCGGCGGGGCGAGCCGCTCGACCAGCTCGGCCATGCTGGCGACGTCGCTCACCGCCGGATTGCGGTCGTACCCGATGACCTCGTGACCGGCCGAGCGCAGCCGCCCACGCATGTTGCCGCCCATCCGGCCAAGGCCCACAAGCCCTAGCTGCATTTCGCGTCCCCTCGTTGTTTCGCCCCGTCAGCGGGTTACCCGAATGGGCATGATCAGATACCGGTAGCCGGGGATGATCTCTCCGTCCTCGCCCGCCGGGGAGATCACGGCCGGCTTGAAGGCGTCGACGAAGGAGAGCTGCGCGATCGGCGAGCCGAGGGCGGCGAGCCCGTCGAGCAGGTACTGCGGGTTGAACCCGATGGTCAGCGCCTCACCGGTGAACGTGGCCTCCATCGCCTCGCTGGCCCGTGCCTCCTCGGTGCCGCCCGCCTCCACGACGAGGCCCTCGTCGCTGAAGCTCAGCAGCACCGGCGTGGTGCGGTCGGCGACCAGCGCGACCCGGCGGACCACCTCGTTGAGCGCGGCCACCGACACCCGGGCCTCGGCGTTGTGCGAGGCCGGGAAGAGCGAGCGCACCGGCGGGTAGTTGGCGCCGTCGAGCAGCCGGCTGGTCGTACGCCGGGTCCCGCCCACGAACCCGATCATGCCCTCGCCGGCGCCGCCCTGAGCCAGCGCCATCGTCACGTCGCCACCGAGCGGGCCGAGCGTCTTGGCCGTGTCGGCGAGCGTACGGGCCGGCACGAGCGCGTTGAGGCTCACTTCCGGGTTGTCCGGGCGCCACTGCAGCTCGCGCATGGCCAGGCGGTAGCGGTCGGTGGCGAGCATGGCGATTGAACTGCCGTTCAGCTCGAGACGGACGCCGGTCATCATCGGCAGGGTCTCGTCCCGCCCGGCGGCGATGGCGACCTGGGCCACCGCCGAGGCGAACTGCGCCGCGTCGAGCGTGCCCGCGCTCGACGGCATATCCGGCAGCGTCGGGTAGTCCTCCACCGGCATCGTGGGCAGCGTGAAGCGGGCGCTGCCGCACACCAGCTCCAGATGGGAACCGACGGCGGCGATGTCGACCGGCTTGGCCGGCAGGGCCTTGGTGATCTCGGCGAGCAGCCGACCGGAGACCAGGGCCGCCCCGTCGGCGTCACCCTGTACGTCGAGGCTTACCTGACTGGACACCTCGTAGTCGAAGCCGGAGACGGTGAGCTGTCCGTCGGTGACCCGCATCATCACCCCGGCGAGGACGGGCACCGAGGGCCGGTTGGGCAGGCTCTTCGCCGTCCACGCCACGGCATCGGCGAGCGCATCGCGCTCGACTCGGAACTTCATCGTTCTCCTCCGCAGCTCATGGCTCGCCTCCGCGTCGACTCCGGTGGGCAGGAACCGTCCTACCGACCATAGGGCTCTCCGGCCGGCGGCGTACGCCCACCCCCGGTGGTTTGCCCGATCAGATATCCAGGGTTGGACCGGCGGGTGCCGGTCCACAGAACCCACAACGCTGGTGATTGGTTTTTGTTGTCTTAGAAGATCTAACTCATCGTCTTCATCGGTGCTGTGCGAACTGTGGAGAACGAGCGTCTGCGCAGGCCGGACCCGTTATCCACCGGTGGTCGGGCTGTGGAGAAGCCGGGTCCGAACGGGCTCGTCCCTCCACAAGGTGGCAGGACCGCAATGGTTGTCCACTGCTGTCCACCGGTCGTCCACCGGGTTTCCCCGAGGTTTCTCCCCAGCTGTGGGGACAGCGACGCGGCCGTCGCCCGGCCCCGTCCCCAGAACCTTCAACATGTCGTACACACCCGTCCATGAACCGTGGACAGAGTTGTTACCCGCCGTACACGTCCACAGCGATTTCCCCAGGTGTTGTCCACAGGTTGTGGGTAAGGCGTCCCATGAACACAAAAGGTTGTCCACCGACAGTGGACAACCTCATGTGGACGGGTGTGGACGACTGTGTAGAGAGCCGAACCTGTGGAGAACGTCAGGAGTTCTGCTTGATCCGGTTCGTCAGCTCGGCGATCTGGTTGTAGAGCGAGCGCCGCTCGGCCATCTGCTGGCGGATCTTCCGGTCGGCGTGCATGACCGTGGTGTGGTCCCGGCCCCCGAACGCCTGCCCGATGCGGGGCAGCGAGAGGTCGGTCAGCTCGCGGCACAGGTACATGGCGACCTGGCGGGCGTTGACGAGGACCCGGGAGCGCGAGTGCCCGCGCAGGTCCTCCAGGCTCACGCCGAAGTAGTCGGCCGTGGAGACCATGATCTGGTCGGCGGTGATCTCCGGTCCCGAGCCGTCCGGGATGAAGTCGCGCAGCACCTCTTCGGCGAGGGCCAGCTCCACCGGCGACCGGGTCAGCGACGCGAAGGCGGTGACCCGGATCAGCGCACCCTCCAGTTCGCGGATCGAGTTGGAGATCCGCGAGGCGATGAACTCCAGCACGTCCGGAGGCGCGAAGAGCCGCTCCTGGGCGGCCTTCTTCTGCAGGATCGCGATCCGCGTCTCCAGGTCCGGCGGCTGGATGTCGGCCAGCAGTCCCCACTCGAACCGCGTGCGGAGCCGGTCCTCGAGCGTCGCCAGCTGCTTGGGCGACCGGTCGGAGGTGATGACGATCTGCTTGTTGGCGTTATGCAGCGTGTTGAACGTGTGGAAGAACTCCTCCTGCGTCCGCTCCCTGTTCTCCAGGAACTGGATGTCGTCGATCAGGAGGATGTCCACGTCGCGGTAGCGGCGCTGGAAGGCGCTCGTCTTGTCGTCGCGCAGCGAGTTGATGAAGTCGTTGGTGAACTCCTCGGTGGAGACGTACCGTACCGAGCGGGCGTTGCCGAGCGTGGTGGCGTAGTGACCAATGGCGTGCAGCAGGTGGGTCTTGCCCAGCCCGGAGCTGCCGTAGATGAACAGCGGGTTGTACGCCTTCGCCGGCGACTCCGCCACGGCCACCGAGGCGGCGTGCGCGAAGCGGTTGGAGGAGCCGATGACGAACGTCTCGAACATGTACTTCGGGTTGAGGCGGTTGCCGCTGCCCTCCGTACCCCCGGCGGACCTGCGGTCGTCGCGCAGTGGGCCGCCCTGGTGCTCGCGGACGCCGCCGGCGCGTTCGCCCACCGCGACCCGGCCGGGCCCGCTGTCCGGGCCGGAGTCGTGGCGCAGATCCCGGGTGGTCGGCTCGTCCCGCCGGGTCAGGTCGGGGTGGTGCAGGTCGTCGTAGCGCGGGTTGGGCTGCAACGGGAGCTGTTCGGTCTGGCCCATCGGGTCGACCGCGTGCTGCCGCGGCGCGTTGAAGAGCGCACCTTCTTCTTGCGCCGGATCGCGCATCACGGGCACGGTGGCCGAGGCGGTCGCCGGGGGGCCCGCCGGCGAGATCGGGTGCTGCGCGGAGCCGGTCGGCCCGCCCTCACCGAACGCGTCGGCCGGGGTGGGGCTGCCATATATGGTCCCGGCCGTGCGCCCTTGTCCCTCTTCGGGCGGGCGGATCGTCACGGCGACCTGGATCGGCCGGCCGAGCCGGCGGGAGAGCGCGTCGGTGATCGCCGGCCGGAGGCGCGACTCGATCACGTCGCGGGTGAACGCGTCAGGTACGGAGAGGAGGGCGATGTCCTCGACGATGGCGCCCAACCGGGTCAGCCGGAGATAGGCCCGCTGCTGTGCCGAAACGATCTCATCGGCCAGCTCTTCGGTCGCTGCCAACCAGACCACGGCCAGGTCGTTCTCGGCCACCGTCGCGCCACCCCCTTCGCCTCCGAGTTCCCCCGGGTCGCCGCTGTCGGCGGTCGTTGTCCACAAGTTATCCACACCCTGTGTACCGACCGATTGTGGCCCCCCGCATGACGCCCCATCGGAACTCGCTCGGCCAGCGACGACGCCAGTGCGGGTACACCGTGCCGAACGACTGACTACCTCGTCCGGTTTTGCACCGATATGTAGCGACAGTGACCCCCTGACGCGGACCGGCAATCGGGCACGCTAACAGCGTTGTCCACAACCCTTCAACCGCTGTCCACACCGGTTCGTTGTCGGTGACCGTGAAACCGCGCATTGGGCCCACTGCCCAACGTGATCCGCTCGGCACTAGCTGTGGCCATGCTGCCCTCGCCGCGCGTGTTTGACGGTCATTGCCCGCGTGCGTAAGCTTGAGCGGCTGCTCCGTGGCCTGACGGAGCATATTGTGCTGAGCGAAGATTGTTGTGCTGAGCGAGGACCGTAGCGCTGAGCCAGGATGGCACCGCTGAGCCAGGATCGCAACGAAGACGGAGAGCATCGACGTGAGCAAGCGCACCTACCAGCCGAACAACCGCCGGCGTGCCAAGACCCACGGCTTCCGGCTGCGCATGCGCACCCGCGCCGGCCGCGCCATCCTCGCCTCCCGCCGTTCGAAGGGCCGCGCCCGCCTGTCGGCCTGAGCCTGACGGGGCGCGTCCTTCAGGTGAGGCAGTCGTGCTGGCGGCCGCGCAAAGACTGCGGCGCAGTGGCGACTTCGCCGCGGCGGTACGCGGTGGACGCCGCGCTGGCCGCGGCGCCCTGGTCGTTCACCTGACCACCCCGAAGACGGATATCACCACGTCGACGAAGCTTCCGGAGCCGGCGCCCACCGAGGAAAACTCGGTGCGCGCCGGCTTCATCGTGTCCAAGGCGGTGGGCGGTGCCGTGACGCGCAACACCGTACGGCGGCGGCTGCGCCACCTGGTGCGGGAGCGGCTCGGCGAGCTGCCCCCGGGAGCGTGCTCGTGGTACGGGCGCTGCCGGCCGCGGCCGACCTTCCGTACACCCGACTGGCTGCCGATCTTGACGCGGCCCTGGCCGCCGCCCGTGCTCCGAAAGGACGCCGCCATGGCTGAGCGGCCCGGAATCGCGGCCCGAGTGCTGACCTCGCTGGTCATCGCGTACCGTCGTTGGATAAGCCCGGCACTGCCGGCCCGCTGTCGGTTCTATCCGTCGTGCAGTGCGTACGCCCTGGAGGCCATCGCTAAGCACGGTGCCCTCCGGGGAGCCGGTCTCGCGGTCTGGCGGCTGTTGCGCTGCCACCCGTTCCACCCCGGCGGGTACGACCCCGTGCCCGTTCCCAAGAGACACCGTCGTGCTGATGTGACTGGAGCCCCGAATTGAGTCTCGACTGGATCTACTGGGCGATCTCGTGGATCCTGCTGCGCTGGCATTCGCTGTGGGAAGCGATCGGTGTCCCGGACAAAACGGTTCTGGGCACCAACTGGGCGTGGATCCTGGCGATCATCTTCCTGGTGGTCACCGTCAGGGTGATCCTTTTCCCGGTCTTCGTCAAGCAGATCAAGTCACAGCGCGCGATGCAGGCGTTGCAGCCGCAGGTCAAGGCGCTGCAGGAGAAGCACAAGGGTGACCGGGAGACGCTCCAGAAAGAAATGATGGAGCTCTACCGGAAGGAGAAGGCCAATCCGCTCATGGGCTGCCTGCCCATGTTCCTGCAGATTCCGGTCTTCCTCGGTCTCTTCCACGTGCTCCGGCGGCTCGACCCCGCCAAGATGAACAAGGACCTGTACGGCTGGACCGCCGAGCAGTTCGACAGCGCGGCGAGCGCGAAGCTCTTCACCGCGCCGATCGCCGGCCAGTTCGGCTCGTCGGCGGAGGAGTTGGCCCGGCTCGGCGCCAACGGCACCACAGTCAAGATCATTGCAGGCATCCTCGTCGCCATCATGATCATGACCACCTACTTGACCAGCCGGCAGATGATCCTCAAGACCGGATGGGCCGAAGACCCCCAGCAGCGCATGATCCAGCGCCTGATGCTGTACGGCATCCCCGCGTCGCTGTTGATCTCCGGCGCGATCTTCCCGATCGGTGTGATCATCTACTGGGTGACGAACAACCTGTTCACGCTCGGCCAGCAGCAGTGGGTGCTGCGCAAGTACCCGCCGCCGGTGATCACCGGCAAGAACGGAAAGCCGGTCCCCGGGCCGGCGGCGCGCAAGGCCGCCGCGCAGCAGCCCGCCAAGCCGGGCCGGTTCGGCGGCAAGTCCAAGCCCAACGGTGCCGCGCCCGAGACCAAGCCCGCGGTCGACGGCAAGGCTCTCGCGCCGCGCCCCGGTGCGAAGCCGGTCAACCCCAAGAAGGGCCGCCCCGCGAAGCGCCAGGGTTGAGACGACCGGTGCCCGCCGGCCAGACCGGCGGGCACCGCGGCTCCCCTCACCGCAGACGCGACGCCCAACAACAGACGTGCCCGTGGATGCTGGCGACGCCTCGCCCGCCACGGGAGCCATCGGACCGGAGACGGTCCGGCCGAGCGAGTACGGAGATGAGACCGTGACGGACACCAGCACTCCCCAGACCGAGCAGTCCTTTGACGATGAGCTGGACACCACGCCGGTCGCGGAGCAGGACGACGAGGCAGAGGCCGAAAAGGAGCCGGAAGCCGCTCCGAGCGACACGGATCTTTTCCGGCAGAGCGAGATCGCCGCGGACTACGTCGAAGGGCTGCTCGACATCCTCGACTACGACGGCGACATCGACGAGCTGGTCTCCGCCGGCCGCCCGGTCGTCGAGGTGGTCGGTGGGCGCCTCCAGCCGCTCGTGGGCCAGCGCGGCGCCACGCTGGAGGCGCTGCAGGAGCTGACCCGGCTCGCGGTCTTCCGGCAGACCGGCTCCCCCAGCCGGCTGCTGCTGGACGTCGGCGGCTACCGCGCCACCCGGCGCAAGGAGCTCGGCGCCGTGGCCAAGAACGCGGTGGAGAAGGTCAAGGAGTTCGGCGAGCCGGTACGCCTGGAGGCGATGTCCGCGTTCGAGCGCAAGTGCGTGCACGACGTGGTGAACGCGCTCGCCGGCGTGGAGAGCGAGTCCGAGGGCGTGGAGCCCAACCGGCGGATCGTCGTCCGTCCGGTCGACTAACGTGCCGCGTGACATCGAATCCGGCCCGGGTGGTTCGCCACCCGGGCCGTTGCCTGTGCCCCCCGAGCTGCTCCCCGCGGCTCAGGCGCTCTTCGGCGAGCGGCTGGACCGCGCCATCGCGTACGCGGATCTGCTGGCCACCGACGGCGTTGTCCGCGGCCTGATCGGCCCGCACGAGGCTCCCCGCATCTGGGCCCGCCACCTGTTGAACTGCGCGGCGGTCACCGAGCTGATTCCGCCGCGCGCCTCCGTGGTGGACGTCGGGTCCGGGGCCGGTTTGCCCGGTATCGTGCTTGCTGTGGCGCGGCCGGACCTCACGGTCACCTTGGTCGAGCCACTGGCACGACGGACCGCCTTCCTGGCGGAAGTGGTGACGGCTCTCGACCTGGAACGGACCGTAACAGTGGTCCGGGCACGGGCCGAGGAATGCGTCGGGAGGTCTCCCGCCGACATCGTCACCGCTCGGGCGGTCGCGCCACTCGATCGGCTCACTGGCTGGTGTCTACCCCTCGCCGCCCTTGGTGGGCGGCTGCTCGCGCTCAAGGGCGAGTCAGCCGCCGACGAAGTGGCGGAACACCGCGACGCGATCGGTCGACTGGGCGGTGCCACGCCGGTCGTACGGCGCTGCGGGGTCGGTCTCATCGATCCGCCGACGACCGTCGTGGAGATCGTCCGTGAGCGCGCCGTCGGGCCGGCACGGTCGAAATCGTCGCGGGGGCGGGTCGCCGGTCTACATCGGACGGTGACGTCGCGCGCGGGAGAGCGCGGAGGGGCTAAATGAACGAGGGCACGAAATGCCCTCGCACAAGAACAGGCGTCGGCTGGCCGCCCGACGTCGTACCGCAATGCGGGGGCGTGCTGAGGCGTGTGTGCGGCTTTCTCCTTTTTCTTGTCCCGCCGTTGGGTGCCAGTCGGGCTCATGTGTCGGACACCAATGGCCTCATTCGCTCAACGGCCGTAGGCTGGCCGCGCGCAGACGATTCTGTCGAGCTGCCCCCGTCGCCGGGACGTGCGGGCGCGAGCGCTGGTAATGCCCACCCATCCGAAGCGGACAGGGATGACACGGTGCAGGACTACGGAACGTACGACGATCCGGGGCTGAGCCACCCCGGTGGCTACCGCCCGGGCGGTGCCGCTGTTTCACGTGAAACTGACTACGACGGCTGGGCGGTCGGACGGGGAGCGCCCGTGGCCGGCCCGGGACACCAGCGCCCGCCGGTCGCCGCCCACGGCGATCCCGACCCTCGTTCCGTGCCGCAGCCGAGGGCCGGCACCGGGTACGAGGGCCAAGGCGGTCGACCCGCCGCCGCCGGGCCGCCGGCGACCGGCCGGTCCGCGGTGCCGGAGCGCACGCCCCAGCCGCCGTCCTATCCGCCGAGTGGGCAGGACGACCAGAATCGCCGCCCGGCCCCCTCGCCCAGGCCGCAACCCTCGGTCGGTACGGCGAGGGTCGAGCCGTCGCCGTCACCCTCCCCCGCTCGAAACCCCACCAATTCCGACACGCCCGTGTCGCCGTCCGGACCTTTCACCGAGGAAGCCGACGCCGACGCGTACGTTTCACGTGAAACCACATCGCGTGAAGAGGATGATCCACCGTTGGCTATGGAGGCAATGCGCGCCGTGCAGATCCTGAACCCGAGTGGTGAGGTCACCATGCCTCGCCCGGCCCGGCCGAGGATCCTGTGCGTGGCAAACCAGAAGGGCGGCGTCGGCAAGACGACCACCACCGTGAACCTGGCCGTGGCCCTCGCCCTGCACGGCAACCGGGTGCTCGTGGTCGACCTGGATCCGCAGGGGAATGCCTCGACGGGGCTCAACGTCCCGCACCACGCGGGCATCCCGGACGTGTACGACTGCTTGATCGACAACGTCCCGCTCGCGGACGTCGCTCAGGCGGTCGAGGGCATCCCCAACCTGTGGTGCGTCCCGGCGACGATTGACCTCGCCGGTGCCGAGATCGAGTTGGTCTCGGTCGTGGCCCGCGAGTCCCGGCTGTCCCGGGCGATCGCCGCGCACCCGGAGACCTTCGACTACGTCTTCATCGACTGCCCGCCGTCCCTCGGCCTGCTGACGGTCAACGCGTTGGTGGCGGCCCAGGAGGTGCTGATCCCGATCCAGTGCGAGTACTACGCGCTGGAAGGGCTCAACCAGCTCATCAACAACATCAACCTCGTCAAGCAGCACCTCAACCCGACGCTCGACGTCTCCACGATCCTGCTGACCATGTACGACCGGCGCACCCGTCTTGCCGACGCCGTCGAGCAGGACGTCCGGAACCACTTCGGGGAAAAGGTGCTCCAGGCGGTCATCCCCCGGAACGTCCGCGTCTCCGAGGCACCCAGCTACGGCCAGTCGGTCATGACCTACGACCCCGGTTCGCGCGGCGCCACGAGCTACTTCGAGGCGGCTCAGGAGATTGCCGAGCGAGGCGTCAAACTGGGAGGCGCGGCATGACGAATCGACACGTTGCTGATCTGGGGAGCCTGGCATGAAGAACCGTCCGCGCGGCGGCCTCGGGCGTGGGTTGGGTGCGCTGATTCCGACCGCGCCGGCCCAACCGTCCGGGGGCGTCACCACGGACTCGGCGAACGGCGTCGACACGGCGAGTCCGGTCCACGTGCCGCCCGCCGAACTCGCCGCCACGCCGGCCGACCCGATCAACCTCGCGCCGGTGCCCGGCGCCCGCTTCGCCGAGGTGCCGGTCGCCGCGATCGTGCCCAACCCGAAGCAGCCGCGGCAGGTCTTCGACGAAGAGGCGATGGAGGAGCTGAAGACCTCCATCGAGGAGGTCGGCCTCCTCCAGCCGATCGTGGTCCGCGAGCTCGACGGCGAGAAGTACGAACTCGTCATGGGCGAGCGGCGGTGGCGGGCCGCCCAGGCGACCGGCCGCGAGACGATCCCGGCGATCGTGCGGGACACCCGGGACGACGCCATGCTCCGCGACGCCCTCCTGGAAAACATCCACCGAGCGAACCTCAACCCGCTCGAAGAGGCGGCCGCGTACCAGCAGCTGCTGGAGGAGTTCGGCGCGACCCACGAAGAGTTGGCCCAGCGGATCGGCCGGAGCCGGCCGCAGATCTCCAACACGATCCGGCTGCTGAACCTCCCGGCTCAGGTGCAGAAGCGCGTCGCCGCCGGTGTCCTGTCGGCGGGCCACGCCCGTGCGATTCTCGGCCTCGACGGCGGCGAGGCTCAGGAGGAACTGGCGAAGCGGATCGTCGCGGAAGGACTCTCGGTACGAGCGACCGAGGAGATCGTGGCGCTGGCCGTCGCCGAGGGCCCGACCAACAAGTCGGCGCCGGCGAAGCGGAGGGCGAAGGCGCACGCCCCCGCACTCACCGATCTGGCCGACCGGCTGTCCGACCGCTTCGACACCCGCGTGAAGGTCGACATCGGACGGAGCAAGGGGAAGATCACGATCGAGTTCGCGACGGTCGACGACCTCGAGCGGATCGTGGGCATCATCGGCGTGGAGCGGACCGAGCAACCGGAGTAGCGCGAGCCACCAACGGCGGCGGCCGCGGATCCCTCGTCTGGGGGACCGCGGCCGCTGCCGTTTCACGTGAAACCGGTGCCGGCGAGGTGCCCCGCGTTTCACGTGAAACGGCGGGCTTGCACAATCCACAGGGGTTATCCACAGTCGAGCGCGATTGTCGAGAAAACCGCCGGTCGGAGCGGGTGCTCGCCTGTGGACAAGGAAGCCCGAAACGGGGAACGACAGGCGTCCCGAAACCCGTTAGGGTCAGCCTCGTGCCCGACATCGCATCCCCTGTTCCTGACTTTACGAAGTGGCCCTCCTTCCCATTCGAGGGCGATCTGCGGGTGAAGCAGCTCGACAACCCGGTGGAGAAAGAGCCCGAGCGTAAGGGCGAAGACGCCGCCGACTGCAGCGCGTGCAACGCGCCCGACGAGGCGTACATCTGGGTCAGTGAGCGATGGAGAGTCCGCGCCATGGACCGGCCGACCGGACTCCCGATGGTCCTCATCCTGGAGTCCCGGTCGCACCTCGATCTGGGCGACCTCCCGAACCTCCTCGCCGCCGAGCTCGGCGTGATGACGGTCCGGCTCGAGCGCGCGGTCCGCTCGCTGGACGGAGTAGCGCGGGTTCACGTCAACCGGTGGGGCGACGGCTCCGCGCATCTGCACATGTGGTTCCTGGCCCGCCCGTACGGGCGGCTACAGCTGCGCGGCACGTTCCTGTCGCTCTGGGACGACATCCTGCCCCCGATCTCCGAGGCGCGGTGGCGGGAGAGTCTCGCCCTCGTCGCCGCGTGGCTCGCCGAGTTCGGTGGAAAGCCGCTCGCCGAGCCGCCGCGGATCGAGTGGCAGGCGCCATCGAGTCTGGTCCAGCAGGCCGAGGCCGAAGCCGCTGGCTTGGCCCTGGCGGAAGAAGCCGACGACACGTCCGTGGCGTTTGTCGAGTCGCCGGCGGATGAGGCATCCGTGGACGAGGAGGCGGAAGCGGTGGACGCCGACGAGAAGCCGGACGACGCCGTCCTCGCCGACCCCGTCGAAGACAGCACGGAAGACGAGGAGGCGGCGACGGTCGACCTGGCGGTGCCGGTCGTACCGACCCAGCCTTCCAGCGGGCCCGGCGACTCGGACGCGCCCGACGCCAAGCCCGCCCTGGCGAGCAACGCGGCGCCACAGGGTGCGGCCACCTAGCGGCACGGCCACCGGCAACACGACAGCGCCCCCGCATCGGAAGCGATGCGGGGGCGCTGGCTTTCTCGTCGACCGCCCGTGCGAGCCGGACCGGATGCCGTGCTGCGAGTCAGGGGGTAGGTCGCCAGGGACCCCCGTGAGTCAGGGGCGCACCTTGGCGGCGGGTTCCGCGTCGATGCAGTCGGTTTGACCGCTCGTCATAGTCAGCCGATCTCACGCCTGCGTGAACGTGAAGGATCTGGGTCGCTGGGGCGACTCGGATCCTTCACGCAGATCCCACGGTCACCGGCGCTGTCAGCGCTTGACGGTGGACCGGGTTTCCCCTATTAGCCGGCCTTGGGGGCGCGCCCCCGATGTGAGTAGGGCGCCCCTATGCACGTTCTGACGTGTACAGGGGCGCCCCACTCACGGGGAGGGGCCCAGCCGCGACGGTGGGTGCGGAGGCGGAGAGGCGGGCGACGGGCGAGACGAGGACGTAGGGGACGCGCGTTTGCGGGGCGGTCCCGTGAGTAGGGTCCCCTACTCAGGCGAGGCCAACCACGACGGCGAGCGCGGAAGCGCTGCGGGCACAAAACGACGCGGTTCCCGGCGTGCGTAGGGCGACCCACCAACCACGCCGAACGAGCACCGGCGCAAAGAAGGCGCGAAGAGCTAACCGCCGCGGTGAGCCGCCCGCCCCACCAGAGTGGCGAGCAGCTTGCCGAAGTCGAGCCCGGCGGCCTGTACGGCGAGCGGCAGCAGCGACGTCTCCGTCATCCCCGGCGAGACGTTCACCTCGAGCACGTGCGGCTGGCCCTGCGGGTCGACGATCAGGTCGACCCGGGAGAGGTCGCGCAGCCCGAGTGCCGTGTGTGCGGCGATCGCGGTCTCGGCGACTTTCGCCGCCACCGTGTCGTCCAGCCGGGCCGGGGCGTGCCATGTGGTCAGGCCGGCGGTGTAGCGGGCCGCGTAGTCGTACACGCCGTTGCGGGGCACGATCTCCACGGCCGGCAGCGCCTGCGGTCCCTCGCCGAGGTCGATCACCGAGACCGCCACGTCCATGCCGGCGACGTACCGCTCGACGAGGGCGGTCGAGTCGTACGCGAAGCAGCCGACCATGGCGGCCGGCAGTGCGGTGGCGTCCCGTACGACGGCGGCGCCGAGCCCGGAGCCGCCCTGCGCCGGCTTGACCATCAACGGCAACCCGAGCCGCTCCGCGATCCGGTCGAGCACGGCGACGGCGCCGAGTTCGGAGAAGCGGTCGTGCGGCAGCGCCACCCAGTCGGGGGTGGGGATGCCGGCCTCGCGGAGCACCGCCTTGGCGGACGGCTTGTCCCACGCCAGCCGGGCCGTGCGGGCGTCGCAGCCGACGTACGGCACGTCGCACAGGTCGAGCACGCCGCGCAGCGATCCGTCCTCACCGGTCGCGCCGTGCAGCGCGATGACGACCGCGTCCGGCGGGTCGGCCTGGACGGCGGGCAGCAGGGACACGTCGGCATCCCGCTGCTCGGCCTCGATGCCGGCGCTGCGCAGTGCGTCGAGCACCCGCCGTCCGGACTTGAGCGAGACGTCGCGTTCGTAGGAGAGGCCGCCGGCGAGGACGAGGACGCGCAGGTCTGTGGTCAAGCCCGAGTTCATGCTCGAATCATGCCAAGCCGGGGTCGGGGGCGTCGGCCGCGGCCTGCCCCCGGCGGCGGGCGGCGGTGCCGCCGACCGCGCCGAACACCTGGCGCGTCGCCAATTCCTGCTCCATGACGCTGGCCAGCCGGCGTACGCCCTCGCGGATGCGCTCCGGCGGCGGGAACGAGAAGTTGAGCCGCATGTTGCCGGTGCCGGTGCCGTCGGCGTAGAAGCCGGTGCCCGGCACGTACGCCACTCGGGCGGCGATGGCCCGCGGCATCATCGCCTTGGCGTCGAGCCCTTCGGGAAGGTTGGCCCACACGAAGAGGCCACCCTTGGGCTCGGTCCAGGTGGTGCCGGCGGGCATCAGGTCGGCGAGGGCGGCCAGCAACGCGTCGCGCCGCTCCCGGTAGACCTCCCGGTACGTCTTGAGCTGCTCGCGCCACGGCATGGTCGACAGGTACGCCGTCACGGCCGCCTGGGCGTACGCGCTGGGGCACAGGATCTGCGCCTCGCTGGCGATGACGAGCTTCTCGCGTACGGCGTGGGGCGCCAGGATCCAGCCGACCCGCATGCCCGGCGCGAACGTCTTGGAGAACGTGCTGAGGTAGAACACCCCGTCCCGGCGGCGGGAGCGCAGCGGCGGGGGCGCCTCCCCGTCGAAGCTCAGCTGGCCGTACGGGTCGTCCTCGACCACCAGCAGGCCGGCCCGCTCGCAGATGTCGAGCACCCGCTCGCGCCGCTCCTCGGTCAGCGTCACGCCGGCCGGGTTCTGGAACGTCGGGATCGTGTAGAGGAACTTGGCCCGGCGACCCGAGGCGGCGACGTCCGCGATCGCCTGCTCCAGCGCCTCGGGCAGGATGCCGTCGGCGTCCATGGGCACGTGCACCACCTGGGCCTGGGCGGCCTGGAAGACGCCGAGCGCGCCGACGTACGTGGGGCCCTCGGCGAGGACCACGTCACCGGGGTCGAGGAAGATGCGCGCGACGAGGTCGAGGGCCTGCTGGCCGCCGACGGTCACCACGACGTCCTCCGGGGAGGCGCCGCAGCCGACGTCGATGCCGGACAGCGCCATCACCTCGCAGATGCGCTCACGGAGCTCGAGCGTGCCCTGACCGATGCCGTACTGGAGCGTGGTGGGGCCGTGCTCCGAGGCGAGGCGGCCGAGCATCTCCCCACGGCGTCGAGCGGGAGGGCGGCGACGTACGGTGCACCACCGGCGAGCGAGACGACCTCCGGCCGGCTGGCCACGGCGAAGAGGGCGCGGATCTCCGACGCCGTCATGCCGCGCACCCGCCGGGCGTAGCGATCGGTATAGTCGTCAAGCGTCGTGCCGGTCATGACTTCACCTCGCCTAAGGGGTTTGCAAAATAAGAGGCACAGTGGTGGTCGGTCGATCGTAGTCGCCCGGAGCCACCCACGCCTCGGGTTACCCCGTTAGGCGTCCACATGGCGGACCATGGGGTGGCTGATTGCCCGACCTCTCCCCAGACGCGAAGTTCGGGCGTACGATCTGCTGTCGGGGGCTAGGGCCTGTGTCGACGTGGATGACCGGGCTGCGTAGGAGGCGGGATTCGCCAATGTCGCGACGCTTGGTCAGTCTGACACTCGACACGCTCGAAGATCTGCCACGTCCTTGCCGGGCGTGCGTGTTCTGGGAGCTGGATCCGGTGGCGGCCGAGCGGGCGTGCGCCGCCGGAGACCCGGGCCTGGAGAAGGAGGCGTGGGTCTCCCAGACGCTGCTCGAGTGGGGTTCCTGCGGCAAGCTGGCGTACGTCGACGGCATGCCCGCCGGCTTCGTCATGTACGCCCCGCCGGCGTACGTGCCGCGCTCGATGGCGTTTCCCACTTCACCGGTATCGGCGGACGCCGCGCTGCTCATGAACGCCCACATCGTCACCGCCTTCGCCGGCGGCGGGTTGGGCCGGATGCTCGTGCAGGGCGTCGCCCGCGACCTCACCAAGCGCGGCATCAAGGCGATCGAGGCGTTCGGCGACGCCAAGTTCGGCGAGGCGGGTCAGGGCGAAGACGGCTGCCTCGCGCCGGCTGACTTCTTCCTCTCGGTGGGCTTCAAGACGGTCCGGCAGCACCCGCGCTTCCCGCGCCTCCGGCTGGAGTTGCGCACCGCGCTGTCCTGGAAGTCCGATGTGGAGTACGCGTTGGAGAAGCTGCTGGGCTCGATGAGCCCGGAGAGCCTGCTGCGCCCGGTGCGCCCGGCCACCCGCTCGACGGCCAGCTAAGCCCTACGCCACAGCCGCCCGGAGCGAACGGACGTCGAAGGACCCCGTCGGCACGTCCGCCTCCATCGGGAAGTACATCCGCTGGACCGCCGCGACGATCGCCTCCACCACACGGTCGCGGAAGGCCGGGTCGATGAGGCGCTCGCGGTCGACCGGTGAGGTCAGGTAGCCCACGTCCACCCGTACGGCCGGCATGCGGGTCAGGCGCAGCAGCTCCCACGTCTTCGGCTGGGTCTGGCAGTTGCGCAGCCCGGTACGGGCGACGATCTCCCGCTGGACCAGCCCGGCGAGCCGCTCCCCCACGGTCGAGGTGACGCCGTTGCCGGTGCCGTAGTGGAAGGTGGCGACGCCGTCGGCGTCGGGGTTGGCGTGGCCGTCGACGTGCACCGAGATGAGCAGGTCGCCGCCCAACTCGTTGGCCAGCCCGGCCCGAGCCAGGTCGGTGAGCTTGCCGGCGCCGACCGGCCCGCGGGTCAGGTGTACGCGCATGCCGGCCGCGGCGAGCCGCCCCTCCAGCCGGGCCGCCATGTCGAAGGCCAGGTCGGCCTCGGTCCAGCGCAGCGGGCCGTCGCGCACCACGACGCCCGGGTCGTCGCCACCATGACCCGCATCGATGATAATCACTTTGCCGATCAGGTTGGGCCCGGATCGGCGGAACGCCTCGGCCTCCCGCAGCCACTGCGGGCGGCCACCGACCACCTTGCGCCCGAGCCGGCGCAGCGCGTGCATGGTCTGCGGCCCGCAGGAGCCGTCCGGCACGAGACCGACCTCGCGCTGGAACTGGGCGACCGATCGCGCGGTGCGGGTGCCGTAGATGCCGTCGGCGCGCCCGACGTCGTACCCCATCTCCAGCAGACGCTCTTGGAGCGTCCGGACGTCCTCGCCGACGAGCGGCTCGGGGACGGCGTGGTAGAGCACCCGCGCGCCGAGCCGCCAGCGGGCCGCGTCGAGGGCGCGCCACGTCTCGTCGCCGACCTGGCCGTCGACGGTCAGGCCGCGGGTCTGCTGGAAGCTGCGTACGGCGTGCTCGGTAACCCCATCAAAGTCATCGGCACTCAAGGACTGAAGGAGATCGAGCCCCGAGAGGATCTGGTTGATTTCCGCGACCGCGGGCCCGCGGTCTCCGCGCCGAATCGGAAGCACCGGCGGACCTCCTCAGTGAGTACGCCACAGGAGCCTAACCCGGCCGGCGGCACCGCGCCGCAAGACCGGATGGAACACGACAGGGGCGCCCCCACAGTAGGGAGCGCCCCTGTACGACAGGACTAAAGAGCGGCCTCGATGAGCTTCACCAGATCACCCTTGGGCCGGGCCCCGGCCACCGACTGCACCGGCTCGCCACCCTTGAAAACCGTCAGCGTCGGCACCGACATCACCCGGTAGGCCCGCGCCGTCTCGGGGTTTTCGTCGATGTTGAGCTTGACGATCCGCACCTTGTCGCCCATCTCACCGGCGATCTCCTCCAGCAGCGGCGAGACCTTCTTGCACGGCGCGCACCACTCGGCCCAGAAGTCCACCAGCACCGGTGTATCGGACTGCAGCACGTCGGTGGTGAAGCTGGCGTCGGTGACCGACTTGGTTACTCCCACGAGGACCCTCCCGGGTTTTGCTCAGACTTCCAATGATGCGATGAACCGCTCGGCGTCGAGCGCCGCGGCACAGCCCGTGCCGGCCGCGGTGATCGCCTGGCGGTAGGTGTGGTCGACCAGGTCACCCGCGGCGAAGACGCCGGGCACGCTGGTGTGGGTGGTGGGGGCGTCGACCACGACGTACCCGTTCTCGTCCATCTCGACCTGGCCGCGGAAGAGCTCGCTGCGCGGCACGTGGCCGATCGCGACGAACACACCGGTCACGTCGAGCACCTTGTCCACACCGGTGTGCACGTTGCGCACGTGTACCCCGGCCACCTTGCCGTCCTCGCCGAGGACCTGCTCGACGAGGGAGTTCCACTCGACGCGGATCTTCGGGTTGGACAGCGCCCGGTCCGCCATGATCTTGCTGGCGCGGAACTCGTCGCGACGGTGGATGATCGTCACGGTCTCGGCGAACTTGGTGAGGAACGTCGCCTCCTCCATCGCCGAGTCGCCGCCGCCGACGACCACGATGTTTTGGCCGCGGAAGAAGAAGCCGTCACAGGTCGCGCAGGACGAGACGCCGTGGCCGAGCAGCTCCTGCTCGCCGGGCACGCCCAGCGGCCGCCAGGCTGAGCCGGTGCTCAGGATGACCGCCTTCGCGCGGTATTCGGTCTCCCCCACGTACACCTTGTGGGCGGCCGACGAACCGATGACGCCGGTGTCAACCAGCTCGACGCGGGTCACATCATCAGTGATGAACTCGGCGCCGAATCGCTCGGCCTGCTTGCGCATCGAGTCCATCAGCTCCGGACCCATGATCCCGTCGGGGAAGCCCGGGAAGTTTTCCACCTCGGTGGTCGTCATCAGCGCGCCACCGGACTGTGCGCCCTCGATGATCAGCGGCCGCAGGCTGGCTCGTGCGGCGTACACCGCCGCGGTGTAACCGGCCGGCCCCGAGCCGATGATGATCAGGTTTCGGACCTCGTCCACTGCCGACTCCCGTAGTGTTGTGTGCGCAGAGGAGAACCCACCGCGTGCGGCGATGATTCCCGACCCGTCGTCCGGGTGGGTCAGCTCACCCTATCTTCGCGTTTCCGCGGGTGTCCGCGCCCCACGCGGCCTGGCCACAGTTCGGCCCGGACGCCCATACCCACCGTGCCCCGGTGCCGTCGGTGAAAAACACGATGACCGCCGGTGAGCCGTCAAACGTGGCGAAGTCGACCACCTGGACGGTGGCCGCGCCGTTGTTGTGCTCACGGGCGATGGCGTCCAGGCACGCGGACAGCGCGGTCTGGGCGGTCAGCCGCTGCAACGCGGCCGCCGCCGTGGACTTCAGTCCCGAGCTCCCCGAGTCCTCCTCCGTCGTGGCGGACTGCGCGCTCATCGCCCGGTCGCCGTCCGGCGGCGGCTGGGCCGCCGCGAGCGTGCCGGCGCGGTAGTCCTTGCCGCTGGCCACGAGCGCCTGCGGCGTGGCCAGCTCGGCGCCCCCCGCCGCGTTGTCCCGGGCGGCCGCGGGCGCCTCCGCCGCGGTACCACTACCGGCGTCGTCGGTGCTGGAGCTGTCGGCCAGGCCGATGCCGAGGCCGGCGAAGGCCGCGAGGCTGGCGGCTACCGCCACCGGAGTGGCCCACGCGGGCCAGCGGCGCCGCAGCCGGCTCACGCTCCGTCGCGGTCCATCAGCATCTGGTACGACAGAGAGCGCGGGCCGGGTGGGCTCCTGCTCCAGGGCTGTGGCGATGCGGTCCGCCACGTCCGCGGGCATGGGCTCGGGGGTGGCGCCCCAGGCTGCCAGGTCGGCCTGGATGGTCGAGGCCGACGCCGACAGGGTCGCGTACGCCTCCGCCCAGGTCGGATCGTCGGCGACCCGCCGAGCAACGACCGCCTCGTCGGGGGTGCCGTCGAGCACCCCGCCGACGTAGTCGGCCAGCAGGTCGATGTCGACCTGGCTAAACTCCCGCCCGGTCACCGTTCTTCCTCCACGCTCGCGGTGCGCGCTTGCGCCGTACTTGTTGGGACGCGGGCGCCGGGCGATGGGTTCCCGCCGCCGGCCCGAAGGTGACCTAGCACAACCGCCAGCTTGGCCCGGCCCCGCGCGCACCGGCTCTTCACCGTGCCCTCGGCCACACCCAGCATGATCGCCACCTCGGCGACCGGGTATCCCTGCACGTCGACCAGGATCAGCGCGGCGCGCTGCTCGGCCGGCAGCTGGGCCAGCGCCTGCCGTACGTCGAGCGCGGTGTCGTGGTCGACCGGCGGGGCGGCCGGCTCCGGAGCGACCGGGCGGTCCGGCTCGGAGCGGGTGCCGTCCGGCAGCGGCACGGTGGGGTGGGCCTGCCGGCGCCGGATCCGGTCGAGACAGGCGTTGACCACGATGCGGTGCAGCCAGGTGGTGACCGCCGATTCGCCGCGGAACTTGGCCGCCGCCCGGTGCGCGGAGAGCAGCGCGTCCTGCAATGCGTCGGCGGCCTCCTCGCGATCGGTGACCGTACGCAAGGCAACCGCCCAGAGCCGGTCGCGGTGCCGGCGAAACAGCTCGGCAAACGCGTACCGGTCGCCCTCGACGTGGGCGCGCAGCAACTCGTCGTCGCTGCGTGTGCTCTGGGTCACGGCTGCACCCTAGCTCAAGCCCGCGACCACGATTTCCTGCACGCCGATCTTGAACGGGAACGGACCGTCACTGGTCGCCGGCATCTCGGTGATGAAGAACAGCAGGAACTGGTACTTCTGGTCGGGCTCGAACGCGTTGAAGCTCATCTTCGTCGCGTCGAACCCCTCCAGCGGCTGTCCCACCGTCTTGTACGTCCGCACGATCGCGTCGTCGCCGGAAGAGCTGTCGCCCGGGTCCTGGTCGCCGGTCCGCAGCTCGGCGGAGACGCCCGGCGCGGAGAGCGTGACCTGGACCGAGCTGACCGTGCGCGGCTGGCCGAGGTCGATCAGGATGCCCATGCCGGGCTTCAGGTTGCCGAACTTCGCGTTCTTGTACCCGCTGGTCTCCCAGCCGGTGTTGTCGTTGCCGTCCACGACCTTGGCGACGTCGTCCAGCCCGCTGCGGTCGCCGTCGGGCGGGTCGACCACGCGCACCTGGTCCGCGCGCAGCGCGAAGTTTTGCGGCTTGGGGGCGGTTGCCCCGTCCGTACTGCCGCTGGGGGCAGCGGCCGCGGGCGAGTTCGACGGCAGGTCGGTGGGGTCGTCGTCGCCGTTGGCCAGGGCGCTGATCCCGAAGAGCAGGCCGGCGACGGCGATCGCCAGCAGCCCGGCCACGCCGGCTGCGATCTTGCGAATGGCGGTGCGCGGCGGCTCGGGAGGCACGCCCGGTGCGCCGCTGACCACCTCTCGCGTGGCGGACAGGAGCCGCAGCGGGCCGGCGTCTTCGTAGTACTGCTCCTCGGCGGCGCTGTCGAGGCGGGCCAACTCCGCCGCGAGCACGTCGGCCGCGGGGAGGGCGAGCCGGGGATCCAGCAGGTCCATGGTCAGGTCGTCGAGGTACGCCGGGACACCGGCGCGGACCTGGCGGGGCGCCGCGATGGCGCCGCCCGCGTCGCGGACCGCGTCCGGCAGCGTCGAGCGGCCGGCCTCGGTGTGCGGCCAGTGCCCGGTCAGCGCGAAGTAGAGGATGCCGCCGGTGGCCCGCACATCGGTCTCGGGCGTGTCGGCGCTGTCCGCGCGGGCGTCGGCGACCACCACGCGGCCGTCGTCGCCGATGAGCACGGTGCCGGGGTGGATGTTGCCGTGGACCATGCCGGTCGCGTGCATCGCCGCCACCGCGTCGGCGACGGCGTGCGCGACGGCGGTCGTCCGGGTCGGATCGAGTAGCTCCTCCGCCACGATCTCGCGCAGCGACTCGCCGTCGACCCACTCGCGGACGACGTACGCCCGATCGGCCTCGTCGATGGCGTCGTAGACGCCGACCAGGCTGGGGTGGATGACGCGGCTGGCCGCGACGGCGGCCTGCAGCATCTCCATCGCGGAGTCGCCGCCCGGATAGCGCAGTACCACCGCGACGGGCCGCCGGAGGATGACATCGACGCCCCGCCAGACCTGCCGTCCGGCGCTGTCGTCGTTGATGTGTTGAGCGAGCTCGTACCGCTCGGCCAGGATCTCACCGACGGTGGGTGCACCGAAGGTCATGACCTGGGGCGCGCTCTCGCTCGCCTCCTGACCTTCGCCGACCTGGGTCACCCCGTCCTCCCTCGGTGATCGTTTCGATCAGTGGACCGGTGCTGCCTGTGGTCTGACCGCCGAGCCGCAGCCGGGCACCCCGGCGACGGGCGTCAACTCATAGCGTAGGCGCAACCGGCACCTGTCGAGAGCGACCTTACCTGGGTCGTGCGACCTCACGACACGTCATCTTCGCGTGGCACCAAACCGGATCCGAGTCGTTGCCAGCGGCCTGTCCGATTGACAGACTTATGGTAGTTTTTGTCATGACTGATCTTGCGGCACAGGTGCGCGACGGCTACGCGTTCGCGGGCGCGGCGCTGGATCTTGGCGCGCTCGTGGTGGACGACCGCGGCGAACCGGCCGCACAGGTGCGCATCCCGCTCGCCATGCTCAACCGGCACGGTCTGGTCGCGGGCGCCACGGGTACCGGCAAGACCAAGACCCTTCAGGTGATGGCCGAGCAGCTCAGCGCCGCGGGCGTACCGGTTTTCCTCGCCGACATCAAGGGCGACGTGTCCGGCATGTCCGCGCCGGGTACGCCCAACGAGAAGATCACCGCTCGAGCCGCCGAGATCGGGCAGGACTGGGCGCCCGAGGCGTACCCGGTCGAGTTCTACGCACTCGGCGGCCACGGCACCGGCATCCCCGTGCGGGCGACGATGACGTCCTTCGGCCCGGTGCTGCTGTCCAAGGTGCTGGGGCTGTCCGACGTACAGGCGTCGTCGCTGAACCTGATCTTCCACTTCGCCGACGCCAACGGGCTGCCGCTGCTGGACGTCAAGGACCTGCGGTCGGTCATCCAGTACCTGGTCTCCGAGGAGGGAGCCGAGCAACTGCGGTCGCTCGGCGGCCTCGCCAAGCAGACCGCCGGCGTCCTGCTGCGCGAGCTGGTGGCGTTCTCCGACGCCGGCGCGGAAGACTTCTTCGGCGAGCCGGAGTTCGACACGGCCGACCTCATGCGTACGGCACCGGACGGGCGGGGCGTGGCCTCGATCCTGGAACTGCCCGGAGTGGTCACTCAACCTGCGCTCTTCTCCTCTTTCCTCATGTGGCTGCTGGCCGACCTCTTCCAGGACCTGCCCGAGGTGGGCGACGTCGACAAGCCGAAGCTGGTGTTCTTCTTCGACGAGGCGCACCTGCTCTTCAAGGACGCGTCGAAGGAGTTCCTCGAATCCATCACGCAGACGGTCCGGCTGATCCGGTCCAAGGGGGTGGGCGTCTTCTTCGTGACCCAGACGCCCAAGGACGTACACCCCGACGTGCTGGCCCAGCTCGGCAACCGGGTCCAGCACGCGCTGCGGGCGTACACGCCGGACGACGCCAAGGCGCTCAAGGCGACCGCGTCGACGTTCCCGCACTCGGCGTACGACCTGGAAGAGGTGCTGACCCAGTTGGGCACCGGGGAGGCGATCGTGACCGTGCTGTCCGAGAAGGGCGCGCCCACCCCGGTCGCGTGGACCCGGCTCCGGGCGCCACGGTCGCTGATGGCGGCCGCCGACCCCGCCGCCATGGAGGCGATCGTGCAGGCATCCCCGCTGCGCCCCAAGTACGCCGAGACGGTGGACCGGGAGTCGGCGTACGAGAAGCTGGCCGGCAAGCTCACACAGAGTTATCCACAGGCAACTCCCGCGCCGGACGCTGCTCCCACACAGACTTATCCACAGGGCAAGGGGGTGGTGGAGAAGGTGCTCGGCTCCAGCGCCGCGAAGTCGTTCATCCGAGCGGCCGCCACCGCCGCGGGCGCCGCGATCACCCGCCAGATCTTCGGCACGGCTCGGAAAAAGCGGCGCTAGCGGCGGATGCGGCGGCGGACCAGGTTGATGACCGAGTTCACCTCGTTCACCTTCAGCCCTAGCGCTATCCCGAGGTAGGTGCCGCCGATCGCGACCCCACCGACCAGGAGCTGCAGGATGGCCTCCGGCTTGCTGGGCGACCAGCCGCCGGGCAGCAGGTAGATCGCGACCAGGCCGACCACCGTCGCGCCGACGGCGGCCACGCCCACCTTGACGCCGGTGACCAGGATGCCGCCCAGCCCGATCGCGCCGATCCGGCGGTGCAGCAGCGCGCCCGAGATCAGCCCGGAGGCCGCGTACGAGAAGGCGTTGGCGAGCATCAGCCCCGGCGCGGAGAACGTCGCCGCGAAGGCCGCGAACACGATGAGCTGGATCAGGATCCGCAGCGCCACCACCGGGATGTTGACCAGCGCCGCGGTCTTGGTCTCCTGCCGGGCGTAGAGCCCGACCGTGAGGAGTTGGCTGACCGAGAACGGCAGCAGCGCCACCGCGGTGACCACCAGCACCACGGCGGTGTCCATGGCCTCGTCCTGGGTGAATGCCCCGCTGCGGAACAGCGCCACCGAGATCGGGGCGGCCAGCACGGCGTAGCAGATGGCGACCGGAGTCAGCACGGCCGTGATGGTGCGGATGCCGCGGGACAGGTCGGCGGCCATGTCGGCGTGCCGGCCG
Source organism: Phytohabitans rumicis (assembly GCF_011764445.1). Taxonomy (NCBI): domain Bacteria; kingdom Bacillati; phylum Actinomycetota; class Actinomycetes; order Micromonosporales; family Micromonosporaceae; genus Phytohabitans; species Phytohabitans rumicis. The sequence goes on from NZ_BLPG01000001.1 coordinate 4,456,526, forward strand.
TCGGCCGCGGCGGAGCTCATCCGCGGGGTCAGCGCGGTAATGATCGACACCGAGATGATGCCGTGCGCCATGTACATCAGCAGGAATACGTTGTTGTAGATCGCCGGCCCGGCCGCGCCCTTGTCACCCGCCCGGTTGAGCAGGTTGAACGCGACCACCTGGCCGATCTGGGTGACCACGACGTAGCAGAGCGCCCAGCCGCCGATCCGGCCCAGCTCGCGCAGGCCCAGGGCCCGGAAGTCGAACCGCCACCGCCACCGGAACCCGACCTTGCGCAGGGCGGGCAGCAGGCCGACGCTCTGGACCACCACGCCGAGCAGGGTGCCGCCGCCGAGCAGCAGGATCTGCCCGGCGGTCATCTGCTCCGGCCGGATCGCCTTGGCCCCGTAGATGAGGATGTACAGCCCGCCGGTGGCGATGACCACCAGGTTGTTCAGGATCGGCGTGAACATCGGCGTGGCGAAGTGACCACGTGTGTTGAGCACGGCGGTGAGGATCCCGGAGAGCCCGATGAAGAAGATCATCGGGAGCATCAGGTAGGACAGGGTGGTGACCAGGTCCTTGAACGCGTCCGAAGCCTTGTCGCTGGTGTAGAGCACGGTCAGCACGGACGCGCTCACCGTCGCCAGGAGGGCCGCTCCGCCGAGCACCAGGAGCGAGAGCGTGATCAGCCGCTGGGTGTACGCCTCGCCGCGGTCCGGGTCGGCCTTCCGCCGCCGTACCAGCACCGGGATGATCGTGCTGCTCAGAAGCGCACCGAGCAGCAGCTCGTACACGATCCCCGGCAGCACCTGGGCGGTGGTGTACGCGTTGTTGATCGCGCCACCGCCGATGGCCGCGGCCAGGATGACCGTGCGCAGGAAGCCGGTGCCCCGGCTGACCAGGCTGCCGATCGCCATGACGGCGCTGTTGGTGGCGGCGCTGCCGCCTTCCGGCTCGCCGTCCGGTTGCGCCTGTACGGCCTCGCGTTCCAGTTCGAACTGTGCCGTCCAGGGCTGGGTGGTGATCAGGACGGCACCGTCGGCGGGCGGATGGCCGCTGTGCCCGGCGTTGGCGCTCCGGTACAGCCCGCTGCTCATCTCACCCGTCCCCATTTCCGGTTGCCGCCATCCAAAGGGTACGGGGACACTGCGCGTAGGGCTGCCCACGACCCAGCGCACCTCAGTTATAGGCTGGCACTCCCATGTCCAAGATTTCCCACACCGCCGACCGGCGGGAGCTGACCGATGCCCAGCGCAACGCGGTGGCCGAGCTGATGCGGGTCTCCCCCATCGCCGACGAGCTGGGCCGACGCTTCGCCAAGGCCGGATTCGAGCTGCACCTGGTCGGCGGCTCCGTACGCGACGCGCTGCTCGGCCGCCTGGGCGACGACCTCGACTTCACGACCGACGCCCGCCCCGACGACACGCTCCGCGTGCTCAAGGGCTGGGCGGAGACCACGTGGGAAACCGGGCGCGAGTTCGGCACCATCGGGGCCCAGCGCCGCGGGCTCCGGCTGGAGATCACGACGTTCCGCGCCGAGGCCTACGACGGGGTCACCCGCAACCCTGTCGTCCAGTACGGCGAGAGCCTGCAGGAGGACCTGCGCCGGCGGGACTTCACCGTCAACGCGATGGCGGTGAGCCTGCCGGACCACCGGTTCACCGACCCGTACGGCGGGCTGGACGACCTCGCCGCCCGCCGGCTCCGTACGCCGGGGACGCCCCGGGAGTCGTTCGGCGACGACCCGCTGCGGATGCTGCGCGCGGCCCGGTTCGCCGCCCAGCTTCGTTTCACGCTGGACCCGGACGTGCGGGCGGCGATGGCGGCGATGGCGGCCGACCTGGAGCGGATCACCGCCGAGCGGATCCGGGACGAGTTCACCAAGCTGCTGCTCGGCGCCGACCCGGTCACCGGGCTGCGGCTGCTGGTCGACACCGGCCTGGCCGAGCACTTCCTGCCGGAACTGCCGGGGCTCAAGCTGGCGATCGACGAGCACGCCCAGCACAAGGACGTGTACGAGCACACCCTCACGGTGGTGAGCAACGCCGTGCGCCTGGAGGGCGACGAGGGCCCGGACTTCGTCCTGCGGATGGCCGCGCTGATGCACGACGTCGGCAAGCCCGCCACGAAGGCGGTCGGCACGGACAACCGGGTCAGCTTCCACCACCACGAGGTGGTCGGAGCGCGCCTGACCAAGCTGCGGATGAAGGAGCTGCGCTACCCCAAGGACGTGACGTCCGAGGTGGTCAAGCTGGTCGCGCTGCACCTGCGCTTCTACGGGTACGGCCGTGGCGAGTGGACGGACTCGGCGGTGCGGCGGTACGTCACGGACGCCGGCGAGCTGCTGTCCCGGCTGCACAAGCTCACCCGCTCGGACTGCACGACCCGCAACCGGCGCAAGGCGGCCCAGCTCTCGGCCGACTACGACGCGCTGGAGGACCGGATCGCGCAACTGCAGGCCGACGAGGACCTGGCACGGGTGCGGCCCGACCTCGACGGCAACGCGATCATGGAGTTGCTCGGCGTGCCGCCCGGCCCGATCGTCGGGCGCGCCTGGCGCCACCTCAAGGAGGCACGGCTGGAGCGCGGCCCGCTGGACCGCGACGAGGCCGAGGCCGAGCTGCTGCGCTGGGCCCGGGCCGAAGGTCTGATTTAGTCCGATCCAAGCTGCTGTTACCGACCGTGGCGCGATTGGGCTACCGTCGCTCGCGAGACGAGTGGTCGATTGCGGCATCAGGGAGGAAAGCGGATGCAGCCGTGTCCGGTGTGCGGCGCCGTTCAGGTCGACGCGGCCGGCTTCTGCGTGCAGTGCCGCACCTTCCGGGGCGTACCCCAGCAGCCACCGCCTCAGCCGCCCAACTACCCGCAGCAGCCGCAGTCGCCGTACCAAGGCTATGGACCACCGGGAAGCCCGGCCTATCCGACCAGCGTGCCCCCCGGCTACCCGCAGCAGACCAGCGGCGGCGGCTACCCGATGAGCTATCCGGCGGTGCCGGCGCCGCAGGCCCGGCGGTCGTTCCTGGTCCCGCTGGTGGCGCTGTCGGCGACGCTGGCCGTCCTGGTGGTCGCGATCGTGATCGTCGTGGCGGTCCGTGGCGGCGACGACGGGCCGGGGCCCGGGCCGGTCGCCGGCAGCGCCACGGCCAGAGCCCCGTCCGCCTCCGCCACCCCGTGTCCGATGTGGACGAATGCGTGGTGGGCAGCTGGCGGGTCACCTCCCACGAGGAGGAGGTGCCGGTCGAGGGTCGGGGCAAGGTGAAGTTCACCGGCGGTGACGGCGCCACGCTCCAGCTCAACGCCGACGGGACCGGCGAGTTCGACTACAAGAGCGGCACCGAGTACCTGGGCGACCTGAGCGGCCAGGAGGTGCGGCTCGAGGTGTCCGGGAAGATGACCTACCACTTCACCGCCCGGAAGGGCACGCTCTCGATCACCGACGTGGAGTCGACGGCCAGCGGCAAGCTGTACTTCGACAACGAGCAGTACGGCGACTCGCAGCCGCTGAACGCCGAGGACGACACGTCCACCTACACGTGCTCGGCCAACGAGCTCACCCAGAAGACGTTCCTGTTCACCACCAGGTTCGAACGGGTCAGCTGAACGCATCCGTACGGGCAGCGCGGACAGTGTCGTACCCGGGGACGACAATGGGTGGATGCGCTGGACGGTTATCGACTCGCCGATCGACCGGCTCTCCGTCGCGGTCGACGAGAGCGGCGTCTGCGGGGTGCACTTCGGGGCCGTCGACGGCGCCGGCGAGGTGGCCGAGCCCGAGCCCATGCTGGCGGCGGCGGTCGAGGAGGTCCGGGCCTACTTCGCCGGCGAGCTGACCGACTTCACGGTGCCGCTGTCGGTGCGGCGGGGCAGCGACTTCGAGCGGGCGGTCTGGCAGCAGATGTCCCTTATTCCGTACGGCGAGATGCGCACGTATGGCGAGATCGCCGCAGCGGTCGGTGACCCCGGCGCTGCGAGAGCGGTCGGGGTGGCCTGCAACCGCAACCCCATTCCCGTGATCGTCCCCTGCCACCGCATCGTCGGCGCGGGCGGCAAGCTGGTCGGCTTCGGCGGCGGGCTGCCGCGCAAGCGGTTCCTGCTGGAGTTGGAGGCCCGCGTCGCGTTGCAGCGCGCCTGGCAGTAGCGACGGGCGTGGGCCGGGACCCGCGGTCCCGGCCCACGCCCTAGCTCAGCGGTGGGTCAGCGCTCGATCTCGCCCTTGATGAAGGACTCGACGGCGGTGTGCGCCTCGTGGTCGGCGTACTGGACCGGCGGGGACTTCATGAAGTACGACGACGCGGACAGGATCGGGCCGCCGATGCCGCGGTCCTTCGCGATCTTCGCGGCGCGGATCGCGTCGATGATGACGCCCGCCGAGTTCGGCGAGTCCCACACCTCGAGCTTCAGCTCCGCGTTGAGCGGCGTGTCGCCGAACGACCTGCCCTCCAGGCGGATGTACGCCCACTTGCGGTCGTCGAGCCACGGCACGTGGTCGGACGGTCCAATGTGTACGTCGGACTTGGCCATCTCGTGCGGCACCTGGGACGTGACCGACTGCGTCTTCGAGATCTTCTTCGAGACGAGCCGGGTGCGCTCCAGCATGTTCATGAAGTCCATGTTGCCGCCGAAGTTGAGCTGGTACGTGCGCAGCAGCTCGACGCCGCGGTCCTCGAAGAGCTTGGCCAGCGCGCGGTGCACGATGGTCGCGCCCACCTGGCTCTTGATGTCGTCGCCGACGATCGGCAGGCCGGCGTCCTCGAACTTCTTGGCCCACACCGGGTCGGAGGCGATGAAGACGGGCAGGGCGTTGACGAACGCACAACCCGCGTCGATCGCCGCCTGGGCGTAGAACTTGTCGGCCTCTTCCGAGCCGACCGGCAGGTACGCCACCACGACGTCGACCCGGGCGTCCCGCAGCGCCTTGACGACGTCGACCGGCTCTTCGTCGGATTCTTCGATGATCTCGCGGTAGTACTGGCCCAGGCCGTCGAAGGTCGGGCCCCGCTGCACCTGTACGCCGGACGGCGGTACATCGCACAGCTTGATGGTGTTGTTCTCGCTGGCGACGATCGCCTCGGCGAGGTCCCGGCCCACCTTCTTGGCGTCCACGTCGAACGCCGCGACGAACTCCACGTCGGAAACGTGGTAGTCGCCGAAGGTGACGTGCATGAGACCCGGAACGCGGTCGGTGGGGTCGGCGTTCCGGTAAAACTCCACGCCCTGGATCAGGGACGAGGCGCAGTTACCGACGCCGACGATGGCCACGCGGACGGAGCCCATAGCGATTGCCTCCTTCTTGTTCATCACGGCCGCTCCTCTTGTGTCCTGGACGATCCAGGCGGAGACGGTTTCTCTTCTCGATCAGGTGCGCGACCGGAGCGCTCGTTGGCGATGAGCTCCTCCAGCCAGCGGACCTCGCGCTCGCAGGCGTCAAGGCCGTGGCGCTGCAACTCCAGCGTGTAGGCGTCGAGCCGCTCGGTGGCGCGGGCGAGCACGTCGCGCAGGCCCTCGCGACGCTCCTCGACCCGCCGGCGGCGACCCTCCAGGATCCGCAGCCGGGTGGCCCGGTCCGTACGGGCGAAGAACGCGAAGTGCACGCCGAAGCCGGCGTCGTCGTACGTCTCCGGACCGACCTGGGCGAGCAGCTCGGCGAAGCGCTCCTTGCCTTCCGCTGTGATCTTGTAGACAACGCGGCCGCGGCGGGTGGTGAGGGGTGGGATCTCCTCCGCGTTTGCGGACGTCTCCCCCGCCTCGGTGATCCAGCCCGTGCTCTGCAGCCGTCGCAGCGTGGGGTACAGGGTGCCGTAGCTGATCGCCGCGCGGATGGCTCCCAGCTTGGTGGCCAGCTCTTTACGCAGCTCATAGCCGTGCATCGGGGACTCCTGGAGGAGGCCGAGGATGGCGAGCTCAAGCATGTCCCACCCTCCTTACCTTCCCGTGGGCTCCCGTTCACCGGCTCGATGTATCGGGCCGATACATCGCACGGTATCTCGGCTTCGAGGTTCGGGCAAACATCGGATATAGGGGTGTTCGGTAGCGGAAAGTGACGGTTGTCGCCTCGCCGCCCGGAACCGCGTACCCTCGTCCGCATGCGCACGCAGCGGCAGATCGTCGACTACTCGCTTCAGAAGCGAGCGCTGCTGCGTGACGTGCTTTCCGGCCGGGTCGGGACCTACGAGGTCTGCGATGCCTCTCCCTACCTGAAGAACGCCGCCCGCTTCCACGGCGAGCCGACCGACCGGCGGTGCCCGATATGCCGGCGGGAGAACCTGACGCTCGTCCACTACATCTATGGCGACGAGCTCAAGCAGTCGGCCGGACAGGCCCGCACCCGCACCGAGCTCCCGGTGCTCGCGATGACGTTCCGTGAGTTCCAGGTGTACGTGGTGGAGGTCTGCCGCGCCTGCTCCTGGAATCACCTGGTCGAGCAGTTCCTCCTCGGCCGCGACGGCCTGTCCGACGATTCCGTCGGCGCCGGCGCTGAGACGGCCACGGCCGTCGGCTCCTCCGCGTCAGGTTCATCCGCTTCCGGCGGTGGGGCGCCGGCAACCAAACGAAGGCGAGGGGCCCGACGGTGACCACCGCTTGCCCCAGCGACATCAGGGACAACCCGGAGTGGCGGGGCAGGCGATCACTCGTTAATCGGATAAGTCCGTTTATGTCGGGCACGACCCTTCAGCAGGGTGTCCAAACTCACCGCAAACCGGTGGTGTCGCAGGCGCGCGCCATCGCGACCGGCAGGGTGTGACCAATGAACTCGTACGACGACCCTAGTTCCGCGCGCGGTCGGGCCAACGCATCAGGCCCGTCCGACGACTACGGACCCGACGCGGGGGATACCGGCGGTCAAGCGCCAGCTCCTCCCCACGTCCCGCCGCGCCAGGGCGCGCGACCGTGGGGTCAGCAGGGCGCGCGTCGGTGACTCCTACCTCCGGCCGCGCGCCGGTCGGGTCGGGTCGCGCGTCGGTGGGTTCCGCCTCCGTCGGCTCCGCCTCGGTCGGCCGGGCCGGCGTCGGCGCGGCGCCCCCCGGTGCCGCTGGGCGGGCCACGGTGGGCCGGGCCACCGTACGCCCGGTGTCCCCGGCCGGGCCGGGCTTCTCCGGGCCCGACGTCCTCGAAGGACCGGGTGGCCCGGTAGGTCCGGGCGGCCCCGGTGGGCCCGGTGGACCGGGTGGTCCCGGCGGTCCGGGTCGGCGCGGCGGCAAGGGTGGCAAGGGCGACCCGGCGGCGATCAAGCGGGCGAAGCGGCGTAAGCGGATCAACTGGATCGTCGCGGCCTTCGCGGTGGTCGTCATGCTCGCCGGCGGTGCCGTGGTCGCCCTGACGTGGTTCTACGACGACGTGCCGGCGTACAGCACGAGCGAGGTCGAGGCCACCTCGATCATGTTCGCGGACGGCAAGACCCAGCTCGCCAAGCTCGGCGAGTCCAACCGCACGGTCGTGCCGTACGACAAGATCTCACCGGTGGTCCGCGAAGCGGTGATGGCCGCGGAAGACAAGGGCTTCCAGGACCACGAGGGCATCGACCTGAAGGGCATCGCCCGCGCCGCGTGGAACAACTTCACCGGCGGCGACACCCAGGGCGCCTCGACGATCACCCAGCAGTACGCCCGGCACGCGGCCGAACTGACCGGCATCAACTACAACCGGAAGATCCGTGAGGCGGTGCTCGCCCGCCGGTTGGAGCAGACGTACAGCAAGGACGAGATCCTCGGGTTCTACCTCAACGCGATCTACTTCGGCCGGGGCTGCCACGGCATCGAGGCCGCGGCGCAGTGCTTCTTCGGCAAGTCGGCCCTCACCCAGCCCGGACAGCCGGGCGCCCTCACCAAGGAAGAGGCGGCCGTCCTCGCCTCGGTGATCAAGCAGCCGGAGCCGTCGTCCACGCACAAGGGCTACGACCCGCAGCTCAACCTGGAGGCGGCCACCGAGCGGTGGAACTACACCCTCGGCAACATGGTCGAAAAGGGCTGGATGACGGCCGACGAGCGGGCGAAGGCGGTCTACCCGACCAAGACGCTCAAGAAGTACGACCCGAAGACGTGCAACATCGGGTGTGGCGCCGACAAGCCGACCGGCAACGTGATCAACTACGTCCGGGACGAGCTTGAGGCGATGGGGATCCCGCCGTCCGAGTGGAAGGCGAAGGGCGGATACCGGATCACCACCACGATCCTCCCGAAGGCGCAGAAGGCCGCCGAGAACGCCACCCGCCGGCAGTCCAAGGAATCGCCGATGAACAAGCTTCCGGCGTACTACAAGGCGGCGCTGGTGGCGATCGACCCGTCGAACGGCCGGGTGATCGCGTACTACGGCGGCGAGAACGGCACCGGGTACGACTACGCCGGCCTCAACGACGACGGCAACTCCGGTGGGCACGCGCCCGGCTCGACGTTCAAGATCTACACGCTGGCGGCGGCGATGCGCGCCGAGATCCCGATGGACTCGCGCTGGGACGCGACCAAGGACCAGGACGGGGCCCGCAAGATCTCGAACGCCGGACGCGAGGGGAACGAGATCGCCTGTGGAAAGACCTGCACGCTGGAACAGTCCACGATCTCGTCGTTCAACGTGCCGTTCTACTGGATCGCCGACGGCATCGGGCCGGACAAGGTCGTCGCGGCCGCCCGCGACGCCGGCATCCACACCATGTTCGACACCAGCAAGGGCAAGCCGCACGACCTCACCAAGAGCAAGCCGGAGGACCTGGCGCCGGAGGAGTTCGACAACGAGGTGGCGTTCGGCCAGTACCCGGTGACCGTGCTCGACCACGCGAACGGCGTGGCCACGCTCGCCAACCGGGGCGCCTACAACAAGGCCCACTTCATCCGGTCGGTGGAGAAGCGCGACCCGGCGACCGGCAAGTACGTCAAGGTCGCCGGGGTCGGTGAGAAGCTCGACCCGCAGCAGAAGTTCGTCGCGAACCAGATCGACGACATCAACTCCGTGCTACAGAAGATCCCCGGCTCGATCGACAACAAGCTCGAGGACGGCCGCCCGGCGACCGGCAAGACCGGTACCTGGGAGCTCAACCAGGAGCGCAACGCGACCGGCGACGCCTGGATGGTCGGCGCGACGCCACAGATCGCGTCCGCGGTCTGGGTCGGCACCGAGGGCAAACGACGAGCCATCAAGGAGCCCGGCGGCTCAAAGAACATGAGCGGCTCCGGCACGCCCGCCGCCATCTGGGAAAAGTTCATGGACGAGGCGCACAAGGCCCTCAACTACGAGATCAAGCGGTTCGAGGACCGGAAGAACACCGGCGACCCGGACAGCCCGTACCCGAACGGCCAGTCGCCCCCTCCGCCGACGACGGGTCCGGACGAGAACCTGCTGTGCCGGCAGTTCCCGTTCCTGCCGCAGTGTGACCGGGACGGCAACGACGACAACAACGGCAACGGCAACGGGAATGGCAACAACAACAACGGCAACCTGCCGACGACCCCGTCGCCCGGCACCGGTGGCGGCGGGGGCGGCGTGATCGTCATACCCACGCCGACGACCCGGGCCCGAGAGTGATAAGTGCCAAATCGGCACCGGGCCCCGCAGGCCCGGTGCCGATGCGGCAAGATGCCATTTCATGAGCGTACGGTCGGCCGACATCGACGGTCCTGAACGTGTGGACCATCCGGCACAGTCGGATGCCTTCGTCCGCGGCCTCTCCGAAGCGATCGGTGGGCCGATCGGTGAGCACGCCACCGGCGCCGACCGGCCGCAGCGGCAGTGGGGCGGTCGGTTCTGGACCGCGACCCGCATCGTCATCGCGCTGACCTGTCTCACCCTGGCCCTGCACTGGGTGCAAAAGTCGCCCTGCCGCGACGGCGCCTGGGCGGACCATGTCCAGTACACCAAGTTCTGCTACACCGACGTGCTGGCGCTGTACTACGCCGAAGGGCTCAACGAGGGCAAGGTGCCCTACCGCGATCACCCGGTGGAATACCCGGTGCTGACCGGCTACTTCATGGGCGCCCTCGGCCTGCCGGTGCACGCCCTCGGCCAGAGCCGACCCGAGCTCAACCAGGCGCTCTGGTTCTACGACGCCAACGCGCTCGTGCTGAGCGCGCTCGCCGTCGCGACCGTCGGGATGATCCTCGGCCTGCGCCGACGACGACCCTGGGACGCGGCGATGTTCGCGCTGTCCCCCGCGCTCCTCGTCACCGCGACCGTCAACTGGGACTTTCTCGCCATCGGCCTGTTCGCGTTCGGCCTGTACGCCTGGGCGAAACGACGACCCGTGGCGGCCGGCATCCTGATCGGCCTCGCCGGAGCGGCGAAGATGTGGCCACTGTTCATCCTCGGGCCGCTGCTCGTCCTCGGCCTCCGGTCGGGACGGATCAAACATGCGGTCATCGCGACCGTTACCGCCCTCGTCTCCCTCGTCCTGGTCAACCTGCCGGTCGCGATCCCGTACCGGGAAAGCTGGGACCGCTTCTTCGAGCTCAACACCGAGCGCCCGATCGACTGGGGCACCTTCTGGTACGTCGGGCGCTACCTGGACGGCAAGTGGAACACGGGCGCACCCGGCGACGAGGGGCCGTTCCAGTGGCTGAGCAACCACGTCGACCCGCAGCTCAACTACCTGACGTACGGCCTGTTCGGCCTGGCCTGCCTGGCGATCGCGGGACTGGCGCTCTTCGCGCCGCGCCGGCCACGGCTGTCCGCACTGGCATTCCTCGTCGTCGCGGCCTTCCTCATCTTCAGCAAGGTCTGGTCCCAGCAGTACGTGCTGTGGCTGCTCCCGCTCGCCGTACTGGCCCGGCCGCGGTGGGGTGCCTTCCTCGCCTGGCAGGTGGCCGAGGTCCTCTACTTCGTGTCGTTCTACGGCGAGCTGCTGGGCGCCTCGGGTAAGCAGGTATTTCCCGAGGGCGTCTTCGTGCTGGCCGCCACGCTCCGGCTCGTCACCGTGGCCGTCCTATGTGGATTCGTCGTCCGCGACATCCTGAAGCCGGAGCGCGACCCGGTCCGCCAGACGTACGAGGACGACCCGGACGGCGGCGTCTACGACGGCGCCGAGGACGCACCATGGCTGGCGCGATGGCGCAACCGCCGCGCCGAACTCCCCACCTCCCCACCCCCACCCCGGCCTAACCGCCTCCGGCAGTACCACGTCGGAGGCCCGCGTCCCGCGAGGCCGGCGTCCCGCGAGGCCGGCGTCCGGCGGGTCCGCGTCCGGCGGGGCCCGCGTCCCCGGCGGCACCACGTTGGAGGGCTGCGTCCGGCGGGCCTGCGTCCGGCGGGCGGCGCCGGAGGCCCGCGTCCGGCGGCGGCTGCGTCGATCAAGGACTTTTCCGTCGATCAAGGGCGAACGGTCGTGCTTTGATCTCTGATCCACGGCCGTTTGCCCTTGATCGACGCGCAAGTCCTTGATCGGCGGGCGCCACGAGCGATGAAGGCCGCAGGGGATGGGCGCTGCGGGCGGCGTGCGGCGGGGGCCGCAGAGTCTGGACGCCGCAGGCGGCGTGCACCGCGGGCGATGAGGGCTGCGGGCGGCGGGGCCCGCAGGGTCTGGGCGCCGCGGGCCGCGGGCGCCGCGGCCGGCGCGTGGGCGAGGTCGGGCGAGGTTTGGGGTGTGCGGAGCCGGCGCGGGAGCGGGGCGCGTCCTACTGCGTCCGGGGGCGCGGCCCGCTCGTGTCAGAGGTGGAAGACGATGGTGTTGCCGACGACTTCGCGCTGGATGCCCAGGGCGTCGACGGGCATGTCCACGGCGGCCTGCCACGGGGTGTCGACCAGTTGGTCGCGTAGCAGCACCACCGTCTTGACGCCCAACTCGCGCAGGTAGTCGACGCTCGCCTGGTCGGGGAAGGTTTGCGTGATCTCCCGCGTCTCGGCCTGCCCGGTCGGGGTGAAGCCGCTGCCGCCGTTGACCACCGGTTGGAAGCGGGTGGTCGACCAGAGCATGACGTTTTGGTCGATCTTGAGGGTGCTCGGCAGGACGAGGATCGGGCCCGGGTCGACCCGCATGACCTCGGGTTGCTGGGGGACGACCGGGTGCGGGGTGGTGTTGAGGCCCTCGACCAGCACCAGGACCAGCGGCAGGAGGGTGGCCAGGCGGAGCAGCGCGCCGGGCCGTGGGGGCACCCGGGTCGCCGTGATGTCGCCGACCCGCCGGACGAACGCGCTTACCGCTCCGGCCGCGAGGATGCCGAGCAGGAGCGTGGTCCAGAGCATGAGGCGGCCCGGCGTACGCAGGCCGTCCCAGCCGGGCAGGTGCTCGAAGAGCGGAAGGTAGGTGTAGCGGCCGCCGAAGAACCGCGGGCCCATGGCGAGGATGCCGCTGGCCAGTACGCCGACGAGCAGCAGGATCCGGTGGCGCACCTTCCAGATCGAGAAGAACAGGCCGGCGATGGCGAGGCCGTACAGCACGAAGCCGGGCAGCAGCGTCATCTCGGGCGCCCAGGGCAGCCCTTCGCGGGCCTGCTCGTGTAGGCCGCCCCAGATGCGCGACTCCGCCGGCGCGATGAAGAACCCGCTCGCCGGTGGCGAGTAGGCGCGCAGGGCGTCGACCGTACGCTCCGCCTCCGGGTGCAGGTGTGCCACGTCGAAGTACGCGAGGGAGAGCAGCACTCCGGTCGCGGCAAAGAGCAGGCCGCCGACCAGGTCGGTGGCCAGCAGCAGCGCTCCGAACGGCCGCCGTACCGGCCTGCGCCGCACCTTGCCCACGTACCAGGTGACCATCGAGACGAGCGCGATCAGCCCCAGGACGTACGCGAAGGGCAGGCCGATGCCGAAGCCGAGGCTGATCTGCCAGGCCGCGACCGCCCACCCGGCCAGCGCCCAGCCCGGTTGGCGGCGGTCCGGGCGGTAGCCGTCGCGAAGGGACCAGCCGTGCCCGCGGGCGAGCATGGCCAACGCCAGGGGGATGCCGCCGTTGGACACGATGTGCAGGTGCCCGGCCTGGGAGAGCAGCCAGGGCGCGTAGGTGTAGGCGGCAGCGGCGACGACCGCTCCGGTGCGGCCCGCGCCGAGCTGGCGGACCAGCGCGTACGCCCCGAGGGTGGCCAGCGCGTGCGCCAGCACGAACATGATGTTGTAGCGGACGACCGCCGCCACCGGGCCGTCGCCGATCATGCCGGCCGGCGCGTAGCCGAGCAGGGTGTCGGAGAACGCGAAGCTGAGCCGCTCGGGGAAGAACGTGTTGGAGTTCCACAGCTGGGCCGGGTCACTGATCAGGATGTGCCCCGACCAGGCCATCTGCCACGCCTGGAGGGTCGGGTCCCAGATGTCCTGCGGCAGCGTGTGCTGTGGATAGCGCAGCGTCGGCCAGGTCATGAGCACGGCGAGCAGCAGGGAGCCCGCGATGGCGAGCGTCCACTCGTGGATCAGGAACCGCCCGATCGCCCGGCCGACCCGCCGGCGCCGGGTGGGCGGCCGCTCCGGCTCGGGGGCGAACGCCTCCCAACGCTCGGGCGCCGCCGCCTTCGGCTTGCGCTCGTCGGCCTTGGTGTCGTCGGACTTTGTGTCAACAACGGCCGTGTCGTCGCCCGTGGCATCGACGACCACGGTGTCGGCCTTGGTATCGACGACGACCGCGGTGTCGGCCTTGGTGTCCACGACTGCCGTGTCGTCGCTCTTGGTATCAACGACCGCGGTGTCGTCGCCATTGGCGTCCATGACCGCGGTGTCGTCGGCACCGGTGTCAACGACCGCCGTGTCGTCGGCCTGCACGCTCGACTCCGGAACCGTCGGGTCTTCCTTGACGACCTGCGGCTGCTCCGTACTCATCGGTCATGGCCCCTATCGGCCGGCCCGGTCACGCAGGAACGCGATGTCGGCGGCCTGGCCCTCGACGCCGCCCGGGGTTTCGACCACGACAGGAGCCCCGGCGGCTCGTACGACGGCGACCACCAGATTGGGGTCGATCATCCCCTTGCCCAGGTTGTCGTGGCGGTCCCGGCCGGAGTCGAACCCGTCCTTGGAGTCGTTGGCGTGGATCAGGTCGATGCGGCCGGTGATCGCCTTGATCCGGTCGACGGCGTCGAGCAGGTCTTCCCCGCCGGCGTGCGCGTGGCAGGTGTCGAGGCAGAAGCCCGGCTCGAACTCGCCGATCGCGTCCCACAACCGGGCCAGCGCGTCGAACCGGCGGGCACAGGCGTTGTCGCCCCCGCGGTGTTTTCGATCAGCACCGGGAGCGGGAAGCCGCCCGACTTCGCCGCGTACTCGAATGCCTTGCGCCAGTTGTCGAAGCCGATGGCGACGTCTTCACCCTTTTCGACGTGTCCACCATGGACGATCAACCCCTTGGCGCCGACGGCGGCCGCGCCCTGGGCGTGGCTCATCAGCAGCTTGCGGCTGGGGATGCGGATGCGGTTGTTGAGCGTCGCCACATTGATGCGGTACGGCGCGTGGATATAGATGTCGATCTCGGACGCGAGCAGCGCCTCGGCGTCGTCGCGCGGGGCCGGGTCCTTCCACGCCTGCGGGTCGGTGAGGAAGAACTGCACGGTCTCGGCGTCGCGGGCGGTCGCGGCGCCCAGCGGGTCGGTCGAGTCGACGTGGGCTCCGATACGCATGGAGGCGAGCCTACGTCTTAGGTCCGACACCGGCGCGAGGGACGTAGCCCGGAGAACAACATCTGGGTCGGTACGTGACAAATCACCCGTCACCGGCGACTCGCCCGATTCGTTAGCCCGATAGATCCAAGCCGCCGACCTGGGAGATGGTGAATGCCGCCGCTGGCCCGACATCGTGCCGCCGCTACAGCGGTTGCCGCCGTTTTCGCCGCCGCGCCGCTGCTGACCGCCACCGCGGCCCAGGCCGAGCCGCTGGAGAGCGGCAAGGAAGTGGTGTTCAGCGGCGACCGTGGGCTGCTGGGGGTCTCTTGCGAGGCCAACCCGAGCGCGTCCACGGTGACCATCCCGGCGGAGACCACGCTGCGTGTGGTCAACCGGACCGGCTACCGGGCGAAGCTGCTCATCGACGGCGCCGCACAGGGCGAGATCGAGAACGGTGGCGCCGCGCCGGTCGTGTTCCACCGCGGGCCGGTCACGCTCGGGCTCAAGCCGAGCTGCATGCTCGCCGACGAGGCGGCGGTACGCGTCGAGGTGGTCGCGGCACCGCGTACGGGGGCGCCGGGGACCAAGCCGGGCACGAGCGCACCGGGCCGGCCGGCGGGCGGTACGCGTACCCAACGGGAAGAGCAACCGCAGGCGGCGGTGTCGGCCGCGCCGGACGCCAGCCCCACGGCGGCCGAGGTCGGCCCCGAACAGGCGATCCCTGCGGACGACGGTGGCGACCCGGCGGCGGCCGTGGATACCGTGGATGAAACAGCAGGCACCGGCACGGAAGGGGCGGCCGCCGAGGCGCTGTCTTCGGTCCAGCCGGTGCGGGAAAGCGGACCAATCGGACTGCTTGCACTTATCGCCACAGTCTGCGTGGTTGGTGTGCTAGCGGGAGCAATCCGGGCTATTATCGCTCAACGTGCAACCCGGACGGGTGTCGCGTAATATACAAGTAAACACACAGGCTCCGCGGGGCGCCTTCTATCCAACCTCGTCGGTGTGGTCGTTCCTCCCCAGGTCCCACCCAAAGAAGAGGATAGGGCGCCCCGCGGCTCTCTATGCCGGGCCCGCCCGGTACTCTTGTTCGGTTCGCTCGTTGCCGTGGGCCTATCCCACGGCTTCACTTATGCGAACAGACGCACGACCTCCTGCCACGGATGGACCGTGGCCACTAGCCCAGAGGAGGTGAGCAAGTCTTGCGTCATTACGAGATCATGGTGATCCTCGATCCAAGCCTTGAGGAGCGCACCGTCGCCCCGTCGCTGGACACGTATCTGAACGTGATCCGCACCGCGGGTGGCTCGGTGGAAAAGCTCGACGTCTGGGGTCGCCGGCGCCTGCAATTCGAGATCAACAAGAAGGCCGAGGGTATCTACGCGGTCATCGATCTGCAGGCATCCCCCGATGCGGTCGCCGAGCTGGATCGTCAGCTCCGGCTGAACGAGTCCGTTCTGCGGACCAAGGTCATCCGGCCGGACGTCCGCTGACGCGGCGCCGGCCCGCCCGGATCGACCTCATTTTCTTGTCGTACGGCTCTGGCAGCCTGGCGGCAAACGATGAGGGCGCGAGGAGTTGGTCATGGCAGGAGACACCACCATCACGGTCATCGGCAACCTGACCGATGACCCCGAGTTGCGCTTCACCCCGTCGGGTGCGGCGGTCGCCAAGTTCCGGGTCGCTTCGACGCCCCGGTTCATGGACCGCACGTCCGGCGAGTGGAAGGACGGCGAGCCGCTCTTCCTGTCGTGCACGGTGTGGCGGCAGGCGGCGGAAAACGTCGCGGAGTCGCTGCAGCGGGGCGCCCGCGTGATCGTCTCGGGTCGGCTGCGCCAGCGGTCGTACGAGACGCGCGAGGGTGAGAAGCGCACCGTCATCGAGCTGGAGGTCGACGAGATCGGCCCCTCGCTGCGGTACGCCACGGCGAAGGTGCAAAAGATGTCGCGTTCCAGCGGCGGCGGCGGTGGTTTCGGCGCCTCCGGTGGTGGCGGCGGCCAGGGCGGCGGAGGCAACTTCGACGACCCGTGGGCCACTGCGACGCCGGCACCCTCGGGCTCCGGTTCGGGCGGCGGCAGCAGCAACTTCGACGAAGAGCCCCCGTTCTAATGCGGAGTCCCAGGAGGGGCAACGCAGGATCATCAGGAGCAAGAGCAATGGCTAAGGCTGCGGCGCTTCGCAAGCCGAAGAAGAAGGTGAACCCGCTCGACAAGGAGGGGATCACCTACATCGACTACAAGGACACCGCGCTGCTGCGCAAGTTCATCTCCGACCGCGGCAAGATCCGCGCTCGGCGGGTGACCGGGGTGACTTCCCAGCAGCAGCGGCAGATCGCCCGCGCGGTCAAGAACGCCCGCGAGATGGCGCTCCTGCCGTACACCGCCACGGCGCGCTGAGGGGAGGCACCGAGATGAAGATCATTCTGACTCAGGAGGTGTCCGGCCTCGGCGCTCCCGGCGATGTCGTGGAGGTCAAGGACGGCTACGGCCGTAACTACCTGCTTCCGCAGGGCTTCGCGATCCTGTGGTCAAAGGGCGCGGAGAAGCAGGTCACGGTGATCCGTCGGGCCCGTTCGGCCCGGGAGATCCGGGACCTCGGCCACGCCAACGAGGTCAAGGCGCAGATCGAGGGCCTGAGCAAGATCAGCCTGTCGGCCCGGGCCGGCGACGGTGGCCGGCTCTTCGGCTCGGTCACCCCGGCCGAGGTCGTCGACGCGGTGAAGGCCGCCGGCGGCCCGGCACTCGACCGGCGCCGGCTCGAGCTGCCCGGCCACATCAAGTCGCTGGGCGCCCACCAGGTGCGGGTAAAGCTGCACCCGGAGGTCACCGCCAAGTTCGACCTGACGGTGGTCAAGGCCAAGTAACGGCAAGTGCGTGAAGCGGGGGCGCCCAGGCGCCCCCGCTTTCGCGTTCGTTCAGTCCAGCCGGCTGGCACGGTCGATGAGCTCGGCCAGCTCCCGCACCTTCGGGTCCTCCGTGGAGTCCGCCGCCCGGTCGGCCACCCGGGCGAGGTCGTCGTACGACGCCTCCCGGCCGCCGCGGAGCGTCTCGGCGAAGAAGCCGGCGGCGTAGCACACCTGCAGCCGCGGCGCCGCGCCCTCGAACGCGCCGCCCAGGTCCGCGACCCGCACCGACTCGGACACCTCCGACGGCTCCCGGTCGGCCGGGTCGAGCCACCGTACGCGTACCCGGGCCACCTGGTCGCCGTCGCTCGCCCCCTCGGCGAGGCGTACGGCGTACAGGGCGGTGACGCTGTGTCCCGGCCCGATCTCGCCACCGTCCACCCGGTCGTCGCGGAAGTCCTGGTCGGCGAGGGCCCGGTTCTCGTACCCGATCAGCCGGTACGACTCGACCGCCTCGGAGTCGAAGGTGACCTGCGCCTTGGCGTCCAGCGCCCGTACGGCCAGCGAGGCGGGCAGCTGCTTCACGAACACCTCGCGAGCCTGGGCGCGCTCGCTGACGTACACGACGAAGCCGTCACCGCGGTCGGCGAGCTGCTCCATGAGGCTGTCGCCGTACTCGCTGCCGACACCGACGCCCAGCAACGCGATCTCCTTGGCGGCCTCCTCGCGTACCTGGCTCAGGATCGGCGCGGCGTCGGTGTTGCCGACGTTGGCCAGGCCGTCGGAGAGGATGATCACCCGGTTGGAGGCGCCGGACCGGAACCCGTCCCGCGCCACCCGGTAACCGAGCACAAGGCCACCCTCCAGGTTGGTGCTGCTCTCGGTGTGCAGCGAGTCGATGGCGTCGTGCAGCGAGCCGGCGTCGGACACCCGGGTCATCTCCCGGACCACCCGCGCCTCACCGCTGAACGCGACGATGGCGACCGAGTCGGTCGGCCGGAGCTCGTCGACGAGCGTGTGCAGCGCGTCCTGGACGAGGTCGAGGCGGCCCCGCTCGGACATCGAGCCGGAGACGTCGATGACGAACGTCAGCGCGGCGTCCTTGCGGGTCTCCGTGTCCTCCCGCCGGGTTTGCAGGCCCACGCGCATGAGGCGTACCTCCGAGCCCGCCTCATGGAACGACGGCGGCCGCGCCCCGTCCACGTACACGGCGAAGCCATCCCCGCTCGGCTCCCGGTAGTCCTGGGCGAAGGAGTTGACGAACTCCTCGGCGCGGATCTCGGAGCGATCCGGCAGCCGGCCGTCCTGGATGAGGCGGCGCGCGTAGCCGTACGACGCGGTGTCCACGTCGAGGGCGAACGTCGACTGCGGATCCTCGTCGGTGCCGGTCTCCCCCGCCGAATCCTCCCCCGGGGCGACCGGCGGGCGCTGGAGGGGTGCGGACGCGCCACTGTCGCTGGTGTGGTCCGCGGTGCAACCCGCCAGCGCCAGCACGGTGGCGGCCCCGATAAGCAGCAAATTACGCGTACTGGTGGTCGTCGTCATGGCCCGTTCGACGGGCGTACCCGATCAGCCGCTCCGGGTGTGGCCGAGCCGATACCCAAGCGTGAGCGGCGCGCTACAGACCTAACCGGCTCAACCGATGGGCTGGCCGCTGATCGCGGACAGGAGCACAGTGGACAGCCCACCGCCGACCACCGCCGCGGCGAGGCCCACACTCACCGATCGCCAACTCGTGCTCACCCAACGCAACAGCACGGCCACGATCAGGCTGATCGCCAGCGCCGCGGCGAACCGGGTGGCGCTGCCGGACAGCGACCCGAGCGCCAGCGAGTTGTCACTCTGGAAGAGCGTGTAGACGACGAAGAGGACCAGCGGCACCGCGTACCACCCGAGGGTGGCGAGGACGGCGGCGAGCACGCCGCCCGGCGTCCGCTCGGCGAAGTCGTCGTCCATCTCCTCAGCGCTCGGTCGCCGCCGGATCGACGGCGCCGAGGCCGGGCGCTGGCGGCTGGACGGCGCGACGGGCCGCTGCCAGCCGGTCGCCGCCGTACGGCTGGAGGTCTCCTCCCGATACCGCGGCCGCGCCGCTGGGCGCGGCTCCTCGCCGTAGCGGGGCTCCTCCGGATAGCGCGGCTCCGGCGAGCGGTATCGGCCCGGGTCGGTCCGGAAGGACGAGGCCGAACGGCGCTCGCGGAAATCTTCCGGCTCGTCCCGCTCCGGCGGATCATCCGGGTACGCCACCGCGGGTGACCGCGGTGCCGACGAGGGGATGCCGACCCACCGCGGGTCGTCGTCAGACAGGCGTGCGGTGCTCTCCTCACCGCGGCCGTTCGGCCAGCGGGGCTCGATCTGATCCTGCCAGGAACGCCGGCGGCGGGCGCTCGGCGCCGGATCGCGGCCGACCGCCCAATCCGGACGCCCGGCGGAACGCTCGCTCCGCTCCTCGGTCGCCTGCTCGTCGCGTGGCGCCACCCACTCGCTGGTGTCGGTGAAGCGGTCGCGGCGCCGCGGCTCGGCCGGCTCCTGCGGGGGAGGCGGGTCATCGGCCGGCGCGGGCAGCTCCCGCCAGTCCGGCAGCGCCCGCCGGCCGGTGCTGGGCTCCGCCTCGCGGCGCCGGCGGCCACCCCGGGTGTCGTCCCGCCCGGTGTCCTCCCACGAGGCCGGCCGCTTCCACTCCCCCGTGTGCGCGCCCCTGCTGCTCCACTCCCCGCTCGGCTCCTCGCGGCTCCACTCGCCGGTGTACGCCTCGCGGGTCCACTCGCTCGTGCTGGCGCCGGGCGTCCAGCCGCTGGTCGGTGTCGCGGGCGTCCATCCACTGGTCGGCGCAGCCGGGGTCCAGCCACTCGTCGGGGCGTCGCTCTGCTCGCCCGGCTCCTCGTATCTGCTCCAGGTGCCGGTGCTGTCGTCCTGCTCCGGCTGCCAGCGAGCGCGGGCACTTCGGCGACCGTACGGCCGGTCATCGGCCATCGAATCGTCCTGCTGGCGCCGGCGACCGCGGTAGACACTGCCCGATCCCGAAGAGGGCTCGTCAGCGCGGTGTGCACCCGACGTTGACGCTCCGTAAATCTCGCCGGTGTACTCCGAGCTCTGCGGACGCGCGTCATCGCCGGACCGGCGCTCGCGCCGGCCGCGTGTGTCGTACCCCCAGTCCCGGTAGTCCACCGCCAAAGCGTGACCTTCCTGGTGCCAGATCCGCAACTGGCCCTCAAGACACATACGTCGATGGCCATGATATGCCGCGAACGGGCCCTCAGCCGACCCTGAATTTCTTCTCCACAACTTGGGGACTGAGCATGCCCACGTCACACCGTACCTGGCCGCTCGTCCCCAGTGGTTATACACAACCTGTGCACAGGCTGCACACACCCCGCCGGGTGACTGTCCACAGGTTGTCCCGAGCCTCATCCACCGCTCGTTTTGCTGAGCTGACCTGCGGTTTCGTATGGTGTTCGTTCGGCCTCAGCGAGAAAACTGTCACACCTCTGCGGTTCGCTTGCGGGTGCAGCCGATCGGGCGGAGGGGGGCTTGGGTGTCGGTCACCGATGACGTGCGGGCGGCCGGAAGGCCACCGTATGAGCCACCGCCCAACGGTCCTCCCCCGGCGGCACCGGCGGGCAGTTCGACAAGACTCCCCCGCAAGACATCGCGGCCGAGCAGTGCGTGCTCGGCGGGATGCTGCTGTCCAAGGACGCGATCGCCGACGTCGTCGAGATCCTGAAGCCGGGCGACTTCTACCGGCCCGTGCACGCCACCGTCTTCGACGCGATCCTCGACCTGTACGGGCGGGGCGAGCCGGCCGACCCCATCACGGTCGCGGCGGCCCTGGCCGACACCGGCGACCTGGGCCGCATCGGCGGGGCGCCCTACCTGCACACGCTCATCGCCAGCGTGCCGACGGCCGCCAACGCCGCGTACTACGCCCGGATCGTGGGCGAACGGGCCGTGCTGCGTCGCCTGGTCGAGGCCGGCACCCGGATCGTCCAGCTCGGCTACGGTTCGGCCGGCGGCGGCGGGCGCGACGTCGACGACGTGGTCGACCTGGCCCAGCAAGCCGTGTACGACGTGACCGAGCGCCGGGTCAGCGAAGACTTCGCCGTCCTCGCCGACATGCTCCAGCCGACCCTCGACGAGATCGAGGCGGTCGGCGCGCAGGGCGGCGTGATGACCGGTGTGCCCACCGGCTTCACCGACCTCGACCGGCTGCTCAACGGCCTGCACGCGGGCCAGTTGATCATTGTTGCTGGACGACCTGGTCTGGGTAAGGCGCTGGCGACGGACACCCCCATCCCGACGCCGGACGGCTGGACCACCATGGGCGACCTCAAGGCCGGCGACCGGGTGCTCGGGGCTGACGGACAGCCCACGACCGTCACCCAGGCATACGACCTCAGGCACGATCGTCCGTGCTACGAGGTGGTGTTCTCAGACGGCTCGACGATCGTCGCCGACGCCGAGCACCTGTGGAAGACGACCACTCGCGCCAGCCGCCGCCAGAAGGCCGAGGCCAAGCGTTCTCACCAGTGGTCCGCAGACGCCAGGGCCGCCGTCGCCGCGGCCCACAAGACGGTGACTGCCGAGCCGGACAAGCTCGTCCCATTCGGCGAGGCGGTAAGCCTGGTCGGTGATGAGTTCCGGCATGTTCTGCATGTCGTCGGAAAAGAGGTTGGATTCGACGGCGGCGTGACTCACGAATACATCCGGGCGGATAGGCCATGGCGGCGAGAGCTACCGGCGTACTCCCGGCAAGCACTCGTGTCGGCACTCTCACAGCGCGTCAATCGGTACATGAACGCGGAGACGACAGTGGTCCATCCGGGGGTCGTCACCACGAGCGAGATCGCCGCCACGTTGCGCCACCCGGCGGACGGGCGACTCAACCACGCCGTCGAGAACTGCAGCCCTCTCGCCTTGCCGGAGCGGGACGATCTGCCCATACCGCCGTACACGCTGGGTGTTTGGCTGGGCGACGGGCACTCCACCGCCGCCCGGTTCACCACCGCGGACCCGGAGATGGTGTCGTACGTCGAGGCAGACGGGTTCGTGGTCCGTCCCAGCGGGCCCATGGTCTACTCGATTTTCCCTCCGGCCCTAGAACCCTTACCGGAGCGCGACTGCGTCGTCTGCGGCAAGCGTTTCACCCCCCGTGGGCCTAGCGTCCGCACCTGTGGCCAGTCCTGCGGAGGGCGGGCCAGAGGGCTGGTTGCTCCGGACGAGCGCGAGGGTTGCGAGACATGCGGGCGCGTTACCGCTAGCTCCTGGAACGGCAGCCGCCGTTGTGCGGACTGCCACCGGCGGTACGGGTCGTTCCAGGGCTACCTTCGGGCTGCGGACGTCCTGGGCGACAAGCACATCCCGGTCGCATACCTGCGCGGGTCGGAGAGTCAGCGCAGGGCGTTGCTCGCCGGCCTACTCGACACGGACGGCACCGTCGGACCGAGCGGTAACGTCCAGTTCTGCTCAACCTCGCACCGGCTCGCCAAGGGCGCCTACGAGTTGGTGGTCAGCCTCGGCTATCGCTGCACCATGACCCGCAGACCAGTGCGGGGCCGCACAGCTGCCTCGTCGACCGCGTACACACTGAACTTCACCACCCTTGACGAGGTCTTCCGCCTGGAACGTAAGCGAAAGGCGCAGCAGGAGCGGGCGCGAGCCACGAACAGCGCCCGCACCGGTTCCCGGTTCATCGTGGACGTTCGCCCGGTGGCGAGCGTCCCGGTGCGGTGCATCACCGTCGACAACGCCGACCACATGTACCTGGCCGGCCATTCGATGATCCCGACACACAACTCGACGGCATCTATGGACTTTGCTCGAAATGCCGCAGTGCGCCACAACCTGGCGAGCGCCATCTTCTCGCTGGAAATGAGCAAGGTCGAGATCGTCATGCGACTGCTCTCGGCCGAGGCGCGGGTGCCGCTGCACATCCTGCGCTCCGGGCAGCTCTCCGACGACGACTGGACCAAGCTCGCCCGGCGGATGGGCGAGATCAGCGAGGCCCCGCTCTTCGTCGACGACACGCCCAACATGAACCTGATGGAGATCAGGGCCAAGGCGCGCCGGCTCAAGCAGCGCCACGACCTCAAGCTGATCGTGGTCGACTACCTGCAGCTGATGTCCTCGCCGAAGCGGACGGAGAGCCGGCAGCAGGAGGTCGCCGAGCTGTCCCGTGGGCTCAAGCTGCTCGCCAAGGAGGTCGAGTGCCCGGTGATCGCGGTGAGTCAGCTCAACCGTGGTCCCGAGCAGCGCACCGACAAGCGTCCCCAGCTGTCCGATCTGCGCGAATCTGGGTCAATTGAGCAGGATGCCGACGTTGTCATCCTTCTGCATCGCGACGACTACTACGACAAGGAGTCCCCGCGAGCGGGCGAAGCGGACTTCATCGTCGCCAAGCACCGAAACGGGCCGACCGACACGGTGACGGTGGCCGCCCAGCTCCACCTGTCCCGTTTCGTCGACATGGCGATCGTCTAGCGAAAGGGCGTGGGGCCCCTCAAACCGCGAGGAGCCCCACGAACTCGTCAGTCGAAGAGTTCGCCCAGGAAGCCCTTGCGCCGCTTGTGACGGTAGTGGCCGTGGTACCCGTAGTGCTGGCCGTACGCCGGGGCGGGCGCGGGCGCCGGGTAACCGTGGGTGGGTTGCGGTGGCGGGGGTGCGTACCCGCCGGGCGGCGGCGGAGGCGGCGGGGCGTACCCGCCGGGGGCCGGGGCCGGCGGCCGCTGCTGGGCTGCCGGGGCGGTTTGCTGCTGGTTCCAGTTCGCCTCGGCCTCGAAGAGCTTCTCCAGCTCGCCCCGATCGAGGAAGATCCCTCGGCACTCGGAGCACTGGTCAACGGTGACGCCGCTGCGCTCGTACTGGCGCATCTCGCCATGGCACTTCGGACAGGTCATCTGCATTGCTCGACGGTACCGGGTGCGGTCACCCCAATGCTGTCAAGACGGCGCCGACCTCGGCGTCCGTGACTTGATGGAAGTCGCGGTAGAAGCGGCTCACCGCGCCGAAGTCGGCCGGGTGCACCGGGCACACCACCTCGTCGACCACGGTGGTCAGGCCCTCGCACGCCTCCACCGATCCGACCGGGGCGGCCAGCACGACGCGAGCCGCGCCCATTCGCTTGGCCACGAGGGCGGCGGCCCGCGCGGTGGCGCCGGTGGCGAGCCCGTCGTCGACCAGGACGGCGGTGCGCCCGGTCAGGTTCAGCGACGGGCGCCCGGCCCGGTACCGGTCCTCGCGGCGGCGCAGCTCGGCCTCTTCCCGCTGGGTCACCTCGGCGATCTCCTCGGGCTCCAGTTTTTCGGCGATGCTGTCGTTGAGCACCCGCACCCCGTGCGGGCCCAGCGCCCCGAACGCCACCTCGGGCGCCCACGGCACCCCGAGTTTGCGGACGACCAGCACATCCAGGGCGACGCCCAGCCGCTCGGCGACCTCGGCGGCCACCGGCACGCCGCCGCGGACCAAGCCGAGGACGACCACATCCGGCCGGCCGGCGTACGCGCGCAGCTGGTCGGCGAGCGCCGCTCCGGCCGTCCGCCGGTCGCGGTAGACGGCTCCCACCTCTCTAGGTGTACGCCGGTCAGGCAAGTTGGGCGAGTTGCCAGCCGAGTGCCGCGGCGCCGAACCCGGCCGCGAGGGTGAGCGCCACGTTGAGGATCGCGTAGCGCCGGGGCAGCCGGACCGTCTCCAGGCCGAATGTCGAATACGTGGTCAGCGCCCCGCAGAAACCGACACCGACCAGTGAACCAACCCAACCCGGCAGTATTGTGCTGAAACCGGCCAGGAGGCCGAGCAGCGCCGAGCCGGCCACGTTGACCAGGAACGTGCCCCACGGCAGCACGCGGTCCCGCAGGAGATGGCCGGCGAGGTGACGGGCCACCGCGCCGAAGGCGCCACCGATCAGCACGAGCACCAGGGTCATCCGGGCCGCCGCAGCCGTCGTACCCCGAGGATGCCCAGTTGGACGGCGGCGAGGGCGGCGATCAGCGTGCCCACGACGTAGGCGGCCGCTGTCCAGGGGCGGCCGTCGGCCAGGAGCGTGCGCGTCTCCACCGCGTAGGTGGAGAACGTGGTGTAGCCGCCGAGCACGCCGGTGCCCAGGAAGGGCCGGGCCAGCCGGTGCGGGGGTGACAGTTCCGCGAGGGCTCCGATGAGGAGGCACCCGGTGACGTTGACGACCAGGGTGGCCAGGAAGTGCGGCCAGGCGAGGCCCACGCCGTAGCGGGCGGCGGCGCCGAGCGCGCCGCCGGCGGCGACCGCGGCGAGCACGTCCCAGCTGGCGCGGCGGGTCATGCGGGCCGGCGCAGCGCGGGTGCCCAGGCCAGGAACGCTACGGGGTAGAGCAGGTACCCGAACCGGGTCGAGGGCATCAGCAGGATCGCGGCCAGCAGGCCGTACCCGCAGACGATCGTGGCGGCGGCGGCCGTGCGCGGCGGGCGGCGGGCGAGCCAGACGGCGATCGCCACGCCCGCGGCGGCGAGGAGCGCGCCGGCGATCACGCGGCCGCCGGGCAGGTTCGAGGCGATCAGGTAGCCGGGGAACGGGGACTGCGCAGGGCTGGTCACCACGCCTTCACCGAGCGGGAAGCGGATCACGTTGTCGACGAACGCGGTCGGATCGACCAGCAGCGCGGGCAGCAGGGCCGCCACGGGCAGGCCGATCGCGCCGGCGGCGAGCCGCGCCGCCGATCGCCGTCCGGCGGTGAGCGCGTGGACCAGCAGGACGAGCACGACCGGCCACGCGAAGAGCTTGAGCGCGGCGGCCGATCCCACCGCGAGGCCCGCCGCGCCGTAACGCCCAGCGGCGCACAGGGCCAGAGCCAAGAGACACAGCGCGAGTACGGGTACGTCGTCGCCGCCGGTCGCCATGGTGAGCGGAACGAGCGGGAGTACGGCGGTGAGCTGCATCGCGCGCAGCAGCGCGTCCCCGCCTTGGAGCATGGATGCGGCGAGGCCGAGCGCGGCGATCGTCACCACGGCGAACCAGATCCGCGCGTCCGTCCACCACACGTCCCCGACCAGCGCGCGCGGCAGCCCGAAGAGGGCCATGCCCGGCTGGTACGGCAGGTAGCCGAGCAGTTGCTCGCCCGGTGGCAGGGCGGCGATCGCGCCGCCCTCGAGGTACGGGGTGCCATGGTCGAGCAGGCGCTGCCCGCCGTGCTCGATGACGATCACTTCTTCCTGCGCCCGGTCGGTGCGCCCACCGGCCCGCTGGACGGCCTGCACGACCATCGGCAGCAACGCGGTGGTGACGAACGCGAAGCCGGCCAGCACCGTGCGTTCCCGCGTGCTCGGGGTGCGGCCGGTGAGGAGTTGGGTGCCGACGGCGAGCGCCGCGATCGCGTACCCGGATGCGGCGACCGCGCCCCATGCGCGGTGCGGCAGCAGCGTCGAGGTGTACGCGGTGATCACGGCGAACGCCGCCGAGAGGCCGTAAAGGGCCAGGTCAGCGGCGAGCGTCCGGGTCTTGGTGGCGGCCGCGACAGTCACGCGGGCAAGTGTGGCAGACGGTCCGACTTGCGGCTGGCACGGCGGTTGGGTGACAGGCGGATGACCGAGCCTTCGTCGTGCAGCGCGGGCGCGAGCGTGCCGGGACGGCCGCCGGAGCCGCGGTGCAGGGCGGCGAGCAGGCGGGCGGACGGCATCGGGCGGGCGAAGAGGTGGCCCTGGCCGGCGGTGCAGCCCATCTCCCACAGGGCCCGGCGCTGCGGCTCGCTCTCCACGCCCTCGGCGACCACGACCAGGTTGAGGCTGCGGCCGAGGTCCAGTGTGGACCGGATGACCGCCGCCGACTCGGCCGACGTCTCCATGTCCCGGACGAACCCGCGGTCGATCTTCAGCTCGTGTACGGGGATCCGGGACAGCACCGACAGCGAGGAGTACCCGGTGCCGAAATCGTCCAGGGCCAGTCGTACGCCCGCGTCCCGCAGCTGGCCGAGCACCTGGTCGACCACCTCGAGCTGGCTGATCGTGAGGGTCTCGGTCAGCTCCAGGAAGAGCCGGTCGGGTGGCAGGTCATGGGCGCGCAGGCGGGCCACGACGGCGCTCGGGAAGCGCGGGTCGAGGAGGCTGCGTGGCGACACGTTGACGGCCACCGGCAGGTCGAACCCGGCGTCGCGCCAGTCCCCGGCCGCGATCAGCGACTGGTCGAGCACGGCGTCCGCGAAGGCGGGCAGCAGGCCGGAGCGTTCGACGGTCTCCAGGAAGCGCAGCGGGTCGAGGTTGCCGCGGTCCGGGTGGCGCCAGCGGGCGAGCGCCTCGGCGGCCACCACCTCGCCGGTGGCGAGGTCGACGATCGGCTGGAAGTTGACCGTGAACTCGTGCTGCGTGAGCGCCCGCGGCAGGTCGCCACCCAGGGCGAGCCGGCCCACGTCGGCGGTGTCCCGCGCCCGCGCGTACGTCGCGGTGCGCTGACCCGACCGCTTGGCCTGGTACATCGCCACGTCGGCCCGGCGCAGCAGCTCGGGCATCCCGCCGCTGCCCGGCGCGACCGCGATGCCGCCGCTCGCCTCCACGCTGATCCGCATCCCGTCGATCGCGATGGGCTCGTGCAGGGCGGCGAGCAGCCCTTCGGCCCGGTGGGCGGCGATGGCGGGTGCCGGCAGTCCGGTGATGAGCACCGCGAACTCGTCGCCGCCCAGCCGCGCGACCATGTCGTCGGTGCGGGCCTCGCGGCGGAGCCGGCCGGCGACCTCGATCAGCACCCGGTCGCCGGCGGCGTGACCGAGCGTGTCGTTGACCTCTTTGAAGTGGTTGAGGTCGATCAGGACGAGCGCGGTGACCCCGTCGGCGTGCCGGTTGGCGAGCAGCTCGGTGCCGTGTTCGAGGAGCTGCCGGCGGTTGGCCAGGCCGGTGAGGGCGTCATGGGCGGCGGCTCGGGCGTGCTCGGCGGCGACCCGGGTCAGCTCCTCGTACGCGGAGGCGTTGCGGACCGCGGTGCAGAGCGCGGAGGTGAACGTGCGCAGCGTGTACTGCTCCCGCTCGGACAGCTTCACCGGACCGCGGAAGCGCAGCCGCAGCTCGCCGACGTCGGCGGTGCCGTCGTGCCCTTCCAGGGCGGTGAGGATGACCGAGCCGGTCGTGGCGGGCGCACCGGCGACGGAGCCGTCGTACGTGACGCCATCGGCGTTGCCGCGGACCAGCCGGGGCCGGCCATGCAACTCCACTTCGACCTCGTCGACGGAGAAGAGCTCGGAGGCCCGGATGACCGCGCTGGTGAGTACGGCGTCGAGGTTGACGTCGTTGAGCGCGTCGGTCGTCTGCGCCAGCCGCTGCCACGCCTTGCGTTCCTCACGGCTGCGAAAACGCGCCGAGTACGCGAGATGAAGGCTCACCACCAGGGGCGGCACCGCTAAGAGCAGGAGGCTGTCGACCTGGAGGAGGACCAGGGAGCAGAGCGCCACCAGAAACCGTACGGCCCAGCCAACGAGCCGCAGGTCCCAGTTGGCGCGAAAATGTTGCAGGACCTTGGTGCGGGTGGCGAGGGCGATCACGGGTATCGCGAGCACCTCGTCGAGGAGCGCGGCCGTGATGTACGCGGCGGCCAACGGGCCGGCCATCGCGTCGAGGCTCTCTGGCGGCCAATGCCAGTCCAGCAGGCCAAGCGTAACGCCGGCTCCCCCCGCCACCAGCATGTTCTTGCCGATGGCGAAGAACATCTTGATCGAAGCCATCCGTCTCGCGACGGATACGGCCACGCCAATGCCGGTGCACAGCACGACCCATGACACGGGCGCGATGGCCAGGCCGATCACGATGGCCGTCTCGGTCCACGAGATGTAGTGGGTGCCCGACCGGATCCGGATCGGCGCCTTGACGGTGATGCCAACGGCGATCAAGAAAATCAGCAGCACCACGGTCGCGGCGTCGCGAAGTGAGTCGGGCGGCTCGATGATGGTGTGGTACGTCGCGGAGATTCCGACTAATCCGGCAAAAACGACGACGAGACCGACGAGCAGCAAGAGCCGCCGATCGGTCCCAGTGTCGCGTCGCTCCGTCTGAACCACGATCGTCCTTGGCGCACCCGGTGGATGAGTCACCGTAGCGTACTTCGGCGAGGCGTGGTTGGTCTTAAGTGTCTAGCCCCATTCGTTGCCGCGCATGACGTCTCCCTCGCCATAGATGCACATGGCGCGAATTTGTTTGGCGCGCTATGTGCGGATCCGACCCCCGTCTTGCTGTGAAGGAGCCTAAGGTAGACGTCGCGCGTTAAGTACTAATTAGTGTCCCAATGCGCAGTATCAGTAACTATGGCCTGAATTGTCACGCCTAGTTCGCAAGCGTGAACGCAGCGCAATCGCTCAACTGAGAAGAGCGTTTCTTCCGCATCTACAGTTACGCGGATTGTTACAAGATGGAAGACTCGATCTTGTAGATCACCTGATCACGTGGCGTCGCGCCCCCAAGTTGTACCAACCCGGAAGCCGCCCGATACGCACGTTGTGGGGCACATCTCAGCCGCTTGAGCGCCTGATCTGTCGCCAATTTGATCAGATTGCTAAAACCCTTCAATCCACCGATGGCCCAATTCGCACGACTGTTCCCCTGCAACGGGACATAAATGCAACGCGCAGGGTCGAAGTTCTTCCCGTCACTCGGTTACCCGGCCTCCTTGGTGGCCGACACTATATCGATCCTCCTCTCTGGGAGACAACGGTGTCAGGAGTGGAAAAGGAGCGGTCACCGGGGGCGCTCCTTCCCCGGGTTGCGGGGGCATAGGCTCGCCTCGTGACGCATTCCGCCCATCTCACCCACGTCGACGAGGCCGGCGCCGCCCGCATGGTCGACGTATCGGCCAAGTCGGTGTCGGTACGCCGAGCGGTCGCCGCCGGACGGCTCCACACCACGCCCGAGGTCCTTGACCTGCTGCGCCGCGACGGCCTGCCGAAGGGCGACGCGCTCGCGGTCGCCCGGATCGCGGGCATCATGGGCGCCAAGCGCACGCCGGACCTCGTACCGCTGTGCCATCCGATCGCGCTGCACGGCGTCACCGTCGACTTCGAGCTCACCGGCGACACGGTCGAGATCACCGCGAGCACCAAGACGGCGGACCGGACCGGGGTGGAGATGGAGGCGTTGACGGCGGTGGCCGCCGCCGGGCTCGCCCTGGTCGACATGGTCAAGGCCGTCGACCCCGCCGCCTCCATCGAGGGGGTACGCGTGCTGCGCAAGGAGGGCGGCAAGACCGGAGATTGGGTACGCCCCGAGGACCGGCCGTGATCCGGGCCCGGGTGGTGGTGGCCTCCAACCGGGCGGCCGCCGGGGTGTACGCCGACACGAGCGGGCCGCTGCTCGTCACCGGCCTGCGGGAGCTCGGCTGCGAGGTGGACGAGCCGGTGGTCGTACCCGATGGGGATCCGGTCGGGGAGGAGTTGCGCCGCGCGGTCGCCGATCGCATCGACGTCGTGCTGACCAGCGGCGGCACCGGCATCACGCCGACGGACCGGACGCCCGACGTGACCCGGGCGGTGCTCGACTACGAGATCCCCGGCATCGCCGAGGCGATCCGGGCGTACGGCCGGGCCAAGGTCCCGACCGCCGCGCTCTCCCGTGGACTGTCGGGGGTCGCCGGCCGGACGCTGGTGGTCAACCTGCCCGGCTCCACCGGCGGGGCACGTGACGGGCTCGCGGTGCTGGGGCCGCTCCTCGCGCACGCGGTGGATCAACTCCGCGGCGGCGACCACTGACCGGTGCGGCGATAGGCTCAGCGGGTGACGACTAAGACGGTGCCGGTCGGCTGGG
This sequence comes from Phytohabitans rumicis, assembly GCF_011764445.1. Taxonomy (NCBI): domain Bacteria; kingdom Bacillati; phylum Actinomycetota; class Actinomycetes; order Micromonosporales; family Micromonosporaceae; genus Phytohabitans; species Phytohabitans rumicis. The sequence continues at coordinate 4,487,569 of NZ_BLPG01000001.1, forward strand.
TGCAGGCGCGGTCACGGGTGTATTCGGCCGGTCTGGCCGCCGCGCCGCCGGCCGTCGCCGTGCCGCTGGGCGAGGCGGACGGGCACACGCTGGCCGAGCCGCTGACCACGCTGACCGACCTGCCCGCGTTCCCGACGTCCAGCGTGGACGGTTGGGCGGTGCGGGGTCCGGGACCGTGGCGGGTCGTCGGCCGGGTGCTGGCCGGGGGCAGCCCGCCACCGCTGGACGAGGACGGCACCACAGTGGAGATCGCCACCGGCGCGATGCTGCCGGCCGGGGTGACCGCCGTGCTCCGGATCGAGGAGTCGACGCGCACCGGGGGCCTGGTGATCGGCACGCCGCGCGCCCAGCCCGAGTGGCGCGCGCCCGGTGAGGAGGCCCGGCGCGGCGAGGTGCTGCTGCCGGCCGGCGCCGCCGTCAACCCCGGCGTGGTCGGCCTCGCGGCGTCCTGCGGTTACGACACGTTGTCCGTACGCCGGCCGCCGAAGGCCGCCGTGCTGGTCTTCGGCGACGAGCTGCTGACCGCCGGCCTGCCGGGCGCCGGGCGGGTCCGCGACGCGCTGGGCGTGCCGGTTCCGGCCTGGCTGCGCCGGTTCGGTGCGGAGTCGGGCCCGTTCGTCGGCCCGGTCGAGGACACCCTCGGCGCGCACGTGTCGGCCATCCAGAAGGCGTTGGAGAAGGCCGACCTGGTGTGCACCACCGGCGGCACGATGCGCGGACCCGTCGACCACCTGCACCCCGCCCTGGAGGAGCTCGGCGGGGAGTACGTGGTGAACAGCGTCGCCGTACGGCCCGGTTTTCCGATGCTCGTCGCCACCGTGCCCGGCCCGGACGGGCGGCCCCGCTTCCTCGCCGGCCTGCCGGGCAACCCGCAGTCCGCCATCGTGGCGCTGGTCTCGCTCGTTGCGCCGCTGCTCGCCGGCCTGCACGGCCGGCCCGAGCCGGCACTGCCGCAGGTCACCCTGGTGGAGGCGGTGCCGGGTCGCGGCGACTACACCCACCTGGCGCTGGTGCGGGTCGACCCGGTCGACCGCACGGCCCATCCGGTACGGCACGTCGGCTCGGCCATGCTCCGCGGCCTCGCCCAGGCGGACGGGTTCGCGGTGATCGCGCCGGGCACCACGGGTGAGCCGGGGGCGGTGGTTCCCTTCGTACCCCTGCCGCTCTTGAACGGAGAACGGCCATGATCGAAATTTCCACCGAACCGCTGGACGTCGCGGCCCACGAGGCGGCCGTCGCCGGCCCTCGGGCCGGCGCGGTGGTGTCGTTCCAGGGCGTGGTGCGCGACCACGACCACGGGCGCGCGGTGACCAAGCTGGAGTACGAGGGGCACCCGAGCGCCGAGCGGGTGCTCCGCGAGGTGGCGGCGGAGATCGCCGCCGACCCCGAGGTGTACGCGGTCGCCGTCTCGCACCGGATCGGGCCGCTGGAGATCGGCGACGCCGCGCTGGTGGCCGCGGTGAGCACGGCCCACCGCGCGGCGGCCTTCACGGCCTGCGCCCGCCTCGTCGACGAGGTGAAGGCGCGGTTGCCGATCTGGAAGCGTCAGATCTTCGCCGACGGCACCGAAGAGTGGGTCAACTGCCCCTGACCGTCCGTGTTGCGCGGGCGCACGAGGCGGCGGTGCTCGGCCGCGAACGCGGGAGCGTAGAACGCCGGCTCGGCGCCTGGCCGCCACGGCAGGGCCGCGACGAGCACGATCAGCGCGAGGGCGAGCGAGTTCTCCATCAGCGCGCCCCACAGCCCATCGGCGTAGTGCGAGACCTCCGGGAGCCGGTGCTCGTACGGCCAGATCGGCGACACCACGAAGAGCACGAAGAGGCCGGCCGCGGCGGCGGCGTGCCGTACCCCGGTGAGCGCCGGGAACCAGATCGGGCTGCGCAGGCCGGTCATGCCCGACAGGCCGGAGCCGCCCGACGATGATCCGCCGCGGCGGGTCAGGCCCTGGCTGGCCGCGCGGCGCCGCAGCGCCCCGTCGGCGAGCACCAGGATGGCCGGGATCACGAAGACCAGGTGGTGCGACCAGGAGATCGGGCTGATCACGTTGGCGGTGAGGCCGACCAGCACGAACGCGGTCAGCTCGTCGCCGTCGGCGTGCGAGTGCGCCGCCCGGGACAGGCCCACCGCCAGGATCAGCAGCGAGAACGTCAGCCAGAGCAGGCCGGGGGCCTCGACCGAGTCGTACATCCGGGCGAGCACGCCGGCGAGCGACTGGTTGGGCGTCATGTCCGCCGCACCCACCCGCTCGGTCTGCCAGAGCACGTGGGTGAAGTACGTCATCGACTCGTGCCCGGCCACCGCGAAGGTCGCGACGGTGGTGCCGACGGCGGTGCCGACCGCGGTGAGCGCGACCCGCCACTGCCGGGTGACCAGCAGATAGACGATGAACAGCGCCGGCGTGAGCTTGATCGAGGTGGCCAGGCCGATGCCGGCCCCGGCCCAGGCGCCGCTGTAGAAGAACCGGGCGAGCTGGGTGCGTCCGGCCCGCACGCGCGGGTTGGCCCGGCCCCGGGCCCGCCAGCGCAGCGCCACCAGGTCGGCCATGATCAGCGCGAAGAGGAGCAGGTTGACCTGCCCGTACCCGAGGGTTTCGCGGACCGGTTCGGTCGCCGTGGCGAGCGCGGTGGCCACCCCGACGACGAACCACAGGGACCAGCCGTAGCGGCGGGCGATCGGGCTCAGGAGCGCGGCCAGCACGACGGCGAGCGCCGCGAGGCTAGCGACGATGTTGACGAACCCGGCCGCACCCACTGGCAGCGGGGCCATGGGCAACATGGCCAAGCCCGCGAACGGCGGATACGTGTATCCGAGTGTCGTGCCCGGCGCGATGAACGCGTAGAGCTCGTTGCCGCTCGCCCACCAGACCACCGCGCCGTGGTAGATCTTCATGTCGAAAAAGTCGTAAAAGCGCCCATACGCCTGGATGGCAAGCCACGCAGCGTAGAAGACACCGGCCACTATGCCGATCCGTACGACCGTCCAACTGTCGATACCACGAAGTACACGGCGGACTGGGGCGAAGCGGCCCATCCGTCTCCCGACGGTCGCCGGCATGGCGTGGCCACCCCCGTACCAATGTCGTAATACCCACCCAGGTCCGCCTAGAAGCCTAGAACGGCCTGTCACTCCAACCCCTCCTGCGTTACCCGACCGTGTCCGATCCCACACTGGTTCGCGACATTTCCAACCGGTTAACGTACGGTGTGTAGTTCAGGTGATTCGTGTCGGTTATCCCGGCAGGTTGCGTGCCGCTGCGGCCGATTTGACCGCAATTCGCGCGTCGCGCCGCACCGTGCGGACCGTGCGCCCCAGCGCGCGGCGCCGATTGCCGACAAAGTGACTAGTCCGGTAGCGCAGGCCGGGACGCCCCGGGTGTCGACGGCCGCGAAGAGCAGGCCGCCCACCAGTCCGAGGTTCTTGAGGAACTGGACCTGGTGGACCCGCCGCTCCGCCGGGTCCTCGTACGTCCAGAACGGGTGGCCGGCGAGCGTCGTCGGCACCATCGTGCCGGCCAGGACCGCGGCGGCGGCCCGGGTGAAGTGGCCGGTCGCGAGCAGCAGCCCGCCCGCCACCTGCATGGCGCCGTTGAGCTGCACGAGGGTGCGCGCCTCGGTGGGGATCCGCGGGTCGACGCGTTCCAGCAGCGGTGCGACCCGGTCCGTCACCACCTTGGCCCGCGGGACGAGCTGCTCCGGGTCGGCCAGGGCGCGCGCACCGCTGGCCACGAAGATCCCGCTGAGCAGGGCGCGCGCGGCGGTGCGTACGGGTCTCATACGCCCTTCATACCCGCTTGGGTCGGCCGTTACCCCACGGTTCGGAGGTAACGGCCGAAGTGCGGCACGGTGAAGGCCACCGTGCCGCGCTCGCCGGAATAGATCAGGCCCTTCTTGATGAGCGCGTCCCGGGCCGGGGACAGGCTGGCGGGCTTGCGCCCGAGCGCCTTGGCGACGTCCGCGGTGGGCACGGCGGCGTCGAGGTCGTCGGCGGGCTCGGCGGCCGAGAGCGTCGCCATCGCCCGCATGTACTCCCGCTCGGCCGGCGTGGCCCGCTCGTACCGGGAGCCGAAGAACCCGACGGCCAGCTCGGCCTCCGCCTCCGGTGCCGCCACGCGTACGTCACCCGCGGTCACCGGGGAGCGCGGGGCGTGATCCCAGGTGGCCTTCCCGTACGCCTGCACGAAGTAGGGGTAGCCACCCGACTTCTCGTAGAGCAGGTCGAGCGCCTTCTGCTCGTACTCGACGTCCTCGCGGCCCGCCGGCGCGCCGAGCGCCTGGTCGGCGGAGAGGCGGTCGAGCCGGTCGATCCGCTGATAGCGGAAGAGCCTTTCGGAGTACGACTTGGCGGCCGAGAGCACGGCCGGCAGGTGCGGCAGGCCGGCGCCCACCACGATGAGCGGTGCGCCCAGCTGGGAAAGCTCGTGGCAGGCGGCGCAGAGCGCGGAGACGTCCTCCGGGCCGAGGTCCTGCATCTCGTCGATGAAGAGCGCTATGCCGGTGCCGACGTCGGTCGCCACGCTGGCCGCGTCGGTGAAGAGCTCGACCAGGTCGATCTCGATGTCGCCGGAGTCGGCCCGGCCGGCGCGGGCGGGCGCGTCGATGCCCGGCTGCCAGCGGTCGCGCAGCTTGGCGTTCGCGGCGTTGGCGCGCATGGCGAACGCCTTGAGCACGCCGAGGAACTCGTCGATGCGGTCGGGCGCCCGGTGGTGCGGGGCCAGCTCCCGGACGGCCATGTGCAGGGCGGCGCTGACCGGCCGGCGCAGCGACTGGTCCGGCCGTGCCTCGATCTTGCCGGTGCCCCACAGCCGGCCGATCGCCTGCGAGCGGAGCGTGTTGAGCAGCACCGTCTTGCCGACGCCGCGCAGACCGGTGAGCATCAGGCTGCGCTCGGGGCGGCCGCGGGCCACCCGTTCGAGCACGACGTCGAAGACCTCCAGCTCGCGGTCGCGACCGGCGAGCTCGGGCGGGCGCTGACCGGCGCCCGGCGCGTACGGGTTCCGAACCGGATCCACGTATCGCACCGTATCGGGTTATCTACCGTGAACCCTAGATTGACGTATAGGCGTGTCGAGGTCGTCGAAATCTAGCTCTGGCCCTAGAAAGCGGTATACGGACCTATCGCTGCTTGAGGCACAGGACGAAGTCGAGCGGGTTGAGCTCGCTGTCGAAGAAGTAGTGGAACTGGTACTCCTTGACGGACTTGCACTTGGCCTCGTAGTCGATGGTCCCGTCGAAGCGGGCCACTACCTCGAACGTCTTCGGGGCGCACTCCACGATCTTCAGGGCGGGCTTCTGGTTGGAGCCCTCGTTGACGACGCACTGGCCGGCCTTCACGAAGCGGGCATCCGTCGACGAGCCCGGCGCGGGAGAGGCGGACGCGCCCGCCGGGTCGGAAGCGGCGGCGCTCGGGTCATCGGTCGTCGCCGGCTCCGAGGTGCTCTGCGCAACCTGGTTGTTGTTGCCGTCGTCGTCGGAGCCGCCGAGCTTGACCACCGCCGCCGCCGCGCCGCCCACCACCAGGACGGCCAGGACGGCGATCACCGTGATGAGTACGCCGTTGCCGCGCTTGCGGGGCGGCGGCGCCGTCGGCTGGCTCCACACCTGATCGGGCGCCATCGGCTGGGCGTACCCCGGCTCGTACTGCCTGGTCGCCCCGTACGCCGGGCCCGGCGGGTAGCCCTGGTCGCGATATCCGCCCTGGTCGTAGCCGGGTCCGCCCTGGTCATAGCCGGGGTAATAGCCGGCGTCGCCGGTCGGCGACCCGGGACCGCCGGGCGGCGAGGACGACGGCTGACCGCCCCAGGGATCCGCTTGCTGGCCACCCCAGGGGTCGGACGGCTGCCCATACGGCTCCTGCGGCTGCCGCCCGGGCCAAGGCTCCTGCGGCGGGCCCGGATACGGACCGTAGTTAGACATGTGAACCGACCCCTTCTAAACTGCGACGCTCACGTCACCGTAGCGTGGTGACCCGGCCCGTTGACCTCCCGGAACCGCGCCAATTCTCGGATAGCATGCTGCCGCATGTCCGCCCCACCATCGCCACCTGCGCCGTCCTGGGCGCGGTCGTCGGATGGCTGACTCCGGTCACCGCGTACCGGCTCTCGGTGGAGTACGGATCGCCGCCCCGGTCGACCTGTGGCGACTGCGCGGGCCCGCTGCCCATCGCCGGACGGTGCCCCGGCTGCCGCGCCGTACTCGGGCCGACGGCCTGGCTGACCGTCCCGGTGGGAGCGCTGGCGTTCGCCCTGATCGCCTCGGCCTTGGGACCGGCGCCGGAACTGCCCGCGTACCTCGGCGTGGCCGGCGTCGGCGTGCTGCTCGCCTTCATCGACCTGGCCTGCCTGCGGCTGCCCGACCCGCTGGTCGGCGCCGCCACCATCCTGGGCGTGGCCCCGCTGCTGCTGGTCGCGGCGCTGGACGGCACAGCCGGGCCGCTCGGCCGGGCGGCGCTGGCCGCGCTCCTGATGGCCGGCATCTACCTGGTGCTCGCGCTCGTCCCCGGGGCCGGGCTCGGCCTGGGCGACGTCAAGCTGTCCGGCGTGCTCGGCTTCACGCTCGGCTGGCTCGGCTGGCCCGCCGTCCTGCTCGGCCTGGTGCTGCCACACCTGCTCAACGGGCCGATCGCGCTGGTGCTGTTGCTGTCCGGCCGGGCGGGCCGCCGCACCGACCTGCCGCTGGGGCCCGCCCTGTTGGCGGGCTGGCTGCTGGCCGTGGTGGTTACCGCCTGAAATAACGCTAAACCTTCGATCAGGTATCTGACACGACCGAGATACGAAGCCAACCGGTGCATCCGGGCTGGCCGGAAAGCCAGCGCCCAGCCGGATTTCGTCCTTCTTGGACCGTCTTGACCTAGGCCATTTGGAGGATTAGCTGTCGTCCCAGGATGTCATCCCCGGAGGACACGGCGCGGCGATCGGTGCCGGCTGGGCGCCGCTCGCCTGACTGGTGCGTGAGCAGGGGCGATAGGCAGGCTTCCATCGCGGCCATCCGGCCGCCACAGGCGTTGGCACCGCGTGGCGCGGCGCACGAAAGGGGCCTATTTAAAATGATCAAGCTGATCACCTCGACCAAGAACCGGATCAAGGCGCTGGCCGCGCGGCCGGACCGCGGCGCGACGGCGGCCGAGTACGCGTTGATCATCCTCCTGGTGACGGGGGCGATCGTCGCCGGCGTGACAGCCCTCGGCGTGAACATCGCCGCCGCTTTCAACAACATCGCCGGCCAGATCGTCTAGTCCTTCTCCCGGACGCTCGCGCTGGTGGAAAGAGGTTCGGCGTGGCGCGACGGCGAAACACGCGGCGGGATCGTGGTGCGACCGCGGTCGAGGCCGCACTGGTCCTGCCAATTGTTCTGATGGTCGTCTTCGGCATCATCGACTTCGGGCGGCTGCTCAACGCACAGATCGTCGTCAGCCAGGCGGCGCGCGAAGGCGCACGTGCGGAGGCCGTCGGCGGGAATCCGGTCGCCCGCGCCACCGATGCCGCCGGCAGCCTCGGCCCCGTGGCCGTGGGGGTCGGGGCGGCCTGCCCGGCCAATCCCGGTGCGAACGCGGCGGCCAGCGTCACCGTCACCTTCACCTTCCAGTTCATCACGCCGGTGGTGGCGCTGGCGGACCTGGTCGCGGGCCCCATCAACGTGGATGCCAGGGGGTCATGCCGTGCCGCGGATGACCCTGCTGCGCCGGCTCGGCGGCGCCCCGGGCGACCGGGGCGCCGTTGCCGCGCTGGTGGCGGTGCTGCTCAGCGGCAACGTCCTGCTCGGCATGGCGGCGCTCACCATTGACGTCGGGTTGCTCTACGCCGAACGTGAGGAACTCCAGAGCGGCGCGGACGCCGCCGCGGTGGCCGTGGCGAAGGCATGCGTCAACGGCAACAACGTCACCTGCCGCGCCGCCACGGTGGCGGGCCTGGCCAGCAGCTTCGCCAACCAGAACGCCAGCGACGGCGTGTCGAACGCGACCCTGTGCGGCCGCGTGCCCACGCTGCCCTCCGGGTCCGGCAACCTGCTTCCGCCCTGCGGCGCCCCTGGTGGCGGGCTGTCGAGCTGCATCGGCGCACCTCCTCCGGCGCCGCAGCCGTTCGTCGAGGTACGCACGGACACGCAGACTGCTGGCGGGGGCACGATCCTGCCGTACGCGTTCGCCCAGACCGTCGTCGGCGCCCCCGGCTCCGACGTGGGCGCCTGCTCGCGGGTGAGCTGGGGCCCGGTCGACGAGGTCGACAGCGGCGACACGCTGGGCATCGCCATCTCCCGCCGCGAGTTCGACGCGGTGTACAGCAGGACGGGCCTGGAGCCCTGGCCGGATGGCGGGCACCGCGCTCGGCGTTCGAGCGAGGTGACGCTGCTGTTCCGCCAGCCGCGCTGTCCCGGAGGCGGTGGTGGTGGCGGTGGCGCGTGTGGCGGCCCGCGCGGCGGCTTCGGCTTCTTGACGAACGGCTTGTGCCGCCCCGCACTCGACGTCGGCGACGGCGAGATGGGTTACCGGCTGCCAACCGATCCACGTGTCAGGCCGAGGGTGCCGAACGGCTGCGGCAACCGGATCGCGAACCTGCACGACAACCTGACCCCCATCGCCGTGCCGCTCTTCAACAGCACGACGACCAGAGACTTCATCGTCGCTGGCATCGCCGTCTTCGTGGTGACGGGATGGTTCGCCACCGATGAATGGCGGAGTCCGCCCAACCCGCCCAGGCACTCATCAGACCTCACCGGCGCCGCCGGGTGTCCAGGCTCCGATCCCCGGCGCTTCTGCATCTACGGCTACTTCACCACCCGCGTCTTCGACGCCGGCGACCGGGCGACGCTGGGCGATCCCCACTTCGGCGCCGTCCACGTCCGGACCATCGGCTAAACCACATTCCAGAACGGACCGCACGCCATGACCCGTCGCATCCTCGCCGTCTTCCTCGCGATCGTGCTCGCCGTGCTGGGCACCGCGGCGGTGCTCTTCTATGTCAGCCGGGCCGACGACAGAGCCGTCGCCGACGCCAGCCCGGTCGAGGTGCTCGTGGCGAAACAGCGGATCCCCGCCGGTACGACGGGTGAGAACGTCCGGAAGAAAGACCTGGTCGAGCCGATGCGGATGCCGCTGGGCAGCCTTCCGGAGGACGAGGTGCTCACCGAGGTCCCCACCGAGGTGGACAAGCTGGTGCTCACCTCCGACCTGCAGCCGGGCCAACTATTGCTGCGCCGCATGTTCAGCGAGTCCACGCGGACCTCCGGGGGCCTCGCGATCCCCGAGGGCAAGCTGGCCGTCAGCTTCGAGGCCACCATGGCCGAGCAGGTCGCCGGCTTCGTGCGGCCGGGCTCGCAGGTGGCGCTCTTCGTCACGTACCGGATCGTGCCGGATACCAAGGTGAAGTCGGTGGGTCGGGATACCGGCGATGATCCACAGGGCACGTCGGTGCTGCTGTCCAAGGCGGAGGTGATCGCGGTGGGCACGTACGGCGGCGACGGGGAAACGACGGTTACGCCGCTGGACGAGGAAACCCAGGAGGACTCGGACAACGACCGGCAGACCGTCGTGCTCGTGACCGTCGCGGCCACCGACGTCGAGGCGGCGAAGATCATCCACGCGGCCGAGGGTGACGCCATCTACCTGGCGCTCCTCTCGGATAGCTCCGAGGTCAAGCCCGGTACGGGCGTCGACAGCTACAACTTCTTGCGGTGATCCGGCGATGACCATCCTGTACGAACCGTCGCGCCAGGTGGCGCAGCACTTCGCCATGCTCATCGGCGGCGACGTGCGCACGGCCGGCAGTCTCGACGAGACGCACATGCTGCTGGATGAGGACCCGGATGAGCAGTTGGTGCTCTTCGGCCCCAACACGCCGCTGATGGAGGCGGTCGGCCTCGCGGCTCGGTTCCGGCTGGCCCGGCCGGCGCTCGGTGTGGTGCTGCTGCGCCATTCGCTCGAGGTCAACGTGCTCGCCGACGCCATCCGGTCCGGTGTGCGCGAGGTCGCGGACGTCAACGACCCGACCAGCATCCTCGCGGCCTGCGCCCGCTCGCAGGACCTGTCCCGGCGGCTCACCGGCGGGAGCCGGGCCGGCGCCGAGCCGGCCGCGGACGGCCGCGTCGTCACGGTCTACAGCGCCAAAGGCGGCTGCGGAAAGACGATGATCGCCACGAACCTGGCGATCGCGTTGGCCAGCGGCGGGGCGAAGCGGGTCTGCCTCATCGACCTGGACCTGACCCTCGGCGACGTGGCGCTGATGCTGCAACTGCAACCGGAGCGGACGATCGCGGACGCCGTCCCGGTCGCGGACCGGATCGACGAGACCGGCCTGCGCACGATGGTGACGCCGTTCTGCCCGGGGGTGGACGCCCTACTGGCGCCCGTGGTGCCGACCGTTGCCGAACAGATCAACCGGGAACTTGTCACGGAGATCCTCTATCTGGCCCGCAGCATGTACGACTACGTCGTGATCGACACGCCGCCGGTGTTCAGCGAGCACGTGCTGGCCGCGCTCGACTCGTCCCACCAGTACCTGCTGGTCGCCACGCCGGCGGTGACCGCGATGAAGAACCTCCGCATCCTGCTGGACACCTTCGACGTCCTGGACTATCGCAAGGAGAACAGGCTGGTCGTGCTCAACCGGGCCGACCCGCGGCTCGGGGTGACGCCCGCCGACATCGAACGGGTGCTGCGCATCCCGATCAGCAACCACATCCCGATGAGCCGGGACGTATCCATATCGATCAACCGGGGTGTGCCGATCGTGCTCGACTCACCCACCCACGCCGTGAGCGAGGCGATCCGCGAGGTGGCCAGCAAGCGCATCGGGGCCGAGATGGCCTCGCCCAAGGGTCTGAAGTCCATGCTGTCCCGGCGGGCGAAGAGGTGATCTGCGATGGCTGAGCGGACCAACGGCAAGCACCGGCCGGACGAGATCCCCCGGGTGGGCAGCGGGTTCAGCGCCGCCGAGATGCTCTCGTTCATGGAAGGCTCGGCGGAGCCGGTCACCGCGATCCCGGTGACGGCGGTGCCGACGACGAGCTTCCCGACGACCGGCGGCAGCTCGCCATCGTCGGGCGCCGGCATCTTCGGTCGACGCAACGGGCGGCGTACCTACGACCCGCTGGCCGACGTCCGGCGGCGCGCGCATGCCGCGCTGCTCGAAGAGCTCGGCCCGCAGATGTACGACGGCGGCGCCGATCCGGAGGAGCTGGAGCACCGCGTCCGGGACGCGCTGCCCGGGCTGCTCGCCAAGGAGGAGCAGCTCACCGCCGGCGATCGCGGGGTGGCGTTCCGTCAGGTCCTGGATGAGATCATCGGTCACGGCCCGATCGAGCCGCTGTTGCGGGACGCCGACGTCACCGAAATCATGGTCAACTCCTGGGACCGCATCTACGTGGAGCGCTTCGGGCGCATCCAGTCCGTGGAGACCGCGTTCCTCGACGAGTCGCACCTGCGCCGGGTGATCGACAAGATCGTCTCGCGGGTCGGCCGGCGGATTGACGAGGCCAGCCCGATGGTCGACGCCCGGCTCCCGGACGGCAGCCGGATCAACGCGGTCATCCCGCCGGTGACGCTTGACGGCGCCGCGATGACCGTCCGCAAGTTCTCCGCCCATCCGTACGGCGTCGAGGACCTGATCGCGTTCGGCACACTCGACCAGGAGGTCGCGACCCTCCTCTCGGTCTGCGTCCAGGGCCGCCTCGACGTGGTGATCACCGGCGGTACCGGCACCGGTAAGACCACCCTGCTCAATGTGCTCTCCCAGATGCTGCCGACCACCGACCGGATCATCACCATCGAAGACGCGGCCGAGCTCCGGCTCGGCCAGGAGCACGTCGTACGCATGGAGTACCGGCCGCCCAACATCGAGGGCAAGGGCGAGATCACCATCCGTGACCTGGTCCGAAACGCGCTGCGTATGCGCCCGGACCGGATCGTGGTCGGCGAGGTTCGCGACGGGGCCGCGCTCGACATGCTGCAGGCCATGAACACCGGTCACGACGGGTCGCTGACCACCGTGCACGCCAACTCGCCCCGAGACTCGCTGTCCCGGCTGGAGACCATGGTGTTGATGGCTGGCATGGAGCTACCCGTGCGTGCCATCCGGGAGCAGGTCGCGTCCGCCGTCGACATCATCGTGCACCTCAGCCGGCTGCGGGACGGCACGCGGCGGGTCACCCAGGTGACCGAGGTGCTCGGGATGGACGGCGAAACGGTGGCCACCCAGGACCTCTACGTCTTCGACTACAAGTCGGGCACGGACGCGTACGGCCGGGCCAAGGGGGCCTTGCGCCGTACCGAGGTCAAGCCCCGATTCCTCGACCGGCTGGCGGAGCAGGGCATCGACGTACCGCCGCAGTTGCTGGGACGTGGCGAGGTGCGGGCATGAACGGGCTCGACGACATCCCACCGGAACTGCTCTACCTGGGCGTCGCGGTGGTCGTGTTCATCGCGCTGGTGACGCTGTTCCTGATCATCTTCGCGCCCCTGTTCGGCGGTGTGGAGCGGCGGCGCCGGCTCGCCCAGATCGACCTGTACGCCCGGACCGCCCGTGGCGAGGCGCCGCCGCCGGCTCAGGCGGGTGGCGCCCTGGCCCAGGGCGCACTCGCGGTCACCGAGCGGGTGGTACGCCGGGGCGGCTGGGAGGATCGGTTCGCGGCCCAACTCGACCGCGCGGGGATGAGCTGGCGCCCCCAGGAATGGGTGCTGCTGCGCGTCGGCATCGCGGTCGGCCTGGCCGTGCTGCTCGCCATCCCGCTCAAGCTGGTCGGGGTGGCGCTCGGCCTGATCATGGGCTGGTTGGTCACCGCCGTCTACCACCGCCGCCGGGCCCGGAGGCGGCTGGAGAAGTTCGCCTCCCTGCTGCCCGACGCGCTCCGGTTGGTGATCGGCTCGTTGCGTTCCGGGTTCTCGCTGCCGCAGGCGCTGGACGCCATGGTCAAGGAGGTGCCGGAGCCGGTCGCCACCGAGTTCAGCCGGGCCATGACCCAGGTCCGGCTCGGCATGGACCTGGAAGAGGCGCTCGACCGGCTGGCCCGCCGGGTCCGCAACCGAGACCTGGCCTGGACCGTCATGGCCATCCGGGTGCAACGGGAGGTCGGCGGCAACCTTGCCGAGGTGCTGTCCACCACCGTCGCGACGATCCGGGAGCGGGAGGCCCTGCGCGGCCACGTCCGATCGCTGTCCGCCGAGGGCCGGTTCTCCGCGATGGTCCTGCTGGCGCTGCCGGGCATCGCAGCGCTGGTCATGTTCGCCGTACGGCGGGACTACATCTCTCCGCTGTGGACGGATCCGCGCGGCGTCGTGCTCCTGGTCGTGTGCATCGGCCTGCTCGGGCTGGGCGCTTTCTGGCTCAGTCGACTGGTGCGGGTGGAGGTCTAGCGTGGACATCGACTTCGTCGTACTCGCCGTCGGGCTGTGCGCGGTCTTCCTCGGCCTGGTCACGGCGCTGCTCACCCTCGCGTTCGGCAGCACCGGCCGCAGCGGGGTGGCCCGCGCGCTGGCCGACATCGACCAGATCTACTCCACGGGCGTGCCGGCGCGGGCCGAGTCGCTGACCGAGCGGGCGCTGCGGCCCCTCGCCGGTGTGCTCACCGCGCTCGCCCGCGCGTTGACGCCGTCCGGCGCGGCGGCGCGGCTGCAGCGCTGGCTGGACTACGCGGGCAACCCGCAGGCGTGGCCCGCGGCCCGGATCATGGAGGCGCAGGGCGTGGGGCTGGTCGTGCTCGGCGCGGCGGGCGCGCTCGGCGGCCTCGGCTTGGCGTTCGCGCTGGAGTACCCGCTCGCGGTGGGCATCCTGCTCGGCCTGGTGGGCGGCGCGCTGGTGGGACTGTGGTTGCCGGTCGGTGTGATCTTCGATCTCGGCCAGCGGCGCCAGCAAAAGATCCGCGACGCGCTGCCCGACGCCCTCGACATGCTCACCCTCTGTGTTGAGGCCGGCCTCGGCTTCGACGCGGCGCTCGCCCAGGTGGCGGGCGGCGTGGGCGGGCCGCTGGGCCGGGAGATCGCGCGGGCGCTGCACGAGATGCAGATGGGCAAGCGCCGGGCGGACGCGATGCGCTCGCTGGCCCACCGGACCACCGTGCCCGAGCTACGCACCATCTCCGTGGCGGTGGTGCAGGCGACCGAGCTGGGCATCCCCATCGCGACCGTGCTGCGCGAGCAGGCGAGCGAGATGCGGGTACGCCGCCGGCAGCGGGCCGAGGAGAAGGCTCGGAAGGTGCCGGTCAAGGTGCTCTTCCCGCTGGTTTTCTGCCTGTTCCCCGCGCTCTTCATCATCGTGCTCGGCCCCGGCGTGCTGCGCCTCATCGACACCGTCTTTTAGTCGAGCAGGCCACGCTCCGCAGCGACGAGTACGGCCTGGCTGCGGCCGTGCACGCCCAGCTTGTCGTACAGCCGAGCCAGGTACGTCTTGACCGTCGAGTCGCTGACCTGGAGCGTCAGCGCGATCGCGGACGTGGGTACGCCGTCGCCGATCAGGCGCAGGACGTCCCGTTCGCGTGGGCTCAACGCGGCGGTTTGGCCGCGCCGGCGTCGCGCCATCGCGGCGGCGATCTGTGGCGCGGTGAACGACGACGGGGCCGCCGCCGCGTACCGGACAGCCGCGAGCAGCACGTTCACCGGAGCGGTCTGCGGGACGTACGCGGAAAGGCCGGCGTCGAGGGCGCGGAAGAGCAGGTGGTCGTCGTCGGCGCCGACCAGCACGACGCCCGGGTGGGGGTGGTTCTGACGGAGCCAGGCCCCGTACCCCACCGCGTCGCCACCGACGTGGATGTCAAGGAGGACGACCGCCGGGCGCAGGCGCTCGATCAGTAGCCGCGCCTCCCCGATGTCCGCGGCCACACCTCCAAGCTGGAGGTCGCTCTGCCCACCGAGGACGGACGCCATGCCGGCGCGGACGAGTGTCCCCTCCGCGACCGCGATGACGGTGATAGCCACGCACCGGAGTGTGAACCCTCCAGGGCGTTCGTGGTGGTCAAATAGCTGACAGTTTCGCCGTAGGGCGTGTCTGGCGGATCTTTGTGGGGCTGCGGCGGGTCCAGACGACGACCGGCGGCACCGGACGCCGCCTGGACCTCGCCTCGCACCCACAAGATCCACCAGACACGCCCTACAACAGCCGAAGCTGGCGGTCCTTCGGCTTGCGCGGGCCGGCGTCGCCGAGCCGCTCGAAGAGGCCGGCGTCGATCGCGTCCAGGAACTGTGTCGGCCGGCAGTCACGCTCCGTGCCGAATCGGGTACGGCGTGCCGCGTGGCTCACGTACAGGCGATCCTGGGCCCGGGTGAGGCCGACGAAGAAGAGCCGGCGCTCCTCGGCGAGCTCGTCGTCCGTGGCCGGCTTGCCCGGGAACCGCAGCGGGAGCAGCCCGTCCTCGCAGCCGACCAGGAAGACGACCGGAAACTCCAGGCCCTTGGCGGCGTGCAGGGTGAGCAGGGTGACCGCCTCGGCCCGCGGGTCGAGCGCGTCGACCTCGGCCCCGGTCGCCAGTTGGGAGAGGAAGAGCGGCAGGTCGTCGCCGCACCGCTGGGCGAGCGGGGTCAGTACCTCCACGGCGGCCCACACGTCTTCGGGGGTGACGGTCGGGGCCGCGTCCAGCGTCGGCGCGGTGAACCGCTGCGCCAGCACCTGGCCGGCCAGGCGTACCCGAGCGGCCAGTGAACCGCCCAGCCCGTCGGCGTGCCGCAGCTCCCGGGCGATCGCGCCGACGCCCGGGCGGTCGCGGAGCCGGTTGTGCGACCGCTTCTGCACCGGGATGCCCGCGCGGGAAAGCGCGTCGACGATCGCGGCGGCCTGTGCGTCGGTGCGGTAGAGCACCGCGACGTCGGAGAACGACACGGTCGAGGACCGCCCGTCGATCCGCCCCGAGTCGAGGGAGCGGTGGGACACGCCGCCGACCAGATCGTCGACCGTACGCCGGACGAAGTCGGCCTCGTCGGCGGCGGACCCCGCGGCGTACAGGCCGACCAGGGCCGCCTCCGGGTCGAGCCGGGCCGGGTCGAGGCGCCGGCCCCGCACCAGCGTCGACGGCGCGATCGCCTGCACCGCGGTCGCCACGATCGGCGCGGCGGAGCGGTAGTTGCGGGTCAGCCGGACCAGCCGGGCGTCGGTGAAGTCCTGCGAGAAGCGCATGAAGTACGTCACGTCCGCGCCGCGGAACGAGTAGATCGCCTGGTCCGGGTCGCCGATCGCGCACAGGTTGCCGTCCGGCGGGCTGAGCAGGCGCAGCAACTCGTACTGGACGGCGTCCACGTCCTGGTACTCGTCCACGAAGATCCACCGCCACCGGTCCCGGTAGCGCTCGACCAGCTCGGGGTCGTCGCGCAGCAGCGCCACCGGCAGCTCGACGAGCTCGTCGAGGTCGACGAGGTTCTGCTGGCGCAGCAGCTTGACGTACGCGTCCCGGTCCTCGCCGGCCTCGGTCTTGGCCTCCGCGCGCTGGGCGTCGTCGGCGATCCCGAAGCCGTCCGCCAGGCCGGCGGCCGCCGCGTGGTCGCGCAGGATCGACAGGCCGAGCGAGTGGAACGTGGCGACCGTGACGTCCTCGGCGACGGGCCCGAGGAGTCCGTCGAGCCGTTCGCGCAGCTCTTCGGCCGCCCGCCGGGTGAAGGTGATCGCCAGGCAGTGCTCGGGGTAGACGTTGAGCTCCGCGCACAGGTACGCGATCCGGTGCGTCAGCGTGCGCGTCTTGCCGGTGCCCGGACCGGCGACGATCAGCAGCGGGCCTCCTGGCGCCGACGCGGCCACCCGCTGCAGCGCGTCCAGCCGGTCCAGCAGGCCGGTGCCGACCTCCTCCATCCCGGACAGCATCGGCTCGAACGGCTCGTGCGGGGACGGCGGCGGGGGAATGGGCGGCGCCGCTTTCGCGGCGGGACGCCGGGCTTCGACCTTCTTCTTCGGCGCCGACTCCGCGGGGCGTCGCTGCGCCGGCACGGGTACGTCGAAAAGCGCGTCCGCCTGGTGACCGTGGCCCCCGCGGGGCAGCTCGCCGGGCTGGAAGACGGTAATGACGCCGTACTCCCCGTCGTACCCCGGAAGGCGCCGCACCTGACCGCGGCGAAGGCGCCCGACGGCCTCGGCGAGCAGTTCGCCGCCGGCCTGGCCGATGTCGGCCAGCGGCGTGCGGGTGAGGATCTCCAGCTCCGGGCCGAGCGCCGCGACCAGCGTGTTGACGTGGCCGTCGACGGTCTTGGACCGCGGCCCGACGCCGTGGATCTCGCCGACGATCTGCGGCAGCGACAGCAGATGGGTGACCTGCTTGGCGCCGGCGCGCGGCTCCTCGCGGTCGGCGAGGTCTTCCACCCGGCTGAGCACGCCCACGGTCAGCGGTTTTCCGCACTCGGGGCAGCGGCCGCCGGCGGCGCGGGTCTGGTCGGGCTGCCAGTTGACGCCGCAGGCGCGGTGGCCGTCGGCGTGATACTTGCCCTCCTCCGGGAAGAACTCGATGGTGCCGTGCAGCCCGTCGCCGGTGCGCAGCGCCTCGCGGATCGCGTAGTAGTCCAGCGGCGCGGTGAGCACGGTCGCCTCGCGCGCGAGGGCCGGCGGCGAGTGCGCGTCCGAGTTGGACACCAGCTGGTAGCGGTCCAGGCTGGACACCCGCCCGTTCATCTCCGGGTCGGAGGAGAGCCCGGTCTCCACGGCGAAGATGTGGTCGGCCAGGTCCGCGTAGCAGTCGGCGATCGCGTCGAAGCCCGACTTCGAGCCCAGCGCGGAGAACCAGGGCGTCCAGATGTGTGCCGGTACGAGGTATCCGTCCGGACTGGCCTCCAGCGTGATTTCCAGCAGGTCGCGCGAGTCGAGCCCGAGGATGGGCCGGCCGTCCGCGCCGAGGTTGCCGATCCGGCCCAGCGCGGTGTTGAAGCGGGCCACCGCGTCGAGGTCCGGCAGGTAGATGAGATGGTGCACCTTGCGGGTACGGTCGTCGCGCTTGTAGATCGTGGAGATCTCCACGCTGAGCATGAACCGGACCGGGTTGGCCTCGGCGGCGCTGGCCAGCCGGGGCGGAAGCTTGCGGGCGATGTCGCGCTCGTCCTCGGGGCTGAGCCGGTAGAGGCCCGGCTCGGCGGGGTGCAGCGTCTCGCGCAGGTGGTCGTACCAGGCGGGGTGGGTGAAGTCGCCGGTGCCCAGTACGCTCACGCCCTTGCGCCGGGCCCACCAGGCGAGGTTGGGCATGTTCAGGTCACGGCTGCAGGCGCGGGAGTACTTGGAGTGGATGTGCAGATCCGCGACGTACGGTTCGCCGGTCGAGCTGCCCTGAGGTGCAACGCTGAACGGAGGCACGCCGCATAGTGCCATGCCCACCTTGGTTCAGGTGCGGCGCCACGCGCGAGCGTGAGATGCACGATGCCAACCCGCCCGACACTTTCGGCTGTTCAGCCGACCAGCACCAGCGCCTTAATGCCCCGCGCCACCGTCAGCGTGGTGCGACACTTGCGGCGTGGTGAGCGTGTTGGACCGGGAGATGTACTCCGAGGCGGAGGCAGCCAGGCTGCTCGGCGTCCCGCAGTCGACGCTGCACTACTGGCTCGAAGGCGGCGAACGTCGAGGGCGGAGGTACCGACCGGTGATCCGGCCGGAGCCGCGCAGGACACGCATCGTCACCTGGGCAGAGTTCGTAGAGGCGGGGTGGCTGCTGCAGTATCGCAACCGCAATGTCCCGATGGTCGAACTGCGGGCCTTCATCGACCAGTTGCGGGATCAGTTCGGCGTTCCGTATCCCCTGGCGGACCGGCGCCCACTGGTTTCTGGCCGCCAACTCGTGTTCGACGCGCAGAGCGCCGTCCAGCTCGGTGCCGAATTCTGCCTGGTATCGGTGGTCAACGGCCAACTCTTGCTCACGCCGCCGGGCCAGGCGTTCGTGGAGCGGATCGAGTGGGACGGTGACATAGCGATCCGGTATCGGCCCGACCCCAACCCGGATTCTCCCGTGCGCATCGAGCCGGACGTGCGCTTTGGCCGGCCGGCGATCAAGGGGATCAGCACCGAGGCGATCTGGGAGCAGGCCGAGGTCGGTGAGGAAACCGACCAGATCGCGCAGGTGTACGGGCTAGACGTAGCGGACGTGCGCTGGGCGCTCGCATATGAGAACGCCAAGAGCGCAAAGCGCGCGGCGTGAGCCGGGTCAAGCCCGCAGAGGTCCGCATCTACGTCGACGCCGACATCCTCGGCGTGGGCCACGTGTTGGCGGGCCTGCGCTCTGACATCACCTACCCGGGCGACACCGGCGCGGTCATACACAAACGCAGACGTCCATCCTGTTCGGTTACTACACCAGCGACGCCCGACCCGATATGGATTCCGGAGGCCACCCGCCAAGGCTGGCTTATCATCACGCGTGATCGACACATCCAGGACCATCGGCAGGAGATCGCGGCTGTTCGCCAGCATGGCGCCCGGATGGTCGCGCTCTCCGGCGTGGAGGCCCGGAGCACGTTCGACCAACTCGAGGTCCTCATGTGCCAGTGGCGGTCGATCGAGCAGCTTCTGCTCAAACCAGGTCCGTTCATCTACACCGCCACGAGAACGACGCTCCGACCGGTGGATCTCGACGACCTCTAGCCGCTGCGGTTAGGTCGCGGCGCGGAGCTCCACCAGGGTGACCTGTGGGGGTGCGCCCACGCGTACCGGCGGTCCCCAGAAGCCGGCGCCGTTGGTGACGTACACCTTCGTGCCGTCCACCGTGCCCAGTCCGGACAGGACCGGCTGTTCGAGCGCGACGAGCAGGCTGAACGGGACCATCTGGCCGCCGTGCGTGTGCCCGGACAGTTGGAGGTCGACGCCGTGCTTGGCGGCATCGTGCGCCTGCACCGGCTGGTGTGCCAGCAGCACGACCGGCCGGCTGGTGTCCCGCCCGTCGAAGGTCTTGGCGAAGTCCGGCCCGTCGTCGTAATCCTCGCCGACGACGTCGTTGACCCCGGCGAGGTCGAGGCCGTCGATCTCCAGGCGCTCGTTGCGCAGCGGCCGCAGGCCAAGCCGGGCCACCTCGTCGACCCACTCGGCGTAGCCCGAGAAGTATTCATGGTTGCCGGTCACGAAGTAGCTGCCCCGCTTGGCCCGCAGGTCGCGCAGCGGGGCGGCGGCCACGCCAAGCTCTTCGACCGAGCCGTCAACCAGGTCGCCGACCACGGCCACGATGTCGGCGTCCATCCCGTTGATCATGTTGACGATCCGCTCGGTGTGGCTGCGCCCGCGCAGCGGACCGAGGTGGATGTCGGACACCAGCGCGATGCGCAGGCCGTCCATCGTGCGCGGCAGCTTGGCCAGCGGGATGGTGACCCGGTCGAGCTGCGGCGCCCCGAGCGCGCTGCGTATCCCGTACCCGGAGACCCCCACCGCGGTGAGCCCCGCGAAGATCGCCGCCCCGCGCGCCAGCAGCAGCCGCCGGTCGAGATCGGCTCCCCGCGTACCCGGTTGATCAGGGAGCTGCTCTGGCGTGTCGTGGTGCGCCGCGGGAGGAGCTCCCTGATCAACGCCTACGCCTACGCCGACCAGCGCGGAGGTGTGGGTGGGGTTACGCCGCCGCAGCCACAGCTTGGCCACCAGCATCGGCAGCTCGAGCAGCACCAGCATGACGATCAGGTAGAACATGACGGCCAGCCACATGTAGCCGGGCCACGCCAGCCACCACTGTCCCATCCGGGTGCCGACGAGCGTGACCGGCAGCAGTACGGCCAGCGCGATCGCGGCGACGGTGCCGGCCCGGCGCCAGCGGCCCTTCCGGGTGGTGTCGCGTACCAGCCGCTTCCACAGGTACAGGTGGATGAGCGCGATCATGCCGAAGGCGAACAGGATGAACCCGAGCAAGTTTTACCCTCCGGCGAACGGTGGCAGTACGTCGATGGTCACTCCGCCGGGCAGGGCCTGCTGGCGGTCGTGGCAGGCAACCCCGTCGACCAGGTAGCTGGCCGCCTTGAGCACCGTACCCAGCCGATCCCCGTGCGCGGCCGTGAGGTGAGCCGCCAGGTCTTCGAGCGACAGCCCGCTCGGCGCGGTCTCCTCGGGCACGCCCGCCGCGGCGCGCGCCCCCGCGAAGTACCGCACAGTGATCACCTCAGCCGCCGATCGCGCTCATGGGGCGGGCGGGCTGGAGGAAGGCGGGGTTGTCGATGCCGTGGCCGGCGCGCTTGGTCCACATCGCGGCCCGCCAGCGTCGGGCGATCTCCTCGTCGTCGGCGCCGCCGCGCAGGGCGCCCCGCAGGTCGGACTCCTCGGTGGCGAACAGGCACGCGCGTACCTGGCCGTCGGCGGTCAGCCGGGTGCGGTCGCAGTCACCGCAGAACGGGCGGGTCACGCTGCCGATCACGCCGACCTTCGCGGGCTCGCCGTCCGGCGCGGTCCAGCCGGCCACCAGCCACGTCTCGGCCGGCGCTCCGCCGCGCTCGGCCGGGTCGGCCTGCAGCGTGAACTCGGCCTGCAGCGACGCCAGGATCTCCGCCGCGGTGATCATTTTGGTGCGGTCCCAGGCGTGCTGGGCGTCCAGCGGCATCTGCTCGATGAAGCGCAGCTCGTATCCGGCCGCCAGGGCGAAGCGCAGCAGCGCGGGCGCCTCGTCGTCGTTGACGCCCCGCATGAGCACAGAGTTGATCTTTACGGGGTGCAGTCCGGTGGCTCCCGCGGCGACCAGCCCGGCCAGTACGTCGGGCAGGCGCCGCCGGTGCGTCAGCCGCTCGAACCGGTCGGCGTCGAGCGTGTCCAGCGAGACGTTCACCCGGTCCAGCCCGGCCGCGCGCAGCGAGCGGGCTAGCTTGTCCAGGCCGATCCCGTTGGTGGTCAGGGAGAGCTGCGGCCGCGGCGCCAGCTCGGCGGAGGCCGCGACGATCTTCGTCAGGCCGGGCCGGATCAGCGGCTCACCCCCGGTGAACCGCACCTCCCGCACCCCGAGCCGCTCGACCGCGATCCGGACCAGCCGGATGATCTCGTCGTCGGTCAGCACGTCGGAGTTGGGCAGCCAGGGCAGGCCCTCGGGCGGCATGCAGTACGAACAGCGCAGGTTGCACCGGTCGGTGAGCGAGACCCGCAGGTCGGTCGCCACCCGCCCGTACCGGTCAACGAGCCCCGCGGAGGTCACCACTTGACGTTACCCCGTCACGCCCGCAACGCGGCACCGGCCGTTGTGCGGACCGCGTCCCGGTAGGCACCGCCGAACAGTGCCGTGTGCACGAGCATCAGGTGCAACTGGTGCAGCGGCACGCGCTCGCGCCAGCCGTCGGACAGCGGCCACTCCTCGCGGTAGGCGGCCAGCAACCGGTCTCCGTGCGGCACCCCGCCGAAGAGCGCCAGCTGGGCCAGGTCCGTCTCCCGGTGGCCACCGTGCGCCGCCGGATCCACCAGCCACGCCCGCCCGTCCGCTCCCCACAGCACGTTGCCGGGCCACAGGTCGCCGTGGATCCGGGCGGGCGGCTCGCTTCCGCCGTACCCCTCGATCCGGGAGATGACGTGCTCGACCAGCGCGACGTCGTCCGCGGAGAGTGCGCCGCTGTCGGCGGACATCCGCAGGTAAGGCCGGAGGCGGCGCTCGGCGAACCAGCCCGGCCAGGGGCCGGGCGACGGCGTGTTGTCAGCGGGCAGCGCGCCGATGAAGCCCCGCCACTGCGCCCCGAACGCCTCCGCGCCGGCCCGGTGCAGCGCCGCGAGGTCGCGGCCCAGGCGCTCGGCGGCGGCGGGGGAGGCCGCGCCCGGTTCGACCCATTCGAGCGCGAGCAGGTCGGGCAGCGCGGCGATCACCTCCGGCACCGGCACGGCGTCCGCCGCGCGCAGCCACCGCAGGCCAGCGGCCTCCGCAGCGAAAAATTCAGCTGGTACGCCGTCCGCCTCCCCACCCCAAGCTTTGGCGAAGAGGGACGTGCCGTCGTCCAGGGTGAGGCGGGAGGCCGTGCAGATGCTCCCCCGGGGACCGGTGTCTCGCGGATCCGTTGATGGGTCAGGAAGGCAGTGAGGTGCTGGGGGTGCGCCCGGAGGTACGCGAGGTCCATACCGACCACTCTTACCAAGTGGGTGTCACAGCCGGCGGAACAGGGGTAAGTATGACGTCATGGCGGTGACGATCCGGTCGTACCGGCCGGGCGACCATAGCGCCGGGCGGCGACTCTGGGTCGAGCTGGCCGAGCGGCACCGGGCGCTCTACGAGGACCCGGGCTACGGCGGCGCGGACCCGGGTGCGGCATTCGAGGACTATCTGACCAGGCTGGACCTGTCCGGCATGTGGGTGGCCGACCACGGGAGGACGGGTGGTGGGCCTGGTCGGCCTGATCATGAAGGGTCGGGCGGGCGAGATCGAGCCGGTGGTCGTCACCGAGGCTCGGCGCGGGCAGGGGATCGGCCGGGCGCTGCTGGAGCACGTGGCCGCCGAGGCGCGGCGGCGCGGGCTCACGTACCTGACCATCTCCCCGAGTCACGCAACGTGGACGCGATCCGGAGCCTGCACGCGGCGGGCTACGACGTGCTGTCCGCCGTGCAGCTCACGCTCGATCTGGGCCGGCGCGAGCACGAGTGGCGGGACGGCATTGACATGCACGAGCTTCGATTTAAGTCCTAGCAGGGCAAATACGCACGGTAGCTGTGGATAACTTGGCGTGTTATCCACAGGGGGTACCAGGCGGTGTGGACGACCACGAGGCTCCTCCGCATGACGCCGAAGCTCTCCCTCCGCTCTCCCGCCGAGCTGATCTCCGCAGTCCCGTACCTGCTCGGCTTCCACCCCAGCGACAGCGTGGTCGTGGTCGGACTGCGGGCGAAACAGCTCGTCTTCGCCGCGCGCGGCGACCTGGACAGCCCGCCCGGCTCGGTGGAGTACATGACCTCGGTCATCATGCGGCAGGGCGTCGACTCGGCGGCGGTCATCGGATTCGGCGCCGCCGAGCGGGTGCACAATCCGATCATCGCGCTCAGCGCCGCGCTGGAGAACCATCGGGTCGACGTCGTCGAGGCGCTGCGGGTGGCCGACGGCCGCTACTGGTCGTACATGTGCGAAAACCAGGACTGCTGCTCCCCGGACGGCATGCCGTACGACCCGGCGGCCAGCGAGATCGCCGCCGCGGCCACGATGGCGGGCCAGGTCGCGCTGCCCGACCGCGCGGCGCTCGTCCGCCAGGTCGCGCCGATCGGCGGCCTCACCAGGGAGTCGATGCGCCAGGCGACCGACCGCGCCGCCGTACGCCTCGCCGACCTGCTCACCACCGCAACCCCCGGTGACGTGCTGGGCAGCCGTGCGCTGCGCCGGGCCGGCGAGGCGGCCGTACGGGAGGCGATGCAGCGCCACCGCGAGGGCGGCCGGCTCACCGATGACGAGGTGGCCTGGCTGACGGTGCTGCTGGTGCACCTGCCGGTCCGCGACTTCGCGTGGGAGCGGCTCGGGCCCGGCGACTGGCACGTCGAGCTGTGGATCGACGTGTTGCGCCGGGCCGAGTTCGAGCTGGTGCCGGCGCCGGCGTGCCTGCTCGCGTTCGCCGCCTGGCGGTCCGGTCAGGGCGCGCTGGCCCACGCCGCGGTCGAGCGGGCCCGGCGCGCCGACCCGACGTACTCGATGGCGCAGCTGCTCGACGAGGTGCTCGGGCGCGGCGTCCCGCCGTCCATAATGGACGATTTCCCGTTGTCGCGGCGGTCGCGGCCGGGAGCGCGAAAGCCGCGCCGCCGCCCACGCCGCGCTAAGGCTTGACCCGATGGCTGGCCGTGTAGATGTTCATCGTGGCGCCGCGGAGAAAGCCGACCAGCGTCATGCCCGCCTCGTCCGCCAGGTCTGCCGCCAGCGTGCTGGGCGCGGAGACCGCCGCGAGCAGGGGCAGGCCGGCCATCCACGCCTTCTGGGTCAGCTCGAAGCTGGCCCGCCCGGAGACCAGGAGCACGTGGCCGCGCAGGGGCAGGCGCTGCTCGCGGGCCGCCCAGCCGATCAGCTTGTCGACCGCGTTGTGCCGCCCCACGTCCTCGCGGAGCGCCACCAGCTCGCCCTGCGGGGTGAAGAGCCCGGCCGCGTGCAGCCCGCCGGTGCGCTCGAAGACCCGCTGGGCGGTGCGCAGCCGGTCCGGGAGCGCGGCGAGCACGTCCGCGCCGACCGCCACGGGGTCGCCGGCCACGTCGTACGGCGACCGGGTGCGCACCGCGTCGATGCTGGCCTTGCCGCAGACGCCGCAGGAGCTGGTGGTGTAGAAGTTGCGGGTCGGATCCGTCTCCGGCGGCGGCACGTGCCCCGCCAGCACCACGTCCACCACGTTGTACGTGTTGGGACTGTCCGCGCCGGCGCAGAGCTGGGCGGTCACCACGTCGTCGGCCGCCCGGATCACGCCCTCGGTGAGCAGGAAGCCGATCGCCAGGTCCAGGTCGTCGCCGGGCGTGCGCATGGTCACGGCCAGCGGGCGCCGCCGCCCCGGTCCGGCCGGGCCGACCCGGATCTCCAGCGGTTCCTCGGCGGCGAGGGTGTCCCGCCGCTCGACGGCCCGATGCCCGCCCGCGTCGATCCGCAGCACCTTACGCCGATCCGTCGCGCGTCCCATGTCGCCCATCTTCTCTCCCCAATTCGTGCCACTCCCACATCGGCGCCCAATCAGGCACGAAGGTCCCTCCGAAGCCCTCGTAGAAGCCGGCCGTCCGGCCGGGGCACTGAGGGAGGAACCTGATGGGTTCGAGGAAAGGAACGGTCAAGCGGGTATCGCTGACCGCGACCGCACTGACCGCGGGGCTCGCCGGAGCGGCCATCGTCGCGGTCGCGACCGGGATGGTCTCGATCGGCACGTGGGTCCCGGGCAACGACGAGCCGGCGACCGAGCTGGCCGGGGCGAGGAGCAAGGCGGGCGACGGCTACGGCGACCGCGGTGACCTCTTCGTCGCCACCCAGGACAACCGCCTCTACCGGTTCGACAAGCTGGGCGCCGGCAAGCAGGAGCTCAACGTGGCCATCACCGGCCTGGCGTCTGGCGAGAAGCTGGTCGGCATCGACACCCGGCCCGCCAACGGCCAGCTGTACGCCGTCGGCAGCACCAGCCGCCTGTACGTCATCGACCCGATCAGCGGCATGGCCAGCCCGGTCGGCACCCCGTTCGCCACCGCGCTGTCCGGCAAGCGGTTCGGCGTCGACTTCAACCCCACCGTCGACCGGCTGCGCATCATCAGCGACACCGGCCAAAACCTGCGCATCGACCCGACGACCGGTGCGGTGGCGGGCGTCGACACGGCCCTGAACCGCCAGGGCGTGACGGCCGCCGGCTACACGAACAGCGTGGCCGGGGCGACCTCGACCGCCCTGTACGACATCGACAGCAAGAAGGACAGCCTGGTGTTGCAGGGCTCCAAGCCCGGCGTCACCCCGGTCGTCTCGCCGAACACCGGCCAGCTCTTCCCGGTCGGCCGGCTCGGCGTCGACGTCGTGGGCCTGGACGGGTTCGACATCGTGGGCGCCGCGAAGAGCGCGATGTTCAACGAGTCGGACTACACCGCGCTGGCCGCGGTCCGGATCAAGGGCAGCGACGACACCCGGCTGGTCCGGATCGACCTGCGCAGCGGCAAGGCGACCTCGAAGGCGAAGCTGCCCAAGAACGTCGTCGGCATCACCGCCTCGGCCGGCGCCCCGCAGACCGTGTACGCCACGACGGCCAAGAACGACCTGGTCAGCTTCGACCGGGACAGCCTGAAGATCCGTTCGCAGCAGCCGATCACCGGGCTGGCGTCCGGCGAGAAGGTGCTGGGCATCGACGTGCGGCCGGCCAACGGCCAGCTCTACGTGCTCGGCAGCACCAACCAGATCTACACGGTCAACCCGCTGACCGCGGCCGCCACCAAGGTGGGCACCCCGTTCAGCCCGGCCGTATACGGCAACGGCGTCGGCTTCGACGTCAACCCCGCCGTCGACCGGCTGCGCGTGGTCACCTCCACCGGGCAGAACCTCCGCCTCGTCCCCGACACCGCCGCCGTGGCCGGCGTGGACAAGGCCCTCGCGTACGCCGCCGACGACCGCAACGCCAAGTCCAAGCCCAAGGTGGCGCACGCCGCGTACACCAACAACCGGGTGGGCACGGCCAGCACGACCCTGTACGACGTCGACACCAACCTCGACGTGCTCGCCGTGCAGAACCCGCCGAACGACGGCACCCTGCGTACCACCGGCAAGCTGAAGCTGAACGTGGACAGCGCGGGCGGCTTCGACATCGCGGCCGACGGTGACGCCATCGCGGCGTTCTCCCGCTCGGGCGGCAGCCGGATCTACTGGGTGGACCTGAACTCCGGCCAGGCGAAGCTCATCGGCAAGTTGGGCCGTGGCAGCGTCCTCACCAGCCTCACCGTCGCTCCCCGCGGCGTCTAACGCCTCACTTCCCGCACAGACCGCCCCGGCCCTCTTATGAGAGCCGGGGCGGGTTACGTGCCGGCCCGTTGGCGCTACGGCGCCACCGTGTTTGCGGGACCACACCTCGTCGTACGCGCGGCATACCCTGCCCAAGTCAAAACCCCGGCGGCTTGCCGAAGCAGAGGCGACCGGGGTCTTCGCCGACAAGGTTACCAGGGAGCGGTCCGGTGACACCCGCCGAACTGACCACGCTCGAACAACGACTGTCTGCCGAACGCCTCGCCCCGTACCGGATCGCCGTCGGCGGCGACGTGCACCAGGCGGTCAAACTCTACGAGTGGAACGCCGACGCGTCGGCCGCCTTCTGGGCCACGCTCGGCCATGTCGAGATCCTGCTCCGAAACGCAATGCATGATCAGCTCACATTGTGGTCCATCAGCGACCACAATGAGCCCCTCTGGTACCTGGACCCGGGCCAGCTCCTCACCGTCGAAGCACGCCAGGACATCGCGAACGCGCGGAGACGCGCTACCCGGACCGGTCAGTCCGAGACGCCGGGCCGCGTGGTCGCCGAGCTGACGCTGGGGTTCTGGCGATTCCTTCTCGCCGGGCGATCTACAACCGCCCGCTCATGGACCTGCACGAGTCCGCACTGAGTGTCGCGGACTGGATCTGCCCGACGAGCCGCGCATGGATCGAGGGCCGATGCCCAGTGCGCCAGGTGTTGACCACGCGGCCCAGCGCCCTCGCGATCTAAGGCGATAGGAGGTGGCGCTGCCAGTCGTGGTCGCCGGACGCGGGGTGGGTGAAGGTGGACATGGCGACCTCCCTCGGCACGCCGAGTGTCTACTGTGGACAGACGGATTGCACTCCGATCCCTTGGCAGGGGAGGGAGTGGGAGCCTGGGTTTGGCTGCAAGGCAAACCCTTGAGCTACCGATGACGGTACGGTGTGTTACGGGTGCGCACCACTGAGTTTCCGGCGTTACGGTGAAGCCATGGATAACGTCGCGGCGATCGTGCTGGCGGGCGGTGCGGGGCGCAGGCTGGGCGGCGTCGACAAGCCCGCGCTGTTCGTCGGCCGCCGGAGCATGCTCGACCGGGTGCTCGCCGCGTCCACCATCGCGACCCAGCGCATCGTGGTCGGGTCGGTCGGGGAGGTGCCTCCCGACGTCCTGACCACGGTCGAGGATCCGCCCGGTGGGGGCCCGGTCGCGGCCACCGCCGCCGGCCTCGCGCTCGTCGAGCCGTGGGTGGACTTCGTGGCGGTCCTCGCCGCCGACCTTCCGTTCATGAGCCGGATGGCGCTCGGACTCCTCCAGCTCGACGTCGAGTTCTCCGGAAAAGACGGCGCGGTGTTCGTCGACGGGGACGGCCGCCGGCAGTTGCTGTGTGGCATGTGGCGGGTGTTCCTGCTGCGCGAGGCGATCAAACGCCTCGCCGAGCGTCGCGGCGAGCTTGCCGGCGCCTCCATGCGGGAGCTCGTGGACGGGATGACGGTCCAGGAGTCGCGTTGGAAGGACCGCGGGCCGCCGCCGTGGTTCGATTGCGACACCGAGGAAGATTTGCGGCGAGCGAAGAAGTGGGCGCGATGACGCTGGACGAGTGGACCGTGGCGGCCTGCGCCGAGCTGGGCCTGGACGAGGGCGATGCGGCCACCACGCTCGTCCTCGATCTCGCCCGCGACGTGGCGCACAACGTGGTGCGCCCGGCCGCCCCGGTGACGGCGTACCTGTTGGGGCTCGCGGTGGGCCGCGGCGCCGACGCTGCCGACGCCGCGGCCCGTCTCACCGCCCTGTCCAGTCGATCCTGACGATCGACGGTCGAAGGGCTACGGGTCGATCACCACGGTGCAGGTGTACGTGCCCGGGATGAGATCTTGGAAGGTCTCACTGGTGTCGTCGAAGGCGCTCGGCGTGCCATCGGGTGGCGTGGCGGTCAGGCCGGTGCACGCGATCGTGGCGGCGGTACCGCCCGGCACCTGCGACTCGAACGACACTGTGATCTTGGAGAGCGGTGTGTTCGTGAACGTCACCGTCTCGCCGGCGTACGGGGTGTCCGCACAGCTGGCGCTGTTGTTCACCGTGACGTTCTTGTCCGCCTCGCCCTGGTAGTTGGCCGGGGTGGTCTCGTGCACGGTGTAGCTGCCGAAGAGCAGGTTGTCGAAGCATGCCTGCCCGTTCGCGTCGGTTGCCTTGGTGACACCGTTGACGGTGAAGTCGACGCCCGCGTGCGGGTGGTCGCCGGCGCCGTCCGCGACGTGCTTGCGCAGCTTGGTGACCAGGATGGCGCCGCGCTGGCGCGGGTCGACGAACGTGAGCTCGACGGTGGAGTCCGCGGTCACCGTTACGTGCTGGTCAGCCGCGCCCTCATGGCCGGGCGGGACCACGGTCTCGACCACCCAGTATTCGCCCTGCAGGACCGCGGTGATCGTGCAGCTGCCGGTGGGCAGCGTGGTCGTGCAGGACTTGCCCGCGACGAGGGTGTCCTCGGCGCCGCGGCTGCCGCCGACCGGCGCGTTGTCCGCGTACAGCTGGAACGTGGCGCCGGCCAGCTTGGTGCCGGCGTCGTCGACCTTCAGGATCTTGACGGAGCCGCAGTTGCTGATGTTGACCGGCACCGGTGGCACGAAGTCCTTCAGCGCCGCGGTGAACGAGTCGGACGAGCGGCTCTTGAGGTACGCCGCGCCGAATCCGGCGCACACGTTCGGGTTGGGGAACAGCGCCGACAGCTTGACCTGCGCCTCACCGAACGTGCGTGCGCTCTGTCCGCCCAGCCCGTCGCTGTCGGCTGCCGGAATGTTCGAGGTGTTGATCGAGCCGGTGGCCAGGTTCGAGGCGGTCAGGTCGGTCGCCGGTCCCCACGCGCTGCCGGTCCAGCGGCGGATGAACAGCTGCGGGTTGGTGCCGCCCTGCGACAGGTCGTAGATGATGAGCAGGTCGCCAGCGGTCCGCACGGGGGTCACCCCGTTCGACGAGAGCGTGCTGCTCTGGTTGAACTCGAAGTCCATGTTGGTGGTGCCCTGCGGGTCCTGCACCCGGGACCAGAACAGGTTCAGGAACCCGGTCGCGGTGGTGCCCTCCTGGTACACGCCGAAGAACTTCAGGTCGCTCTTGTTGGGCGGAATGCTGCCATCGACCACCGACGGCACTGCGGTGTCCTCTTTGGACCCTTGACCGAACGACTCGTCGGTGGGGCCGCTGGCCGTGTCCTGCTTGCGGGTCTCAGCGACGCTCGCCCAGTCGATCGACGGCGCGGGGTCGTCGACCTTGAGGTTCGCGTCGGTGTCGATCTCAAAGTTGCTGCCGGGCAGGCTCACCTCCGGGTGACTCGCCGCAGCCATCGTGGGCGCGAGGACCATTGCTCCGCCCACCACCGCGACCAGCGCGGCGCGACTCCATCGGTACATGACCGATCCCCCAAAACTCCCTGAGGAGTGCAGGGGCTGCGCCGGCTGGTTCACCGTTAAGCCCGCCGCCCCGAGGACGCAGCCGATACACCAATCGGCGCAAACGCTAGGCCGGGCGGTTGTTCACTTTCTGTTAACGGAAAGTAACTGTACGTTCGGCGTCCGAAATAGGCTGAATCGGCAGGCGAATGTGCAGGTCAGGCCGGTTCGAGGCGGATAATGATCTGCTTGGAGGTCGGGGTGTTGGAGCCGGTCGCGGTGGAGTCCAGCGGGACGAGAACGTTGGCCTCGGGGAAGTACGTGGCGGCGCAGCCGCGCGCCGACGGGTAGGCGACCACGCGGAACCGCGGCGCCCGCCGCTCGACCTCGTCGGACCACTCCGAGACCAGGTCGACCATCGTGCCGTCGGCGATGCCCAGGGCCTTGAGGTCGTCCGGGTTGACGAAGACCACCCGGCGACCCGCGTGGATGCCCCGGTAACGGTCGTCCATCCCGTAGATCGTGGTGTTGTACTGGTCGTGGCTGCGCACGGTCTGCAGCAGCAGCCGGCCCTCGGGCACCTCGATCAGCGACAGCGCCCCCGCGGTGAAGTGGGCCTTGCCGGACGGGGTCGGAAACTCCAGCCGGTCGCGCGGCGGGTGCGGCAGCGTGAAACCGCCCGGACGGGCCACCCGGGCCTCGAAGTCATCGAAACCGGGCACGGTCGCCGCGATCACGTCGCGGATCGCCCGGTAGTCCGCCTCGTACTCGGCCCAGGGGATCGGCGAATCGGGCGCCAGCGCACGGGCCAGCCGGGACACGATCGACACCTCGGACAGCAGCGTCTCGGCGGCCGGGGCCAGGCGGCCGCGCGAGGAGTGCACGGCGGACATCGAGTCCTCGACGGTGACGAACTGCTCGCCGGAGAGCTGCCGGTCGCGCTCGGTGCGCCCGAGGCAGGGCAGGATCAGCGAGGTCTCGCCGGGGACCACGTGCGAGCGGTTGAGCTTCGTGGACACGTGCACCGTCAGCGCGCAGGACCGCAGCGCCGCCTCGGTCACCGCCGTGTCCGGGGTGGCGGCCGCGAAGTTGCCGCCGAGCGCCATGAAGACGCGTACCCGTCCGTCGCGCATCGCCCGGAGGGCAGCGACCGTGTCGTACCCAGTGGTCGTCGGCATGGCGACGCCGAGCAGGTCGCCGACGGCGGCCGACCAGCGCGGCGGCTCGTGCCAGATGCCCATGGTGCGGTCGCCCTGGACGTTGGAGTGGCCGCGGACCGGGCACAGGCCGGCGCCGGGCCGGCCGATCATGCCGCGCAGCAGTTGCACGTTGACGAGCTCGCGGATGGTGGCGACCGCCTCGCGCTGCTGGGTCAGGCCCATCGCCCAGCACACGATCGTCGCGTCGGAGGCGGCGAACATCTTGGCCGCCGCCACGATCTCTTCGCGCGCCAGGCCGGTCGCCGCCGCCACGCCGGCCCAGTCGAGGGTACGGAGTACGGCCCGGTAGCCGTCGAAACCGCTCGTGTAGCGGTCCACAAAGGACCGGTCGACCTCGCCCCACTCGACGAGCAGCGAGGCGATGGCGCGGAAGAGCGCCTGGTCGCCGCCGACCCGGATGTGCAGGAAGCGGTCGGCCAGCGGCGTGCCCTTGCCGACCAGGCCACGCGGCTTCTGCGGGTTGCGGAAATTGATCAGTCCGGCCTCGGGCAGCGGGTTGATCGCCAGGATCTTGGCGCCGCGGCGCTTGGCCTCCTCCAGGGCGGAGAGCATGCGCGGATGGTTGGTGCCGGGGTTCTGGCCCACCACGACGATCAGCGCGGCCCGGTGGATGTCCTCCAGGGTGACCGAGCCCTTGCCGACCCCGATGGCGCCGGTCAGCGCGACACCGGACGACTCGTGGCACATGTTGGAGCAGTCCGGCAGGTTGTTGGTGCCGTGCGCGCGGGCCAGCAGTTGGTAGAGGAACGCGGCCTCGTTGGACGTACGGCCGGAGGTGTAGAAGACCGACTCCGCCGGCTCGGCCTCGCGCAGGTGCCGGGCGGTCAGCGCGAACGCGTCGTCCCACGAGATCGGGGTGTAGTGGTCGGCGCCGGGGGCGCGGACCATCGGCGAGGTGAGCCGGCCCTGCTGCCCGAGCCAGTGGTCGGACTGCTCGGCCAGAGCGGAGATCGGGTGCTCGGCGAAGAACTCCGGCGTGATCCGGCGCAGGGTGGCTTCCTCGGCGACCGCCTTGGCGCCGTTCTCGCAGAACTCGGTGTGCGAGCGCGCGCCGGGGGCCGGCTCGGGCCAGGCGCAGCCCGGACAGTCGAAGCCGTTCGCCTGGTTGATCCGCAAGAGGGTGAGGGCGGTACGGCGTACCCCCATCTGCGCGAAGCTCGCGCCCAGCGCGTGGGTGACCCCCGGCAGCCCGGCCGCGGACCGCTCCGGGGGCTCGATCCGCAGGTCGCGGTCGCCGATGTCGTCTTTTGGCGGCTTCCTTGCCATGCTCGCACGATAGCGCGGTGCGGTCGCTCGATAGGGTGTGGCTGACCGTACGGAGGCGATCATGAACAACGAGGCCATCGAGCCCACCGAGCAGCCGCAAGATTCGATCCTGCTCGATGAGCCGTCAACGGCTGACCTGCGCGCCAAGGTGACCGAGGCGTGGCGGGAGTTCGCCGCGGCGCTGGCCGCCGTCCTCCCGACCCTGCCGCCCGGCGCGATGCTGGAACTGACCCTGGATCCGACCGCGTCGGGCACCGGCGACGCGATCTACTCGGTGACCATCGGGGTCGCCGAGGAGGGGCGGATCAACGCGCTGGCCGTCGGCAACGCCGGGCTACCGCCGGGCTTCCGGATGGACCGCGCGGCGGTCGCGGACCTGGTCGCGCTCGGCTGGTCGCCGCCCGGGGTCGTGGAGGGTTCCGGGGACTCCTTCGGCCTGCGCGCGCCGGTGTCCGGCGCGACCCGCCTCGCCGCCACGATCTCCAGGACGCTCCGCGACGTGTACGGGGCGCCGCACCCCGCGTTCCTGGTCTATCTGGTGCACGACGCCGACGACGCGCCGCTGTCGGTGCCCCCGCTCGGCACCGCCCGGCCCGAGGGCGCGATCGACGAGGCCGACATCGACCTGGCAGCGAGCGTGCGCGAGAGCGGGCTCGGCGACGTGATCGACCTGGACGAGCAGGTGCGGATGGTGGTCGGCGCGCTGATGAAGAGCGCGCCGGACCAGCTTCAGGTCGACTCGGACGGCGACATCGGCATCCGGGCCGGCTCCGCGATGGTGTTCGTCCGGGTACGCGACAACCCGCCCCTGGTGGACGTCTTCTCGCCGGTGCTGACCGAGGTCGAGCCGACCGAGCAGCTGTACGTCAAGCTGTCCGAGCTGACCAACCGGATGCCGATCGGCCGGCTCTACTGCACCAACGACACGGTCTGGGCGTCGATCCCGGTCATGGGCCGCAACTTCCAGCCCACGCACCTGATGCTCGCGGTGCAGGTGATGACCGGCCTGGCCGACGAGCTGGACGACCGGCTGCACGGCGAGTTCGGCGGCAAGCGCTTCTTCGGCGAGGGCGACAAGCCGAGCAACCGCGACGCCGACGACCACCGCACCGGGATGTACCTGTAGCTCTCAGCAGGTGCGGCGCTTGCGGCGCCGCACCTGCCAAGCACGCGGCTCGTTCTTGCCGGTACACGGGACGAGCTGCGTGTCCCCGAGTGGGGCCATCAGTTGCTCCAGCGCAGCCAGGCTTGGGTGTCCATGGTGGACATCGTGGTGGCCTTGATGCCCGTGTCGGAGACGGTCCACAGCGTGTCGCCGACGACCAGGGAGCGCCGGATCATGCCCATGCCCGGCTCCTTGGGGGCGTGCGAGACGCTGCCCAGCTCGGTGAAGCCCGATTCGCCGACCCGCAGGACCAGTGCCCCGCTGTTGTCCGTCTTTTCGGTGTACACGGTCAGCGGCACGACGAGCAGCCGTTCCTGTGGCCAGTAGAGGAACGCGTGCGGGTCGTACTCGGCCTCGGAGTGGCCGTACTTGACGTGGTGCTGGGCCAGCCGGGCCGGACTGTCCAGGTTGGACACGTCGAAGAGGGAGACCTGGGTGCCCTGGGCGCGGCCCTCGTTGTTGGCTTCCTGGCCGATGCCGATGACCCGTCCGGGCTCGGTCGGGTGCAGGTACGCCGAGTAGCCCGTGATCTTCAGCTCGCCGGCCACCCGGGGCTTCGCCGGGTCGGAGAGGTCCACTGTGTACAGCGGGTCGGTCTGGCGGAAGGTCACCACGTACCCCGTCGTGCCGGCGAAGCGTACGGCGTAGATGCGCTCGCCCTTGCCGAGGCCGGTGACGCGTCCGGTCTCCTTCAGGGCGCCGTCGCCCACCCGCAGGACGTATACGGTCGAGACGGACTTCGGTGCGTCGCCCCACGTCTGGCCGGTGGTGGTCGCCACCCGCAGGTGACCGTCCCATTCGGACATCGCGTACTGGTTGACGAGCCAGCCGCGTACCGAGGCGGAGGCCACGTACGACGGCCGGCCGGGCTTGGACGTGTCGAACTGGTAGATCTCGGTGGTCTGGTCCTCCGGCTTCGGCTCGGCGTTCCTCTGCTGCAGCCACGGCAGTACGCGCCACCGCTGGTCGTTGGCGACGTACAGGTTGATGCCGTTGCTGTAGACGGTGTCGCCGTCGGCCACCACGCCCACCGGGTCGCCCTCGCCGAGGGCGTTGGCGCCGAGGTCGAAGCTGAGCACGGTGACCATCGAGGTGCCGGAGTACGTCGTCGGGCGGGAGAAGAGGTCGCAGCCGACCACGCCTTCGGTGGTCCTGCCGCCGGTCTTGATCGTGTAGTGCGGGAACCAGTCGTTGGTGCCGGCCTTGTCGATGATCTTCTTGTTGGCGGCGAGCCGCTGCGCGTCCGTGCCCTTCTCGCGGTACGGGAACTCCAGGCGTGGCGAGGAGCGGATGACGACGCGGGCGGTGGCGCCGACCTGCCGGGCGTCCACCAGGCTGCCGTCGATCGTGTACTCGCTGAGCACCTTCGGCGCGCCGGCCAGGTCGATGAGGATCAGGCGCGCGCTGGTGCTCTGCGGACCCTTGCTTCGTACGGTGTCCGCCGCATAGAGGAAGTAGTCGCGCACGAGGATCAGCGCGTGGTCGCCGCTGAGCAGGAGGCTGGAGTCGGCCCAGCGGGTGGGGTCGTTCGGGCCGGACGCCAGGTCGAGCTTGCCGGTGACCCTGCGGCTGGCCGGGTCGACCACGTGCAGCACGCCCTGGTTGATCGTGACTATGCGCCGGCCGTCGGTCTTGACCAGGTCCGGCTCGTCGACGCCGGCCTCGTGGGTGTTGGTGCCAGAGAAGCTCTGTGCCGTGTCGCGATCGGCCTTCGCCGTGTCCGCCGCCCCGCCCGTCGCGGCCCGCGCCCCGTCGGCCGACTCCGCGAAGAGGCGGTTGTCGCCGCCGAAGCCCCACGGCGTGACGTACTCCTTCGCCGCCTTCTTGAGCCGGCCGAGCGCGTCGTCGCACGAGTCGAAGGCGACCAGCCGGAACTGCTGCCCGACGGGCACGCCGGGGTCGCGGGGCGGGGCAGGCTCCGGCTTGGATGTACATCCGGAGAGCGCGACGAGAAGGGCGAGCGGTGCGCCCGCGGCCACCGCGAGTCTGGGTGTCATGCCGGCTTGGACGCGGCGGGCACGGCGACCGTTCCCCGCTCTTTTCTTTCCGTGATCAGGGCGTCCTTCAAGTCGTCATAGCGACTTGAAGGACGCCCTGATCACGGAAGAACGGGATCGGGGGCGGCGACCACGGTGGGGGAGTCGACCAGCCGGGACAGCACGATCACGCTGCGGGTGGAGGTGACGAACGGCTGGTTGCGCAGGCGTTCGAGGGCGTTCTCCAGGTGGGCGATGTCGGCCGCGCGGAGGTGGACCAGCGCGTCGGCCTCGCCGGAGACGGTGTACGCGCCGATCACTTCGGGGAGGCGCCGCACCGCGGCCCCGATCTGGGCCGGTGTGGTGCGCCCGGCGCAGAAGAGCTCCACGAACGCCTCGGTGGTCCAGCCGACCGCGGCCGGGT
Source organism: Phytohabitans rumicis (assembly GCF_011764445.1). NCBI lineage: Bacteria > Bacillati > Actinomycetota > Actinomycetes > Micromonosporales > Micromonosporaceae > Phytohabitans > Phytohabitans rumicis. The sequence continues at coordinate 4,524,231 of NZ_BLPG01000001.1, forward strand.
CGATGACGGCCGTGAATCCCCGGATCACGCCGGCCGAGCGCAGCCGGTCGACCCTGCGCTTGACCGCCGGCGCGGAGAGGGAGACACGGGCGCCGATCTCCGCGTACGAAGCGCGGGCGTCTGCCACCAATGACGCAATGATTCGCTGGTCTACGTCGTCGATCTGCAACGTTCCCCCTCTCCGACGCAACAATTTCGGCTGTCACCGATCATGCAGCGTACCTACTCTTTGTGCGTGACCCAGCACCGCATGCCGCGAAACCGGACATATCTCATGTGCCCACCGGAGTACTACGAGGTGGCGTACGCGATCAACCCGTGGATGGACACCGCCACGCCGGTCGACACCGAGCTTGCGCTCAAGCAGTGGGAGCGGCTTCGGGAGACGCTGACCGGGCTCGGCCACACCGTTCACGTGCTGACCCCCGAGGCGAACCTGCCCGACATGGTTTACGCGGCCAACGGCGCGTTCATGGTCGACGGCACGGCGTACGGCGCGCGCTTCAAGCATCCGCAGCGCACCGCCGAGGCGATCGCGCACCGGGCGTTCTACGAGTCCAACGGCTGGACGTACGTGGCGCCGGCGCAGACCAACGAGGGCGAGGGCGACTTCGCGTTCCTGCCCGACGCGTACGGCGGCCTGGTGCTGGCCGGGTACGGCTTCCGTACCGAGGTGGCGGCGCACGCCGAGGCGCAGGACGTGCTGGGCCGGCCGGTGGTCTCGCTGCGGCTGGTCGAACCGCGCTTCTACCACCTGGACACCGCGCTCGCCGCCCTCGACGACGGCGCGATCGCCTACTACCCGGCGGCCTTCTCCGAGCCGTCGCAGCGGGTGCTGCGCCAGCTCTTCCCGGACGCGGTAACCGCCGACGACGCCGACGCGCACGCCTTCGGGCTCAACCTGGTCAGCGACGGGCGGCATGTCGTCCTCAACAGCGAGGCCACCGGCATGGCGCAGAAGCTGGCGGACGCCGGTTACGTACCCGTGCTGGTCGAGCTGTCCGAGCTGAAGAAGGGCGGCGGCAGCGTGAAGTGCTGCGTGGCGGAGCTGCGCCCCTAACCCAGCGTCGCCAGCTCGCTCAGCAGCACGTTCGACAGCACCTGGCCGTCCTGCCGCACCTCGCGCAGGTACCACTTCTGCTGCGGCGTACGTGGCTGGTTGAACTGCCAGGTGCCGCGCGGGCTGTCGATCTGACCGACCCGGCCGAGCATCAGGTTGACCTGCTGCGGGGTGGGCCGGCCGCCGGCGAGCCGGATGGCCCGGTCGAGCACCTGCGCCGAGTCGTACGAGGCCATGGCGGACGCCGAGGGCGCGACGTCGTGCTCCCGGCGGTACGCCGTGGCGAAGAGCCGGTTGGCCGCGTTGTTGAGGTCCGACGAGTAGTTCATCGCGGTGAAGATGCCCTCGGCCTCGTCGCCCATCTCGGTCAGGACCGTGCCGTCGGTGAAGAACCCGGGCGCGTAGATCTTCGCGTCGAGGCCGCGCGCGCGGAACTGCTTCACGAACTCGACCGCGACCGGGCCGGAGTAGAACGCGTACACCGCGTCGGGCTTGAGCGTGTCCACCTGGGCCAGCGTCGCCTGGAAGAAGTTCTTGCTCGCGGTGGCCGACGGCTGGGTCCAGAGCGTCTCGGTCAGCCGGCTGTCGGTCGGGCCGAACGCCTGCCGGAACGTGTCCACCGCGTCCTGCCCGGTCTCGCTGTTCGGCGCGATGACGGTGAGCCGGTCGCCGGAGGGCATCACGCCGGTCAGGTAGCTGCCGAGCGCCTGGCTCGGGTCGCTGTCGACGAACGAGGCGGACCAGATGTAGAGCACGCCCTGCAGGCTGCTCGGTACGCCGTTCGACGCGATCAGCGGCACCTTGGCGCCTTCGATGGTGTCGCGCACGGCCCCCAGCGCCGTCGAGTTGGCCACGCCGGTGAGCGCCAGCACGCCCTGCTGCAGCAGCGAGTCGATGGCCGCCTTGGCGGACTTGTCGTCGCCGCCCTCGTCCGCGGTCACCAACTCGACCGGGTGCCCGCCGAGGCGGTTCTGGTTCAGCGCAAGGTAGAGCTGGAACCCGTTGACGATGTCGTCGCCGACCACCTTCAGCGACCCGGTCTGCGGGGCCACCAGGCCGATCTTCACGGGCTCGTCGCTGAGCTGCGGATCAGCGTCGGCGTCGTCGTCCGTGGCGCATGCGGCAGCGAACCCCGCCGCACCCAGGGCGGCGAAGAGCTTGAGCGCCTGCCGGCGATCTAATGGCGACACGGTCTTTCCTCCCACGGTTCCCTTGCAGGCCGGATCGCGACCCATCCGGCTGTCTACCCGGTTCGCGACGCTGCGTCAATATCAGGTGATCAGCGGTGCAGCGATTGCAATGCGCTCGTCACCACCGGCCAGGCTCCCGATTGCGGGTCGATAAGGGAAAAATGCTCCACGTCGGGCAGCTCAACCAGTGTGACGTCGGCTCCGGCGGCGCGGGCGACCGACGCGTACCGGCGGCTCAGCTCGACCGGAACCTGTCGATCGATCACACCGTGGATGATCACGCTCCGTGTACCTCGGGGAGTCCGCCCGGAGGGGTCGGCCTCCGCGTACCGGTCCGGCACCTCGCGCGGGCCGCCGCCGAGAAGCGCGGCCACCGCGCCACCATCCAGATCCAGCCGGTACGCCTCGGCGAGGTCGGCGACCGGGGCCAGCGCCACTACGCCGAGCACCGGCGCCGGACCCGCCATCGAGTACCACAGCGCCAACTGGCCGCCGGCCGAGTGGCCGAGCAGGATCGGCGGGGTTGAGTCGAGGCTCAGCAGCCGGGGCACGGTCGTGATCCCGGACACGATGTCGGCGAAGGTGCCCGGCCAGCCACCGCCCGGCTGCCCGGTCCGCCGGTACTCCAACTGGATCACCGGGTAGCCGCTCGCGGCCAGCTCGGCGGCGAGCGGGCCGGTGTGTGACCGATCCCACTCGGATCGCCAGAATCCGCCGTGCAGCACGATCACCACCGGTCGCGCCGGAGCGTCCGGGGTACGCGCCGGAAACCGTACGTCCGCGACCTGGTCGGGGTGGTCGCCGTAGCGAATGGTGGCGTCCGGTGGCGGCGCCGGGCGATTCAGGACACCACGGGGTCGGGGGACATGCGAGTGACGCTATCCCGCGTACCGGCGCGCGGGTGGCAGGGGTGCTGAGCGAAGATGGACGGCATGACCGAAGCACACCGCAACCCGGAAGAGCCCGGCGTCCGTCCGGGCACCGTCGTGGTGGTCGGTCCGGACGGACGTCCGGTCGGCACCGTCGAGACCGACCTGCAGATCGACGCCGAAGACCCGTCGCGCCTGGTCGAGCAGCCGGCGAAGGTGATGCGCATCGGCAGCATGATCAAGCAGCTGCTGGAGGAGGTGCGCGCCGCGCCGCTTGACGAGGCGAGCCGCACCCGGCTCCGCGAGATCCACCAGCGGTCGATCATCGAGCTGGAGGACGGTCTAGCCCCCGAGCTACGCGACGAGCTGGAGCGGCTGTCGCTGCCGTTCGAGGAGGGCACGACGCCCAGCGAGGGCGAGCTGCGGGTCGCCCAGGCCCAGCTCGTCGGCTGGCTGGAAGGGCTCTTCCACGGCATCCAGGCGGCGCTGGTGGCCCAGCAGATGGCGGCCCGGATGCAGCTGGAGCAGATGCGCACCGGCCGGCCGGCGCTGCCGATGGCCCCGGGCGGGGGCCTCGTCCCCGGGATGCAGATCCAGCCCGGACAGGCCACCGAGGGCCAGGGCAAGACCGGCCAGTACCTCTAATCAGAGCTCGTAGAGCTTTTCCAGGTACGCGGCGACGCCGTCATCGTCGTTGGACAGCGTGACGTCGTCCGCGATCTCGCGTACGGCCGGGTGCGCGTTGGCCACCGCCACCGCCCGCCCGGCCCACGTCAGCATGGGTACGTCGTTGGGCATGTCGCCGAACGCCACCACCTCGGCCGGCTCGATCCCGCGTTCCGCGCAGAACCAGGCCAGCCCCGCCGCCTTGGTCACCCCCGCGGCGGAGATCTCCACCAGCCCGGAGTACGACGAGTGCGTCGCCTCCGCCAACCCGCCGAGCGCCTCCGCCACCAGCCGGGTGAAGACGTCCGGGTCCCGCTTGCCGGCCCGGATCAGCAGCTTCACCGCCGGCACCGACCCCAGCTCGTCCGGCGACGTGAAGGCCCGGATCGACGCGTCACCCGCGTCCCACAGGACCGGCCACTTGACGTCGTGCCGCAGCGCGCGCCCGTCCTCGACCTCGACCGCGAAGACCGCGTCGGGCACGGTTTCCCGCAGCCGGCGGGCCACCTCGACGAGCAGGTCCGGGGCCAGCGGGTCGGCCCGGAGGACCCGGTCGGCGTGCGGGTCGTACACGACGGCACCGTTGACGCAGACGGCCGGCAGCGGCGCGCGCAGCTGGTCGTACACCTGACTCAGCCAGCGGACCGGGCGGCCGGTCACCAGGACGACCTCCGCGGGTATCCGGTGCAGTACGTCGACGGTGCGCGGGCTGAGTGAGCGGTCCTGCCGCACGAGTGTGCCGTCGAGATCGGTGGCGACCAGGCGTGGCAGTGCTGCTCCCATCACCGCGACAGTAGTCGATCGAGGTAGACCGCTACGCCGTCGTCGTCGTTGCGCAAGGTGACCTCGTCGGCGAGCAGCCGCACGGTCGGGTGCGCGTTGGACACCGCGACCCGGCCCCACCCGGCCCACTCGAACATCGGGATGTCGTTCGGCATGTCACCGAAGACCAGCACCTCGGCCGGGTCGACGCCGAGCGCGCCCGCCACCACGGCGAGCCCGGTGGCCTTGTCCACGCCGGGCGGGCAGATCTCCACGAACCCGAGCCCGGCCTGGGTCACCGACGCCAGGTCCGGCGGCACGATCCGGCGCGCGGCGGCCAGCAGCGTGTCCACGTCGTGGTCCGCCGTACGCGCGAACGCCTTGATCACGTCGCCGGTGAGGCAGTCGGCGCGGGGCCGGGCCTCGAACCGGTCCGGGTAGCGCCAGGCCGGGTCGTGGTCGCCCCACAGCGGCGCGTCCGGCGCGTCCAGCGCCTCCACCATGACGGTCAGCGGCCCGACGTTCGCCTCCAGGTCGGCCAGCAGCCGGGCCAGCACCTGGCCGGCCAGCCGCTCGTCGCGCAGCACCACCGGCCCGGCCGGGTCGGTCTGGTCGACCACCCGGCCGCCGCCGGCCATCACGAGGTAGTCGGCCGCCCGGATGTCGTTTCGGGTGAGCTCGACCAGCCGCGGCCCGCGCCCGGTCGCGCCGACGATCGGGATGCCGGCAGCGCGTACCCGGTCGAGCACCTCATGGGTGAAGTCCGACACGGTGTCGTCGCTGCGTACCAGCGTCCCGTCGAGGTCGGTCGCGATCAGCTTGGGCAGTCCCGGGCGCGGCATGGTCCCTCCTCACCCGGCCGCCACGAGGCGGGGCATCCGCCCCGGTGACGGCGGGGGAGCAACCGTACCTCACCGAACGCTACGCAACCATGACTTCTGTGCGACGCCTAGGTCACGCTGGCTCTAACACGTCCCGGCCGCCCAGGTAGGGCTGGAGCGCCTTGGGCACCCGCACCGAGCCGTCCGGCTGCTGGTGGTTTTCCAGGATCGGGATCAGCCACCGCGTCGTCGCGAGGGTGCCGTTGAGCGTCGCCGCCGTCTGCGTCTTGCCGTCCGCGTCGCGGTAGCGGATGCCCAGGCGGCGGGCCTGGAACGTGGTGCAGTTCGAGGTGGAGGTGACCTCGCGGTAGCGGCCCTGCGACGGCACCCACGCCTCGCAGTCGTACTTGCGGGCCGCGCTCGACCCCAGGTCGCCGGCCGCCGTGTCGATCACCCGGTAGGGCACCTCGACCTTGGCGAGCATCTCCTCCTCCCAGGCCAGCAGGCGCAGGTGCTCGGCGTGCGCCTCCTCGGGCCGGCAGAACGAGAACATCTCCACCTTGTTGAACTGGTGCACCCGCATGATGCCCCGCACGTCCTTGCCGTGCGAGCCCGCCTCCCGGCGGAAGCAGGACGACGAACCGGCGTACCGGATCGGCTGGTCCAGGTCGAGGATCTCGCCCGCGTGGTACGCCGCCAGCGCCGCCTCGCTGGTGCCGACCAGGAAGAGGTCGTCGGCCTCCAGCCGGTAGATCTCGCTGGCGTGCGCGCCCAGGAAGCCGGTGCCCTCCATCGACTCCGGCTTCAGCAGCACGGGCGGGATGACCGGCGTGAGGCCGTACTCGACCGCCTGCGCGATCGCCAGCTGCAACAGCCCCATCTCCAGCAGCGCACCGACGCCGGTCAGGAAGTAGAACCGGCTGCCCGACACCTTCGCGCCGCGCTCCATGTCGATCGCCCGCAGCGCCTCACCGATCACCAGGTGGTCGCGCGGCTCGGCCAGGTCGGGCTTCTGACCGACCTCACGCAGCACCACGAAGTCGTCCTCGCCGCCGGGCGGCGCGCCGGCCTCCACCACGTTGGGCACGGCCAGGTGCGCCTGGCGCAGGACCTGCTCGGCCTGGGTGGCGGCCGCTTCGGCCGCCTTCACCTCCGCCGACAATTCCTTGGTACGCGCCAGCAGCGCGGCCTTCTCGTCGCCGGTGGCCTGGGATACCCGCTTGCCGAGCGCCTTCTGCTCGGCCCGCACCGCCTCGAACGCCTGCACCGCGGACCGCCGGCCTTCCTCGGCGCGCAGCAGGTCGTCGACCAGCGACTCGGACTCGCCACGAGTCCGCTGGCTGGCACGTACGACGTCCGGGTCTTCGCGTAACAGGCGGAGGTCAATCACGACATAAAGCCTAGGCGACTCAACTATCGGTTTTTCCGTCGGGCAGCGGCACGAAGGGCGGGGTCGGCGCGACCGTGAGATCGATGGGCGGCGGGAGGTCGGCCTCGGGGTCGTGGGCCTCCCGCGCCTGGCGCGGTCGCCGCCAGGGCCAGTCCGCCTGCTCGGCCGGCTCCTCGTCGGCCTTCTCCGGCGCCGCTTCCGGGGACGGTTGCGCCGGCGGGGGCGCCGGCATGAGGCGGCCGGAGATGAACAGGGCCACGCCGAGGAACACCACGCCGATGAACGCCGTCGTGAGCCCGCGGCCGTACTCCACCTCGTACGGCACCGCCCCGCCGAAGGTCATCGGGCCGAAGACCACGCTGCGGTCGTCGATGTCGATGGCGATCGCGACGAGGATGGCCGCCAGGACGCCGGTCGTGGTGAGGCCCAGCACCCGGGCGTGATCGCGCACCGTGGGCCGCCCGAACAGCACCAGCCCGAGGCAGCCGACCAGGCCGAAGATCCCCACGAGGTACGCCGCCGACCAGGCGCCCAGGTCGGCGACGCCGGTGGCGATGGGCTGGCCGGTCGAGTCGGGCGTGAAGATCCCCTCCTCGGTCATCGTGGTGATCTGCCACTCGCCGATCATCGAGGCGAAGACGGCGACCGCCCCAGCCCGGCGAGCACCGGCACCAGCCGCTTGTCCCGCCGTACGCCGGCGAGGGCCTGGGTGAGCACGGCGCGGCGGCTGCGCGGCTCCTTGTCGCCGAACTCGACGACCTCCGCCTCTTCCTCGACGACCTGCGTCATGACGCGCCGGCTTCCTTCTCGAGCGTGCTCAACATGACCACCCGCGTCTCGACATAGCGCCCAGCTCCCGACTCCCGGACCAGCCGGTGCTGATGGACGATCGCCTCTCCGTCGTCGGTCTCCTCGACACGCCAGAACTCGGGGATGCCACCGGCGGCGTATTGCTGCGGCTTGACGACCCGATCTGCGCGCCGTGAGTCGGGCGAGACGACCTCGATGACCAGCTCGAACTCGCGCGCCGGGTGGTATGCGACGTTCCCTGCGGGGCGATCGCGGAATACGCCAACGTCGCAGTCGTAGATCTCACCCCGCCCGATCACGACGCCGCACTCTGGATATGCCTCCAGTCCGGTGGACCGGAGCAGGTGTGTGATACGAAACTGGGCGTCTCCATGCCATGGGCGCATCGCCGCAGCCGACACGATCAGGTTCCCTTCACTCACCTGGTAGCGATAGTCGCGAGGGAGTCTCTCCAGCATCTCCGGTGTCCACTCGACGGTCACCGGCAGCTCGATAACCTGCATCGCGCACCTCCTGGGCTGCTCCCCACCCAGGATAGGCGTCAAAAACGTTGGGTGCGGACTGACAAAAGGGCACCACCCAGGGCCAAAACGATGGGCGCGGCCACTCCGTACCCGATGCCGGGACCGCGCGTGGCGCGGACGTCGATCATCGCGAGCCCGCTGGTGATGGTGTCGACCGACGCCCCGACGACGTGGTTGCTGAGGAGGTTGGCGACCAGCATGCCGGTCACGCCGACGGCGAGGCCGGCCACCGCGGCGCCGCGGGCCGCGCCGCCGGTGGCGGTCGCGGCGCCCGCCACGAGGCCGAGCAGCGCGAAGAGCGCGAGCACGTACCACCAGCCGCGCTCCAGCTGGAACACCGCGATGCCGCCGGACTCGTCGAGGGCGGCTTCGCCCGCGGGTACGTCGACGGCCAGCCGGTAGCGCGCCCACGGTATGGCGAGCGCCAGCAAGGCGAGCACGAACCCGGCCGCCACCAGCACGCCGCCGCCCACCGTGGCCAACCTCCGGGTCATGACGGGGATCGTCGCATCGCGCTGCGGTTTGGGCTAGCGTCGCGCATATGGCTATCCGCACCGCGACTGCCCTGTGGCAGGGCAACCTCACCGAGGGTTCCGGCACGATCCGCACTGGCAAGGGTGGGCTCGAGGGGAACTACTCGTTCAAGTCCCGTTTCGAAGAGGGCGAGGGCACCAACCCCGAGGAGCTCATCGGCGCCGCGCACGCCGGCTGCTTCTCGATGTTCCTCTCCAAGGTCATCGCCGACTCCGGCTACACCCCGGAGTCCGTGGACACCACGGCCAACGTGCACCTGGAGAAGACCGACGCCGGTCAGACCGTGACCCGGATCGACCTTGAGACCGTCGGTTCGGTGCCGGGCGTCGATGAGGCCGAGTTCGTCAAGATGGCGGAGAACGCCAAGGCGAACTGCCCGATCTCCCGGCTGCTCGCCCCCGGCGCCGAGATCACCCTGACCGCCCGCCTGGCCTGAGGTGCAAGGAAGGGCACCCTGTTCACGCTTTCTGCATAGCAGGGGCCCTTCCTAACCCATCGGGCACAATGGCTGGGTGCCCGTTGAGATGAGCCGGGAACGGTTCGAGGAACTGGTCAGCGAGGCGCTCGACGAGGTGCCCGAAGAGCTGCTCGGCCTCATGAGCAACGTTGTGATCCTGGTCGAGGACGACCCTCCGCGCGGCGACCCGCACCTGCTCGGCGTGTACGAGGGGTACGCGCTCACCCGCCGCGGCTGGGACTACGGTGGCGTGCTGCCCGACCGGATCACCATCTTCCGCAATCCCACGCTGCGCGTCTGCGATACCGAGGACGACGTGGTGGACGAGGTCGCGATCACGGTCGTCCACGAGATCGCCCACCACTTCGGCATCGACGACGAGCGGCTGCACGAGCTCGGCTGGGGCTGACCTTGCCTTGCCCTCCTACCCTCCTGGGCATGCGTAGCGCGCTGTTCTCGGCAGAGAACCTCGAGAAGGAGTCCGCCCAGCCCGGAATGCGGCTGCAGAACTCGAAGATGCTGAAGATAGAGCTCAACGGCGAGTGCATGGCCCGTACCGGCGCCATGGTCGCCTACCAGGGGCAGGTGCAGTTCCAGGCCCTCGGTTCGGGTGGGATCGGCAAGTTTCTCAAGCAGAAGCTGACCGGCGAGGGCGTACCCCTGATGAAGATGGCGGGCCGCGGCGATGTGTTTCTCGCGGACCTCGCCTCGGACGTGCACCTGATCGACCTGGAGCCCGGCGACGCCCTGTCGATCAACGGTTCCAGCGTGCTGGCGTTCGACTCGACCCTCCAGTACGACATCAAGATGGTCCAGGGCATGGGGATGCTCTCCTCGGCCGGCCTGTTCAACTGCGTGTTCACGGGCCAGGGGCGGATCGCGGTCACCACCAAGGGCACCCCGGTCGTGCTGAACGTCGACCAGCCCACGTTCGTCGACCCGCAGGCGGCGGTCTGCTGGTCGGCCAACCTGCAGACCGGCTACCACCGGGCCGAGCAGTTGGGCCTCGGCACGCTGCTCGGGCGGCGTACCGGCGAGGCGTTCACGATGAGCTTCGCGGGGCAGGGCTTCGTGGTGGTCCAGCCCTCGGAGGAGCCGCCCGTGCAGGGCAGCGGCCAGCAGCAGCAGAGCGGCGGCCTGGGCAGCCTCCTCGGCGGCTGAGCTCAGGCCAGGTCGCCGGCCCGGAGGCGGGCCAGCCACGCGGCGGCGTCCGCGTAGTCCACATCGGAGAGTCCGGCCGGCGCGGGGACCGGCCGGTCGGACTCCGTCGCCCAGCGGTGCCTCGGGTACGAGCCGAGGAAGCGCACCTCGGCGCAGACCCGGCGCAGACCCTGGAGCGCCTCGCCGAGCCGGCCGTCGGCCACGTGCCCGGAGCAGTCCAGGAAGAACGCGTACCGGCCCAGCTGCTCCCCGGTGGGCCGGGACTCGATGCGGGTGAGGTTGACCCCGCGTACGGCCAGCTCCATGAGGACGGCGAGCAGGGCGCCGACCCGGTCGTGTGAGATGAAGACCGCCAGCGATGTGACGTCGTCGCCGGTCGGCTCGGGGGGCGGCCCCGGGCGGGTCACCAGTACGAACCGGGTGACCGCGTCCGAATGGTCGGCGATCTTGTCAGCCAGCACCGACAACTTGTACCGGGTCGCGCCGATGGGGGCGCAGATCGCGGCGTCGTACTCGCCCTCGGCTGCCGCGATGGCGGCCGTCGAGTTGGAGAGCACGTCGACGACCGTCGCGGCCGGGAGGTGGGCCTGGAGCCAGCCGCGGCACTGGGTGGATGCCTGCGGGTGGGCCGCCACCGTCTGGATCCGGTCCAGCGAAACCCCGGCGCGGGTGCCGAGCACGAACTCCACCGGGATCACCACCTCGCGGGTGATCACCAGCGGCGCCCCGTCGATCATCTCGTCGAGCGTGACGCCCACCGCGCCGCCGATCGAGTTCTCCAGGGGTACGAGGGCGGCGTCGGCGTCGCCGCCACGGACCGCGTCGAGGGCCTCCGGGACGCTCCGCATGGGCGTACGGATGCCGCGCTCGGCTGCGGGGATCGTCCGCAGCGCCTGCTCGGTGAAGGTCGCCTCGGGACCGAGGAAGACGAAGCGGGTGGGTGGAACTCCGGGCATGTGATCAGGTTAAACCGTTCCGGGGCGGGGCCGGACTCGCAGGCCACCTCGCGGATGCCGGCGGGCGCGCTCGTGCGCACCGGGATGTTGCAGACGTTGGTGCCGGCCGTGACGAGGGTCAGCGCGCCGGGGGAGCCCTTCGTCACCACGGCCAACGGATCCCGCCCGTTCACGGTCACCACGCTGTACTGCCACGTGCCGGCGCACAGTGGCGTGTCGGCGCGCACGGTCGCGGTGGCGCCGGACGGGAGCAGCCCGGAGGTATTGCGCAGCAGCGAGATCACCTGAGTGCCGCTGGGCGTGCCGTCGCATGCGACCGCCTGCGCCTCGCCGAACGTGCGGCTCGGGGTTGGCCCGAGCGTGGGCGGCATGGAGGGGACGACCGCCGGCGGGGCCGTGGACGGGCCACTCTGCGGCGACGGCACCACGCTCCCCGGTGGATCGCGCAGCTCCGGGGGCACGCCACACCCGGTGGCCAGGGCGGCGCAGGCGAGCACGGCGGCCGCCGTACGCAAAGGGACGCGGGCGTGGGCAGGCACGCGACTCCTCGGGCATAGGTCAGGGTCGTTACGACAGGCGACTCAATCCTAGGCGGACGGAGCCGTCAGTCCACGACCGACTCACACCTCGCAGAAGAAGGTGAGCGAACCCGAGACCGTGCCCTCGTCGGAGATCGGCGTGGCGATGGCGTCCACCGTGGCCGCCTCGGGCGTGCCGCCCGCGGGCACCCGCAGCAGACCGCGCGCCAGCCGGCCGGAGGAGAGCGCCAGCAGCGGCGGAATCTTTTCGATCTCGGTCTCGGTCAGCTCGCTGCGGGCCTGGGTGAAGTCGACCAGGCGCAGCACCCCGTCGAGCAGCGACCGGCCGGTCGCCTCGGCCGGGCTACCGAGCCCGAGCAGCTGGCACGCGGACTCGGAGACCGCCACGATCGCGAAGTCGGCGTCGATCAGCAGGCAGGGCTCCGCGGCCGCCGCGACGGTGGCGGACCACAGCTCGACGCTGCTGCCGTACTCCGGCTCGATGCTCGTGCGAGCTTGCGGCACGAACGCTTCCGAGAGCGAGAGTTCGACGTGCGCCACCCGCGCCTCCAATACAGTCCGCCGGCCCACCGCTACGCTAACCGGTTTTGGCGCCGATCGCCGACCCCGGTCCATCCGGCGGGTTTGTCCGGAACGGCTGGCTGGCACGCTACCGGCGGGCACTCCGCTTGTCAGCGGCCGTTCGGCCGTCCTCGTACCACCGGTAGTCGGCCGAGGACCGGTACGGAGCGTTGAGCCAAGTAGCCGGGTGGCGGGCAACCTGGGACAGCTTTTCCGCCGTGGCGGGACTGATGCGCTGGCCGCCGGCCACGAGCAGGCGGTCGAGCTCCCGGTGGGTGGCGACGAGACAGTCCTTCGGCAGCCCGTACACGCTGATCTGGCCGGATCCGACGAAGGTCAGCACCGGCGTGACCGGCACAGCCATGCCGACCGCCGCGGAGAGTGCCTTGCTCGCGCGCTTGGCGTCGCGGCGGGCCTCGGCGAAGTAGCCGGGGCGCTTGCCGTTGATCTGCACGACGTCGCCAGCGATCATGACGCGGGCCCGGCCATGGTCGGCGACCGTCACCGCGAAGAGGCCGCTCGGGCCGATCGCCAGGAACCCGGCGCGCTCGTCACGGGCGCGGCCGTCGATGTCGAGCCAGGGAGCGGCGGGCACCTCGGTGCGCGGCCAGTCCACCACGTGCCACGCCGGGCCGAGGTGGTCCAGGCGGGTGAGCGCGCGGTTTCCGGCGGCTTCTACCCGCTTGGCGTCCCGCTCGGCGCGCCGCCGACGGGCCCACTCCAGCGGGGTGGGTCGAACCGCTTCGAGAACGGGGTGATGGTCGACATTGGGGACGGGGGAGCGCCCGCTGCGGGGGACAGCTCGACGCGCGGGGAAGACGGTCATCGCGGACCTCCGGCAAAAGGTCTCTCGAAGTTGTGGTTCCACTACCGTACGTGGTTAGACGGGTACGGAAGAAGGAGTGACGGGGAGTGAGTGGGGATGAATGCCGCATTCACGACCCGCCTCTTTTGTCAGATAGCGCTACCCGACTGACCTACGCTGCCCATTGTGGCCCATTACGTGGATAGCGAGGTTGGCAGACTCGTCACAGTCCTCCTGCACCGCCCGGGTCCCGAGCTGGCCCGGCTGACGCCGCGCAACAACGATTCGCTGCTCTTCGATGCGATCCCGTGGGTGGGGCGGGCCCAGGAGGAACACGACGCCTTCGCGGGCGCCCTACGCGGGCGCGGCGTGGAGGTGCTCTACCTCAGCGCCCTGCTCGCCGAGACCCTGGCGATCGACGAGGCGCGCGCCGAGCTGACCGCGCTGGTGCTCGCCGACCTGCGGCTGGGCGACACGCTGCGCCGTCGGGTGGCCGACCACCTGACGTACCTCGACCCGGTTGGACTGTCCGATGTGCTCACCGCCGGGCTGGCGCACGAGGAGCTGCGCGGGCGTACCGGAGGGTTGGTCTACGCGCTGATGGACCAGCACGACTTCATCATCGACCCGCTGCCCAACCTGCTGTTCACCCGCGATTCGTCGGTGTGGGTCCGGGACCGGGCCGTGGTGACCAGTCTCGCGATGCCTGCCCGGCAGCGGGAGACCAGCCTGTTGCACGCGATCTACCGGCATCATCCGCGGTTCGCCGGCACGGCGCTGGTGTACGAGCCGTCGCTGGAGCCGGTCGAGGGCGGCGACGTCTTGCTGCTGGCGCCCGGCGTGATCGCGGTGGGGGTGGGGGAGCGGACCACGCCCGCAGGGGCCGAACGCCTGGCGCGGCGAGTGTTCGGCGAAGGGCTTGCGCACACCATCCTGGTGGTCCCGATCGCCCAGGAGCGGGCCACGATGCACCTGGACACCATCGTGACGATGGTCGACGTGGACGCCGTCCTGATGTACCCGAACGTGGCGGACGCGCTCGTGGCGTACACGGTGATCGCCGGCGACGACGGGGAGCCGCAGGTGGACGGTCCGGCGCCGTTCCTGCGGGCGGCGGCGGACGCGATGGACCTGGATTCGCTGCGGGTCATCGACACCGGCCTGGACCCGGTCACCGCCGAGCGCGAGCAGTGGGACGACGGCAACAACACGCTCGCCATCGAGCCCAGGCTCTGCGTCGCCTACGAGCGCAACGTCGAGACCAACGCCCGGCTGGAACGCTCCGGCATCGAGGTCATCCCGATCCCCGGCTCCGAGCTGGGCTCCGGCCGGGGTGGCCCCAGGTGCATGTCCTGCCCGCTGGTCCGGGCTCCCCTCAACGCAGCGTGAGTTGGCGGCCCAGCAGGCCCTGCTTGGCGCGGCGGGCGGGGCCGTCCAATGGGGACTCGTCGGCGAGGGCGTCGGTGTAGCGCTTGGCGAAGTCGGCCACGGCGGCCTCCCACTCGGCGGCCTCCGGCTCGCGGGGGATGTCCCACACCGGCACCAGCCGGCCGTGCGCGCGGAACATGCCGGCGAACTTCGTGCCCTCGCCCAGGAGCAGCTCGCCAGCCGCGCCGAGCCGGGACAGCGCGTTCAGGGCGGCGTCCTCGTCGTCCGGCAGCACCCAGCGCACGTGGCTCTTCTCGGGCACGCGGCACCAGTACGCGGCCCGCGCCGACGCGAGCCGTACGGTCGGGTAGATGGAGGCGTTGGCCCGCTCCAGGGACGCCTTCACGTTCGGGTCATCGGCCGCGTCGGCGTCCAGCCAGAACTCGAACGTGTCGTGCATCGTGATGTCGAGCACACCGTCGACCAGGATGTCCTGCAGCCGCGGGCCCTCGCCGGGCAGCGCCGGCACCGCGACCGTGCCGCCGGGCTCGGTCTGGAGCGCGGAGAGGATCGCCACCGCCAGGTCGCGCGAGACGTCCCCGGACTGCACGTGCCGCTGAAGTCCGACGAAGATCCGGCCGTCCGGCTTGGTCATCGCCGGCCAGGCCATGGGCAGGACGGTGGCCAGGGTGATCGGCCGGTCGCCGTGCTTCTCGACCAGCTCGGGGTCAGGTGCAGGGGAGCGGAGGCGGCCGGGACCAGCTCGCGCAGCGCGATCCACTCCGGCTCGTCGGCGAGACCCTCAAACGGCCGGGGTACGAAGATGTCCCGCAGCTTCTGGCGCTTGGGTGCCGCGTCGGTGGCGGACCGGGTGTGCTTACGACGCTTACTCACGGGGTCTCCTGGATCACTCGCTGAGGCGCTGCTCCCTCACGGCGGTCCAGAATAGGCGTTATGCGCCCGGCGTGGGGCCAACGGCGCGGTGGATCACGGACTTTCCCGCCGTTCGAGGTCGAGCGCGCCGGACAACTCCGCCCAGACGCTCTGGCCGAGGCCGTCGCGCTCCACGCCCCACCGGTCGGACAGCGCCGCCACGATGCTCAGGCCGCGCCCGTCGAGCGCGTCGGTCGGGATCGTGCGGATCCGGGGCGGGTTGTCCGCTCCACCGTCGGTCACGCGGACCTCGATGACGTCGCCGTCGGTGCCGGATGAGCCGGGCCGCAGCCGCCACGCCACCCGGATCACGCCCCCGGGGAGTGGCTCGGCGTGCCGTACGGCGTTGCCGACCAGCTCGGCCAGCACCGCGACCGCGTCAGCGAGCAGCGCCGGATGGACCGTGTCGCCGAGCTCGGAGGTGAGGCGCTGGCGCGCGATCCGGGCACCGCGGGGATGGTGCGGGATGACTACGCACCACGCTCGTTCGGCTAGTGCCATCGACACGATCGCGCCTCCTGCCTGAGCTAGCCGCGCGGGAGTCGCACCTCTGCGACCGTACCGCCCCCTTCGCGTGGACGAAGGGAAACCCATCCGTTTTGTCGCTCGACGATCCTTCTAACGAGATAGAGGCCCAAACCGGTCCCTGGATACCTCCTCCGATCACCTTGCTCGCCCTGCCAAAATCGGTCGAAAGCGCGCTCAACGTGCTCGGGACGTACCCCAATGCCCCGGTCGCTAACCCGAAATACGACAGTTCTCTCGTCGACCTCAGCCGTCACCTCGACGAAAGAGTCCGGGTTTGAGTACTTTTCGGCATTAGTGGCCAACTCGGTCAGCACCGTCGCCATACTCGCCCGGTCGCCGAGCGCCTTCGGCAGGTCGTCGGGCAACTGGATGGACAGCCGCCGGCGCAGGTCCGCCGGGAGCGCGGCCACCGCCGACCGCAGCGCCTCCACCAGGTCAAACGGCATTGGCGGGGCGCCGCCCACCTGACCCCCGTCGTTGGCGGCGGACAGCAGCCGGTCGACCAGCCGGGCGAGCTCACCGGCGCGCAGCCCGATGACGCGCGCCGCCTCCCGCCGGTCGGGCTCGGAAAGCGAGTCCCAGTGGTTGCACAGCGTGTCCGCGTACCCCTTGATGACGGTGACCGGCGTGCGGAGCTCGTGGCTGGTGACCGCGACGAAGAGGTCGCGGTCGTGATCGCGCCGGTACTGGTCGGTCGTGTCGCGGAACGTGACGACCTGCGACTCGAACGCGCCCGGCAGCTCGCCCGCGGTGATCTTCAGCCAGCGGCCGTCGCGGGTGCGGTGGTCGAGCACCTGGCCGGGCGGGGGCACCGGAAAGGGCAGCGGCTGGCCCAGCATCTTGGCCGAGGACAGGCCGGTGACCTGCTCGGCGGCCGGGTTCCACAGCCGGACGGCCAGGTCGCGGTCGACGACCGCCAGCCCGTCGGCCAGCGCGGCGATCACCGGGCCGTCGCCGTGCACGGGCAGGCCCGCCTGGTCGCCGTACATGTGGGCGATGCAGGTCGCCAGGTACGCCATGAGCGCGTGGTGCTCGGCGTCGGGCTCGTCGCCGGTGTCGGCGAAGTACGCGTGCAGGCTGCCGATCAGCAGCCCGCGGATCTCGGTGCGCGCGTAGAGCATGCCCCGCAGCCCGCGCCCGCGAAGCTGCTGGGCGAGGCCGATGTCGAGGGCGTCGACCGGGAGAGCCTGGGTGCGCGGGCCGGCGAGCAGCCGCGCGATCGCCGGGTCGGACGTGTCGACCGGCCGGCCCAGCGCCCAGTCGGTGGCGCCGTTGGCCGCGATGATCCGACCCCCGGCCGGGCCGAACTCGACGAACGCCATCCCGTCGGCCCGCAGCGCCCGCTGCCCCAGCGCCAGCAGCCGGGTGAGCACCGGCAGGCCGGACTGGCCGGAATTGGTCATCTCGATGACAAGGGCCTGTCCGGCGATGAGAGCGGCATAGTCGGGACGCTCCGGCATGCCCAGAGTCTGCCCTGTGGGACTCCCACTTCGCTATTGGTGCGCTTCCACGCTGTCGCGTGGATTCGTCCTACCGGCCCAGGTGGTCCAGGACCATCCGGGGTCGGTCGGTGATGATGCCCTCCACGCCGTACGCCTCGATCAGGTCCAGGTCGGCGGTCTCGTTGACGGTCCAGACGTACACGGGGTGGCCGGCCTCGCGCAGGTGCGGCACGAGCTGCGGGCGGGCCCGGACCAGGTCGATCCCCGGCCCCGCGACGTGCGCGCCGAACGGCAGCCGCCCGCGCCGGAGCAGGCCGGGCGGCAGCACCTCCAGCAGCAGCACGGTGGGCAGCTCGGGGGCCAGCGCGCGCACCCGCCGGACCGCGAGCGCGGAGAAGGACATGACGGTCACGCGTACCCGCTGGTCGGGCGAGGGTGTGGCGAGCCCGTGCTGGCGCAGCAGCGCGACCAGCCGGCGCTCAACCTCCGGGCCCTGCTTGGCGGGGTGCTTC
The DNA here is from genome assembly GCF_011764445.1 of Phytohabitans rumicis. Taxonomy (NCBI): domain Bacteria; kingdom Bacillati; phylum Actinomycetota; class Actinomycetes; order Micromonosporales; family Micromonosporaceae; genus Phytohabitans; species Phytohabitans rumicis. Next base: position 4,542,119 of record NZ_BLPG01000001.1, read on the forward strand.
GTCTCGATCAGCAGCCGTACGTCGCGGTCCGCCGCCCGGACGGCGGTGAGCAGGCGGTCGAGCGTGAGCAGCCGGGTGCGGTCGGGGTCGGGCGGGTCGTCGCC